>NZ_MWMM01000010.1:0-103600 GCF_002189605.1 Pseudobacillus badius
ATATCCCCCTAACTCTTACAAGCTAGGATTATTTTCATATAAGGTGGCTCACTTTTCAATTGCGATGGTGGTTCACTTTTAGGTTAACAAATACAGACGAAGCCGCTACATTAAATATTTAATCTTTATCTGCTTTGTCTCTTTTGTCAGAAATATATAAAACTAAAGCGATAACAGTATAGCGCAAATCAGTTTTCATACATCTAGCACATTCAGTAAGGTAATCATCAATAGCGAATAAAAGAAGAAATATGGATATTACAAAGAATCGTTTAGCAGCACTTTTATTTCTTGGCTTCATCAGAAATTTCCTAACTAGATCTACTTTATTAGGATCATTTACTTCATGCTGGGTGATTCCACAAGATTCCCTACCTAATTCAATTAATCGCCCTCATTAATTGAATTAGGTCGCAAAGAATCGAAGAAATACCTCATACACTTTTATTTCACATAACCCCACATTATAGATCTTTCATCGAAGATCTTTTTTTATTACTTCTTCAATTTTCGTGACCGACTCTAGAATAAAAAATATAGAAAGCCCAAAAAATATAGTTTCACAATCACCTATTAATTATAATTTATATAAAACTATCTGGTAAGTTTTAATCTATGTTAAGATGGTTCATATGTTTTGATGAAAGGATCGATTGAATGAAAATAACATTAGCACAAGCCATTAATCTTCTTTCTAGTCTTCATAAAAAAGTTGGAGAATTACAGGGTGAATTTTTTAATGTTCATGTGATTGAGGTTCCAAAAGGAGAAACTTATACACCATACGAAATCACAGTTGAGGCTGTGTTACAGCAGTTATCGGAAGTTCAGCGTGACATATTGGAATTAAAAGAGATCATCCAACAAGCTAATTTAAGCAATCTGGTTGAATGGGATGGTAGCTCAATCTCGATGATTCGCGCGATTGAAACAGCAAAGCAGCTGCGTGAACGACTTGATCTGCTCAAAACGCTTGCCAATACTAAGAAAAGAGAATACAATGTTCATCACCACTCAGGCGCAATAATGGAACAAATCGCTTTATTTGACCCTGCTGAATTCAAAAAAAAGGCCGACAAATTAACTCGTCAAGTTGAATTGCTGTCTAGCCGTATTGATAAAGTAAATTATACGGTTGAAATTGAAGTTCCACTTGCTAATAAGTATTTAGAGGCATAAGTAGCTTTGAGGGTATTGTCCAAATACCTTCATGGGTGCTTATGCACCAAATGAGTTGGGAAGTGTTAGCGACCCTTTGCTTTGTGGGTAACAAAGTATTTAAACTCTTTTCGATTAGTATAGCGAACGGATTCGCTTTACGCTTTACGATCTAACGCCTAACGTATAACGAACGGAATGTATAGTTAGTTCAAATAAATGCTACGTTCCCAAACTCATTTTCAGAGCATTCTAATACCATCCAATCAGCCTGGTTGCTGTATGAACAAGCAGAGCTTTATGTACCGTATTCCTTAGAGACCAAACTGTCTTTAAAATAATTGTTTAAGCTTCTAAGGCGAATAATGAGGAAGAGCAGAAGAAAATTCACCTAGTAAGCTTGCTAAAATAAAGGATGTATAATCGAAAGAGAATTCACATTATCATTGACTACCAAACACCTCCAGCCATTGAGGATCAAGTTAGAAGAATAGCTTAAGACCTAACTTTTTTGTGTCGAAATGATTGACTCACATTCACTTTTCGCTTACTTGCCTTTCTTTAGCAGCAAATGCGAACCGATGGCTAAGGGTATTATGATTAGGAAATATACAGGAACGATAAAACAGCAATCATGACGACTAAAGACGAACTCAGCAAAGTAAAGCTTATTAGGACAAGTCCGTTTATTTGATTCGATAATAAGAAAATTCACCTTCTTTTTAAGCCTGCTTATGAATAATTTAACTCGGTTTCGATCAAGCGCAATCAGAACTCGCCGCCATGTTCAAAGCCGCTAATGAATGGCTATCTGCAGGAAAAGGAATGAAGCATTTACACAAAATTATTGGGGGTTTCTCAAAAAACTACAAATTAGCTGAATATTTGAAACAGTGCAACCAGATAATACGCTACTGGAATTAATGTAATAATAAATCCAATTAATCGCAGAGATTTTTTAAACTGCATAGCAAACCCAATAGCCCACAGTAAAAACCAGAGCCAATAGCGAGAATCATTATTTCGAACAGCGCTTTCACTTATATCGCTCATGCTATAAGCGATGAATGACATAATTAAGACAAAGATCCCTGAAATGATAGTATATGAATAGCGCAAAATCTTATTTTCCATTCCCACCCCACCTTATTCCCTTTATTGGAAATTATATACTTAATTCTACACGATCATTCTTAAATAAAAAAGGTATTTGGGAGGGTCCACACTAACTCACACAACTTTTTAAGGGATGCTCATTTATATTCAAGCGAGATTACATAGCCTAATGTCTCATAAATTCGTAGTTTGATATCGTCACTGAATTCGAGTATCAGATGCTCTGAACTATCCAACCTGATTTGTCGGACAAATTCCGTGTTAATCCTTTTAAACGCGGCTTCTGCCGCGGCATTATCCAATGATTGAAGCAAGGTCCTTTTTCAGCAATACTTAATTTCCTTCCTTCTCACCCCATGCTGCATGACTAAGCTTAACCCTCCAAATCATGTGATCTAAACCTTCACCCCAATAATCCTTTCATAGACAATCAGGAGCTCCAAATTTCTTCTTCCAGATTTTCTGTGCATTGACATATCCGCTGTCTAAACAAAATTCCTTTATACCTTTACTCTGTAAAATAGAATACATTGCGTGTAATAGTAAATCTCCTACTCCCATTTTCTGATAGTCTGGATGAACAAATACAGTACCAACCTCATTTAGTTGTTTGAAAGTGTTGTTTGTGCCATGACATATGAGATCGCTTGCTGGGCCATATTCAATTGAACCAATAATTTTGTTGCTCTCCACGGCAATCAAAAAATATCGCTTCTCCCCATTGCTTTCCACATCGCTTTCTAAGTATTTTTCTTTAAGTGCCACTTCATCGTTCATATCATGTAACTATCCCTCGCCATTCAGAAGCAGAAATACAATCGCTCTATCTATTCATCGGAAAAACGTAAAGAATTGGAGAGCATTTTATGAATAGCGGATATAGTCTATGAATCAATTCAGCTTTATCAAATAGAGATAAATAGCGAGAAGATAGATAATAATGTGACCGACAGCCCAAGTTTTATAAAAGAATAGTAAGTATCCCTTTTTATGCCGTAAGAGAATCAGCACGCCGAGAGCGATGATTACAGTAAGGATGTATAAAGGACTGTATATTAGTTGAGTAAGCAAAGCAGTATATGCCAACGCTAAAAAGACCTGACCCGGTACGATACCGGATTCAGGTCTTTTTAGCTGCCTAGTGAAAGAATCGGTCACTTCAGTTATCAAGGGAGTTTCGTTCGCTATAAAGTGGTTTTCGACTATGGCATCCTATCCTTTATAGTTATGAGGGAAAAGCTTGTTTCGGCTTGCCTCCTTTTCCCTCATGAAAAAAGAATACATGCTGCTGCGTATCTTTATGAATAGAAGTGACATAGATCAATCACTTGAATTTATTCGGACAATTTGTCTAATAGATTGTTCAAACTAGAGTTTGTCGAATCCGTCATAGGGAGAAACTGCTTTTTCAACGCTTCCAGCGATTCAGCCTGGTCTTTTTTGAGACTTTCTTTCCATTTAGCATTGGTGCGTTTCTGCTGAAAGCTGCTTAATAGATTTTTCATTAGGCGCTCATTATGTTGACGCAAGCTCTCGACCATATCCCGACTTGTCTTATCCATCCTGCTCCCCTTCCTCGTTTTGTTCAAATATTATAGAATATCTAATTTGACTACAATAGCGACAAGGATTTGAAGCATAGCTTGAATGTTAACAGCCAAGTCTGTATCAGTCGTTGTCACTTTTACATTTTTTGATTTTTCGATAATTGTTTTTTGGACATTTCGTTGTTTAGTGCTGATAAACTGCTGGATGTCTTGAGCTACGGATTTACCTTGGTCTGTATCACCGATCGTAACGCTGATCACAGCTGCGATGGCTGCTTGGATGCCTAGCTGCAAAGATATGGCTGCTTGTGTATCTGTCGTTTGGACATCGACGCCTTCAGAATCTTTCACAATGATCCACTCAAAGGATTGTTGTTTATTAGACACCACTTGCTCGCCCTCTTGCACTACATCCTCGTTTTCCTGACCGCAGTGATTATCACAATGGTCCAATGCTCTCCACTCTTTTTCCTTCATTTTTTCACCCCTTTTCCTCTCTTTTCATTTTTTATTAAAGAACATCTAGCTTGGCGACTAGCGCAACCAACACTTCCAGCAACGCCTGAACATTGACTGTCAAGTCGGTATCAGTAGTGACAATATTGACGTCTTTTGAGTTTTCGATAAAAATTTTCTGCCTGTTAGTTTGTTCGTCATTGAATTGCTGTAAAATATCTTGTACTACGGCTCTGCCACGATCGCTATCCCCAATGGTAATACTAATCACTAACGCAATGGCCAGTTGAAGTCCTACTTGAAGAGAAACTGCTGCTTGAGTATCTGTCGTCTGAACCGTAATGTTGCAAGACTCTCTAATCCAGATTAATTCGTCAGATTCTTGATCTACGAATGAAAACTGATCGCCATTCTGTGTAACTGTTGCCTCTTCATGAGTGCCCATGTTGTGATTGCGTTCATGACGATTGTAATGCTTTTTACCCAAATTACCCGCCTCCTTCCTTAAAAGATAGATAAGTTGAAAAATACTTTACAACCTGTCTACTATAAGTTATGAATTTAGAAATTAATGGTATAGTTGATTTAACTATCTTTAAAAACTTTATTGTTTGAAAGAAAGATATCTTTTCTTTGCCACCTCGTATGCTGCTTTATCTAACACAAAATACCCGCGATCCCATTGCATCGCGGGCATTTTTACTAGAATAGATGTCAGGTTCCCTTCAAGCTTAGATAGAATCCTTTGCATCTTTCGAATTCCTTATCAATCAGATAGCTAGGAACGGCGAATATAAAGAATGCTATAGCCCCGTATAGGAGAACAGAACCTGTTTCACTGTCTAATGATTGGTGCTATACAATTCTTAAGGTTTGAGTACAAGCAAGGGACGCTTAACCAAAAGATAAGAATGACACCGTTCTATATAATATGAATCTTGCTACATCGTTTCCCTCTTTTTTACAATCCGAACTGATTATGGTATTATATGGAATGTAAATTGTAAATACACGCTTAAATATGGCTGTATAATGTGAAAGATTTTTGGAAAGCTCCGCTATGCTTTATTTGCCGCGAACTTGATGGAGACTTACATTCGACTCACCCTTTATATAGCGGTATTAAAGGAAAACTGCGATGAAAATAATGAAAACTGTGCTGTTTCTATGCTTTTTATTAGTTTTTATTTGGATAACTTCATTAGTCCAAACAGATCCATCGACAAAACGCAAAACCTATACGCCGCTACTGTTAGCCCTTTGTTCAGTGGCGGTTTCCTCGTTTTGCCGACAGGACCTTTTACAGATGTCTTCGCTAAAAATGATTTTTATTTGAGCGTCTGCTTGATAGTTGACACTTGGGAGGACGCGACTTACACAATCAGCTTACAGGCTTCTTTAACAGCAGTTGTTTCTCTAGAACACTTTATTTACGTTTTCTTCACAGCCACAATTCTTATTCGTTTATAGTCAGCTGTCCATATTCCATCCTTGTATAAATCTGATTGGATTTTGTCTTTTATTTTTTCGTAAATGACCGTTTTTTCCTCTGTGGAAAACTCAGGGAAAAAGTCATCTGCAAAACTGTCTAACCAGTGGGTTAATCCTCTTTCTCCGTCCGCTAACGGAGTAGGTCTGTCAAAATGATAAGCATGCGATACTTTAAATCCGTGCTCTTCAAGTAACGAGCTGTATTCCCCGATACTTGGGAAATACCAAGGATTTCTTTCCGCAGCATCCAGTCCGTATTCTTGAGAGAGAACTTCCGTTATTCCCTGAACAACGGTTTGAACATTTCCTTTGCCGCCAAATTCGGCAACGAAGCGGCCGTTTGGACGCAACGCCAATTGGACAGATTCCACTACTTTGTCAGCCTGCTTCATCCAATGAAGAGCGGCATTGGAGAAAACGGCATCATACTGTTCAGTCGTTCTAAATGTTTCCCCGTTTTCCACCTGAAAAGGAATGTGCGGATATTTACTCTGCGCTTTCTCAATCATTTCCTTAGAATAATCTTTTCCGGTTACACGAGCACCTGACTTGGAAATCTCATATGTCAAGTCACCCGTTCCGCATCCCAAATCAAGTATGCTTTCGCCTGCTTGAGGCTGA
Source organism: Pseudobacillus badius (assembly GCF_002189605.1). Taxonomy (NCBI): domain Bacteria; kingdom Bacillati; phylum Bacillota; class Bacilli; order Caryophanales; family Bacillaceae; genus Pseudobacillus; species Pseudobacillus badius. The sequence continues at coordinate 6,390 of NZ_MWMM01000010.1, forward strand.
AGCCATTCAACTGCTCCTCTGCCAAAACCAGATACAAACCCCAACTTATTATCATACAACTCTGCATCCCAACTATTTATCGAGCTCATTCAGACCAATCCCCCTCAAATGTGAAATATGATTATTTTCATCTTAATCTATACACATCTATTCGACTAAGATATATAATCTATTGAATTAATAGCTACAGGCTATGGAGGGATAGCATGGACATAAGACTGTTTGAATATGCATTGGAAATCTATAAAACCAAAAGCTTTACAAAGGCGGCGTCACACCTTCATATTGCACAGCCATCCTTAAGCAAACAAATTTCAAAATTGGAACAGGAGCTTGGTGTACGTTTATTCGACCGAAAACCCGGTACAGTGGAAGCCACTTCTGATGGACTATGTTTTATTCAACAAGCGGAAAAGATTTTACAAATGAGGGAGGATTTAAGGAGGGAGCTGCTTGAAAGAAAAGAAGGAATAAGGGGCGAATTGAAGATTGGCTCCACCGCTATTACCGGCGGGCATCTGTTGCCTCCGCTTTTTAAAATTTACAAAGAACATTATCCGGAGGTTTCGATTCAGCTGATTGAAGAATCAACAGAGCAACTCATTGATTTGACAGCGAAAGGGTTAATAGATCTATCTATCCTGTCGCTTCCGATCGAAGATGCCCGTCTACATACAAAAGCAATGCTTACTGAGCCGCTTTATCTCGTCTTGCCAAAAGAGGAAAAACCATGGATGTCTGAAAAAGTAAAACAGGTCATCCACTCCCCCGAACAACTGGAACAGACTACCTTGTCGATTGAACATGTGGCGGATTGTCCATTTATCTTATTAAAAAAAGATATGGTTTTCGCCATACTGTATTAGAACTATGCGCAAGAGGGCGCTTTAAGCCGCTGGTCGCTTATGAAACCAGCAATATCGAAACCGCTCAATCCTTTGTGAAGCACGGTCTTGGTGTCACGATCGTTCCTGAAATGGTCATTCACCAGAGCCCTCAGCAGCAGGCGTTCTCTTATATTCAATTAACGTCTCATCCTACCCGCACCTTGGTATTTACATACAGTAAAGAGCGCTATCTTGGCATGAAAGCAAAAGCGCTGATGGACATATATGAAAAACATCATCAATCTTCTATATCATTCACTGAACACTGAAAGGAAGCTCCAATAACGAAGCGTTCACTTAGGGATTGAAGAAAAACTTAAATGAACAGCTTCAAGCGGGGCAAAAAAGACCACATAAGAGTGTAAAACTCCGATGTGGTCTTTTTAATACTCAGCTAATTTTGTCCCAACAGTTCAATTATCAAGAGTTTATCTGCAATATCCTTAATAAATTGGGGAATTTCCTCTATATGCTGTGCAATAGCTTTAGCCTTCCCTGGCTTTGATGAAATATGATATTTTTCAGAAACGGTTTGTTCCATAGAAGTATAATCAACTATTGACGTACGTAAATAGGATTCAAAATCTTTGCCAAAGTATGCATAATCGTTTCGAACAATGCAGTTCCCAGTTTCTGTGTCCCAAGCTTCTTCACTGAAGATGCCGTTAAACACACTTCTGGTCTTTGAATCATTTTTATCACAGTCAAATATTGCATAACAATTATAACCGTATGCTTTAAACAGCCTCCAGTACAAAGGGATTGCATCTTTACCACGACAATTAACAATCTCAGTTCCATGTTCAGCCAGAGAATATCCAATACGTTTTAAATAGATAGGCAGAGTAAAATATTCAGTTGCGCCCTCTACTAATATGATTGTTTCTGCAAACATTCCTTTTAACTGGTCAGAAAATAGTTTGGTTGAGTAAAAATCAACTATATTTCCTGGTGAAACACTATTCTCTGGAACGCCTGACCCTACACAAAAATCGCAAAGCTGTTGTGCAGATAATTGTATTGCTTTAGTAACTCCGCCTTCTTTATGTACTCGAACAAGTCCGTCCAAATATTCCGCATCAATAAATTCTGATGAATGTGTTGAAATGATTACTTGAATGCCACTGGAACACATATCCACAACATATTCTTTTAACCATCTTTGAGCTAAAGGATGAAGGTGGGCCTCTGGTTCTTCAATAATCAATACAAAATTCTCGCCTGTAAATACTTCCATATATGCTTTTACAAAAGCCATTAATAAAACTTGTTGTTCCCCTGTGCCGAATTCTTCAAATCCACGAATACTATCTTCCTCTTTTGCGTAGATTCGAAGTGACTTTGCGTAATTATTTGGATCATAAGCAGAAAAATCAACAGCTAATGAATGAACAAATCCTTTAACTGCGCCTTTTAATGCTTCTGAGAAGCGATTAAAAAAACCAGAAAACTCATCTGTTTGCTCAAAAGATGTAGTTATTTGATTAAAAGCTTGCGACAATTCCTCCTTGTGTTCAGAACTCAAGGCTTCATGTATTTTTTTTGAGAACTTGCTTAATAAAGAGTAGCTACTACCGTAATTAAAGGCACTCTGAATATTTCTTTCTGCATCAATTAAGTAGGATTGACAAGCGGAACGCTGCTCATTTGAGGGATATATTTTATTACCATACCCATCATGGAAGAGGTTGTTGTTAGCTTGCCCATTGTGTCCATAACTTACAGATATAACATCATATCCGTTTCCTCTGTAATCATAATAAAGAGGCTCTGTAAACTTAGCTGTAATCTGTGCAGTTGGATAATCTTTTTGATTTCTTCTAAAATAATCACTCTCTAGCATTTCAATATAAGTTGGATACCGTTCACCGAGTACTCTATTTATAGCTGATAATATATTAGACTTTCCTGCATTATTTGGCCCAAATAGAACAAGCGGCTTATTTTGTGGAAGAGAAAGAGTAACATTTTCAATAGAACGATAATGCTTAATGACGATTGCTTCCAAATTCAAAATTACATCCCCCTTTAAGAAAAAATTACTCTACCAATACATCTTTTATAATCTGAGCCATCTGCTTATTATTTAGCTGATCGCGGAAGTAGACGGTGTATCCATCTTTTGATAGCATATCGAAGAAAACTCGAGCGCATTCAATTTTGGCCTTTTCTGTACCACGTAAATCAGATTTGTTTTCTACATCCTTTGTTTCGACCACAATATTAAGTTCTTTCTCGCCAGAAGCCCGCCTTACAACATACATAAAGTCCGGACTATACATTCCACCAGTAACAGTTGGTATAGCAATACTGCTGCGTGGGATTTTTCCGTATACAATGACTTCTTCGATGTCTGACATAATATTCTTTTGTTCCAATGGCGAGTCGTAAGCGAAGGCGTCGTATAAATACTTACCACTTGGTGTTCCCGGAGCCATCTTTGTGCCAATACGTCCCTGTGCGATATCTTCACGTGGAGAACCGTCTGAATAGGTGAGTGCTGTTGCACCAACAGGGGTATTACTTTTTGCATAATGGAATCGGCCTTGCAAATTATTGCCTCTCCAGTCATGAAACTGCTGGATAAACATACTGACAGAATTTTCATTAATGTGTTCAGGATTGATAGTTCCATTCCTTTTTACATACTCACACAGTGCTTCATGCAATACTTTGATTGGAATATTTGTAGAACGCATTATTCTCTTAAGGAATTCATTGTAGGGAATAGGTTTCGATACAATGTATTGGGTACCTGTATCAGAAACAATCGTCATCTGCGAACCATCGCTCTTTACAACATCCCTTGAGCTAGTCATAACAACATCTGTAAATACCCCGGGTTTTTCCAACAATGAAACCACCACATCAATCATATCGGAATCCAAATCCGCATCGTAAAATAGCAAGTACCGCTGATTGATTGTCTCCCATAATTCTCGTATCTCGCTGTACACAGCCTTACGGATTTTTACAGGCTTTGGCTTGTTAACATTTCGGTCTTTAACCTTTCCAGAGGACAGTCCTGTCGCAAAGTCTGGGTATTCTGCAAAGAAAGCCTCTCTCGTATCCGGTTTTATATTCATTCGTCTGTCGATATAATGCTTATCATATAAAGCATCAAAAAGTTCATCAGAGCTTAAGCCGAGTTTCTTAGCCACTGCCTCCAGTCGTACTTCGCTAATCGAAGCAGCTTGAGGTATTTCACCATTTATTTGATCAATTAAACGTTTGGCAAAGTCGGCTTCTGTAAAGTCAACAATATAGTTAAGTTGAAATTCTTCATTGGAGATTCTGTTCCCGTTCTCATCTACTGGCAAACGCAGGCCACGACCAACTTCCTGCAATTTACTATTTTCACTTCCACTGGAGCGTAGTTTGGCTATGGTAAATACATTAGGGTTATCCCAACCTTCTTTAAGTGTCCATTTAGAAAACAGAAAACGTAAAGTGTTATAGCCACCATCTGGATTCTTAAATGAGAGCAGCTGTTTTTTACCATGAAGAATAACTTCTACTTCTTTTGCTATATCTTCATCTGAATCACTATTGTCTTGTGAAAAATAACCTGCATGACAATCAGAAATATTTGCAAGACTTGCCTCAAGGTAGGCTCGATATTCTGCATCATGCTCACCAAGAGTGGATAGTACAGTTTCTATCCTCTCTTTAAGCAATCTCTCGAAAGCTTGAAGAAGATAAGGCTCTTTACCTTCCACATTTGGACGGTAAGATGATATATCGTCAATAAAAAATAATGCCAATGTTTTGATTTTGAAATTGCGACCGCAGAAGTTTGCTTTCTCAGTTTCAAAATGACGTTCAAGTGCAAGACGCATCATTTGCTCTTGATAAGAGGTCATATAAATGTCTACATCCAATTCCTCACCAGTTGACTTCTGAATACCGTTAGAAAACTCCACTGTTGATGCGGTGATAGCATGAACAGTAATTCCCTCAAAAGCTTCATTAATGATAGATAGTGAATCACCCGTTTTAAGGGTAAAGGTTTTAGTTGCTTCATCACGCTTTTTATAATGAAAGGTAACAGAATCCTTGCTTGTAATGGAAGTAATTTTCACTTTTTCTTCACGCTTAGATACTGGCTCAAAATGTTCCTTGGTTACTCCCTTTATCAAGTTTTGATTAAAAGATTCACATGCATTCAAATCGTAAAGTAGATTTTGGTAATCTTTTACAGTTATTTTGTTCTTTCCACGTCCGCTTGTGGTTTCAGGAAAGGTAGCACCAAAACGTATGATACATTGTGGTTTTATTTCATCAGCGATAACCTTGAATGCCTTTTGGCCACGAGAAAATCTGTGCGGCTCATCAATAATAACAATTGGGCGAGTGGCCTGAATAGCGTCAAGCGGTCTATAAAAACCTTCTACTCCATAATCATAATCATCACGCGTTAGCAATTTTGCACCTGTGAGTAGTTGCATATTAACTAGCAAGATATAAATCTTCTTAGTGTTCTGGCAGGAACCTTTTACAAAATCACTTACAACACTTGGAAAATATGAACGTCCTTTTTTCTTCTTTTTCGGTGCTTCCAGTACTCCAATCTCAATCTCTGTCCCATAACCACAAACATCTGAAAAATGCCGTTTTATATATTCATCACGCAAAAATTGTGCTGTTCCCGCTTTAATCGCAAGAGAAGGCACAGCGATAATAAACTTATTAAATCCATATCGTTTATGCAGCTCGTATATGGTATGTGTATAAACATAAGTCTTTCCTGTTCCTGTCTCCATTTTTATATCGATATTTAGGCAATCCCCAATTGGCATACTGCTTCGATATTCTGCAGGTATGCTTTTTTGAATTTCTCTAATATTTGCAGAAAGCCGAGAGTCAGAAAGAGAAATATGTGGGTTTTCATAAAATTGTACTGGTGAGGTAATTTGTACACCATCTAAGGCAGTGCTTATTGCATCTACAGCTTTTTGTTGGTGTGGTAATCCTCGTTGTAGGATAAGTTCCATGACATACCCTCCAATCAATAACGGATATCGAAGTTGATACGCAAGTTTTTCTCTGTATCCTTCAACCGTTTCAAATTAATTTTCAAAGCTTCCATTTCCGTCCAAGTGAAACTATAACCGAATAACACCACATTTTCGGGATTAAAGCTACCGTCAGTTTCATATTTTACAACAATGGCTTCAATCGCCTTATCTGACAGTTCAGGGTCAACAAGATAAAGATGTTTTCCTATATAATAGCCTTTGTATCCCGCAAAGTTTAACTCCTCGGCATTTGTAGTGAGTCCATATCCATCTCTAACGAGCCATGTAGCAAGGACTGTAGGTTTTCCAAATTCACCAAGAAGGTCTTTATCTGCAAATAATTTATTCTCGTTAGGATCAAACTTTTCAAGCTTGTCTAGAGTATTTTGCTCAGGCTCGGCAAGAGTAAAGTGCTTAAAACCAAGGTCAGACGTTGTGTCCGGAAATTCTTCCTTTATAGCTTTTGCCGCTCTTAAAATGCGTTCCATACCAATCTGGTCGAGTGTATGAGGTCGGTTTACACTATCAAGAAAATCAATAACTCTTTGAATTTTAGGTTTCTCCGATGCGGAGGCATTTTCATATTTTATGTCTAAATCCTCTGGCAATTGTACAGCTATATAACGTCTTTGTCCTTTCGACATTAGTTCAGCATTAAGACGCATAACTGCTTCTGCTGTTGTTGCAGAACCAGAAAAGAAATCGACGCATAAGCTATCATGATCTGAACCAAGTGTAAGAACCTTTTTAATCAAATAACTAGGTTTCGGAAAATCAAAAACATCGCCCATTTCATAATTTCCTAGCTCGACAGAACCTTGTTCTGTAATTACGCCTGTTTCATCCCAAATGTCATCATCTTCATCGATTAAATCATCAATGATTGCATCGCTAAACCATATAGTCTTTGCTTTATATGTTGTTTTACGATACTTCTCATAAATGCCGTATTCTCCAGTGTTTTTTTGCCTAGCGACAACATTACTAAGCATAGTGTCCTCATTATTATTGGCTTCCAATTTTTTAGTACCCCATCGCCAACAACTTTCTTGTCCTTCGCTGTTTAGTGGGTACACTTCTTCAATAAAGTTACCATGTTTAGACAAGGATATAGGCGAATATCCATTTTTATCTACCTGAGTGGTATCTACATAAATTGGATAATATAAATTAGGTCTGTTAAATCTTCCAAATTTCGGATTCCTGTTTCGAAGTTCCCGTTCTGAAAATTCACTTATATTATCCTCCATCTTGAATGAACCTATCTCTTTCATAAGTTCATTTATCTTACCATCAATATTTCGCGTATAAACTAGAATATATTCATGTGTCTTAGCTAGTTGCTTGTATGTCTGCCCTCTTTTATTTGACTGAACAATGATTTGGGCAACGAAGTTATCAATTCCAAATACATCATCACATATTAATTTAAGATTTGCTTGTTCATTATCATCTATTGATATAAATACTGTCCCTTCATTACTCAGTAAATCCCTTGCGAGTAGAAGTCTTGGATACATAAACATCAACCATGCTGAGTCTGATGCCGAACCACGCTTTGTTAAGTCTAAAATACGCTGTGCCTGTTCTTCACTAATACTTAGTTTTTCTGAAAGTTCTTCCACAGTAAAATTGAACTGGTCATTATACACAAATCCGTCTGTTCCCGTATTATAAGGCGGGTCAATATATATCATTTTCACCTTGCGAGAATAGGACTTCAAAAGATGCTTTAATCCATGAAGGTTATCTCCGCTTATGTAAATGTTCTCACTGTTCACATTTTCTGGTTTTGAGTTATGTTCCTCGTCTGGCACTACAACTGTTGTGGTATCAATTGAAGCCAGCAATCGAGCATAGTTTTTACCCAGAAACTTAAGTTCATAACCTTCTCCAGTTACAGCAATCTTATCACTTAAAAATTCCTTAAACCGTTCAATATCAAAGGAACCGTCTTCCTTGAAGCATGACGGAAAGTTCTCTTTTAATACAGCCATTTCTCGGCTGTTCGGTGTTACACCTTCATTGGCATTCATAATATCTTTAATCATTGTTTCAATCTACCTCACCTTTCTCAATTTTATCAGGTACAAACTCTAAAATATCACAAATGTCACATTCTAAAGCTGTGCATATTTTTTGAAGTATTTCTGTATTTACATTTTCGTTTCTGCCAAGCTTTGTGATAGTTGCAGAGCTAACACCGGATAAGCGTTGCAAATCTTTCTTTTTCATATTCTTATCAATTAACAGCTTCCATAGCTTGTTATAATGTATTGCCATTTTTTTGCACCTCCCGCAAATATTAATAATTATATCACAAAAATACGCTATAAACAGTATAAATTTTTAATTACACATCAATTTTCATTTGTTCTAATTGCATATTCATATTTACGAATTTATTTAAATGTGTTCAAGTTAAGGCATTTAGACAAAAAAGTCGGAAAGTCTATTATAAAGTCAAAGCTATAGCATTAAGCCTTTTTAAACTAAATATTACTTTTGCTCTTATTTGAGCAAAAGCATAACCATTACAACCAACTCCGCCACAAGGAGGACAGGTTGTTTTTTATTTTATGGATTTGAATCAACCAAATCCTTCGCTTATTAATTAGGAACAAAAAATATTTTTTGAAAATCCTCAACTAATTTGCTCTACCAAGGCTATAAGGTGAGAGGAAAAATACTATGCACGACCGTCCGAGTAACTATTTGCTGTGGCATTTAGCTAGGGAGTTAATTATTTCGGCTATTAGTAGAGGAAATCAAAATTACAGAAATATTTGTTCCAGTACTCAAACTGCAGACTTGTCCAGTGGTTGGTGGGAGGAAATAACCTTCAAAACATATTCTGCGGATTTGCTTTTCTCGTGGACTACTAATTAAAGCAACGTTTTTGCTCTCACTGCTCCTTGACAACTGAATACCCCGAAATGCAAGAGATACATCATGCAGAATATGCCATGACGAAGATTCCGAGCGTATTCCTTGAAAGATAACGAGGCTATGCCAAACAAGGCAAGCCCTCTGGAACGGTAGTATTTCGGGCGATTTATGAAAGGCAAGGAGGTGAAATAACTGAATACACAATACGATAACTTGCCGCAGAAACTTAAAGATAAGCCACAGTTCTGCTGTTGGAAATATGAAGAGCGAAGTGGTAGGAAAACCAAAGTTCCTTATAACCCTGTAACAGGAAAAAGGGCAAAAGCGGATCAGCGGAGTACATTTAAAGATTTTAGTTCGGCGGTAGCTACTGTAAGTGATTATGATGGTATGGGATTTTTGGTAGGTAATGATATTTGTGCTATCGACTTAGATGATTGCTTCGATAGCAGCGGTAAGCTTAAGCCTGTTGCCCAAAGTATTGTAGAGGCTTTTAGTGGTTGTTATATGGAACACAGTCCATCTGAAAAAGGGCTTCATATTTTCTTTAAGGCCACAGGCTTTAACTTTGACAAAACAAAATACTATATCAACAACAGAAAGCTGGGAGTTGAGGTCTATGTGGCTGGAGCAACAAATCGTTTTGTTACCGTAACAGGCAATGTATATGCAGATGGTGATATAGCGGAGAAATCGAATGAACTACAGATGATACTAGACAAGTATATGCTACGTCCTACCACTGTGAAGCAACTTCTGGATACAGAAAGTCAATCATATCTGTCTGACAAGTCTGTTATTGAGAAGGCTTTAAAATCGGCAAATGGAGAAAGGTTCAAAGCATTATGGCAAGGGGATACATCAGGCTATGCTTCTGCCAGTGAAGCTGATTTGGCACTTTGCGGTATGCTGGCTTTTTGGTGTGGCAGGGATATTGGACAGATAGACAGACTTTTCCGGCAGAGCGGCCTAATGCGAGATAAATGGAATAGACCACAGTCCGGCAGTACTTATGGAATGATAACCATAGAAAAAGCAATCGCAAATGCTACTGAAATATATAAACCAGGTGGCAAGCGTTCATCAGCTACAGAAGATTTTGGTGAATGTTCCCTTGCTGGCTTTAAGCCTGAGAGTAACGATCGCTACCCTTGGACGGATATTGGGGCAAGCAGGTTGTTTGCTGATTATTATAAGTCTTTTGCCCGCTTTGTTCCCGAAAGGAAGATGTGGTTTTGCTATGCGAATGGCATTTGGATTCCTGATGTCGGCAATCTCAAAGTGATGGAAATGTGTAAATCATTGGCTAATCAACTGCTAACCTATGCTTTGACTATTCAGGATGAACATCAAAGAAAAGCATACATTGACTATTGCCGAAAGTGGCAGTCAAGAAGATACCGAGAAACGGTACTTAAAGATGCACAGAGTGTATATCCCATATCAATGGCTGAATTCGACCAAGACCCGCAGGTACTCAACTGTGCCAATGGAACATTGTTTTTAACATCCATGGATTTTCATCCCCACAACAGCGAGGACAGACTTACAAAGATATCTGGCGTTAAATATGATCCAGAAGCAAAAAGTGAGCGATGGGATAGATTTATTTATGAGATTATGAGCGGAGATGAGGAAAAGGCAAAATTCCTCCAAAAAGCCTTTGGCTACAGTATCAGCGGAGACACTCGGTATGAATGCCTGTTTGTTCTCTATGGTGCTACAACTCGAAACGGTAAAGGTACGCTATGTGAGAGCGTTCTTAAGGTGTTAGGCAGTTATGGCTGTACCGCAAGGCCGGAGACTATCAGTCTGAAAAAGAACAATAACAGTTCAAGTCCAAGTGAAGATATTGCCCGGCTTGCAGGAGTACGCTTTGTGAATATCTCCGAACCTAGCAGAGGACTTGTCCTAAATGCTGCACAGGTAAAAAGCATGACGGGTGGTGACACCATCAACGCAAGGTTTCTACATGAGAATTCTTTTGACTTTTCGCCAAAGTTTAAGCTGTATATCAACACCAATTATCTGCCCGTTATTACGGATATGACGCTGTTTTCCAGTGGCAGAGTGGTGATTATCCCTTTTGAACGACACTTTGATGAAAGCGAGCAGGATAAAAACCTAAAACGTGAATTCGCTAAACCGAAGAATCAGAGTGCTATCCTTAACTGGCTAATTGAAGGCTATCAGCTGTTAAAGAAGGAAGGCTTGACTTTACCTGATTCTGTTAAGACAGCAACGGAGGCTTATAAACGTGATAGCGACAAAATAGCATTATTTTTCGAGGATGCCTTGGAGGAAAGTCCTAATAGTGAGGTGCGGACATCCGAAGTGTATGCCCGGTATCAGCGTTGGTGCAGTGCCAATGGATGTTATTCGGAGAATGCAAGAAACTTCAAACAAGCATTAACAGCTATCGCCCGTGTAGAACGGAAACGACCACGTTCTGGTGGTGGGATGACCACAATGCTTATCGGATATAAGCTGACAGAAGAAGAATTTTTTCTTATTTAAACACAGTGTAGCAGCTTGTAGCAAGAAAAACAGGTTATATTAAAAATCACTCTCGTATAGAGAGTTTAGTTTTTACCTGCTACATCTTGCTACAAAGCTTAAAACCACAAAAAACACTGAAACAACCCTATGTGTTAATACCTACCCCCTAGGGGAGGTCAAATCTCCACAGCTTTTCATTTGTGTAACGGGCGTGGGGCAATGCGTAAAAAAACGCGGTTTCAAACAGGGTATATACCCCACAATCGAATTAAATTTAGGAGGTAAACGATTATGGCAACATCAACAACTTATAATAGAGCGTTTTGGAACGTTATGAAAGGAAAAGACGAAAATTATCAGAATCTGAACGAGGGGTACGATAATGTCGGAGCATATGTCGCACCAGATGAATTCAGGGAAGGTTTTAACACTGCTTTGGCAAAGGAGAATATATTCCGCAGATTTGCCACTGTTATCAATCTATCTTCTGCAGAAGGTAAAATTCAAGCGGTATCCTCAACGGGTACAGCAGATTGGGTTGAAGACGGGGATCCAATCCCTGAAAGTGCCGATACATTTACACAGTTTCTGGTGAAATCATACAAGCTGGCATCTCTTGTCAAGCTAAACCGCTCATTTGTCACCGATATGAACTTTAATCTTGAAAAATATTTGATGGGTGATTTTGCGAAGCGTTTTGGCAAGGCTGAGGAAAATGCATTGCTTAATGGAAATGGCACAACACAGCCAACAGGTATACTTACGGCAGACGCAGATGTAACTACAGCAGACAATAGTACCATCTCTTTTGACGAGATTATTTCACTGTATTTTTCATTAAAAGATGAATATCGCAACAACGCTGTGTTTATCATGCACGATAATACAGCTATGCTTCTTAGAACCCTTAAGGATACAAGCGGCAGTTATCTGTGGAATCCTTCAGATAACACCATCTTCGGAAAGCCTGTAGTTACCTCTCCATATATGCCTACAGTATTAGCAGGAGCAAAAAGCCTTGTATTTGGAGATTTATCATACTACTGGCTGATTGAGCGTCAACCAATAACAATAAAAAAATTAAGTGAGTTATATGCATTGCAGGGGCAAATTGGATTTTCTGCTTACGAGAGATTGGATGGAAAGCTAATTCAACCGGATGCTCTGAAAATATTACAAATAAAGGCTTAAATAATGGATTAGGCACTGAGTCATCAATTCAGCTCAGTGCCAGTCCTTCAAAACATCGGACAGGAGGTCACGATATGGAAAACCAAATTAACAGCCGAACAACCAAATCCGATATCGGAGGTACGGTCTATGTGGTGGAATCACGAATAAGTGATTCAGCAAAGGAAAGTGCATATTCCAAGCTGAAACGACTGATTACAGTCAACGCAAAAAGCCTTTCAAAGTTATCAGATAGTTCAAATAAATCCACGGAAATCAACTCGACTTCTTCAAGGTAGTACGGTAATATACATAGTGCTAAACCGCTTGAAGACTGTCGGAAATGGAGGAGAAAAATGAATAGACAGTCAACATTTAGCACTATACGTAAATCAACATTAGCATTTGAAGAAGCAAAACTTACTGCTCTTTACTGCAGGCTTTCACGTGATGATGAGCTTGCAGGAGACAGTAATAGTATAGTAAACCAGAAGGCAATTCTAAAAAAGTATGCTGAGGACAACGGTTTTCGCAACATCGAATTTTATGTGGATGATGGGGTCAGCGGTACAACTTTTGATAGACCAGACTTTAACCGCATGATTGCAGATGTGGAGACCGGTAGAATCGGAACGATTATCATCAAGGATATGTCCCGATTCGGCAGGGATTACCTTAAAGTAGGTTATTATACCGAGATTATGTTTCCTGAAGCAGATGTACGATTCATTGCTATTAACAACGGTATTGATAGTGCAAACCAAGCAGACAGTGACTTTACACCGTTTCTTAATATTATTAATGAATGGTACGCTAAGGATACTAGCAAGAAAATCCGTGCTGTGTTCAAATCCAAGGGACAATCTGGCAAGCCGCTCTGCACCAATCCGCCTTACGGTTATATTAAAGACCCTAAAGACAAGTTGCACTGGATAATAGATGAGAAAGCCGCCGAAGTGGTCAGAGATATTTTCCGACTGTGCATGGCTGGTTTTGGACCCACGCAGATAGCAAAGCAACTTGAAAAACGATGCATTGATACACCTACGGTTCATCTTCGTAAAATGGGTATTAACACTCCAGCAAGACCACCAGAAAACCCATATGCTTGGTCGGCTCGTACCGTAGCAGATATTCTGGCTAAAATGGAATATCTAGGTCACACGGTGAATTTCAAGACTTCTAAAAAGTCATATAAGAGCAAAGTCAAGATATTGAACAATCCAGAAGATTGGCTGGTTTTCAAAAATACCCATGAAGCAATTATTGATGAAGGCACTTGGGAAACAGTGCAGAAAATTAGAGATGGCAAGCGAAGACCATCACGATTAGGTGAAATGGGAATGCTTTCTGGCATGATGTTTTGTGCCGACTGTGGAGCAAAGCTGTATCAGGTTAGAGGCAAGGGATGGACACACGATAAGGAATACTTCGTTTGTGCGACTTACCGCAAGAAAAAGGGTATGTGCAGTTCACATCAGATACGCAATGTAGTAGTGGAACAGCTTTTGCTAGAGGACTTAAGGCGTGTAACCTCCTTTGCAAAAGACCATGAACAGGAATTCATCCGTATAGTTATGAATAATTCAGAAAAGGAACTTGCCAAGGAACTCCGCCAAAGTCAAAAGGAATACGAACAAGCACAGGCTCGTATTGCTGACATAGACAAAATCATTCGAAAGCTATATGAAGACAATGTGATGGGCAAAATTCCCGAAGAGCGTTTTTACAAGATGTCGGCTGAATATGAAACCGAGCAGAAGGCACTGGAAGAAAGGATAACTGAATTAAAGCATACCATTGATACAGTAAATGAACAGTCCCTCAATACCGACCGCTTTTTGGCACTGGTTAAAAAGTACACAGAAATTACAGAATTGGATGCAGAGATTATTCGAGAGTTCATTGACAAAATTATAGTATTCAAGGCTGAAAAGGTAGATGGCCGCAGAACCCAGCGGATTCAAATTTTCTATAACTGCATTGGCGCTATTGATTTGCCAAACTAAACGAAAAACGACATAGCCGAATATCAACGACTATGCCGAATTTTTCAGGAATTATAAATCCCTATCTGACCGCTCCAAAAGAGCTCCTTCTTTTTTATATGATCCCTCAAAGAAATCGGTCTTTTGCTGAAATTTTTCGTCTAAACGGGACGGCTCCAGTTTGTATGCAATGCTTGCCAATGTGCAGCAAATAGTATGCTTTTTGCTAAATCAAGGTTTTTGAGCTGCTGGCTCTTTCCAAGCGAGTGTTATCCCAATTCCCGCTGCTAATAAAATCGTTGCAAAATAAAACGGATAGTTTAAATCAATATCAAATAAAATCCCGCCAACAATCGGGCCAATTACGTTGCCGATGCTTGTAAACATGGAGTTCATGCCTCCAACAAACCCTTGTTCATTGCCGGCAATTCTGGATAAATACGTGGTTACAGCCGGCCGCATTAAATCAAACCCGATGAATACGGTTATGGTAACAAGTAAAATGGTAAAATACGAGTTCACAATAGTAACTAAAAACACTAGCACTGTCGAAAGGATAAGACTATAACGAATTAAGCGAATTTCACCAAACCATTTCGTAAAGCGCTCAAATAATACAACTTGAGCAATCGCTCCTAAAATGGCTCCTCCTGTAATCATGATAGCAATATCCTTTGGGGTAAAACCAAATTTATGGTCGACGAATAAAGCGAATAGCGACTCAAAAGCTGCTAAGCCAAGCGATGAAATCAATATCACCATAAATGATATAAAATACATAGGGATAAGAACGCGCTTGATCCCCTTTTTCTCAACGGTTATTTCTTTGTATTCAGGATTTCGTTCTGGCTCACGAAGTGCAAGGATAGATAAGATGGCTGCAACTAATGCGAGAATAGCCGCAAAGAAGAACGGCAAACGAGTACCGATCTCTGCTAAAAACCCGCCAATACCTGGTCCGATGATAAAGCCTGTGGAAATGGCTGCTGACATATAGCCAAGTGCTTTTGGCCTTGTCTTAACAGTCGTAGTGTCGGCAATAAAGGCTGTTACGGCCGGCATGATGAATGCTGCACTGACACCTCCAAGCATGCGCGAAATAAACAGAGCTTCAGCTGTTTTACCGATTCCAAACAAAAACTCTGAAAGACTAAAGATCATTAGTCCAATAACGATCATTCGTTTGCGTCCAAACCGGTCTACCCAACGACCGGCAACCGGTGAGATAATTAACTGTGTGGTAGCAAAAGCAGCAACCATATAGCCAACAACCGATCCAGACAAATTTAACTCATTCATAATTTTGGGGGTTACCGGAATCACAAGCCCAATTCCCAAAAAAGCAATGAATAGATTTATCAATAATATAGCGAGCGTTATATTTGGTTTTTGCATATAATTTACTCCTTTTCAACTTCCCTCCTACTATAACCTAAATCCTTCTTCCCAGGGAAATTTTTGAATCCAAAAACCCCTGTATATAGGTGCTTTTGACAGATTTTCAACATCAACCCCCTCTTCCATTTTCAAGCTGCTTGTTCAACTGATTAAACATTCATATGAGCTGCGCTGTTCTGCCCCTTGCATTCGATAAAAATGAAACAACCTTGTTATTCATTCACCAGACGGCCGATGCCGCACGATAGAAATTAAATAATTTTGTCATCCAACTAACTCTTCATTATCCCAATCATTCAGATTGAAATCCAAGTTCTATGTGCTTCGTCTATCGAATCATCAGTAATTTGTTCACAACGATGAGTCTCCATCAGTTTTAGTGTGCCTTCCTCATCCTCAGGCATGTGCAATTTGGAGAATCAACTCTGCTCTTAGTTTTTCCTGAAGAAGCGGATGCATCACTTGCCCTCGCTCAGATTATATCAACGGTTTCATAACACTCCAGATGCCGCCTTCTCCCCTTCTGGTCCTAATTAAAAAAGCATCCGAAAAGCGGGCAAAGGTCCGCTTTTCGGATGCTTGATGGAAAATCAAGAAAGTATGTTTGTTTTCTCGGCGTTTTCTGCCAGTTTTTTGGTGATCCCGCTTAACGGCTTCTTCAGTGCCAGCGCGAATAAAATCGTCAGAATGAAGAAGAACAGCAGGGCCAATAAATCTTTTCTGATAACCTCCGGCAGCATGCCCCCAACGGCCTCCCGCAACAGGCTGACCGCATACGTAAATGGAACAAACGGGTTAATTTTTTGGAAAAATTCCGGTGTCAGACTTACCGGGAAGGTTCCGCCCGAGCTGGAAAATTGGAGAACGAGAAAGATAATAGCCAGCCCTTTCCCAATGTTTCCGAAAACAGAAACGAGCGTATACGTAATCGTCACGAATATAATGCTTGTGATGACCGCAAAGACGACAAACCAGAATTTCTCCACGATATAAGCATGGAGCAGAAAGACGTCGCCCAGGCTGACGATCAGCCCCTGGAACATGCCAATTGTCAAAAACGTCAGCAGCCTTCCAAAGTACACCTGGTAGATCGTATACTGATTTTCCGGGTCCACCACATCTGTCCGGAACAAGGAAATCAGCAGCATCGCCCCGACCCATAAAGACAGCGTTGTATAGAATGGCGACATCGCTGATCCATAATTTGGAACAGGGAATAGCTTTTCTTCTTTTAACTTAATCGGCTTGCTTAAAAAGTCGCTTTCTCTCTTTACGTCATTTTTTAGCAGCTCAATAATGTCGCCTAAGTTTCTTTCGCCTTCAAACTTTCGAATTTTATCGGCTGCGTCTTTAATCGAGCTTTCCATTTCAGGCAAATCCGTCCGGATCAGTTCTGCCGCCTGATGAACGGATTTTTGCATTTCAGGCAGCTTCGTTTGAACTAAACGAGATACCTTCCGCACTTCCTTCTCTGCGGCTGGCAGATCATTTCGCACAAAATCCGCCGCTTTATGCACTTTCTTCTCCACAGATGGCAGATCATTCTTCACAAATACAGCCGCTTCATTCACAGATGTTGTGAAATCATCCATTTTGCCTGATATAGCTGTAGCCGCCTCATGAATTTCCTTCTGAATGCCCGGCAGCCGCTTTTTGATTTTTTGTAATTCCTCCAGTCCAAATTGAACACTGGACTGAGCTTCCTTTAACACCTGCTGGATATCCGGCAGCTTCTCTTTGGCTGTTTGCAAGGCTTGAGAAGACGTCTTGGCCGCTGTTTTCAGCTTGCTTAGCGCCTGATTGACTCTTGGCACAATATCCGTGTCATAGATCGCCAAAATATCCCCTAACGTGCCGCTTGCGGACGTGGCCAGCTGATTCAGCTGGTCAACCAGTTCCTTTGCCGGCTGTTCGCCGTTTTTAATCGCGTTCTCTATCTTGTTCAGCACTTCTATTTGCTGCTGGAAATTTTGCTTTACATTATTTAAGCGTTCAATCGTGCCGGTTAACGGACTTCCTTCCGCGTATTCATTCAGCTTCGTCAGCAGGCTCACCGTCCGGTCAATGATCGTCACCCCTGTTTGCAGGCGTTCCTTAGTAAATTCTGCAGAATTAACCACCTTTTGAGGATCAAAATCCTCCGCTTGGATCGCCTCTGTCAGTTGAACAGCGGAATCAGCTATTTGCTGCATGAGTGTTAAGTTTTGCTTAATGACCGGCGCAACTGTCTCAAACGCCCCATCGTTTTTCTGCAGGAAGTCATTGAGTTCATTGGCAAACGCACTTCCCCCTTCCGCAATCTTCGCTACCTTAGGCAGCTCCTGCTGGGCGGCCGCCACAATTTTGTTGGCCTTCTGTGCGTCTTCAATGCCTTTATCCACCGCTTGCTCAATCCGATAAAAGTTTTTATCGATTTCCACTACTTTGTCGGCTGCCCGCTCGATCGTAGGCAGCTTCTTTTGAATGACCAAAATTTCGTTTCCTACCTCCCTCAATTTCGGGAGGTTCTCTTCTACTTTTAAAACACTATTGCCAACTTCATTGATTTTTGGCAGTTCCTTCTCCAGCTCGACAATTTTTTGGCTTTTTTCTTTAAGCTCCGGCATCTTTTCATCAAGAGCAATGATTTTGTTGCCCATTGCCTTTAACTGCGGCAGCTGCTTTTCTAACGCAAACACTTTGCTCTCGATATTGCGGATTGTCGGCAGCTCTCTTTCCAGCTCAATTCCGGCCTTGTTGAACTCAGTTAACACCGCCTGATCCACTTCCTTGGTGAAGTTCTCGCTTACTTCCTCAACGATGCTCGCTGCACCCTTTCCAGTGATTTTCGGCGCTACCGCATTGAGCTTTTCATTCACGGTGTACAGGATCTCTGCCCGTTCCGGATTTTTGGACAGCACACTGGCCATTTTGCTGGAAAAGTCTTCAGGAATTAATAAGCTGGCATAGTAGTCTCCTTGCTTGACGCCGCGCTCTGCCTCTTCCTGAGAAACAAACGTCCAGCCCAGCTTTTTATTTTTCTTTAAATTCTCCTCTACTTCTTTTCCGACATTTAATTGCTTGCCCCTGACTTCTCCGCCTTTATCCAAATTGGTTACGGCGATTTTCAGTCCCGAGGTATCTTGATAAGGATCCCACATCGCTTTAATATTCACCCAAGCATAAACAGATGGCAAAAACATAATGGCTATGGTGAGCAGAATCCCAGTTGGTACACTGAAAATTCTTTTCCAGTCATCCTTATAAATTTGAAAAACCTTTTTCATTCCTCTCACCCGACTTTTAACAATTTTCATTAGCACGAGATAATCATTATTTTGGATATAAACGTGCAATCTATCCTTTGATCTTTTGTGCCTTCCCTAAATTTAACAAACTTTCTCATTTCTATGAAAGCATTTGACCTTACAAACTATAGAGGAAAAAACTTGTGGATTCAACAAGTTCATTATGGAATTTAGATAAATAGACAAAATCAACCATACCGTCCATTGATCTCCTCCAAATGAGGAGGCAGGCTTATTCTCATTTACCCTCGATATCCTGGAGTCATACTCATTAGAGACACCTATCTTTAACCATTTAGCCAACAGGCACAGGCTGCCGAGATCACTGAATATAGAAAAAGCCGATCTAAGGAGCTGTTTGAGCATTGAAAAATATGGTAAACTACTAGTCATCTATCCGCTAAAAAGGGGGAAATGGCGATGAAAAACTATTTACTGTTCACGGGCATCTTTGTGCTGGCATATGTCCTGCTGCAAATCGGCTCCGGCTTCGTGCTCACAGCGTTCTATACTCCGGATTTGACCGCTCCTTCCGTGCCGCTATCATCTGACACTGAATTTGGCGCGGCCGACGCGATTTCGCCGCTGATCATTTCCGTGCTTTCTCTGGGTGCGGCTTTCTTAAGCATGAAATGTTTGAAGCAGAAGCTGGATTAACAAAGGAAGAAGAGCTCCCCGATGTGAGGGGAGCTCTTCTTCCTTTGTTCACTTGACTCGGTATTTATAAGAGAAGGAAACCTAAAGAAATGACCGCGCCGCTCACAAATAAAATAATCAGGCAAAATCCCATAATATCTTTTGCCTTCAACCCGGCAATTGCCAATGCCGGCAATGCCCAAAACGGCTGAATCATATTCGTCCAAGCATCTCCCCAAGCGACCGCCATGGCTGTTTTTGCCATGGATACGTCCATGCTTTGCGCGGCCTCCAGCATAACGGGCGCCTGAACGGCCCACTGTCCGCCTCCTGACGGAACGAAAAAGTTGACGAGACCGGCACTCCAAAAGACAAGAACGTGAAAGGTGCTCTCGGTTGAGATGGAAACGAAAGCCTCAGATAATGCCGTCGCTAATCCTGAGGAAACCATGATTCCCATTAAGCCTGCATAAAACGGAAACTGAATAATAATCCCGCTTGATCCTTTAACCGCGTTTCCTACCGCTTCCAAAAAACGCCTCGGTGTGCCATGCAGTAAAATCCCTAAAAATAAGAAGATAAAATTAACAATATCTAAATTAAGATTCCAGCCGTTCTCTCTCACATATAACGCCAAGAAGCACAGTCCTAACGCCCCTGTCACCATAGAGAGAAGACGGCTGTTTTCCAAGCGGTCAGCCGGCGTTAACACATCGGCCTCAACGGCCGCGGCCTGCAGCGAATTCGCGTCCTCCAGCAAGGAACGGTCGATGGTGATTGTTTGATCCTTTGCCGGCATCATCAGACGGTTCATCAAGGGAATGATGACAAACAGCGCAGCAACGATAACTAAATTGTAAGCAGAAAAAATCGTTTCACTTGTCGGCACAATGCCGATGAGGTTTTCTGAGAAGTGTTCGGGTGTCGCGATCGTCAGCGGCACGGAACCGGATAAACCGCCATGCCATACAAGAAAGCCGCTGTATGCGCTGGCAATCAGCAGCCGATAATCCACCCCATCGACTTTATTTGCTAGCTCCCTAGCAAATAAAGCGCCAATGACAAGGCCAAACCCCCAATTGATCCAGCAGGCCAGCAGCGAAACAATGGAAACAAGAACAATCGCCTGCCCCGGGGTTTTTGGAATTGAAGCGAGGCTTCCCAACCCTTTTTTAAAGATCGGGCTGCTTGCCAGTGTATGGCCGGTCACAAGAACAAGAACCATTTGCATCGTAAACGCCAATAGGCTCCAAAACCCCCCGCCCCAATACTCCACGACTTGAATAGGCGTACTGTCCGTCAAAACGAGCGATAGGCCAGCAACAAAAAAGGTAAGGATGATAACAAATAAAAATGGGTCCGGCAAATACCTTTGCATCAACCGGTTAGATAATGAGATCAGTATCTTCAATCTGTTTTCTCCTCTCTCTTGCACGTGTTCCACATTAGTAAGTTTTATCTATTCATTCCATTTTTTGCTGTTATCTCCTCTTTCTTTTCATAGACAGATATTGACAAAATGATACAATCAACGCCCATGTCCTAGTTCCAATCGGTGTGGCCATTTTTTCTTGTTCGTTTGAAAAAGTGTATCTTTTTACCATTTTTGATAAAATGGTGTTACTGCACTGATAGATCCCATCTCATGAGATGGGAGGCAACATGCTATTGTTTATCTTTTTTTACTAGCCTGCTTTGCCTCCTGTTGTTTCTGATGAGGTGCGGGAACGATCCCCTGTTTATTACAAGAAAGGAGCGTACTTGATGGATATAAAGCGAATTCAATCAATCAATGCCCTCTCCCAATATCAAGACCAGATTTTAACATTATGGAACGAAAATGCTTTGGAAATGGCAGATGTAGCGCTGGAAGCAGACGAACAAGCTAATATTGCTAAACAGCTGCAGCAAATGGCCGATTCCCGCTATGGAGCCCTCTTTGTAGCCTTAAAGGAACAGCGTGTGGCTGGTTATGCTTTGGCAACTATTCAAAAAGATCTAGTTACAGACTCTCTGTATGGCCTATTTGATGAAATTTTCGTCACGAAGGCTTATCGCCGACAACACACGGCCAAGCAGTTAATCCGCGAAATACGCGCGTGGTTCCATACACAAGCAATACCTGTTGTCCATGTACATGTCGCCTTAGACAATGAACGGGCCAGAAAAATGTTTGAACATAATGGCTTCAGCCCGGAATTTATCCTTCTGTCAGAAGACTAAAGAGAGCTCCCGTCCAATAGAACGGGAGCTCTCAGACAAGAATGACACTGAATACCATTCCTGCAGGTCCGGCTGTAGCCTTGTTTGTTAACGCAAATGAAAGAATGAGCCGGAAAGCAGCCATTTTTGTAAAAACAGACACACTCCCCAGCCGCCGAGACCGAGAATCAGCGATCCTACAAACGGCAGGGACTGCTTTAAAGCCAGAGCGACAATCCCGATTAAAATCATTGTGCTGGGCAAACCATATAACACCCCAAAAAGAAACTGGCTTAGCTGGCTGGGTCTCTCCCCTGCACATATAACCAGAAAAGGCTGAGGAGACTGACTAGAGGCAGAGCCGCTATAATGCCGCCGTATTTAGGGGAAGCTTTCGCAATCATGGTTATGGCTCCAATAATAACAGCTGAAATCAGCGTCTTAACGAGAAAAGACATCTTTTGCTTCCTTTCTTAACAGCGAAAAGGCTTCTATAATCTTTTGCCGCTCTTCTGCGCTGACACGTTCTAAAATGGTTTGAAGCTTTTCCTCGTCAAGCTCGGTATTTCTCTTCAAAACATCTTCCCCCAGCCCGGTGAGCTTCACATACACAATCCGCTTGTCTTGAAGAGAACGTTCTTTTTTCAGGTATCCTTTTTGTATTAACCTTTTCACATGCTCAGATGCCGTGTGGTGGGTCACCTGTAATGCATCAGACAGGAATTGTATCGTGGCGTCTTTATTTTTCTTAACGGCTTGCATGCACCTGATATTTTGGTGAGTTAAAGACTCTTCGTGCTGGTAATGCAAATAATAATAAAGATCCGTCCATGCCTCGTTAATAAACTGTGCGTTCATCGCTTCACCTGCTTTTATATCGTATAATACGATATTTCATCAGACCGCCGGCAAATGAGCAATAAAACTCCTCGTCGCCGAGAACGCGGCAGACGAGGAGTTCTCTTTTTTTCATTCATTCTATTTGTCCTGGCGGAAGCTTTTCATTGACAGTCATTAGAAAATCCAGCAAATCACCATGGTCCGCACACATGATGCGGTCTCTTTATTTCACCCTTCCCAGCTCTCTATACTGTATAGGCCCTTTTCCCTAAAAGACACTGGAAACTGGCATCTACTCGAGGGTGATCTTTCCGGTATTCTTCGTTTCTTCTAGCAATGAAAAGACGCGCGAATAACAATCCTGGATAGTTTGCTTGTTTTTTTGATGAGCGTATAAGTCTGCGCCAAAATACTGGTCATTAAAATAACCAATTAAATAATCTCCAGACTGGGAACGATGCGCCTCTTCGTAAGAAAGCTCCTCATCGATGAATGCCAGGTACACTTTCTCAGAGTCGATGAATACAAACGGAACGGGAGAATCGAGATATACCTGAGCATATTTGGCCTCAGCTGCTTCCGGTAAATGCTTTTGATCTATAAAAACAGCATCCACCTGCTTTAACCGCTTTTCTGAAAGTTCATTGAAGCGTAAGGGAACAAATTCAATATGGTCTTCCCTGACAACTGGTGCTTTTCCAATTATACCAACCTTTAAGGGTTCACCGGAATAAAGCGGGGAATGGAAGCTATTTGCCTGACGGATGTGATCAGCTGTCGAGCTGCATGCCGATAAACCGACCGCGGCTATTAAGAGAAGAAAGAAACCCTGAAGGCCCGCTGCTGTCTAGTAATGGTTCTCACCTCTTTTTAAAATATAGAGTAATCCTACCATTTATTATTCTGTCTTATTTATTGATAGATCCTTTCTCAATAAATAGAAGGCCAAGACTCTTTCATTTTCTTCATTGAATCATTTGCCTCATAAAATAAAAATCATGAAACCTACTGTTCAGTCATTTTCTCTCAAATGATTTTAATTAAGCTTTTTGTTAAAAATGATACTCCACATTCGTCTTCAACGCCTTATGAACATTCTCCCAAATAGTTTTAGTTCTGATTTCCAGCTTGACGGTCAGGGTCTCTAGCAGGTTTGACCAGCTCTCTTTATCAAAAATAAATCGAGAGGAAGGCTGTTTCTAAGATCTCTTTTCATGACCTTTAAACATTTCATCAGATAAAGCAGCTTGACATTTTCATGAATATAAAATAAATTATATTCATGAATAAATTTTAAAAAAATATTCATTAGTTTGGTGAATGATTCTTAATGAAAGGAGTAACTGAATGAAAAAGAACTTTACAGAAGAAGATATTCAACTGCTTAAAGAGAAGTTGCGGGAATCCTGTGCACATGGTTGGAAAACGAAAGGATACAAATTAACTAATATCGCTTTTCTTACTAAGGAAGTTGGCATATCCACTGGATCTTTTTACAGATTATATGAAACAAAAGAAGAACTTTTCCTAGAAGTACTATTGATGATTCAAGAACAATTGAAGGAACAGTGGAATTCCATTATGCAGACTAATCCAGGCATTGAAGGGTTCAAAATAGCCATGAGATGGCTTTTCGATGAATATGCCAACTATCCGAAGCTGTATAGCTTTAACAGCCCAGACTATCTATTATTTTTAAATAAGTTGCCGCAAGAGAAAATTGAAAGCTTCAGAGAAAATGATGAAAATTTTCTTCATCATGTTTTAGAGAATTCCCATTTAAAGCTGAAAATTCCAAAAGAAAAAGCATATGGAATCTTTAGTACATTATTATTTACGGCTACGATGGAAAAGAAATTTGCTTACAACAAGAAAGAAATATTCGGTTTTTTGCTTGATAGTTCGGTCTCTCAAATTTTTGAAGTGGATGAGAAGGGAGAATAACCAGTGGATAAACAATTATCAGATATCTTGTTTGTCAATTATTTGCAAAACACTTCCGCCGCAACCTTTAACTCTATCTCATTAGCTCTTGCGTTTGTCGTGTTTGTAGTTGGTTTATATTGCATTGAGAAAAAACACAAGTATGGGATGTATATTTTAGCTTCTAGTTCATTGTTGCTGATTAATCCAGCTATTAGTATTTTCTTATAAATTCATTCAAACGGGGGAAATAAAAATGATTAAACAATTAGATGCAGCATTGACAAAAGTAAATAAGTTAGCTGGAGTGAACATGACGATTCCAAAAGCAACGAAAGCTAAGCTGAAGCGCAGCAGATATTTTACAACTGCTATAGGAGCAGGAGGACTAACAGTAGGAATAATTGGTTCGTCTGCCCCTTTATTCGTTTTAGGAGCCATTAGTATGTTAAGTTCTATCGTAACCACCGTTGAAATAAAAAAGCTTTAGCCTCCCTTTAAACAATTAAACCAGGAGATGTCGATTAGCTATAAGAATATAAATGGCCTCCTCTTTCAAAGAGATGAACAGCCCCGTAAATGTTAGACACAAATTAACATTTACGGAGCTGTTTTCATGGATAAATTTGGTTAATCAACACGCGTGTAATGGTTTAAAGGTCTTATATATTTATTTTGCCCGATGCAAAAAAGGCAACATGCCCTTGAATCACAACTTCATTTTCTTCTGTCATCCAACCCTCGATTACGCTTGGCCGCCCAACAAACTTCCCTTGATAAAGTTGTATTTTTTCATTCACCGCTTTTTTATCATTATGTACTAGAGAAGCAATTAATGGTCCTGCTGCACTGCCGGTTGCGATATCTTCTACTGCCCCCTGATTATCAAAACTTCTGCATTCTAGGGCAGGTGTTTCATAAATATAAGCAAATTTCGCTCGCCATTTACCAATGAAGTCTTCAAAATCATGTCGTTTAATTTGTACGTCTTGAATGTGTCGACGAACAGGTATTAATAGGTATGGCAAGCCTGTTGAAACAACTTCTAGTGGATAGTTTCGATCTAAATCCTCTTCATTCAAACATAAGGCCTCACAAATCTCCAGGTAGTCTTTTTCTTCAATTGTATCTATAAATTGCGGATTTCCTTGATTCATCACGACACAGTGCGACCCGTCTTCTTTTGAAGAAACTAGATGAATACGTCTTCCCGATAAATCAAATGAAATTTCTTGCTTCTGTTGCTCTTTAAAAAAACGATGATGAATAACTGCACCAGCACCGATAACAGGATGACCCGCAAAAGGCAATTCTTCTTCTATCGTGAAAATCCTGCACGGAAAAACGCCCTTTTCTGTTTGCGGAAAAATAAAAATGGTCTCAAACTGTTTTAACTCTTGTGCAATCGACAACAGCACATCATCTGGCAGCATTTCTTCTGGGAATACAACAGTCAAACCATTCCCTTTTAATGGATCTTTAGAAAATACATCAACGTGTTCGTAATACATTATTTTTCACCTCATTTGCTACACTATAATATAGAAAGTTGATTATTGCCTTTTTTATTGGAATAAAAATAAGCAAAATCAACTTTCTATAAATCTACTACTCTCATATTTTTGAGGATAGTCTTTCATAAGACCAGAGCATACAAGCAGCTGCCATCCCTTCAAGATTTATAAAAAACATCAAATACTTTCTCATTTATTAATCAATCATTATGTTTTGCCGCATATTCAGCAATTTCCAACACTCCATTGCTATCATTTAAGTCATTCTCTTTTGTATCTGTAGGATCAAAACAATAAACTATTTTTTTTTAACAAAACAACATACGTAGCAGAACATAGAAAGAGAACTACGCCGACTGCAAGCGAAATACTTAAAAAGTTACGCGGCATAAATCCTATAGAGAAAATCAAAAACAATATAGATGCTACAAAAAAGCGATCTCCCCTTGTTTCATTATCTAACCGACTCCAATTTAAAAAGATAATAATATAAGCTAATGGTGCAAAACAAAAGGCAATTATCAAAAAAGGTGTTCTTTTTAAATACCAGGGAAATTCATTTTCAACATTTTTCACCAAATCACTCCTTACTATTATTTTAATATATACCATATATTCATTTCGAATATTATATAGTTATATCCTACAAATGGAAATTATTAAAAATAGAAGAGTGGGTGTAAGATGAAAAGAAGCCAAAAAACTCTTGCAGGGTTATTGTCAGGAGTACTATTAAGTACAACATTAATTAAGAAAAGCTTAAATCAATATAATTTTAGTTTCTTATTTAGCTATTTTAATTAAGATGATTATGCTTGGGAATATAAAACTAAATGAAACATTTGTTTATTACATGCATGATGAAAATCAATTATCTATCTAGCATGAGTCCAGAGCTTGATCGAATGGTTTATTTTCACTATCCTACAGGTTTATTATACAAAAAATGGTATAATCTGTTTGATGTATATGCAAATCATGGATAAAAAGGCGGATGGGTATGAACATCAAAAAATATGTATGGCCAGGGGTCTTTTTATTCTCCGGATAGGCATTCTCGGATATTTCTCCAGCATATCGATGTCGGGGGTCTCAGACATTAGGATGTGGAAAGTGACATTCAAACAAAATGTGAACGCTAGTGAGTCTGCCGGCTGGGTGGGCAAGCTGCAGCAAAGGGGGACGCAGAAGGTGGATGTTCAATCTGTGGTTCTGATGGAAAACGGAAAAGCGGTGATGAGGAAGGACAAGTTTTTTGAAGGAAGAGCTGAAGATAGATCGTGGACGGCTCTTCATCCTTTTTCAAGCGAGTTTTATTTAGGAGACGCGCCAAAGAAAGGCCGTGTTTATCAGGCAGCCGTCACCTGGAAAGAAAATGAAACGTCGTATACAGACACCTTCCGGCTTGATTGAACGAAAGCCTAAAGGGCGGCAGTGCCATGAAGCCGCCCCGGCCGCTGAACTGATGGGGGCATTCCTTTTCATAGGCTCCCCCTGTTTCAGCTATCAAATCCCTTTGGGCCTTGAACGTACCATCTGCGGCACGTTTCAGCAAATTCAGCCGGAAGGCCGCTGATTGACCTTACTCGCACTGGATTCAGCCGATGGGCAAATTCAACGGTCGCCATTCCCATTATTCGCTGCACAAGCCCTTGCTTTTTCTTCATTTCTACAATTTTACTGCGCTTGACAATGCATAGTGTGGTTGTGAGTACCCCTCGCTGCCATTGTATTTGATCGCCGGATAGGGCAAATCGCGTATGCCGATGGCCCAGAAAAGCGAAGCAGCTGGTACTGCCGAACACAGCGATTGCCAATAGCCACCAGGGAGCAGGCAAATGTTCTTTCAGCGCATACAACGCAATGGCCGCCCCGCCGCAGAACCAGCTTGACATCAGGAGTTTGATCCAGAGTGCTTTTTTAGGCAACGGGTGCATCCTCCCATGGAGTTCATAATGGGGAAGCAGCTCTGACACTAAATCCCAAGCGCGCTCGACAGGAAAAAACGGATATAACTCATGCACTTTGCGCTCATCCTCTCCATTCTCTCCGCTGACCGCTATGAGATTTATCTGCGCCAAGCCAAGCAGGCGCTTCACTAGGCTCTGCTTTACTTCAATCGTCTGCACGTTCCGCTTTTGAATCGATAATTGCGTCTCCTTCCATGCACCCTTTCTCACGTAAATTCGCTCTTGATCAGACGTGATTTGATCGCTGCTATACTGGACAAACGTATAGATCATTCCTCCAAGAGTCCCGCAAACGAGGAGTACGGCCGCACAGGCAATCAAATAAGCCGGCTGCTGCTGAACGAATAGCTCGATGCTTAGATGCCTCTTTTCTAATGGAAGGACGTCATCTATCTTGAAATAGATAGAAACAAAGAATGGAATAAATACTAAAAAGCGAAGGGATGTAAAAGACGCCTTTAACAATTCCCTTTTGTCGGCTTCAAAATGGACAGTGATATCCGGCTTTGTCCCTTTCTCCGCCTGCCATTCGCCGCTATTTCCTTCTGCATAAGCCTCCATTCGCCGGGCTTCCGCCTCAGATAGGACGTCAAATGCGGCAGCTGCCTCTTCTTCCCCTGTTCCGGTTTCAAAGCGAATGGCTGTCACTCCAAACAACCGGTGGAACCATGAACGGTGCCGCACCGTTTGTTGCACCTTCCTATATGGAATCGTTGTTATCGCATGATGCCATATCCCGCTTCGAAGCTGAAAAGCATGTTCATCCAGGCGATAAACCGCTGTCAGCCATTTATAGATGAGCTGGGCGATGCTGAAGGGAAGCGCGATATAAAAAACTATTCGGCCATAGTGAATAAAGGCAGAAGTTGAGTCTGCCTTGATCACAAATAAAAACAGCCAGAAGAAGAAAGCGTTTCGCAGAACGCCTCCCAGCTTATACAGCATATAAAGCGGGTGCTGCCTTTTCATATTACTCATCATCCTTTACCTTCGCGTACACAGCAATAGCATTCCGCAATTGCTCTGCCCTTTCCTTTGGCAAGGCGGGAATAACATGCTCCCCGCCGATCGTCTGCACACTGACAGACATAAGATTATACTTTCTCATGAATATCCCTTGCTTTGTTGCTACAGATTGAATTTTCGTCATGGGCACAAGGACATCCACTTGCTGCAGCGCCCCATTTTTCATATGCAAGAACTCTTGATCCGCATCATAGCGCCAATTTTTATAGAGAAGAAACGGCTGAATGTACGACCAGATAATGCCGATTGCTACTAACGCCGCTATCGCTGCTATGAGCCAAAAAACCCACTCCTTCCAGCCAAACCGGATATACAGAGCATAAATGATACCAACAATCATGCCCCCTATCAGGTTAGCAATGGTGTCACTCCATAGCCATACTTTGATCGCCTCCTTTGATATACGCTGCTTTGGTTCATGCACCTTCATGCCAGCCATCCCCTATTCCTCAAGAAAGATTTCTTCTAACGTCGGCTCATCGACCTCTACTCTGAGAATGTCGACCTTGCACTGGTTAAATGCTCGAATCACTTGTGCAATTTTTTCTTCGGCATCGATCGTTACGCGCGTAAACGTCTCTTGCGCTTCAACCTCTGTGCCAAAGCCTTCAAGCCAGTCATAAAGCATCGCTGTTTGCGTCTTTGGAACCGGCAAATGCTTCAGGCTCACGGTTATCGTGGAGCGGCAGTGGGCGCGAAGCTGTTCCATCGTGCCGGCTTTCACAATTCTGCCTTCCTTCATAATCGCAATACGGTGGCAAAGCTTCTCTACCTCGTGCAAGTTATGAGAGGTCATAAAGATCGTTTTGCCTTGCTTATGAAGGTCTTGGATCAATTGCTGAATATGAAGAACAGACTCCGCATCGAGCCCGGATGTCGGCTCATCTAAAAAAAGCAACTCCGGGTTATGGATCATGGCTGCGGCAATGCCCAGCTTTTTTTTCATCCCAAATGAAAATTTTCCGGCTTTTTTACGGGCATCTCCCTCTAAACCTACTAATGCCAAAACTCTCAAGCACTGATTCGTTGACTTCTTTTTCCCGGATACCTCAGAAAAATACTGTAAATGTTCAAGAGCTGTCATTGAACTGTAAAGTGTGGAGTAATCCGGCATCACGCCAATTCTTTTCTTCACTTGATCGCTCAGTCCGCGGCAGCCAAGAATGGAAAACGAGCCGCCCGTAGGCCGGATAATACCAGTCAGTATATTAATAAAGGTGGATTTTCCCGCTCCGTTTCTCCCGAGAAAACCGAGAATCTCGCCTTGTTTGACTGTTAAATCCACTCCTTGAATAACGGCCGTCTCTCCATAAGATTTTCGCAAATTCTTCACTTCAATCGCATTCATTAACACTCTCTCCTTTTAAATAATTCATTTGCTGCGAGGAGCATGGCTGCCGAGCCGATGAAAACAACGAGAAATGTATAATCATCGCGGATTAAGTACGTATATGGGCTAAGAAACCGCAGCGCACTGTACCAGCTGTCCTGAAGAAACGCTGCCCAAAAGCCAAAGAACGGAAAAGCAATACCTGCCATCACACCAATAAACATGGAAAACGCCGGTTTTGGAATGATCACCGATAAAAGCACGACCAGAGCCACTTGAAATGTAAACAAACTGATTGTTTGCGCAAGCAAGAATAGATTAAAGTGCTTAGAAAATACGATGGTGACAAGAAAAGCAGCCGTTACGCAGCTAAACCAAAACAGCCATACCCCCAAAAATTTCCCCGCAATGATCGAGGTTCTCGAGGTTCTTGTCACCAAAAAACGCATCGTGCGCTCATATATCTCCCTATTCATCACATCATGCGATAAAGCCATTACAAACAGCTGTCCGAACAGCAGCATGAAAAAAAGCAGCCCGGCGGTATGAGCATCCTTCGCCTCCTCGCTGGACAGCTCGGCTATGGCAATAATTACATCCGCAAATTTCGCTGCATAGTACGTAGTCAGCAGCAATAAGGCAATGATCAAGATGGATTTAATGCTTTTAAATAACTGAAAAAATTCTCTCTTAGCAATTGAATACATAAATTCTTCCTCCTGCGTGATCCTTTATTAGGTTTTATCATACTGCCTGTTTCTTACCACTGATGGAATATCACCTTAATTTTTGCTTAATTTTACAAATAGCAGCCTATGACAATGATAAAATAGCTATATCGCCTAACAAAGAATTGGAGAGAATACGATGCAAAGTGCACGACTGCTCATCGTGGATGATGAACAAGCTATTTTACATATGCTTACTATGATTTTAAATAAAGAAGGGTTTGCGGCGATTGATACCGCCACGACTGCCGAACAAGCCTTGTCGCTGTGTCAATCGAGGGAATATGATTTAATTTTGCTCGATGTCATGCTGCCGAACCAGAGCGGCTTTGACATTTGTCCGTTCATCCGCGCCAGAACGGACGCACCGATTTTCTTTTTAACAGCCCGGTCGTCTGATTTAGATAAGCTGTCCGGGTTCGCGGTCGGGGCAGATGACTATATTACCAAGCCGTTTAATCCTCTTGAGGTAGTGGCCCGCATCAAGGCGCATCTTCGCAGACAGACGATCAAGCCGGCGGCAAAAACGATCTACCAATTCGGCACGCTTGCCGTCAATACGAATACAGGTGAGGTATCCGTTAACCAGCAGTTGACGGAACTGCCTGCCCAAGTATACCAGCTGCTCGTCTTCTTCTGTCAGCATCCAAATCAGCTGTTCAGCAAAAGCCAATTATATGAACAAGTTTGGGGAGAGCCTTGCCTGAACGAAGATAATACAGTAATGGTGCATATTCGCAAGCTCCGGGAAAAAATTGAGGACAATCCGAGCCAGCCACAGCGGATTGTCACCGTGAGAGGGCTTGGCTATAAATTCGTACCGGCTGGTGAGGCCTAATGACTATTCACCGCCGCTTTATCATTCAATTTTTCACACAGCTGATATTGCTGTTTTTGCTGCTGGTTTTAACAAGCCTGATCGTGTTAATGATCATTGGATTCTATCTATCAAACGATGAAGCCAAAAACGATTTAACCGCGGCCGATTCCCTCTACCTAGGCAGCCATATGATAAAGAAAAACGGGAAACCAGCCTTTGACGCCGAATTAAAAAAAAGGGCGGATGAACAAAATGGCTGGCTGCTGGCCTTATCAAAGAAAGGAAAGGTATTAGCAGCCTATCATGCGCCCGAGTCCCTCGCCTCAGCTATACAAACGAAGGAAAGCACCGCTCTTCTTCTGGAAAAAGACGCTGCCTTGTCGCAGTTTAAAATATGGGAGCTTCATCCTATGGATACACAGCCGGTCATCTTGCTCTTCGGGAAAACCAATGCCGCACAGCTGTTATTGAAGCATTTAGCGGCTGACATCGACTGGGCGCATCAGCAATTGGGCTTATCAACAGCCACACTTGAAGCACTGGACAAACAGAAGGCGCGGATACAGCTGATTGACGCAAACAAAAAAGTTCTCGATTCGGCCGGATCATTGCCAGAACGTTCTTCGCTTGAAACATTGAGCGATTTATCCGAAAACGAACAGTACTCCGTTGCCGTGTATAAACATGAGCCATCCGGCTTGACCGTAACGGTGGAAGCGGAGCATCACGTCCAGTCATCAGCGGGCAGCTCAATAGAGAAAAAACTGAGCAGTCCCCTTTTAGTCATTCTCGTGCTTCTTTTCATTTTGCTGCTGGCCGTTAGCATTTGGTATGCCAACAAATTTGGCACTCCAGTCGTTGTGTTAATGAAATGGATCGAAAACCTCGGCAACGGGATTTATGAGCAGCCGCGTGATTTGCACGAGCGGCCACTGCTTCTGACAAGAAAAGGGAAATTAAAAAGAAAGTTTCGCTTATATAAGGAACTGATTGACACACTAGAAGAGCTGACCCGTACGCTGCATGACAACGAACGCCAGCGGAAGAAGATGTCCCAAACACGCGAAGAATGGACGAGCGGATTATCCCATGATTTAAAAACCCCCCTCTCCTCCATTGCGGGCTACACGAACATGCTGCAGTCCGACCAATATGATTGGACGGAGGAAGAAAAAAAATCGTTCATTCAAACGATTAGCGAGAAATCAAACTATATGATGAAGTTAATTGAAGATTTGACCTTAACCTATCGTTTGCGAAATGACAGCCTGCCAATCGTCAAACAGCCGGTGGACCTTAATGAATTTATTCGCAGAACAGTTATCCACTATATTAATATGGCGGAATATGAGCCGTTCATTTTTCAATTTGAACCGTATCCGGAACAGCTACTCGCGCCGATTGATCCGAAATGGTTCCAGCGCGTGCTCGATAATCTCATCATGAACGCCCTTAAGTATAATCCGGCGGGCACGACCATTCAGCTATCTGTAACAATGATTGAGCAGGAGCTCGTGATGATCACCATTGACGATGACGGAATCGGCATGGATCATGAAACACTCGATAAATTGTTCCAGCGTTACTATCGCGGTACAAACACGACCGATCCAAGTAGTGGCACCGGTCTTGGCATGGCCATTACCAAACAGCTGATTAAGCTGCACGGGGGCTCAATTAATGTAAAAAGCGCTCCAAGCGAAGGAACCTCGATCCGGATTTTACTTCCTGCCAAGGAAAAAGAAGAACAGCATTCGGCAGGTTAACCAAGTCCAGCCCCCTTCCTGTTCCATTCCAACATCAAAACAAGCCATCAGCTGTCCATTCGGCAGCTGATGGCTTGAGTAAACACCGCTCCTTATTTTTCTAATTCAATCAATAAATCGCCCGCTGAAATAGCTTCTCCATTGCTCACATAGATGTTCTTTACCGTGCCGGCAAACGGTGCCTGGACGGTAGTCTCCATTTTCATGGCTTCCGTAATCATTAAGTGATCGCCCTGGGCGACTTTTTCGCCTTTTTCTGCAAGTATCTTCAGAACCGTTCCCGGCATGCTTGCCGCAATATGGGTTTCATTTCTTGGATCTGCTTTGATTTTAGAAGCAATTGACGACTTTACGCTTTCATCTTTAATTATCACTTCACGCGGCTGTCCGTTCAGTTCAAAGTAAACCGTCCGTGTGCCATCCGTCTGTACTTCCCCGATAGACAACAGCTTCACAATTAATGTTTTTCCTGTTTCAATTTCAATTTCGATCTCCTCGCCCAATCTCATTCCATACAGGAACGTCGGGGTATCAAGCACTGAGATATCGCCGAATTGGTCAACTGTTTTGGCGTAATCAAGAAATACTTTCGGATACAGCGCATAAGCGATAACATCTTGAGCGGTCCAATCGGCTGCTGGGCGGCCGAGCTCCTCGGAAAGCTCTTCCCGGAGCGCCTGAAAATCGACGTCATCCAGCAATTCACCAGGACGGACAGTAATAGGCTGCCTGTCTTTGAGAATCACTTTCTGCAGCTCTTCCGGAAACCCTCCTGCCGGCTGTCCCAAATAGCCTTCAAATAACTCGATCACAGAATCAGGAAAGTCTAATTTTTCCCCTTTCGCCAATACTTCTTCTTCTGTTAAATCGTTTTGGACCATAAAGAGAGCCATATCGCCGACGACTTTAGAGGAGGGTGTGACCTTAACGATGTCGCCGAAGAGCAGATTAACCCGGCTGTACATCTCTTTGACTTCTTCCCAGCGTTCACCAAGTCCTACCGCTTTGGCCTGCTGCTGCAGGTTGCTGTACTGGCCGCCTGGCATTTCATGCTGATACACTTCCGGATGCGGCGCATTCATTCCGCTTTCAAAGTCCTGGTAATAGTGTCTGACACCTTCCCAATATTTTGATAGCTTATGGAAATCATCGACAGACACAGCTGGTTCATGCTCTGTTCCGGCGAGCGCATAGCACAGCGTATCGGCACTAGGCTGCGATGTCATGCCGGCCATCGAGCTGACGGCGACATCCACAATGTCCACGCCGGCTTCGATTGCTTTGGCATACGTGTAAATGCCGTTGCCGCTCGTATCATGCGTATGAAGATGAATCGGAAGATCCACCGTCTCTTTCAGTTCGGCAATGAAGCGGTAAGCAGCCTGGGGCTTTAGCAGACCGGCCATATCTTTGATACAAAGAATATGGGCGCCCTGATTCTGCAGCTCCTTCGCCATGTCTTTATAATAGTGCATATTGTATTTGGCACGGGACGGATCCTCGATATCCCCTGTATAGCAGATAGCCGCCTCCGCGATTTTTCCCGTTTGGCGGACAGCGTCAATCGCTGTTTCCATTCCTCTTATCCAGTTCAAGCTGTCAAATATGCGGAAAACATCAATGCCGGCTTCGGCAGACTGCTGCACAAATTCATAAATAACGTTGTCCGGATAGTTTTTGTATCCGACAGCATTAGATGCCCGCAGAAGCATTTGAAACAGCACATTCGGCATGTCCGCTCTTAATGCGGCTAATCGCTTCCAAGGATCTTCTTTCAGGAAACGATAAGACACATCAAACGTCGCTCCTCCCCACATCTCTACAGAGAAAAGCTCCGGCAGCAGCCTTGCCGTCTGCTTGGCTATGCGTGTTAAATCATAAGTCCGCACGCGGGTGGCAAGCAAGGATTGATGAGCATCACGGAAAGTCGTGTCCGTCAGCAAGACTTCTTTTCGCGACTTGACCCATTCAGCCACCCCTTCTGCCCCTCGTTCTTCTAAAATTTGTTTGGTTCCTGAAGAAACGGCTGCTGATGCCTGCGCTTCAGGGAGGAATGGGCGGTCAAAAAGCGGCTTTTTCTTTTTTTCGATTCCGGGAAAGCCATTAATCGTCACATTGCCGATATAATTCAGCATTTTCGTCCCACGGTCTTTTCGCTCCGGAAAAAGGAATAGCTCCGGTGTAGTGTCAATAAATGAGGTATCGTAATTTCCCGTAAGAAACTTTTCATGCTGCATGACATTTTCTAAAAACGGAATGTTCGTCTTGATTCCCCGAATCCGAAACTCCCTTAGATTCCGCAGCATTTTAGAAGCCGCCTGCTCAAACGTCATCGCATGTGTCGATACCTTTACGAGAAGAGAATCATAATGAGGGGTAATGACCGCTCCCTGGAAGCTGTTTCCCGCATCCAGACGGACGCCAAAACCGCCGCCTGAGCGGTAAGCCATAATCTTTCCTGTATCCGGCATAAAGTCATTTAACGGGTCCTCTGTTGTCACGCGCGATTGAATGGCATAGCCGTGAACGGAAATATCCGGCTGCTTAGGAATGCCTATCCTCTCGCTATGTAAAGAATGGCCTTCTGCAATTAAAATCTGCGACTGGACAATATCAATACCCGTAACCATCTCAGTAATGGTATGTTCCACTTGCACACGCGGGTTGACCTCAATAAAGTAAAACGCCTCTCCTGAAACGAGGAATTCAACTGTTCCCGCATTGATATAATCTACATTTCTCATTAATTGAACGGCTGCTTCACAAATCTTCTCTCTTAATCTCTCAGACACAGACACACTTGGCGCTACTTCTACTACTTTCTGATGACGGCGCTGCACGGAACAATCCCGTTCATACAAGTGAACAAGGTTGCCTTCCCTGTCTCCAAGAATCTGTACTTCAATATGCTTAGGATTTTGAACAAATTTTTCCACATATACTTCATCGCTTCCAAAGGCTGCTTTCGCCTCTGACTTCGCCCGTTCATAGGCCTCCCTTACTTCCCCCAGACTGTTCACGATCCGCATGCCGCGGCCGCCGCCGCCGAGAGCGGCCTTGATGATAATTGGAAAACCGTGCTGCTTTCCGAAAGCTGCCACCTCTTCCAGACTGGATACCGGTCCGTTTGTACCGGGAATGACAGGGATATTCGCCTTCATCGCTTGCTCCCTTGCCTTTACCTTATCGCCAAACATATCTAAATGCCGAGAATTCGGGCCAATAAAGAGAATGCCCTCTTCTTCACACCTTCTGGCAAAGTCAATGTTTTCTGATAAAAAACCATATCCTGGATGAATGGCATCTACTTCCGCCCGCTTGGCTACTCGAATAATATCTTCAATATCAAGATAAGCATCGATCGGCTTCTTTCCCTTTCCGATTAAATAGGCCTCATCTGCCTTGTAACGATGATAGGAGCCGGAATCTTCTTTCGAGTAAACCGCTACTGTCCGAATATGAAGCTCTGTACAAGCACGAAACACGCGAATGGCAATTTCCCCGCGGTTAGCCACCAATACTTTATGAATGGTGTGTTTATTATTTTTCACCTTGATTTCCCCCCATGTCAGCACGCTGATTCAATAGTTTAAATGATAGCTCTTTTGACTGTCATCCTTTGTTGCATAGCTCTCCGAAAATAGTCTATCTATACGCAATCTTCTGTTAAATCTGGACAAACTTTCGCTTTTCTTACTTCTCATGTAACTAAGGAGCCCATCCCGCCCTTTTCTTACTTGCAAAACACACCTATTCATCAGGTCATCAGATAATTGCTTAAAGGCTGGAGTTTGACCCAAAAGGCGATGAAAATACCTTTTAGGTCCGTTCCCTTTCTCTTCTCCAAAGCAGGCGGATGTTCGTTCCGGCGGACGCTTTCCGTGAGAGTCTCCGCCTGCTTTGATTTCAGAGACTGATTAGACCAGCTTTTTATTTGTCATCCACGAGAATATAGGCCGCCTTCACAGGTCCATGAACGCCCACAATTAAATTCATTTCAATGTCGGCACTGTTGCTTGGACCGGAAATAAAATTAACACAGGAAGGAACAAGCTCGCCTGCCTCTATTTTTAAATGCAGCTGCTTAGCTACCTGGGTCATCCTTGGCACAATGACGCTTTTAGGAATAATGGCAAAGTAAATAGCCGGAAGCAGACTAACAGCGCGGCCTTTTTCTTTGCCGTTGTATAAAACAACCGTCCCTGATTCAGCCAAGGCCGCATCACTGAAAGTAATGCCGATATCGGCAGTTGAGGAAAAGGAAAGATTTTCTTCCCTTTTCCCGCTGTCCCAGATATGCACAGCCACCTGTTCCTTAGTTAACTCGTCCGGAAGGCTGGACAGTCCGAATTCGTCCATGCGCGGGTCGTCCCACATAACTACAGATTGGCCGCCATACTGCTGCACTAAATCTTTCACGAGCCCGCCAAGCTCTGAAGCAGCCGTTTCGTACACATCCGTATGAATGAGGGAGCATTGCTTTTTTAATGCCTCTGCCAGCTCATCCTGTGAGGCTCCCTTCAGCACGTCCCACTGAGGGCGATACGTCCATTCCGGCTTTTTCACTTGGCGGCGCCGCTCTCTCCCGAAGCTTTTTGCCAGATCATTTAAAAAAGAATCACGATTATGCATTTGGCCCGCTGCCATCATTCTTCTCCCCCTTTCTGTCTCTTTTTATACAGATCTCTAAACCGGTTTTTCTTAGGCGCCGGAAAATCGCGAATATCTGTCCAATTCTTTAATGGTCCAGGACCTTTAGAAATTTTATCGTCGGCAGAAAAGAAGCCAAGTGCTGTCGGTGCAAGCTTCGATCCGATATTATACATAGCGGGCGAGGCTGTGCCTAAACTGAAAGCCTTCATCGAGAGGTTTTCAAACACAGGAGCCTTCCCTTCTTTTTCAACAATCTCCTGGCGATGGCGAAGCAAATGTTCATGCAAAGGTATTTTTACAGGACATGCTTCGGTGCAAGCTGCACATAAAGTCGAAGCGTACGGCAGTTCCTTATATTCGTCATATCCGCCAAGAAGCGGCGTTAGCACGGCACCAACAGGTCCTGGATAAATCGATCCGTAGGAATGGCCGCCAACGTGGCGATAGACCGGGCAGACGTTGATACACGCGGCGCAGCGAATGCAGTGAAGAATGGATTGAAAAGCCGTGCCTAGTATGTTGGAGCGCCCATTATCGACGATCACAAGATGAAATTCTTCCGGTCCGTCTGCCTCCCCTTCTTGTCTTGGCCCAGTTAATGCGGTAATGTAACTGGTCAGCTTTTGTCCTACCGCTGCCCGGGTAAGCAAACTGACAAGAACCTCCATTTCTTCCCATGTCGGCACAATCCGCTCCATTCCCATCACTGTAATTTGCGTTTTCGGAATCGTCGTTACCATTCGGGCGTTTCCTTCGTTCGTTACAAGCGAAATCGTTCCGGACTCGGCGATAGCAAAATTACAGCCGGTAATCCCGATATCGGCCTGCAAAAATTCCTCTCTCAGCTTTTCCCTGGCAAATAAAGCCAATTCCTCCGGTTTTTCAGTTTTGTCGTACCCCAGCTTTTCCTTGAAAACATCGCGAATTTGCTCTTTATTTTTATGAAGGGCCGGCGTCACAATGTGCGATGGAGGATCATGGTCATCGACTTGCAAAATCCATTCTCCCAGGTCGCTTTCGATCACTTCGCATCCCGCCCGCTCAAGCGCCTCATTCATATTGATTTCTTCTGTCACCATAGACTTTGATTTCACGACTTTTTTGCCGTTTTTCTCTTTTACTACTTTAGTAATATATTCATTGGCTTCCTCTGCCGTTTTGGCGAAAAAAACATGGCCGCCGCGCTTGATGACATTCTCGCTTAAAAGCTCAAGGTAGTAGTCCAGGTTCTCAATTGTATGAGAACGGATTTCTTCACCAAGCTTGCGCCATTCCTCCCAATTCCCCAACTCTTCAGCGGCATTTAACCGGCCGCTTCGGAAACGGCCCTGGGCCGAAGCAACAGCTCCGCGCATAAAAGCGTCATTAATTCCATCCGATACGCGCTCCTTAAACGGCTTGTCACCGATCTTCATAGCCATCTACTGTTCCTCCCTTCCTATCTGCTGTTTAATACCGAAGCAATATGCATGACTTTGATCGGCTTCCCTTTCCGGTCAATCCGGCCGCCTATATTCATCAAACAGCCGCAATCCGCTCCAATTAAAATGTCCGCTCCTGCCTCTTCTACACTTTGAACCTTTTCATCTACCATTTGTTCAGAGATCGGAGTCATTTTCACGGAAAACGTTCCGCCAAACCCGCAGCAATTATAATTATGTGGAAGCGGCTTCATTTCCAGCCCCTCTACATGGCTTAATAATTTCAGCGGCGCTTCCTTTACACCCAACAATCTCGTCATATGGCATGACGTATGGTAAGTCGCTGTGCCCTTCAGCTTTGCCCCGACATCTTCTATTCCCAGAACCTCTACAATAAACTGGGTCAGCTCATATGTTTTGTTGGCGAGCGCTTGAGCGCGCGCCTCCCACTCAGTCTCATCTTTTAAAATGTGCGGATATTCTTTCAACATCGTTGCGCATGAACCTGAAGGCGTGACCACATAATCCGCCTGCTCAAACACGCGAATCATATGTTTCATTGAATCCTTTGCTTTATCTACATATCCGCTATTATATGCCGGCTGTCCGCAGCACGTTTGCTTTTCCGGAAACTCGACCTCGCACCCCAGTCTTTCAAGCAATTCTACTGTGTCCATTCCTACATCTGTTTGGAAAATATCTATTAAACAGGTTACAAACAGCGATACTTTCATAAGCTTCACCTTCTCTTCCCCGAAAAGAATCAGAATAGACCAACCATTTGGACTCTTTCGGACATTATTAGTTCTAGTGTAAATCTTTCCTTTCTTCTAGTCAACAGGTCATCAGATGACTTTAAAGAAATAAAGCAAGCTCCTGTACAGGAGCCCGCTGATGTCGGGTCAAACTATTTTCTTTAACTGTTTTGTATCTAATTTATTTTGCATTTGCCCCTTGGCGATAACAGCTATAAGGAAGCATGCTATAGCAGCCAGTATCACTGTGCCGATATTCAACCCCAGCCCATAAATGGCGACATATCCGATGCTTCCGGCAAAAACAACGTAGAAGGTCATCGGGATCAGCGTCTTTCTGATCAAATTTCCTTCTTTGCCAATCAGCCCTGCAGACGAAGAAGCAGCGACTACATTATGCACGCAAATCATATTTCCAGCCGCGCCGCCGACCGCCTGTAAAGCCACAATGGTCGCCGGGTTTGCAAGAATATTATCTGCTACGCCAAATTGGAAAAGAGAAAACATCATGTTGCTGACGGTATTGCTTCCTGCTGCAAAGGCGCCAATAGCTCCGATCGTGGGTGCCACCAATGGCCAGGAGCTGCCAAATATATTGGAAATTCCCTCGGCCATGGCAAGGGGCATGCCGGCATAATCTGCCGCATTCACACCTGAATTGATAAACACTTGCACCATAGGAACAGCAAACACTAAAGCTGCCATTGCGCTGACAACTGTTTTGAAAGAATTTTTCACTGCGCGTCCATACTCTTTCATATTCATCTTAAAAATAAAGATGGATAACAGCGAAACAAGGATGAAAATCACTCCCGGAATATTGAGCGGTTTGGATTCAACAGTGATCAACGTGCCGAAGACATTTTCAAACCGGATCACCTGCGACTGAATCCAGCCGGCAAACGGCAAATAGGCAACACGAGTGACAATCAGCAAAACAGCGACTAACAAGTAAGGAAGCCAAGCCGCCATAAAAGAAATGTTTTTCTTCGGCTCCTCAGAATGATCCACCTGAAGTGAGCCGGTCCACGCCGGGTCCCACTTCGATGCTTCTGCAAAATCCCATGTTTTCTCAGGAATAAACCATCCTTTTTTCGCAGCGGGAACAACAATGGCCAAGCCGATTAAACCGCCGAGCAAAGACGGAAATTCCGGTCCAAGCAGGTTAGCCACCAGAGCGTACGGTACTGTAAAAGCCAAGCCGGCAAAGATGGCAAATTTCCAAATGGCCAAGCCTTCTACAATCGATTTGTTTTTGCCGAAGAAATAGGTCAGCATGGTCACCATAAACAATGGGATAAAGATGCCGATGATTCCATGGATGAGAGCAACTTGTCCCCCAATTCCATTAATATACGCTTCGATAGTCGTTCCTTGTTCGGCTACATAGCTTTGAACAAGGGGCGAATCCTTCAGTCCTGTATTCACACCTACCAAAATCGGCGTTCCTACGGCTCCATAAGAAACTGGCGTGGACTGCAAAATGAGAGCGACCATAACCGCTCCCATAGCCGGAAAGCCCAGCGCAACGAGCAGCGGTCCGACGATGGTAGCGGGAGCTCCCCAACCGGCTGCCCCCTCAAGAAACGACCCGAATAACCAGCATACAATAATCGTCTGCACACGGCGGTCTGGAGAAATACTAGTAAACCCTTTGCGGATCGTAAAAATGGCTCCGCTTTCTTTCAGTGTATTCAATAAAAGGAGAGCGCCAAAAACGATGACTCCCACTTCAAGGGCTGTGACAATGCCTTTGAAACTGGCAGCCGCCACCTGATTTCCAGGTACCTTCCATATAAACATAGCGACTAGAATGGTAACCGCGAGTGATACAGGCATGGCTCGTTTGGCTGGCCATCTCAATATGACTAAAAATAAAAATACAGAAACGATAGGCAAGGTAGCTATTAAAGCCAATAGACGGATACTCAATTTCTTTTCCCCCTCTGTAACAAAAATTCCTCTTATCTCATTAACTCTGATTAGCAGGTCATCAGATGACCTTATTACACTAATCAGTATAATTAAAACGCTTTCATAAAACAATATTTATTTTCTAAATATTTAATAAAAATGGCCTAATCGTTCAAAAACGATTAGACCTCCCCTCTGTTTATGCTTCTATCTCATGAAAATATTTCATTAATACTTCTTCTACGCTCTGAAGATGATCCAGCATCAAACGCCGCGCTTCCGCTTCATCCCTATTCGCTATAGCTTCGTAAATGCTGGAGTGCTCCTGAGTCAGACGCTCGAGCGTGGATTTCTTAGAATAAAGCCACAGCCGGCGCGTTTCTCTCATTGTAGTGACCATCATTTCGGACACATTGTTCATCAAACTGATTAGCAAGTCGTTTTGAGACGCTTTAGCGATCGCCATATGAAAGAGAAAATCTGCCTCTTCGCCCAGTTCCTCGTCATTGGCGCCTTTCATCTGGTCTAACGCTTCCTTGATTTCGTCCAGCTGATCGTCCGTCCATCTTGAAGCTGCAGCTTCAACGGCCCCCATTTCCAATATGCGGCGGACTTCCAGAAGGTTTTTTACATCCTCTTTTTTCATTAAGAGCGCTGTATGCACGGGCAAAGACAGCATCTTAGAATCGAAGGCGCGGACGTATGTCCCCTCCCCCTGATGCATTTCGATTAGCCCCATAGCTCTTAATGCACTTAACGCTTCCCGAACTGCTGAACGGCCCACTTGAAAGCTCTCGGCAATCTGCTGAACGGAGTCCAGCTTATCCCCAGGCTTTAACTGGCCGGATTTAATCATGCTCAAAATGGCCTCAGCTACTTCTTCATATATTTTGCGCGGCCTAATTCGTTTGTAATCCACTCACAGTCACCTCAATCTATATATGTACGATGCCACGAAATTGTTGTTAAGCTAACCATAACATACAATACATGAACGTTTGTCAAACTGTTCCAATCTCCATCTTAATTATAGAGCCTATCTGGGGACCGTCAATCCTTTTATCTAAATGGCGAACCTCCTTTCCAGGCTGCCCGATCCCGTACAGACACTGGCCCGCAATCGCTGCCTCACACGCTAAAGAAATACCATTTATTTCAATCCCTATACACAAATCTGCGAGCCAAATAAAAACCACGCGTGCGAACGCGTGGTCCAAACTGCAGACAAACTCAATGAAAATAGGAGTTTGTCTGCAGCCTTTTTTAGTTTGCTCGTGGATAATGGAACGGACATTCACCCACTATATAAGCCGCTTTAGGCATGTTCTATTTGCTTTAGCGCTGACAGTATGTTCCTTTCACCGACCATTTCCAGGACTTTTTTTTCTAAACGAGCCAGTTTTTTTTGGCTGGTGCTCCACGTTGCTTCCTTTACTGCAAAATAAAATTTCACTTTCGGCTCTGTACCGGAAGGACGGATGCATACCCATGAGCCGTCCGCTAATTTGAATTTCAGCACATTCGCTTTTGGCAAATGGATAGGCGTTCTATCTCCTGTAGATAAATAGAGCCGCTGCCCTGACGCATAGTCTTCCATTTCTGTTACCTGCACCTCGTTAAGCCATTTAGGCGGAGCAGAGCGGAGCGTATTGAACAGCGCCAGCATGCTTTCTTCCCCGTCCCGACCCTTTATGGATAAGGAATAGGTGGATTCTTGATAAAATCCGTATGTCTCAAAAAGGACGAGCAATTGATCATATAAGGATTGTCCCTGCTTCTTATAATAAGCAGCCATTTCCGCTGCCAGCAAGGCTGATTGTATGGCATCTTTATCACGAACAAACGCATCGGCTAAATACCCGTAGCTCTCTTCATATC
The DNA here is from genome assembly GCF_002189605.1 of Pseudobacillus badius. Lineage (NCBI taxonomy): Bacteria > Bacillati > Bacillota > Bacilli > Caryophanales > Bacillaceae > Pseudobacillus > Pseudobacillus badius. Next base: position 50,902 of record NZ_MWMM01000010.1, read on the forward strand.
CAAATAAGAATGTTTGCTTGCCCGCTTGCTCTAGCTGCTTAATCCTCTCCCCAATGAACTTAAAGCCCGTCAGCGTATCGATCGTCGTGACGCCATAATGATCAGCTATCGCCCGGCCCAGCTCAGACGTCACAATCGTTTTAATGAGAACGCCATTACTGGACAACGTGCCTTGCTGCTTCTTTTTTTCAAGCAAGTAATGCAACATTAAGGCGCCTGTCTGATTGCCGGTGAGCACCACGTACTCATTTTGATGATTGCGAACGGCTAATCCAAGCCGATCCGCATCCGGGTCCGTTGCTATTAACAAATCTGCGCCTGCTTTTCCTCCATAACGGATGGCCAGCTTAAACGCCTCATGCTCTTCAGGGTTAGGCGACTGGACAGTGGAAAAGTCCGGATCAGCGGCTTCCTGCTCTTTGACGACAGTTACCTTTTCAAACCCAAAGGCTGTTAATCCTCTCTGAATCAGCTTATTTCCTGTACCATGCAAGGGAGTGAAAACAATCGCCAAGTCTTTATTGTTCTGCTGCTGAAGCTGAATCGTCTTTAACACATGAATGTAAGCTTGATTGATTTCTTCTCCTATATAAATGAGCCGTCCCTGCTTCAACAGCTGCTGCGCCTCCTCCGTTTCAATCAGCAATTCATTGCCGCTTCTCTGAATATATTCCGTGAGAATACCAGCTGCTAGCGGAGGAAGCTGGCCGCCGTCTTCTCCGTATAGTTTCAACCCATTATATTCGGGAGGATTGTGGCTGGCAGTGATCATCACCCCAGCATACGCATGCAAATGCCTTACAGCAAAGGACAGCACAGGGGTTGGGCACAGCTCATCAAAGAGATAAACTTGAATGCCGCACTTCCCCAGCGTTTTTGCCGCCTCCAAGGCAAACTGTGAAGACAGGTGACGAGAATCGAAAGCAATCACTACCCCGCGTTTCATTGCTTTTCTTCCCTGATCCTCCATATATCGAGCCAGCCCTTGCGCCGCTCTTCGAACCGTATAAATATTTATGCGATTGGTGCCTGGCCCCATCTCTCCGCGCATGCCGCCCGTTCCAAATTGAAGATCTTTGTAAAAATGATCCTCCAGCAGCTGTTCGTCTTTTTCAATGGCCCGCAGCTGTTCCTTTAAGGTGTCCTCCAACTCCTCAAAGGCTAACCACCTATCAGCCTTGTTTCTCCAGCGCATACTCTTCCTCCTTAACGAATAATGATTCACTGACTGATCTTGCTTGCGATTTCTTGATCCGGCTTCCTTTGGCGCCAACGCTTTGTATTTTTGCAGCCTCCATGTTAAAATAAAAACGTTAAATTGAGTCTGTTCTAAGGGTGGTCATGATGTCGATAGGAGAGCGCATTCGTGAAATGAGAATAAAGAAGGGATTATCGTTGACTGAGCTGGCTAATCGCGCAGGAGTAGCCAAATCATATATTTCTTCAGTTGAACGGCAGCTGCAATTAAATCCCTCCATTCAATTTCTTAATAAAATATCTGCTGTATTAGGCGTCAGTGTTCAACAATTAATTGGCGAAGAAAATGCCCAGACGGAAAAGCTGGACACCGAATGGCTTGAGCTCGCCAAAGAAGCCATGGAATCCGGCGTTACCCCAGAACAATTTAAAGAATTTCTTGAATTTCATAAATGGCAGAAGTCCAGGGAATAACTTGGCATTCGGCTGCCGCTTTGGACGTATGCCTGTTCCAGCTTCATGTTTGTATCAGCCATAAACAGGAGGGCTTCCATAATTTAATGTCTCTGAATGGACTGATCCCCGCCTATCCTCCTCTTTTCTTCTTGATAAATTTACATTTATACCTCAGCAAAAGCTGCTTTGTATGAGCCAGGTTCCTTATTTTTGCGGGACTGGTCCTCTTAGTATTCATTGCGTGTTCCCTTATCGTGAATATATTGGGAGTCGATGTTGATCTCTGCTTTATTTTTCTCTGTTTGTGATGTAAAAACGATCAGCGGCTGCTGATGCTGAACTCTTTGCTGGTCCCATGCCATGCCTTCAAACCGGTTATATGAGCCATCTGCCTCCAGCAGCCGCTTCGTATTCTCCGTCAGCTGTATTTGCAGCCCTGTAAAGAAATTCCCCGAACATTCATTAGGAATGCTGATAGAACCGATTAAACGAATACCGAGCACACAGTCCTCCAGAGCAACATTGTCAAAACGGTTGGCGTTGACCCAGCTGTAAGTCCCTCCGCCGGGATCTTCCGCCTTTAATTGAATGCCTGTTTCAAAGCCGATAACCGTGATATTAGTAAAGTTGACAAAGCTGATATTGTGCCACGGCCCTTTTGCATAAAGAGAGAGACCGATCCCTTTGTGGCTTCCGCTCTTATTTATAATGGTCATATTCTCCAGACGGGTTTTATTTGCTGCGTCGAAGCGGTCGGTTCCCTCTAAAGCGATCACCTCGGATTGAAACGAAGGGTCCGTAATTTGAATCGTTCCGTTTATAACGGCCGCATCTTTTTCTACCTTCATCACCTGGGCATTCCCTCTAACGGCTAAAACAGCCTGTTGCCCAAATTCAAGTTTGACTCCTTCTTTTACTGTAAAACCAGATTGAACCCTGTATGTTTTGCTCGCCTGCAGCGTTACTTTTTCTTTCTTATGCGCAGCGCAAAAGTCAATCGCCCGTTGTATGGCCTTGGCATCATCTCTGTCTGCTCCTTGAGTATCATCTAAAAAATCCTCTACCGCTACCTCGCCTGTTTGTGACAGCTCGGCCGGCCGCTCGGAAAAACCTTTTGTTTGAAAGGCCATATATGAAATAAAAGCGCCGATGAACAAAGCGAGAAGCAGTCCGCTTATATAGCACTTTGGCTTCCTGCTTTGCATTAGCTCACAACTTTATTGCAGGCTTGAACCACATCATTCCAATTTGTGTAGATGCGGTGAATATCTTCTTCTACAAGTTTTGTGCCGGACTGCACTTCGATTATTTCTAACTCAGATACGGCTTTAATTCCGTGTTCTGCCCCTGTCGGAATATGAAGAATATCTCCTGCTTTGACGGAGTATATACAGCCGTTCAAAGCAAACTCGCCTTCTCCCTTAATAATTGTCCAAGCTTCGCTGCGGCATCCATGTGTTTGGTAGCTCAAATTTTTTGTGGCTTTTATGCCAATCCGTTTCGTCAGCACTTCCGTTCCATCTCCCAATTTTGTATAATCGAGCACTCGATACCAGCCCCAGCGCCGCTCTTCATACATCGGCCGCCGCTCGATCCCTTCCATCATCGTTTTTATTCGCGGGCTTGCTTTTTTGTCTGCGACAAGAATACCGTCCGGACTTGCTGCTATAATCAAATCGTTCGCTCCGATCACAGTCACTGGAATGCCCAATTCATTCACGAGGTGAGTATTGCTGGAATCGCTGCTGACGAGACCGTCTCCAATTTGTGCTGCTCCCATTTCTTCTGTCAATGTGTTCCACGTGCCGAGGTCTTTCCAGCTTCCGCTGTATGGAATCGCCACGATCTTTTCCGCTTTTTCTACCACTTCATAATCAAAAGAATGGCTTGGCAGGCGGGAATAGTGCTTCTGCAGTTCCTCATAATGAATGGGCAGTCCTCTGCTTTCAAGCAAGGACAGGATGTACTCCAGCTTAAAGGCAAACACACCTGCATTCCATAGAGCACCTTCCTTTATTAAACAAGCAGCCTCCGATTCGGATGGCTTTTCTTTAAAGCGGCCGGCCGTTAGATAATCCTGTTGGCTGTTTTCAGCAGCTGGAACGATGTACCCGTATTTAGACGACGGGATGGTCGGCTCTATGCCGATCAACGCTAATTCCGCCTGTGAAGCAATCAATGCGCCTTCCAGGTCTCTGACTCTTTGGAAAAAACGGTCTTCCACAAAGGGATCGACTGGAAGGATGCCGATCACCTCCTGCAAGCCGACTCCTTTGATGCAGTATAAATAAACCGCCGCAAGAGCAATCGCTGCAAAAGTATCTCTTCTCTCAGGCTCGATAATCAGGGGCGCAGGCCAGCCAATTTGGCTTTGAATCATGTCTACTTGAGCTGTGCTTGCAGCGATGGTTGTTGACTGCTGCAAGCCAGCACGGTCAAGCTGCTTCCATACCCGCTGAAGCATAGACTCCATCTCCCCATGCTCATTAGCTAGCACTTTTAAGAACTGTTTGGATCTGGCATCATTGGATAAGGGCCAGAGACGTTTTCCCGATCCGCCGGATAATAAGATAAGCTCCATTATTTGCAGGCCTCCACTTCTTTATTTTTCAACTGATAAACGCTATCTGCGTAGGCAGCTATTAGCTGATTGGCTACTTTTTCTTCTGAAAAGCGCGCCGCCACAAACTGTCTCGCCCCTCCGCCCAAAGCTTCTCTTAAATGCTGATCTGCTAACAGCTTTTCAGTTTGTGCGATAAACTCCTGGTCCTGTTCACAGATCATCGCTTCTTCTTGATCGGCAAAGCCGATGCCCAGATTGGTTATGCGGCTCATCACAATCGGGCAGCCGAGCGCCGCAGCTTCCAGTATTTTATTTTGCTGGCCAGCTCCAAACCGCAGCGGGCAAACATAAACCGCAGCTCTCCATTGCCACTCTCTAATGTCTTCTACAAATCCAGTCACCGTCACGCCGCTTATGTTGCTAAGCCTCTTTACAGCTGATGACGGATTCGTCCCAACGATCCAGCATTCTAAATCCGGCAACTTCTTTTTTAGAGGCTGGTAAATATCTTTCACCAGCCTTACAGCGGCATCCACATTAGGTGCATAGCTCATAGTGCCAGTGAACACCAGCGCTGTCTTTTTGCTTTTTATCAGCGGATTCAAATGGAAATAAGACAAATCAATATAATTTGGCACGACATCCGCTTGGCTGGCTCTTCCGAAATGAAGAAACTCTTTATCAGCAGGGGATGTAATAATCGCCTTGGCCTCTTGGTTTTTCAAAAAAGCCTCATACTTTTTCATTCTGACGAGCTCTCCCTTAACGGCAAGCTTTTCAATCGGGTTTTTCACCCGCTTGTATCGCCTTTCCAAGTGAAGGCTGATCGCATCAATATAATCAATGACGACCGTTGAACGCGGCGGTTGAACCGTTGTAAAGTTATGAACCAGCTTTGACTGAATATGGATCACATCGTAATCAGTGCAGCTGAGAAGCTGCTGCAGCAAGGATGTTAAAGCCGGAAAAGAATGCAAAGATACACTTAACGGGTAGCCCTTTAAGAAAAAACTTTTCAGGAGCGGCAAATAGCCATCGTTTCCTTTCAACCGATATTGCTCTTCCATGTCTCCCTTTGCAGACGAAAGCGAATAGCAATAAGCTTCATTCTTTTCTTGGAACAAGCAGTGAACACGGTGTCCCCTTTTCAACAAGCTGACCATTTGCTGAAAAGCTCTCACTTGATCCCCTTTTCCTGGAATTTTCGGTCTTCTGTGAGTGATGAATAGAATATCCATGCAAATCCCCCTTATTGGCCGGCAGCCTCATCTTGTCTCAGCAGCTGCAATAGCTGTTGTTCTTTTTGATGATTGTTCTTTTGTATTCCGTTCGCCTGTTTTCTTTGAAGCATGACCAGGACGGTTTGCAGCAAAATTTTTATATCCGCTGTAAATGAGTAATGGCGAATGTACATCAAATCAAATCGCCATTTATCCTCTGCACTCGTTGAATACTTGGCCATGACTTGTGCAAGACCTGTTACTCCCGGCTTGACAGCCATCCGATAAGAATAGTCAGGCAACTGCTGCTGAAACTGATCAATGAAAAATTTCCTTTCAGGCCTTGGCCCGACCAAGCTCATGTCTCCTTTTATAACGTTGTACAATTGCGGCAATTCATCTAAGCGTGTGGCCCGGATCCAGCGGCCAAGAAAAGTGATGCGCGGATCAAACTCTGTGGCCATGACCGGTCCTGTCTGCTGTTCAGCATGCTGCACCATGCTTCGGAACTTATAAATTTGATACGGCTTCCCCTCTCTCCCGATCCGCTCTTGTTTAAAGAGAGCAGGCCCTTTGGAAGTGAGCGGTATAAACACCATAAGACCAATAATAAAAGGGCTGGCCGCAGCGGCAATCACGAGGGATGCGACTAAATCAAACAATCTTTTCACTGCGCGCTGGCATCGGCTCATTTTAAAAGGAGGAATCGACAGCACCAACGTATCATCCACTTGCTGATGGACGGATCGGCCAATAGTTATTTCAAACAACTGAGGCACGACCAGCATCTCTTTTTCAAGCTTTATGCATAAGCGAACAATCTCCCTTTTTTGCTGTTCATTGATGGATGGACTAATAAGTACAGCGTCCGTTGCCTGCAAACCCTCCTTTAGCTGGCGCTCATCTTTCCAAGGCAGCCATCCGCCAATGGCAAACCACCTGCCAGAGCAGGAAAGAAGCTTATCTGCCAAAGCCAAGCTGCTCGATTCATCTTCTGCAATAATCAATACCTTTTTCCTGCCATAAAGGAGCCTCAGCCCTTGCCACATCACAAAGCGGCTGGAGAGCAGTAAAATCATGTGGCCGATAAAGGCGACGATAATGAGCGGCAATGAAAAAAACGTGACAGAGAAAAAACTAACCGCGGCACTTATACAAACAGCGGCTGCCCCAAGTGAAACAACGATCGTACCGGCTAGCTGCTGAAAACTCCTTCTTTGCCAGCTGGTGTACAAGCCGAATAGATACAAAACGACGCACACTGCCGCTGAAACCCCTAACTCTATGTAAGTGGCATAGGAGGGAAGGCTCTCTCCATTCAGCAGCCAATAAGCTGTTACATACCCTAGATGAATGCAAACCATATCTACTAAGAAAAGGAATAATTGACCCGCACGTTGCTCGCTATTCCTACTCATTTTCCATCCTCTCCTCACTGTTTGTTCTTAATAAAGAACAAACGCGCAATAAATCTCCCGCTAATGTGTGTCCAAGTATTCATTCATAGTGAGATGGACCATCTTTTCTAAAGAAAAGCTTTTGGTCACCCGATCATAGGCACAATCTGCCACTTTATGTCTCCATCGTTCATTTTCCTTCCAGGCCAAAATTTGCCGGCAAAAACGTTCAGCTGAATAGTCCGGTATCAAGCAGCCAACCTCATCGCTGATAATGGCCTCTTTAATTCCGCCGGTATCTATTGAAATAACAGGGGTGCCAACAGCCATCGCCTCCAGAATGACCATTGGAAATACTTCCCGGTGAGAGGTCAGAAGAAGAATATCCATCTCTTGAATAAAACGTTCAGGAGCGGCTACCGCCCCTATCATTTCAACACAATGAGTAAGCTGCAGCGCTTCAATCTGCTGGCGAATTTTTTGATATTGCGGTCCGTCTCCGCCGATATAAAACCGGAGGCCGCTCTCGGCTTTTAACTGCTTAGCAATCTCCAGAAATAATTCGTGATTCTTCTCCGGAGACAACCTCGCTAGAATACCGACCTTGCAGACGCCCTCGCTTTCCTTTTGGCGATAGGCAAATTGTTTTAAATCAACGCCGTTGTAAATGGTGGTTACTTTATCAGGGTGAACACCGAGCCGGATGAGATTTTTTTCTTCATAGCCGCTCACTGTGATTACCTTCATGACAGAGCTGTTTAACAGCCGCACAAAAGCCGGGCGCAGCTTTTTTTCCATCATCGTCACATTATGCTTCGTATAAATAATTTTCAGTTGCTTACGGATCAATTTCTGGACCCAGGCAGCATACAACACCATTCTTAAGCTGTTTGCATGAATCACGTCAATATCATGTTCCATCACCTTCCGTTTGATCATCGAAAGGTTAGCCGCATGATTCCTGCGGGACATCGGCATAAACCGGTTCTTGTGATAAATATTTTTATAAAGCTCCCCGCCGCTGGCTGCTGTGTAAAAAACAAGCTCAGGATGATTTAATTCATTTTCTAATTTGCAAAAATAATGCTCGGCTCCGCCTGTCGTCAGTTTATCCGTCATTAATAATATATTCATTGTGCAGGCACCCCTTTGGTGACTAATGGATGGTTCGCCAGCTTTTCTTTGCCGGAAAGCCGGCTCGTTTTTTCTTTCTGCAAGATAACCGATACGATCGCTAAATAGAGGAGAAACAATTCATTAATGATGAGCGATAAAGACAGCATCTGCAGCAAGAAAGCCATAAACGTTAAAAGCAAATAAAGATGCTTCTTGGCCAGGCACCGGCTCAAGAGCTGCTTGAAAACCAGCAAAAGGAACGCGGCATATAAGGAGAAGCCCAGAAAGCCGGATTCTGATAAAATTTGCAGCAGCGTATTATGGGTGTATAAGCTTTTTCCATAATAAGCCGTGTTATATTCGATAAAGTTATCTGCGCCTATGCCCATCACTGGATGATCAAGAAAATACTCCCACGCACGCCCCCACAGCTCAAAGCGTCCGCTCCCGCCATCACTTGAAAAATCCTCCATTCTGCTCTCAAGCAGCTTCCCAATAGGGATCTTCATGGCTGCTGCAGCCAGATAGCTGATGACTGACAAAGTAACTCCCATCGCGAGCAGTAGCCGCCAGCTTTTCACGGAATGGCTGATTGCCATATAGAGCAAGATCATAAGAAGCATAGCCAGTATGCCGCCTCTTGAAAAAGTTAAGATCGTCGTTAACAGACACAGGGCAAAGCCAGCTTTATGGCTCCAGCTTTTCATGTGCGTTAAAAAGTAAGCAAAAAAGAGCGTATTGTAAAAGACATATAAATTCGGATCTTCCAATAAACCGATTAGCCGCGGATACCCCCTGTCTAACAGCACGCCGTAGCTGGCAGCCATTTCTTCTCCATGAAACCCAACGCTCTTCAAACCGACGGTATACAGCAGGAGACTCACTGCATTGAACAATAACCCTGCTCTCGCAATCGCCGCTTGTATCGCCTGGATGGAGCAGGTGCTCAAAATGAACTTTACAATCAAATAACAGCCCACCAATAAGATGATTCCTAACATTAGACGCAGGCTGGCCAGGGGGTAAAGCGAGAAAGCCCCGGTAAATCCGTAAAATGCATAAAAGCAAAGCAGGACCAGTTCAAAGGCATACATTTTTTGAAAAGAAAAAGCAGAAAGATGGAACAGCAAAAACACACATAAAAAAATCATATAAGGTTTTAGCGCAAAGCCGATGTACAGGTGATATTTACTTAATAGGAAGAAGCACAGCAGAAATAATAAGGTGCGGCCATGCTCCCTGTGCGTCAGTTCAGTAGAAAGTTTCATCTTTTCCCTCCCGGACTGCTGGCTGTTTGGTCCGATTCATTAGCCGGCCGATGACGTCTGGATCAACTGCTGCCATGATCAACAGACACAGCAGGTGAAGGCTGGCAGCCACTATCGGCGAGCCGGAGAAGAAATGAGCCAGAACAGCGAATAAGAAAAAAAAGCAAACGAGATAAGGAAGCAACCCCTTAACAGCCAGCGTCTTTCTGGACGGGTTGAACAGCCAAAGACCCGCAAGCGATACGATCTCCACAGCAATTCCTGCAAAAGCAGCTCCCTCTACTCCGTACTGGCGGCTAAAGCCAATATAAAAACCGATTCCTCCAATAAGCGCAAGCGCTTGAACAGCCGTTCGGCGGGACTGTAAATCTTTTGTGGTCAACCCATCAGCTAACGCGACATTTACGCTTTGCAGCACCAGCAGAAAAGATAATATTTGCAAAGCACCGGAAGCGAATAGCCATTCTGAACCAAAGAGCGAACGAATGATCATGTCAGGGAGATAATACAGAGGAACGGTCATCGCCATTCCGGCTAATGCCATCAGCTTCAGCTGCAGAATATTCAACCGCAAATGCCCTGCAAGCCCGTGGTTGTGATAGCTTTTGAACAACGCCGGGTAAAAAGCGCCTGCGAGCACCCCCGGCACTTGATACAAAGCTGAAGGGATACGGTAAGCCACCGCAAAAAACCCCACCTGTTTGAATGTCAGCGTTTTTTCCAGTACGATCGGCCCGAGTTGAGGAAGGACAACTATTAGCAAACCGCTAACCGTAAAAGAGAGAAGATTCTTCAGCAGCCCTTTATGAAAGGAACTGCGCAGCCGGATAGCCGTCCGCTTTGCCGCTAAATAGAAGCCGATCCCCCCGGCAAGCAAGTAAGCACTGCCATAAAGCAGGCAAATAAACAGAGGAGACAGAGAAAAAAGCAGGCCAATGAACACCGCCGCAATTAGAAAGACGGCTGAACAAATGCGAATGATCCCCAGATAGTGCATCTCTTCAATTAACTGAAAATAAGTGATGCTGATGCTTTGTAAAGCCAGCCCTGTCACCATGGGAAACATTAAATAATAGATCGTTTCCATTAACTCCGGCTGGCCCTCATAAAGCCATTGAACAAGGCAAAAGCCGCCGATAAAGGTAATGATTAATAACACAAGTCTTACTTTCACAAAGGAAGACATAATAGCCGGCAGATGAGCCCCTGCTTTTGCCCCTTCACGAAGCACAACGACATTGATGCCGGCATCGGTAAGATACCCCATAATCAGCGCATAAGCTAACGCGACACTGAACAGGCCATAGCTGCGGGAATCAAGGTAATTGGCTAAAATCACCAGTGTGATGGCATTTAGCCCGCTCGAAAAAACCGTGCTGTAAAATAAATGAAAGGCATTTTTGCTAATGGAATTCTTCCTTTGACTACTCACCTGCAATCACCCGCACAGCGCTAACTCGTTTGATAAACAGCTCCCACAATCGTGCTGTTTATCCTTTCAAGTGTTTTCTTTACATCCAAAAGATCTTGTTTCGTTGTCTTATTTTCCTGAATCATCAGAATAATGTTCCTGCAAGTAGCAGCAAGAATTTGCGCATCGGCCGTTTCTAAGAAGGAAGGGGCGTGTAAAAGAATGAGATCGTAGCGATCCTGCCATTCCAGCAGCCATTGTTCCATCTCCTCCATATCTTCAAGACAGACAGAAACCGAACCAGCGGGCAGTATATAAAGATTTTCGATAAACCCTTTATAAACCGTTCCCTCTTCGCCCCTCAGCATATTGCTGAGGCCTGCCGGAAGATGAAGGCGAAGCAGCTGATGGAGCATCGGGTGGCGGAAGTCCATGTCAACAAGCAGAACCTTTTTTCCAGCTTCGGCAAAGGAGCTGGCCAGTTTGGCAGAAAAGAATGGCTGCCATTTATTTTCCTTTGGAGAGGTAATCAGCACAATGGGGCGCCGATCGTCCATCATGTGATAAATATTCGTTCGAATCATTCGGATTTGCTCTGTATGGCCCCACCTTTCAGGAGAGCGAAGTCGCTTTATCCACTTGTTTTTCATTCGCATGAGGCTCCCTCCTTTCTTCGGTACGCCCTCGTTGGAAACGCTGCTCCTGCCGGTTAGGGAGAAGCTCCGCTTTGCGATTAAACGTTCCTAAAACGGCTGCTCCAAGCAATTCTTCCGCCACATGCTCCCTTTTGATGGAATCATCCAGCTGCTCACAAATGACAGCGAGGGCTATGCCGAATCCGATCCCCGCCATAAGAGCAATAACCAGGACCGCCCCCATATTGTTCTTTTCATTGATTCCATTATGTTTTTCCAGGATTTTCACTTGATTAAATTTAAGAAGCGCATTCATTTTTTCAATTGAAATCATAGCTGTTGTCTTGGCAATTTTTTTGGCCAGCTTTTGGTCTTGGGCTTTAATCGTGATCGTAATGATCTGGGAATCTTTGTTATTTTCAATGAATAACTTCTCCTTCAAGGAGCTTGCTTTTAAATCAAGCTTTTCTTCTACAGCATCCAAAACAATTGGACTTTTGATAAAATCTACTGAAGAAGCCAGCATCTGTGGAATTTTTTGCGTTTCTTCATAGGAGGCTTCCATATTGGTGTGTTGCAAGTTGCCTATCAATAAATATTCGCTGGCTTCATACATCGGTTTCATAATATACAAGTTGGCAACAGCCGTAATGATGACCGCCAACATGGCTGTCATGCTCACTAAAAGGGCCCGTTTCCTCATTAATTGCAAGAAATCTTTTATGGTCATATCTCTTTGCATAACGGCCTCCCCTAGACAACCGCTTTTTGTTGATAGTAGTGAATCGTTGCTCTCAGCCCCTCTGCAAGCGAATAAGCCGGAACCCAATCCAGGAGCTCTTTTGCTTTGGCATTGGACAAACAGCTATGTCTGATGTCCCCTCGCCGCTCATGGCCAAAAGCAGGTGATACCTCTTCGCTAGTAATCATCCGCAGTTCATTTATAATAGTTAAGAGAGAGGTTTGCTGGCCCGTACTAATATTGATGGTTTCATTTTCTCCCCTCGTTAATGCTGCTACATTCGCTTTCGCCACATCCTTAACAAACACAAAATCTCTTGTTTGTGCCCCGTCTCCAAAAATGTGAAGCGGCTGGCTGGACAATAGCTGCTCAATGAAAATAGCGATGACACCGGCTTCCCCGTAAGCGTCCTGCCTCATTCCGTATACGTTGGCATAACGCAAAATGGTGTATGTGAGTCCATGATATTCAGCAAACATCTTAATATAGGATTCTGCAATTTTTTTGGATAGCCCATAAAAAGAGGTAGGGTTCATGCCATGCTGCTCATCAATAGGCAAATATTGAGGGTCTCCATATAAAGCAGCCGTAGAAGCAAACACCAGCTTTTTCACGTGATGCTTGACACAAGATTCAAGCACATTAATCGTTGCTAAGATGTTTTCTTCACAATCATGAAAAGGCTGTTGGATCGACTTAGATACAGACACTTGCGCAGCCAGGTGAATCACATAATCTGGCCGGAACTCATCAAACACTTCACCCAGGTCTTTTTGTCTAATATCCTTTTGGTAGAAGCTGGCTTCCAATGGCACCTGGCTTTTCTTTCCCGACGAAAGATTATCCACTACAGCTACTTGATGATTTTGCAAAAGCAATTCCTCTGTAATATGCGAACCGATAAACCCAGCTCCCCCTGTAATTAATACGCGCATTTTTTCCTCCTCCTAAATCAAACCTGTTTATACGTACGTGTGAAGGTTCTATTTGCTTGTATATCGTTCTTTAAAAAGAACAATTTAGAGAGATTATACCATGCATCCCCCGTATTAATAATAGGTCTTTCGTCTCTTTTTGTTCTTTATAAAGAATAATATATTTTATTTGTGCCTTAAAACGAACAAAGTGCGTTATAATGAACAAAATACGCAAAAGGAGCCTGGTGCTATGGTGGGACAGCGCATTAAACAATTACGCGAACAAAAAGGTTATTCTCTGACAAGATTGGCCAAAGAAGCTTCGATCTCTAAATCCTATCTATCAACTTTAGAAAGAAAAGCTGGCAGTAATCCCTCGCTGCGCACGCTTTCTAAAATCGCACTTGCTCTCGGAGTCCCTATAGATGCTTTGATTCATCCGCTGTCATTTGAACCCAACTCCTTCAATACAGATGAGTACAGCAAGTAATTCCGGAAAAGAAGACGTTACTTGGTTCCGCTCTCAATCATAAGCAGGCTCAATCTTTCATACGGAGCAGCACACCCTTTAATTAAGAAACGATGAAGCCTGCCGCTGTTCTCTGTTTGTTTCAAGCAAAAAGCCCGTAGGTTCATCCGCTTAGGCGAAAATAAGGACTTATCTTCCAATTGTTTGTATAATAGTAAAAGAGTAAACTTTTTATTCTGAAAATACTCTTATGAGGAAAGGAGAGAGGAGATGGCTGCTGAAACGATCTTAATTGTTGATGATGATGAAGACATACAAGAAATTCAAAAGATTTATTTGAAAAAAGAAGGATTTCATCTCTTATTTGCGCATGATGGACAAACTGCCATTACATTGGTCAAAAACAAGAATCCCCACCTTATTATATTGGATGTTGGTCTGCCCGATATAGACGGCTTTGAAGTATGCCAGCATTTACGCCGGATCACGAAGGTTCCAATTCTTTTTTTGAGCGGCAGGGAAAATGATGTCGATCAAATTCTTGGCCATCGAATTGGCGGAGATGACTATATGATCAAACCGTTTCGTCCTGGCATTTTAATCGCTAAAGTCAAAGCACATTTACGGCGTTACCGTGAATTATCTAGTCAGAACGAATCACTAGCCGCTCCTTCAGAGCAAACGATCATCCATTTTGGAGACATTGTTATCGAGAAGGAAAACTGTGTCGTCAAAAAGAAAGGAGTTCCTCTTGCCTTGTCGACAAAAGAATTTTTATTGCTGTGCTTGTTGGCGGATCATCCGAATCGGGTATTCAGCCTGGAAGAAATTTTCGACCGTGTATGGGGAGAACAGAGTCTTGGCGATTATCGAACGGTGATGGTTCATATCAGTAACCTGCGCAAAAAGATTGAGGAAAACCCGGCCAAGCCGGCTTGGATACTGACCGTCAGAGGACTAGGCTACAAATTTAGTCTTTAACAGCTTTCAGATCTTGTTTGAGAAAGCAGCGAACCTCCTCTGTTGTGAGCCCTAACTTTTTTGCCTCCATAAGCAGCTGCAGCCAGTCTTCTAACGGTTTCGCTGATTCCATTTGCCCTATGCCTCTGCAAATTTTTTTCATATTTACCTCCGCCCCATTATTTTACAACACAACTAAATTATAGAGGGAAAAGTTAAAGTTTAGTTAAAGTTCGACTAAAGCTTTCTTTAAGTAAAGAGGGGAGTAAACATGAAAAATCCACTTCAGATACCTGGATTTCAATTGATCGATGTTGAAACGGAAAACGCCAGCAGCTTATTTTATAAAGCGTACGCCGTTGACACCGGTAAACATGTGTTAATCAAAGTAATGAAAACGAACGCTTCTTCTGTTGAAGAAAGGGCCTCGGCCATTCATGAATTCCATATGAGCCGCCAATTGACTGGCGACAGTACGCTTCGTCCCCTTCAGACCGTTCATTATTTGAACAAGGACTATTTTGTCTATGAGTATTTTTCAAGCATCACCTTAGAAGAACTTCTGCAGCAGCCGGTCTCTATTTACGATGGGCTGAAAATTGCCAAAAACATAGCCACTGCGCTGTTCACTCTTCATCAGCAGCAGCTCATTCATCAAAGCATAAACCCGGAAAACTTGTTGTTATCAAGACGTTCGCATGCTGTGAAAATCACAGGGCTCAACCATTCAACCGTTTTAAAACAGGAGCACTATGAAGCGGTGACACGCCTGGATCGGGCAACTAGCCGCCATTGGCCGTATATGTCCCCTGAACAAACCGGCCGAATGAACCGTTCCGTTGATTACCGAACGGATTTTTACTCGCTCGGCATCACCTTTTACCAATTATTCACTGGAACAGTCCCGTTTCAGCACCAAGAACCTATGCAGCTGGTTCATGCTCATTTAGCGAAAACACCCAAGCAGCCTTCAGCCCTTAGAAAAGACCTGCCTTCGCAGATTTCGGCTATTATCATGAAGCTGCTGGCCAAATCCCCAGAGGCCCGATATAAGAGCGCTTGGGGTGTTCGGGAAGACTTAAGTGCCTGTCTCAGCCAATATTATGTAGTAGGCCGCATCGAAGAATTTCCCCTTGGATTGCACGATGATCTGAGCGTTTTTACCACCGCCCACAAAATTTATGGGCGGGAACATGAAGCGAAACAAATGGAAGACATTTTCTCTCATGTGAGCAGCGGAAGTCCCGGCATTGTATTCATACCTGGACAAGCTGGCATTGGCAAGACGGCCCTCGTCCATGAAATCCATAAGCCGCTCATCAAAGAGAAAGGCTATTTCATATCAGGAAAATTCGATCCAATGCAAAGACAAGTTCCTTTTTCCTCAATTATATCGGCTTTTCAGTCATTAATTAGACAAATCACAGCGGAAACGCCTCAGCAAATTCAAACATGGAAGGAGAAGCTCGAAAAGGAGCTTTCTATCCATGCCGCTGTTCTAGCTTCGATCCTCCCGGAGCTTAAATGGCTGCTTGGTGAACGTCAGACGATAAAGGAACAGGAGCATATAGATATTCAGAAAAATTTCCCATTAGTGATGAAGAAATTCATTGAGATCTTCGCTGCAAAGGAGCATCCGCTCGTCATGTTTCTTGACGACCTGCAGTGGGCGGACATCGCCTCACTGGAACTGCTGGAATATCTGCTCACCCGGGTAAATATTCCGTATTTTATGGTAATAGGAGCTTTCCGTGATAACGAGGTGAATGAGCCTCACCCTCTGCAGAAAACGATTCGGACATTAAAAAAAGAAGCCGTTCACTATGTTGAAATTCCCTTGACCACCCTTCCTAGACAGACGATTTATGAATGGCTGATGGAATCGTTCATGGATGAGGGCCCGCACATAAAGGAATTATCGATATTTATGCATCGGATCACGCAAGGAAACCCTTTTTACACAAAGCAGCTGCTGCAATCGTATTACGAGGATGGCTATATTATGCTGCAGCCTGAAAAACGAAAGTGGACGATCGCATACGAAGCGATTACTGAAAATCCGGTGAAAGGTGGCATTATTAGCTTTCTGGTTAACAGAATCCACCTGCTTCCTGAAGCGACTCAGCATATTTTAAAGCTGGCGGCTTGTATTGGAAACTTCTTCGATCTAGAAACATTAGCGATGATTTCAAAAAAAACAAAGAAGGAAGCCGCAAGCGACTTATGGATGGCACTGGAAGCCGGGCTGATTCTGCCGAACGATCAATGGTACAAATGGGGATACTTGAAGGAGGAGAAGTCCCCTGCCTACACCTTTCTTCACGACCGTGTCCAGCAAGCTGTTTATTCAACGATGACCAGAGAAGAGCAAGAAAAAGCACATGTAACAATTGGGAATTTCCTTGTGCACTGTTCCAAAGGAATCGAAGACCATTTGTTTACGGTTGTTCATCACTTGAATAGAAGCATCAGGCATTTAACTGAGGAAGAAATGATTCAGCTGGCCAACTGGAATGTCCAGGCTGGAGAAAAAGCCAAGGCTTCAGCGGCGTTTGCCGAAGCCTTGAAATATTTTCAAACAGCCGGCAGCTTAACAGGGCCCCTTTGGTCTGAAGAATACGAGCTTACCTTTCGAATGTTGAAAGGGCTCGGTGAATGCCAGTATGTCATGAGCCAATTCGCAGAAGCGGAAAGCACATTTGATCAGATTTTGCGGCATTCTCGTTCGCCGGCTGACAAGCTCGCGATTTACAATATGAAAATGAGGCTTTATACACATATGCATCGAGTGGAGGAAGCTGTTCAAGCCGGCATTGAAGGGCTTAAATTATTTGACATTGACCTTTCAAGGAAAATAACAAAATGGGATATTATCCGTGAGTTTTTGCTTGTGAAGCAAACTCTCTCCAAGAACGCCAAAGAAAAAATCCTTACACTTCCAAAGCTCACAGATAAAGATCGAATTAATGTTCTAGATACAATGATCACGATGAATTCCTCCAGCTATCATATCGATCAGCACTTAGCGACCTTGCTTATGCTGAAAGCTCTAAGGTACACATTAAAGTATGGGCTGACGGATATCAGTGCTTTAGTTGTCAATAACTATGCCTTGATACTTAGCGCCGGCTTCAGCGATTTTAAAGGAAGTCATGAATTTGGACAGCTGGCGCTCGAGCTTTCTGAACGGTTTAACCATTTAGGAATCAAAGGCCGTGTTCAATTCGTGTACGGAAGCTTTGTGCAGCATTGGCTGGGTCCAATCAGTGACAATCTCCTGTACCTTGAAAGATCTCAGCGGTATTGCCTTGATGCCGGCAATATCCACCTTGCCGGGGCAAACAGCTCGTTTATCGTGATTACCTTATTAATTAAAGGGACATCCCTGGATGAAGCCTTGGCCGGGGTGCAAAATCAAATTCAATTTATAGACCAAATTCAATATAAAGTATCTCGGGCTTTTTTATATGAAATCCGCGATTGGATTGAGTTTCTGAAAGGCCGTCAAACCAAGCCGCTTTGGGAGCTGGAAACCATCGTAGATGACGATTCAGCAAAGATTATTCATTACACGATCCGTCTGCAAATGGCCTATTTATTTGATAAGCGCGAATATGCCAGACAGCTGCTGGCTCTGCTTGTGCCGATGATTAATAAGCGGCTGACGCTTGTCATTGTTCCTGAATATTATTTTTATAACGCGCTCTGGCAGGCGCGCTTTTATGAAGAAGCAGAAGGGGTTTCTGAAAAAAAGAGAATATACAGGACATTGCAAAAGCATGCCCGCAAGTTAAAAAAGTGGGCGGATCTCTCCCCCAGCAATTATCGGCACAAATATTTGCTGTTAAAAGCTGAGATGCAGCGTTTAACATCTAAAAGAAGCCATCATGAGACCATTGCTTTGTATACGGATAGCATCCATTACGCCGAACAAAACGGCTTTACCCAGGACGCAGCGATTGCCTACGAATGTGCAGGCAATTATTTTGCCGGTGCCGGATTATCCGTCCTTGCCGATCCCTTTTTAAAAAATGCCTCTGAAGCATTCAAGAAATGGGGAGCTGCCGCGAAAGCACAGCAAATGGCAGAAGCCTGCGAAGAGCTGTCAGAGGAGAATTCGGCCGCCTCTCTGCCGCAGCACTCCTCGTTTGATGCCCACGCTGCGCTGGAGGTGACTCAAAGCATTTCAAAGGAAATCGTGCTGGAGAAACTATCAGCTAAGTTAATGCAGATTGCAATGGAATATGGCGGTGCTGACCGCGGCATGCTGCTGTACAGGCAGGAAGATGAATTTATACTTAGCGAGTATAAAAGCTTAGATGAATCACAAGGCAACTGGAACAAGCAGCAGCCAATAACCGGGACAGGCATTCTGTCTGATAAAATTGTCCAGTTTGCTTATGTAAGCAAAGAGCCCGTCGTGCTTGATCACGCGGCAGCGCTGGGGATGTTTACCGATGATCCTTATGTCCTTCGCCAAAAAACAAAGTCGCTTCTATGCCTGCCTATTTTAAATAAAGGAAAAGTCACAGGCATGCTCTACTTGGAAAATAATAAAGCCACTCATGCATTTACCCAAGAGAAAATTCAATTTCTTGCTTTCATTTCAACCCAAGCAGCGATCTCCATTGAAAATGCTGACCTTTATGAACAAATGGAAGCGACGGTGGAAAAACGGACAGCTGAACTGCATGAAGCAAACATTGATTTGGAAAAGCTGAATCAACAATTGGCGCAAGCCGAGGAATCAAGAAGGCACTTTATCGAAAACATCTCCCACGACCTGCGCGCTCCGCTGAGTTCGATTCGAGGATATATGGAAGCTATATCAGATGGGATGGTCTTAACAGAAGCGGAAAAAACCCGCTACTTACAAAAAGGGCTTGAGCGGGTAGATGAGCTGCACTCATTGATTCACAATCTATTCACGCTCTCACGATTAGAGTCCGGCCAGATGCCATTTAACATGGACTTTGTTTCTCTTCAGCAGTTCGCCGAGCGCCTCTATCGCAAATTTGAATATGAAATCAAGCAACAGGGGCTTTCTTTTACAGTAGTGAACCAATTTCAAAGTGAGGAAGAAGCCGATCCTCTCATTGAAATGGATGTGGAAAAGATGGAACAGGTATTCACCAACCTGCTGACTAATGCCCGCAACCATACGAAGTCCGGGGAAATTCGCCTTCTTTTTGAAAAAGTAAACGAAGGCAACGAAGTAATGATTCATATCCAGGATACAGGGAGCGGCATTCCTTCATCCGACCTCCCTTATATCTTTGATCGAAACTATACGAAGACAAGCTCTCGCTTAAACAAAAAAGGATATGGGCTCGGCCTGTCCATCTGCCAAGAAATTGTTACCTTTCATAAGGGACAAATCTGGGTAGAAAGTACAAAAGACAAGGGGACAACTTTTTTCATTACGCTGCCCCTCTTTCAATACGCCGCAGAATATAGCTAACCCCAGCTATCCTGCCGGCAGCTAATCCATGAATAAAGCACAGGTTAACTTCTGTGCTTTATTCATCCTCTAAGAGCAGCGTACAGGCTTTGCTGTTATGGAAACTTGCGGCCTTTTTTCCCTCCCCTTTTAATGAGGAGCGCAAAGAGAGCCGCGTCAGCTAAAGAACCGGCTGTAAATGACCAAGAAAAATAGTCAAAGGCCAAATAAACAAGCAACAGGCAAATCATATAGCCTGCCAAAAACCCCGTTAAATATTTGTTTATATTCATCCTATCTGCCTCCAGGCAAGCTCGCATAAGAGGGGGCGAAATTGGCCCATTATTGCAAGGGGCGGACAGCTGACTGATTCTCCGCCCTTTCCATGACGAAGCCGCATTCGACGGCCAGCTACATGTTGATCACTGAAGCTGTCCGCTTTTCTTTAGAGCCGAGCGCGATAAAGAACCAGCTGATGTTGACAGCCATCGCCAAGCTGCACACCCCTAATACGCCTATAAACTGTAAAGTTGTTCCGCTAACCATACCGGCTACTATCGCAACGACCAAAGTAAATAGAAAGCTAAGCAAGCCGAGCGCGCAACAAACGGCCATTACGTATTTCATCCATGCGAAGCCAGCCATATACATTGATAAAGGGACTATATAAAGAATGAATACTATCGCCATGGCCAGCCACATGCCCGGAGAGTTAAATTGATTGGCATTTCTCCCCCACTCTGATAACGGACTCAGCGAGCTGGCTGCTATCAACGCACAAAACAATGCAGCGGAAAGCAAAGTAGCTGCTGCTGTTTTCTTTTTATTTTCCATCGTTCTCCTCCCTCAGCTTCCTTCCTTTCATGCGAAAAGAAGGAGCTATCTCTTGTAAATATACGGATAATCAACCAAAAAGTTTCAAAATGTTGGGGAGTCCTTTGAAGCGGGGCAGGTTCTTCTTGTTTGTATGTGCAGCACCCTTTATGCAAGAAAGAGAGAACGAGCTGCAGACCCGTTCTCTCCATTGATCATTCAGGTGTTTTTTTCTTTAAAAATAAAACCATGTGCTCCTCATCCCAATATTGCCCATTCCATTTTAATGCTTGTTCCTCTAAGCCATATCGGCGGAATCCGAAAGAAGCATATAATGCCTTCGCAGCACGATTGGCAGATACCACAGTTAAGTGCAGCTGCTCCAGATCCAGTGACCGGGCTTGTTGAATCAGCTGCTGCAGCAGCCTCTTGCCAATCCCCCCGCCTCTTTCCCCTTGTGCTACATACATCGCAAAAACATTGCCCTTATGCCTTACCTTTAAAGGTTTTTCTGCTTGCAGCGTTCCTGTGCCGACAAGTTCCGCTCCTTTAAAGATGCCGTATGTATAGCTGCTTTCCCGCTGCAGTTTTTCTCTGTATTGCTGAAGGGAATCTGTTTGGCTGGATTCCTCCTCATACGTCATTAAAAAAGCTTCCGGACTGTGCTGCAAGGCTTGAAGCCGTAAGTTTCGATACCTTTCTGCATCAGCAGCAGTTAATAATCTGATCTCCATGTTCTCTTTCCCCCTTGAGTTTCTGATCCTTCGCTCATCTGAATAACAAAAACCTCCCCTTGCTGCAGACAGCTTCTATGAGTATATCGTATATACCCATAGAAGCTGTCTGCTTTGTCTGACACCTAGCTAAACATCCCCTTGGCGAACCAAGGGGATGGCGTTATTTTATGCAACAAGTCTTTATCCAGCAGCATGGGTATCTCCGGCAATCGATTGATCAATCAAGGCGGTTAAGGCAGCAATTCCTTTTGGCAACAGATGCACACCGTCCGCCGCAAAGTATTCCGGATGGTCAACCGCGGCGGAATACCAATCTACTAGCGTGACATTTTCATATTCTTGCGCTTTCTTTGCTAACGTTCGGTTGACTTTTCCTTCCCATGGCCGCGGAACGCGTGTGTTGACTAAGTAAATATGGGCTTTTGAAAAACTGCTCAGCAATGTATCAATTTGATGATCGGTGAAGTAGCCATTCGTCCCCAGCTGAATAATCACAGCCTTATCCGGACGGTTAAACGAGGCATACCCGGATGCCAGTTTCGCTGCTTGCGAGACTTGCCGGCCAATCTTCGCATCAATGGTCATATCAGAATAGCGTTCTTGCAAACTAGAGGCGATATCGATTGTAACAGAATCGCCAATCGCCAGTATTTCGGTATAGGAGGCATCAGCCGGTGCGTCACCTTCCTCCTGCGGCGCTTCTATCTCTTCATCTTCAGGTGTCTGTTCTTCTTTGCTATGAGATGCGTCCCCCTGTGCCGGCAGACTTTCCTGTTTGCCGCCGTCGATTTTGACCTCCGTTGGATGGGACTGTTTTGTTTCCTGCTGCTCGTCATCTGCGACTGCGCCAGCGATACCGGCAGCAAATATTAGAACAGCCAGAGGAATAAGAATCGTCGATACCTTGCCAATCGGGGGAGAGTTTCTCCACTTTAAGGCACTGATCGCCAGATGCTTTTGGAAAAATGGCCGGAATCCATGCTTGCGAATCGGCATTTCAATCAAGCGATAGGAAAATTCAGCTATGATTAATATCAGGATAAGCTGCAAGCCTATTCGCCAGTACACCGGATTTCCGATTTCATGCACCGGCGTTCCTAACACAATCACCGGATAATGCCAAAGATAAATGCCGTAGGATCTTGAGCCGATCCATCGAAGAGGCTTCCAGGACAGCCATTTCCCCAGCAAGCTGGCCGGGTGGCAAATGCAAGCAACCAGAACGGCGGCGTTAAGCCCGATCAGCAGCATGCCCCCTCTATATAAGAACGTTTGATATTCATCTATGAAAACGGCACAAAGCAGAAAAATGCCAAAAGCAATCAAACTAGTCATATTGAGTGTCTTCACAAGTTCAGGGGACAGCCGGTTGGACGAGAGCCGGTTCATAGGCCAAACGAGAGCCAGCCAGGCGCCAATCAACAATTCAAAGGAACGCGTGTCGGTGCCATAATAGACGCGGCTAGGATCAGCTCCCGGCTGATACAGCACCCCCATTAAAACGGCTGAGCATAGGGCTCCGAGAAAAACGAATAGCGAAAACCTTTGCCGCCCTTTAAATATGTACAAGCCGGCGGCCAGCACCAGCGGCCAAACAATATAAAACTGCTCCTCAATCGCCAGCGACCATAAATTTTTTAAAGGCGATGGAGAGCCAAAGCTGTCAAAGTAGGAAACTTCATGAAAAATAAACCACCAATTACTTGCATAAAAAATAGAGGCAACGGCATCTCCGCGCACCGTGTCCAAAAGCTCCTGATGAAACAGCATCACCCAAATGAACGTAAGGATAATCATGAAATAAGCAGCTGGAAGCAAGCGGCGAATCCGGCCCATCCAAAATTCCCGTAAATCGAATGTCCATTCTTCTCCCTTTGCCGGTAAAATGGTGGATGTGATTAAATAGCCGGACAAAACGAAAAAGATATCCACTCCGAGAAAGCCGCCCTTTGCCCAGCTGAAGTTAAGGTGGTACGCAATAACAGCTAGCACAGCTAATGCTCGAAGGCCGTCTAACCCGGGGACGTACCGGTGTTTTTGTGTCTTGCCTAACATAAAAAATTCCTCCAATTGCCACTTCTTTAAGATGATACTTGAAATTTCCCCTGCAGGTACAGTTATAATCTTGCTCTATTAAACTTTCCATCAATATCCGTCTAAGGGGCGAACGCCCCTCTCGTTAATAGACGTATCTAGCCTATCATTTAGTTTCATAAAAGAAAAAAATTTTCATCTTTTGGGGTCTCTGTTAAAGAGTATGTACATTTTGCTGCAGGCAGACGCTTTCCTCAGGAAGCAGCCTTTCGTTCCCTTGAGACGCCAGCATGAACTAACAGCAGCGCTTTTTTAAAAAAAGAAACAAACTCTTCTGTGCCTTCAGCCGTCTATTTTTTGAAGAGCCTAACCTGCATGTATAGCTGTGATAAGTCCACGGAAAGGAGGGAAGACTCTTTTTCTTTTTGTTCTGTTCCCGTTCCATCGAATCGGTACAATATCAAACGCCCTTTCCTCTAGCTGACAAGAAGAAAGGGCCACTTATTTTGGTCTGATGCAAAGCTATTTTGTGAATGCCGTTGTTTTAGCGGATATACCGCTCACCGACAAGCAGATCGGAAATGACAGCCGTCGGGATAATAAATTCTACAGGCCCCATGTATCCAGGGGCTGCCTCATATTCATCGAAGGAGATGACGAGCTTGTGATCTTGATTAATATAGAATGGCTGATCCGGGCTGATTTGTGTAAAAGGCTCTATCTCATTCTCACTCACCCAGTAGATCTTATTAGGATCGGCGGCCATTTGCTGTTTCATTTGCTCTTTAATATTTTCGCTAATGACCGGCACATATTGGCCATTTTTGAATAAGCCCTTTAACGTGATCAACACTTCATTTTCTTTGTCGATCGTCACATACCGGTTTTGAATATAGCCGGAAGCTTGAGTTCTTTGGATCGTCCGGCGAACGGACAAAATCTCCGGTGACTCTGTTACCTTTTCATACTCGCTGTTCATTGAAAAATGTCCGTTTTCAGCGGCAGCTGACTTCGCAAACTCTTCATAAAGCTTTTGGCTTTCTTCCACGTATTTTTGATTTAAGTTGTCTTCGAGCGCTTGATTATCGAGACCGGTAATCGCCGGGGTTTTGACATCAATGCTGGCATTGCCCTTCTCTTCTTTAAATTCATTAAAGGTAACTACTTCTACCAGTTCTTTGACTAAAGGGATTTTGGACATAGCCTGAGCCGCTTCCGGACTGAAATTGACAGTAGCTGTAAATAGCAAGGCAGCAGCAGCAACACTTGCCGGCCATACCGGACGCGTTTTCTTCTTCGGCTTTTCCTGAAGAGCTTGGGCAACAATCCTATCCAATTCTTTTGGAATCGGTATATCTTTATAGTCTTTTCTTAACATTTCTAATCGCTTATCCATTATAATAGGTCCTCCTTGGCGATTTCAATTCTCAGCAACTTTAATCCCCGATACAGGCGCGTTTTGACGGTGCTAATGTTTTCTTCTTCGATTTCTGCAATTTCTTCTAGTTTCAAATCTTCGAAAAAACGGAGAATAAGAATCGTTTTATATTGGATCGGCAAGGCGTCCAGGGCATTCTGAAGATCCAGATCTTCATAGTCATCCTCTTTTCCGCTGCTCAAAAAATCGATGGTTTGATGGTCGGCCACCGTTAACCTCTTCTGCTTCCTTAGAAAATCAATCGCCGTGCGCACAACAATTTTATAAAACCAGCTCTTTATGGACTGAAGCTCCTTCACTCCCTCCATAGATACAAGAGCTTTTTTTATCGATTCCTGCACAATATCCAGTGCGTCTTGTTGATTTTTCACATAACTAAACGCTAAGCGATAAAAATCTTCTTTGTGATCGGTCATACAAGTAACAAATAATTCATGTGCCTCTCTTTTATTCATTGCTTCAAAGAGCTCCTTTTCAAAAATACAATTTATCTGCCGTTACATAGGATAGACGGGCTAGCCTGAAGAAAAGTTTGCTTCACCGAAAAATTTATATAGAGGATTTACAAATGTCTGCTCCAAAAGCTGCGAATCCTTCACTGCATTGCTAGTTTTCATTCGGAATGCCCGCGCGCGTTCCCTATTAAAGGAAGCTCTGGCATAAGCGCAGCCTGTAAATACCGGGTTGTCATTTCTAATGATTTACTGTACTATGTAAAATAATTGAAAATACTGCTTACATGGTAAAAGCCTTGACAAGGACATGAGTTATTTTTACGGCTTTCAGAGAGGGAAGGATCAGCTGCAACCTTCCTAGCTTAGGAAAATAATTTACCGCCTTTGAGCTGCATTGGGGAACTAAAGTATCCAATGCCGTTTGCTGCGTTACAGCACCAGAGCCATAAGCGTATTGTTTGCTTATGGAAACTTGGGTGGAACCACGGGTTAAACACACTCGTCCCTTCTTTAGGGATGAGTGTGTTTTTATTTTTTCACTGTAAATATTGATTGCGATGATAAGGACATGAATCATTTTTACGGCTTTCAGAGAGGGAAGGATCAGCTGCGACCTTCCTAGCTTAGGAAAATGATTTACCGCCTTTGAGCTGCATTGGGGAACTAAAGTATCCAATGCCGTTTGCTGCGTTACAGCACCAGAGCCATAAGTGTATTGTTTGCTTATGGAAACTTGGGTGGAACCACGGGTTAAGCGCACTCGTCCCTTCTTCAGGGATGAGTGCGCTTTTTTTATCTTTCTATTACTTTAAAGGAGTGTCAACGATATGGACAAAAAAAAGATCAATATTCAATTCCCGGATGGACAGATAAAGAGCTTCGCCCCAGGCACTACAGTCGAAGAGATTGCGGGGTCAATCAGCTCCAGCCTGAAGAAAGAAGCTGTTGCCGGAAAGCTAAATGAACAACTGGTGGATTTAAGCTGCAAGGTTGAAGCAGATGCCAGCCTTTCTATCTTAACTTTAAACTCGGAGGAAGGATTGCATATGTTAAGGCATTCGTCCGCTCATGTCTTGGCGCAAGCGCTCAAAAGAATTTACGGGAACGTGCAATTAGGGATAGGCCCGGTGATTGAAGATGGATTTTACTACGATGTCAAATTGGATCATCACCTCACTTCCAATGATTTGCTCGCTATTGAAAAAGAAATGAAAAAAATCGTCGGCGAGAATTTAAAGATTCAACGTATAGAAGTGTCTTATGAAGAAGCTGAAAAACTGTTTACAGAAAAGAACGAGCAGTTTAAATTGGAAATCCTTCAAGATCTCCCTCCAAGTGAAACGATTACCCTTTACCAGCAAGGAGAATTTATTGATTTGTGCCGTGGTCCTCACCTTCCATCAACAGGTTGGATCAAAGCTTTTAAATTAACGCGTGTATCAGGTGCTTATTGGCGAGGCGACAATCAAAATGAAGTTCTCCAGCGGGTATATGGAGTTTCCTTTAAAAAGCAAAAAGACCTGACTGACTATCTGCACTTCTTGGAAGAAGCAGCCAAAAGAGATCACCGAAAGTTAGGAAAACAGCTGGAGCTATTTATGTTTTCCGAGGAAGCTCCCGGCATGCCGTTTTACTTGCCAAAGGGGCAGACGATTCGAAATGAGTTAGAAAGGTTTTCCCGGGAGCTTCAAAGCCAGGCGGCTTATGAAGAGGTTCGCACGCCATTTATGATGAATCAGCAGCTATGGGAAGAATCCGGTCATTGGGATCATTACCATGAGAACATGTATTTTACTGAGGTGGAGCACAAAAAATTTGCATTAAAACCAATGAACTGTCCCGGCCATATGCTGATTTTTAAAAACAGCCTTTATTCCTACCGGGATTTGCCTGTTCGAATGGCAGAGTTTGGCCAAGTTCATCGCCATGAATACAGCGGCGCTTTAAATGGAATGCTCAGGGTCCGTACATTTTGCCAAGACGATGCCCATATCTTTGTTCGGGAGGATCAAATTGAAAGTGAAATCAAGAAAGTATTTGATTTAATTGATCGCGTCTACCGTACGTTCGGATTTGATTATTCAGTGGAGCTTTCCACTCGTCCAGAGGATTCGTTAGGCAATGACGCCTTCTGGGAGGTTTCTGAAGGAGCGTTGAAAAACGTGCTAAGAGATTTAAATGTCGATTATTCCTTAAACGAAGGGGACGGAGCTTTTTACGGCCCTAAAATTGACTTTCATATTAAAGATGCGTTGAAACGGAGTCACCAATGCGCAACCATTCAGCTTGATTTTCAAATGCCGGAAAAGTTTGATTTGACATATATCAACGAAAGGAATGAAAAGGTCCGGCCCGTTGTGATTCACCGCGCTATTTTCGGGTCAATCGACCGCTTCTTCGGGATCTTAATCGAACATTTTGCCGGTGCTTTCCCTGTATGGCTTGCACCGATTCAAGCCCAAATTATTCCGGTTTCACAAGTCCACCTAGACTACTGTTTAAAAATCGAAGCCGAATTGAAGCAATTCGGTGTAAGGGTAAAAATAGATAAAAGCGATGAAAAAATGGGATATAAAATAAGAAAAGCACAGATGCAAAAAATCCCGTACATTCTAGTGCTGGGAGATAAAGAAATGGACGAAGGAGCCGTTAACGTCAGAAGATACGGCGCTCAGCAATCAGAAAGTGTTTTATTTAAAGACTTTAAAGAGAAAGTGTGGCGCCAAATTACAGAGCGCAGTGATGAACCAAGGCAATAGAAGCTCAAAGCATCGCAAAAGCCGATCGCTACTAAAAGAGATCGGCTTTTGCGCTCAGAATTTAATAAAGTGCTTTGGTTACTCCCTCACCCTCAACAGCCTCAGACTATTCAGGGTGACAATGAGCGTGGCCCCCATGTCAGCAAAGATAGCGATCCACAGTGTTAACCAGCCAGGCACTACCATCAGCAAGGCGGCCAGCTTAATGGCTAGCGAGAAAGTGATATTTTGCTTAATAATGGCCAAAGCTTTGCGGCTCAGCTGGACTGTATACGGCAGCTTGCTTAAATCATCAGACATAAGGGCAATATCGGCGGTTTCCAAGGCGGTATCGGTTCCGGCTCCGCCCATGGCTACACCTACGGATGAGGCAGCAAGCGCTGGCGCATCGTTGACGCCATCGCCTACCATCGCTACATGCTGATGCTTTGCGCGCAGAGCTTTAATGAAATCCATTTTATCCTCAGGCAACAAATCCGCTTCTATCTCATCTACGCCTACCTGCCATCCGATCGCTGCGGCTGTTCTTTCATTATCACCTGTCAGCATGACGGTGCGGATGCCAAGGTCGTGGAGGCGGCGGATCACTTCTTTTGACGATTCTCTGATTTCATCTGCCACGGCTATGAGTAAAAGAATGGCTTGCTCTGTTCCCAAAACCATGACGGTCTTTCCTTCCGTTTGCCAGGCAGAGATATGCTTCTTAATCGTATCTTTCATAATCTGATGCTCTGCTTCAAACAGCTGGGGACTTCCTACGTAATAAGTTTGGCCGTTAACCTTCGCCCTCACCCCTTTGCCGGTGATTGATTGAAACTCCTCCACCGCAACGCTTTGAAAGTCCAGCCCCATCTCTTCTGCTTTCCGGATAATAGCGGAAGCAAGAGGATGCTGGGACCCCTTTTCAATGGCAGCGGCAATCGCCAGCCATTCTTTTTCATCTCCGCCATAGGTTGCCATATTGGTAACTGAAGGAATCCCTTCCGTCAATGTGCCGGTTTTATCAAAAGCAATGGCCTGAAGAGCTCCGGCGGTTTCTAAATAAACGCCGCCTTTAATTAACACGCCATTTCTTGCTGCGTTGCCGATAGCTGTCACGACAGCAACCGGCGTTGACACAACCAACGCGCACGGACAGCCAACAACCAAGGCTGCCAATCCTTGATAAACCCATTTGCTCCAGTCCCCGTCCAGCAGCAGCGGCGGCACCACGGCTATGAGAAAAGCAAGGAACACAATAGCCGGTGTATAATATTTGGCAAACTGATCGACGAACGCTTGGGATGGAGCACGTTCGGCCTGCGCTTCCTCTACTAAGTGAATGATCTTGGATAGAGTCGTGTCTTCTACCCGTTTAGTGACTTTGACTTCCAAAAGCCCTTCCTCATTTAACGTTCCTGCAAACACCTCATCACCGGCTGTCTTGGCGACCGGCACGCTCTCACCAGTGATCGCCGCCTGGTTCAATGCCGAAGTCCCGCGGATTACCACCCCGTCCATCGCCAATTTTTGTCCCGGCTTTACAATCATAATGTCGCCGATCTGGATGTCTTCTACATGCAGCATGAACTCGTTATTTCCACGCCGGATCAGCGTTTCTTTTGGCGCAATATCCATTAACGATTCAATGGATTGACGGGCTTTATCCATCGAATAGCGCTCTAAAGCCTCACTGATCGCAAAGAGAATCACCACTGTGGCCCCTTCGCCCCATTCACCGATGATTGCCGCTCCGATAATCGCAATGGTCATAAGGGTTTTCATATCGAACCTTAACCGGCTCAAATTTTTCAAGCCGTTAAAAAACAGCGAATACCCGCCAATTAAAATGGCCGCAGCATAACCGGCTGTGGCAAAGACTGAGTCTTCCCCATACTGCCGCCCTAAAAACCAGCTAACAATAAGCAACACTGCTGAAACATACACCTTTATATTTTCTTTTTGTTTCCAAAAAGGCGTATGCTCCACCTGCCGCTCTCTTTCATCTCGAATCTTTAGCTGTTCAAAGGCTCCAGCTTTTTCTAGCTCCTCAATCGTGACATGACCCTGCACATAAATTTTGGACGCTCCAAAGTTTACTTTGGCATCCTCCACTCCGGGTAATTCTTTTACATTTTTTTCGAAGAGGCCGGCACAATTGGCACAAGTAAACCCCTGGACCCGATAAGCTTGCATGTCTCGGCTCGACTGTTTGACTGACTGGTCAGACATGAGCTTTCACTTCTTTCCTATGTGCCAGCGCCATGGTGATTAACTGTTTGACCGGCTTGTCATCTAATGAGTAAAAAACTAATTTGCCCTCTTTTCGATAGTTCACAATCCCTTGCTTGTGAAGGGTCCGTAAATGGTGGGAAGCCGTGGCCACAGAAACGCCGATAATATTCGCCATGTCACACACACATAGCTCCCCCTCCTGGCAAAGGGAATAAGCAATTTTTGCCCTCTTTTCATCAGCCAGCACTTTAAATAACGGGGTCACGCCGGACCAATCCTCTAACTTGATTTTCTTCTGTATCCGATCTACTTTCTCCTCGTCATAACAATACACTTCGCAAATGTCTTTATCACTCACTCGGCTCACTCCTTAACATTCAAATATTCATTTGAATATAGTATATACCTTTTTTATTCAGATGTTGACTGAAAGGAAAAGGAAGGAGCTGCTTTTAGTTATATTCGACCTGTTTAGTGAGGAACAGCAGATCTTAAGAACCCCTCAGCAGTGCGCTTTATACAGCAGAAACCGCGAAAGGATCTCTCCAGTCGCGGCAAGTGAATAACGTTCTTATAGTCCCCCTGGTGTCCTGACACTTAACGGGATATTCTGATAGTCATCCGGATTTAATTGATGAACTGATCCGTCTGCTACTCCGTTAATAATCCCCATAAGGCCTGTTTCAACTGTCTTTACAAGCTGTCCTCTTTGTTTTTGCCCAAAGTTTTGCGTTTGACCGCTGACTTCAAACAGAACGGTTCCGCTCCCATTTAGCGCAAAAGAGCCGAGAGCCGTGCCAGGCAGATCAATGTTTTGGTCATATAGTGAAATGTTTGTAAACACGGAATTTCCTTTTGCTTGCAAGGCGTTATAGACAGCTACATTCAACTGGCGCGAAAAATCATAATTGTATTGGTCGGCATAAGCGGCATATTTTTCACCGCCTGGGCTGTTTGGATTGGTCACAAACTTTCCTGATATCGACATTGTTACTCTGTCATCAGTCCCTTCTACATAAGGGAACCCTTGATGATGGAGATCGACGAATACATCCACCTTTCCAAACTGTGCCTTTAAGTCCTTATACACATCTCTTACCGTCTGAGCTTCGGGGGTAATATACCAGCCGTAGGCATTCGATGTTCCTGGAAAATCTTCAGCCTTGGGCACGTAATTAAGATCCGGATGAAAATCGCGATTCACATCAAACCCGGGGTTCTTGTCATAATTCCAGCTTCCTGGAGAGGAATAATAATTCCAGGCTGGCTTTACATGAGCTAATTGAGGAAATTTAGCTGTCACCTCTGCCCAATCCATATCATTTGCCCGGCGGTTTAATTCCGATCCATCTGCATTCATCATTGGAATAGCTACAATAGTGAGTTCGTCTAAAATTTTCTTTGCTTCTTTAGACTGGCTGGAACCAAGACTTTGCAGCATGTTTAACAGGGCCACCGTGCCTGTTTTTTCATTCCCATGAATTTCACTCTGAATCAGCACTACCTTCTTGCCATGGCCCGTTGATACTTTGTAAATTTCTCTTCCTTGGTTCGTATAACCAGCTGTTTCCACCTTTACGTTTCCTTGGCTCGACTTTTGAATCTGCTGCAGTTTTTGCCCAAGCTCCTCATAATTAATGAAGCCGTCAATCGATAAGTTGTCCCCTTGTTGCGGGCTGGGTCCCGGCTCCGCCCAGCCTACCGCCGGCACGGCCAATAATGATGCCGCTAATGCGGTTGAGCCTAACACTTTCCATGCCTTTTTCATCCTTCATCCCTCCACTCAATTCTCTGCTTCTAAGGAAAGGATTCGATCACTTTGTATCGTTTCCTTTGTTGCCAAAGGAAAATGAATAGAAGAGACTAAGAAGAGGGAAAAGAAAACAGGTCTTATTGTTTATTATTTTCTGAACATTTCCATTTCTACAGAAGAAACGAGTTTTCACTCATTTTTATTAAAGCACGCTTTGACTATATTCCATTGAATTATTTCGAGGAAAATTAAAGCTTTTTATCCATGGCATAAAAAGCATCTGCAAACTTCTTTATTCCTTCATCTATTTTTTCTTCCGTTTCCCTGGCATAAGTAAAGCGGACATAGCCTGCCTCCGATCCCATAGTTGCTCCAGGCACATAAATAACCCCTCTCTTAATAGATGCCTCCAGTAATTGCAGTTCATTATATTCCTTTTTTAGTTTGCACCACAAATGGATGCCTCCTTGAGGGACTTGAAAATCGACATCGCCCCTCAAATAAGTCTCCATACTTGTAACAATTTGGTTCCGCCTTTGCTTCAGCTGCTTCACCAAGCTTTTGATGTGGATGCTGAAATAGCTAGACTTCAAAAATTCATTCGCCATCCATTGAGCAAAACTTCCATGCCCGAAGTCTACTTGCTGCTTGGCATCCGCCAACCTTTCAATTACCGGCTTTGGACCAATAACCCATCCAATGCGCAAGCCAGAAGCAACAACCTTTGATAAAGAACTGATATATAAAACATTCCCGTGCTGATCCATCGATTTCAGAGGAGAGGCATCTTCCCCTGTAAAAGCAGTTAAACTGTAAGGATCATCTTCGACCACTGGGATTCCATGTTGAGACGACAGCTCAAGTATTTGCTGACGGCGATTTTTATGCAGAAACACGCCTGTTGGATTTTGAAAGGCGGGATTTAAAAATATCATTTTAATCCGGTGCCGCTTGTGCAGAAAGAGCAAATCCTCAGGATTTATTCCATCCCTATTAACGGGTAAGAAAAACGTCTTCAACCCTGCAGATTTAAACACTGGAAGTCCATAGTGATAAGAAGGATCCTCCAAAACAATGGCATCCCCTGGTTTTAAGAGACATTGGACCACCAAATGCAACGCCTGCTGCGCCCCAGAGGTAATGAGAATGGAGGAAGGGCTTGCCTCAATTCCCCGATAAATTCCCACATGCTTACCAATTGTATCTCTTAAATTTTCATTTCCTTGAGGATGATCGTAACCGAGGTTTCCGTCAAACACCCTAGTTGAAATAATCTCCTGCAAAAAACGGGTTGGAAAAAGATCCTCCGACAGTTCTCCGCTGGCTAAATTAATCAGCTTTTGGACCGTCAGTTCCTTTTGTATTCTTTGCATTACAGGTACATTGGGAAGAAAAGAGCCTGCCTTAATATACTGGTTCCAGCTCGGCACACGCTTTTTGGTCACTCCCCAAATGTCTTTGCTTATTGTTGTCCCGCTCCCTCTTTTTCTTTCAATCAGTCCATTTGCTTCTAATTCATCATACGCCGACACGACCGTACTTCTATTCACATTTAACTCACTAGCCAACTTTCTTTCTGACGGCAATGGCTTGTCGGGAGGAAAAGTCCCATCTGCGATTCCATGTTCAATATATTCAGCAAGCTGTTTATAAATAGGCTTTTTAACTGCTCTGTCTAGTTTCCAATCCATATCGATCTCCTTTTTGCTGACTTGATAAACAGCATAGTTTGCTTCCTAATTATAGACAATAGCATATACTTTCTTTAATCGGCTCAAAGGACGTCTTTCTAAATAATAAAGGAACCTACCATCTGCAACAGATGCTAGGTTTAAAATGGTAAAGCATTCGGCTCTATGCAAACCACTTGATATATACCCCAACAGCAACAAATGACAGAATCATGACAACAAGATAAATCAAGCTTAAGTTCTTGGTGTTTCGTCCAGCATTGCTTCTATAATCCTCGTCACCTTTACCTGCTAATAAAAAGGTAGAGACACCTGCAATGATAGCAATCACAATAACTAATGCAATGGCAATACTCATATAGCACCTCTCACAATCATAATGTACATCATTTGAGAAATCTTTCTTGTAGACATATCCAGTATACCTGGAGATACAAAAGTATTAACCATCCAAATCCCTCAAAAATCTGCCATCCACTTATGAAGAGAGCGCCTATCCGTTGGTGAAACTACCTTGACTTCATTCAAGTAACGTATAACCCTATTTTTCATTTCTCGTTTTCTATCAGTACTAAAAAGGAGAATACCTACTTCTTCTGATAAATTTCTTGCTTTCCTCTTAGGCAGCCGTCTAAATTCATAAACATCCCTTCCCTATTATCTAAGGATACCTTTATCGGTTCTTTCCTTGGTTTATTACTTCCAATAAACGTTTCTTCCTTTTGTGTGATATCTAGTAACATAGCTGCTTAACAATGCATAAGGCGGACAATGAGAGGCTTCTTCTTATCCGCCTTACCTTTCCATCTGACTGTTGGTCCTGCTTCCCTGTTGTTTATCCCTTGTACTCTTGCTATAGCTTACTCCTCATAAATCATTTTCTTTGTCATGCCGCCATCAACAACTAAATTGTGGCCATTGATAAAATCATTTTGCTCATCTGCAAGAAACAAGCAAGCATTGACAATATCACGCGGGCGCCCGACACGTCCGGATGGATGCTGAGCATGGTCTCATGCCGATAATTCTCCGTATCCTTCTGTTTGTATCCACCCGGGACTCACGGCATTTACAGTAATAGGCCGGTCGCTAAGAGACACCGCCAATGTGCTGGTTAAGGACACCAGCCCGCCTTTGGAGGCTCCGTACGCCTCCCAATCAGCTTCATTTTGATTCCACCTCGTCGAAGCGATATTAATGATTCGGCCATAATCCTGGCCGCTGTTTGCTCGAATAAACTCTTTCGCACAAATAAAGCTGCCGCGCAAATTCACCGCAATGACCGCCTCAAATTCTTCAACGGAGATAGCAGAAACCGGTTTGGAGAACGCGGAAACCGCCGCGTTATTAATCAGCACATGCACCGCTCCATATCGGCCGGCAATCTGCCTAAACGCACGCTTAATGTCTTCTTGCCTGCTGACATCTGTTTTAATAAAGTCAATGCCGTCCGTTAAAGGCTGATGCTGCTCTTTATCTAAAGCAACAACTTTATACCCCGCCTCATCAAATCCTGCTGACAGATAATACCCGATGCCGCCTGTTCCGCCCGTAATCACGCATATTTTTTGGTTGATTGATGTTTCCATCCTGTCCGATCCTCCTGCTTTCATTCTCTTTCCCTTCCTTTGAAAAGCTGCTGTATGAATGCCGCTCGTTTAGCAGCGCGGAAACTGCCTGCGGTGCTTGTCCCGCATCGCACTCGTTTTCACCCGCCTCTTTTGACCTCAGTAGGAATAGCTTAGCCAGCGCTAATGACTTTCTTTAGCATGGATATGAGCTTTCTCCTGCTCTTTTAGCCTAGAAGCATGCTCATGCAAAAGGGCTGTCAATTTTTCTTTCATTTCAGCAGATGTCACAATACAGCTTGTAGAACATACTTTTCGCTTAATGATCAATTCGTATCCTTCATTCACTTCTTTATCAAAACCATAATACCGGTGATTGAGGTCAATCGGAACGAACTGAAACGACTTTATCTGATCCCAAGCAATAAAGCGATTGCCGCTAAGTAAACCATCGTCCACAACCGCAAACAAGTTCAACACATCATTCGAATAAGAAAAAGGCAGTAAGATGAAAAAGAAAAACGGCCAATCAAACTTATCGAAAAACAGCCCCATGAATAACACCACCATAAGAAACAGCAGCATAGAACATTCAATGATAAGACCTGTTCGCTGCTTAGAATACACAGGGGCATCCACTGGCTTCTGAGGATATTTTCTCAACGCCGCTAACTCTTCGGCCGTAATGGGAGCCAGCTTTTCTTGTTTCATTTTCAGCAAAAGCTGGATCAACTTATAGGCTTGGCAGCTGATGACAAATAAACACAATACAACCGCAAATACGTTCAATTCAATCACCACTTTTCTTTGATGTTTCTTCCACTGCTTAGTGCTGGTATCTTATATACGGATAACAACGGAAAAAGTTCCAATGAGGCGGGGCCACCTATTGATTCTGTTTATACAAAACAACCATCATCAGCAATTGTTCAGGCTTATGCACGGCATCCAACCCGTTCTTCAGCTGCCGTTTCTTAATCTGAGGGATAAAATCAAACAAAAAAGAAGTGCTGGCCACACTTCCCTTTTTGCTGTCCATCTTCTTTGAGTGCTCATTGGTTTGCATGCTGCTTCATTTCAGCATGTTCAGGACAAGCTCTTGTACTTCAGAGCCTCCTTATAGGTTTTCGCCGATAGCGCACAAAGCTAATTTGCTGCGTGTACGGCCATTGTCTCTTTACCTATGAAGATTGTTATTGGTGCCTTTATTGCTAATCCGATTGGATGGCACAGCTGGCATAATCAAGTCTGTCGAATCTGACGTGGCAGTCAAGTCTATCACAGGACCTGCCAGCGCTATAGAAGCTACGTCCCATACCATTCCTTCGAGTTTATTGTATTGTCCGGTAATTCTTGCGATCTTTCGGGTGGCCGCTGAAGGCTGTATTTGCAAATTCGTCCATTGATTGCCGCTGCATTCATTCGGGACTGTTAATCCGCTTTCCATATAAATCATTGTGATACAATCATCTATTGAGGCGTTGGCAAACCGGTTGGCATTCACCCAGGCCATGCCGCTTGCCGGTTTTTGCGCTTTTAACTTGATCCCGATGTCCATTCCTGCTATTTTCACATTTTCAAAATGAACATAAGAAATTTCGTGGCCGCTCCCGCCTGAGAATAAAGAAATTCCTGTTCCTTTATGGCTCCCTGACCAGTTAATAACGTTCAATTCTTCAATTTTGGTTCTATTCCAGACATTGTAATACTTGTGTTTACCATCTAGCCGAATGACTTCCGAAGTAAAGGCTGCATCATCAATCGCAATATAGGCTCCTTTCATAGCGGCGTTTCTTTCTAACTCTATTACTGGAAAGTTCCCATACACCGCAAAGATGGTGCCATGTCCAAACTCTAGACTGACCCCTTCTTTAATAACTAAAGGAGCCGTAATACTATACGTTTTGTCCGCAAGCAACACTGTTTTTGTATTGTTCTTGCTGGCAAACTCAATCGCATTTTGTATCTGTAAAGCGTGATTGGCTCCGTTAAAATCCTCTGCATACACTTTTTCAATTTGCGCCAAGTCATTTCTCCCCTTTTCCACTTCTTAAAACGGTTTATTTATTCTATTTACTCAGATAGCCGGCTGCCACACGCTCTGCTGCTTTAGTTGACAACTCGATTGACGAAAAAAGAGGAATACCTGACCTGACGCACGTTACTGCATATTTTTTTAAAAAAATAAGCCAGTATCTTCCTAAAGGTGCTGGCTCAGACTGTAGACAAACTCAATGAAAATTGAAGTTGTGGTCCGCAGTCTTTTTCTTTTGCTTGTAGATGGGGGCTGTTGATTTCCATTCCAGGCTGCTTCGCTTTCCGCGGGGCGGGCGGTGAGCCTCCTCACCGCTAAAGCGTCTGCGGGGTCTCGCCTGTCCCGCTGATCCCGCAGGAGTCTTCGCGCCTTCCATTCCAATCAACAGAGTTTACAAAGTTAGGGTAGCCGTATAATGATTACCTGTTTTAAAATAAAACGCTTGAGGTGATGAAGATGCTTTCGAAACTCAATTCAAGCCAACGGGAACAACTAGAAATGATCGCTCTAGACCAGCTTGTACCACAGAATCATCTGGTTCGTAAAATGGAGACAACAATTGATTTCTCTTTCATTTATGACTTGGTGGAAGAGTTGTACTCGGAAGTAGGCCGCCCAAGCACGGATCCCGTTATTTTAATTAAACTGACTTTCATCCAATATACATTTGGCAGGAATATGTGGAGGAAGCCGACCATCTTCGCCATCACGAAGAGGTCAAACCTATCTATGTGAAACGCAAAGAAACGATTGAACGCGTTTTCGCAGATGCAAAAGAAAAGCATGGCATGCGTTGGACAACCTTAAGGGGACTTAAAAAATTGCCGATGCAGGCGATGCTTACTTTCGCTGCCATGAATCCCAAGAAAATAGCCAATTGGACTTGGCAGGGGCCGAAAATGGTCTAAATAATGGTGTCGGAGAGGTCTATCTTTCTCTCAAATGGCTTGAAAACCACCTAAAAAACAGAAAGGGGTTCGGAATGAGATCATTCCGAACCCCTTTTGCCGACAAACTAAGCCAGTACCTTCCTAAAGATGCTGGCTATTTACGACCGGCTATGGATTTTTCTTTTATTCAGTGATCCGCCCCTCATAGACCAGTCACCAGTTTGCATATCATTTCAAAAGTTCATCTATCGATCCGTTTCACTCACACTTCAACCCCGTATTCCTTTAGTTTCTTATAAAGACTAACCCGTGAGATGCCTAATTTTTTGGCGGTAGCACTTTTATTTCCATTCATTTCCGCAAGTACTTCTTGGATGCGGGCTTTTTCAAGCTGTGCTTTCTCATGAGCGAGTCCAATTTCTTCTTGAGCTGGCTTTCTTTTTTCAACCGTCGGAAATATATGAGTGATGTCATCCTCCCCTATCATGGACTGATCCGTGAAGATCACCATTCTTTCTACAACATTTCTCAGTTCCCTAATATTTCCGGGCCAATGATAATTCATAAACATCTCCATGGCGCTTTCTAACAGGGCGGGCTCTTGTTTTTGGTATTTAGCTGCGTATTCTTGGACAAAGCTTTTCACTAGAAGCGGAATGTCTTCAATTCTCTCCCGGAGTGGCGGAATGGTAAGGCTGACAACATTTAAGCGATAATATAAATCTTCACGAAATGTTCCTTCTTTTACCATTTCTTCAAGATCGCTATTTGTCGCTGCCACAACCCTGATATTGACTTTAATAGAGAGGCTGCCGCCGATCCGGTATACCTCTCTTTCTTGAAGCACGCGCAAAAGCTTTACCTGCATATCAAGCGGCAGCATGCCGACTTCATCTAAAAATAACGTACCTCCATCTGCCATCTCCACTTTTCCTGCTTTTCCATCCTTATAAGCTCCTGTAAAAGATCCTTTTTCATATCCGAAGAATTCACTTTCAAACAAGGCTTCCGGAATCGCGCCGCAGTTGATGGGAATAAAGGGTTTGTCTTGGCGCAGACTTGCTTCATGAATGCCTTGGGCAAATAGCTCTTTGCCTACGCCGCTCTCCCCTTGGAGCAATACCGTGGCATCCGTTTTCGCAACTTTTAGAGCCAGTCCCTTTGTGTTCCTTATCGCCAGACTATTTCCTTTAATTTCTGATAAAGGTCCGATTTGTTCTTGCACATGATACTGCTGTTTAATTTTTTGCAGTTGATTGGTGGTTAATGTTAACTTCTCATTTAGTCTCACGATACTAGTGATGTCTTGGTCAATAGAAATTGCCCCGAGTAAGTTTCCTTCTTCATCAAATATAGGAGAGGAGCTAATTAAGACATGCTTATCCGGACGTGGCTGGTGATAAGCATTAAATACAGGCTTTTTTGTTTCTAGTATCTCCAACAATTTCAAATCTTCCTGCTTAAAAAAATCACTTATTCGTTTCTTTTTTATTTCTTTCGCTGATATCCCATAAATGATCTCCGCTTGGGAACTCCAATATTCCACTTCTCCCTGTGCATTGATGATCGTAATGGCATCAGAGCTGGTTTCAATTAAAGTTTTTAAATAAAAAATTGAATGTTCAACAGGCATTGCGCTCATTTTGTCAACCTCCTGCCATCTGTAAACAAAATGTTCACTTTTAGTTTACAGTATTGTAAAATTAATTAACAATTTTATTGTACTAAATAATGAAAACAGTTTCAATAAACGCAATAGGCTTATTTTCTAGAATTGGCACAATATTTGCATATAGATAATTACAATTCATTACATCATGTATTAATGGGAGGTAATTATTTTATGATGGCATTAGAAAATTTTATTGAGACAATAGATGCCCACACAATGGGAGAAGCGGCCAGAATAGTAGTCGATGGCATTCCCCGTATACAAGGGCACAGTATGATGGAAAAAAAGCAGCATATGCAGACTAAAATGGATAACATCCGCAAGCTGCTCATGCACGAGCCGCGAGGACATTTAAACATGTTCGGTGCCATTTTAACGGAGCCCTGCCGTCCGGAATGCGACCTTGGCGTCTTGTTTATGGATAGCGGCGGCTATCTGAATATGTGCGGCCATGGAACTATCGCTTCCGTGACGGTAGCCATCAACAATGGATTGATTGCTAAAAAAGACAAAGTACTGCTTGATACACCATCAGGGCTAGTAGAATGTTATGTAGACTATGAAAACGGCAAAGTAAAAGAGGTATCTTTCATTAATGTGCCTGCTTTTCTTTTAGAAAAAAGTGTAAGCGTTTTAGTTGAGAATGTAGGTCAAGTCACAGTCGATATTGCTTTTGGAGGCAGCTTTTTTGCAATAGCCGATGCCAGGGCATTCAACCTTCAATTGAACATTGATGAACAAGACAAGATCGCAGCCTTAGGCATGTTGATTCGCAATGCCGTTAACGAACAGCTAACGATCCGTCATCCTGAAATCCCTGAAATAAATACGGTCGACCTTGTCGAATTTAGTTTGCAATTAGAAGAGAATCATTATAAAAATACCGTTGTCTTTGGCGATGGGCAAATCGACAGATCGCCTTGCGGCACAGGCACTTGCGCTAAGCTCGCTACCCTCAACCTGGCACCAGGGGAACAAATTATTCAAGAAAGCATCATTGGTTCACAGTTTAAAGGAACGGTGGTTGGTTATACCGAAGCTGGCCGGCTTCAAGCGATCATTCCGAAAATTACCGGCTCAGCATGGATGACAGGGATGCATAAGTTTTCATTGGAAGAGACAGATCCTTATACGGAAGGCTTCTTATTAAAATAACTCTTATATATCATACTAATTTTTTGATCACCAAACGCTTTTAAAAAGAAACGGAGGTCCTTACTTTGGGAGTAACAAAAGACTTTTTCATGATGCTTTCGCAAAACAAATTGTTAAACAACGGAGCAAAACACTGGGGATTAAAACTTGGCGCACAGTCAGTTGTAGCCGGAACGAACATTGAGGAAATGATCAAAAGCGTCAAGGAATTGAATGCTCAAGGCATGTCTGCTACTATTGACAACCTTGGGGAGTTCGTTTTTGAAAAACAGGAGGCCCTAGAGGCAAAAGAACAAATTCTGGACGTTATTCAAGCGATTCATGAACAAGAACTAGACGCCCATATTTCCTTAAAGCCTACCCAGCTTGGATTAGACATCTCTTATGAATTCTGTAGAGGTAACTTGGAGGAGATTGTCTCGAAAGCCGAGAAATACAAGATATTTATTAATTTCGACATGGAAGACTACAGTCACCTGCCTCCTTCCTTTGATCTCATTGATGAGTTGTCCAAACACTATACAAATATCGGTACAGTCATCCAAGCTTATTTCCATGAATCGGCGGAAACCATCAAAGCCTATAAAAATTATCGTTTACGCATCGTCAAAGGCGCCTATAAAGAGCCTGAACACTTGGCTTACCAAGATAAAAAAGACATTGACCGTCACTTTATTGAATTGATTGAGTACCACTTGCTTAATGGGAAATTTACATCGATCGCTACTCACGATCATCATGTCATTCATCACGTGAAACGCTTCGTGAAAACGCATCAGATTCCTAACGATAAATTCGAGTTTCAAATGCTGTACGGATTTAGAAAAGACCTGCAGCAGCAGCTCGTCAAGGAAGGTTTTAACTTTTGCACTTATGTACCCTTTGGAGCTGATTGGTACGGCTACTTCATGCGCCGGCTGGCTGAACGTCCGCAAAACTTAAACTTATTTGCCAAACAAGTGTTTAACAAAAAGACCAACCTGTTTATTGGAGTCGGAGCCAGTTCCTTTTTATTAGGAAGAATGAGCAAGAAACAGCCAAGAGATAAACGCTGACCAAGTCAGTTACAAGAACCAGCACCTGGAGGAATGGTCTCAGGCGCCATTCCCTTCTATGCAAATGACCATTTTACACAATCATCCATTGGAAAGACCTGGACGAGCTCTCCAGCTTTTTAATGAAAGGAGAAAAACCATGAAAAATAACATTCCATTTTCACAAGTACTTGCGATTGGTTTAATGCTTTTTGCCATGTTTTTAGGAGCAGGCAACGTTATCTTTGCTCCAATGGTCGGTCAGCAAGCCGGATCAAATATTTGGGTGGCCATGAGCGGGTTTTTAATTACCGGAGTCGGATTAGTGCTGCTGGCTATCGTTGCTTTGACACGCGGCGGCGGAACAGTAGAAAAACTCGCACAAAGGGTTCATCCACTTTTTGCAATCATTTTCTCTGTTCTCTTATTTTTAACTCTCGGGCCTATTTATGTTATTCCAAGAACGACCTCTGTTGTATATGAAATCGCCATTAATCCGCTCGTTCAGGCAAAATCAAATACCAGCCTTTATTTATTGATTTTCTCTCTCTTATTTATTGGTCTGACTATCCTGCTTTCTTGGAACACAACTAAGTTTGTTGATCGCCTGGGGAAAATGATCACGCCAATTTTTGTAATATTATTAATTACCTTAATTGTCAAATCATTTATCACTCCCATGGGAATGATTGGGCAGCCTCAAGACGACTATGTAACTGGCACGTTCTTGACAGGATTTACTCAAGGCTACTATACGATGGACGTTCTGGCCGCCTTTGTTTTTGGAGGCATCTTCATTAAGTCCATTAGTTCCTTAGGCATAACATCAGAAAAAGCCGTATCCGCATTGTTTATTAAAGCAGGCATTATTACGATGATCGGGTTAGTTGCCCTGCAACTATCCATGGCATGGATCGGGGCTTCAAGTGTTGAAGCAATCGGATTTAAAAATAATGGCGGAGAAGTATTAGCCCAAAGTGCGATTGCTTTATTTGGGAAATCCGGCATTTACATTATCGGTACAGTCATTTTCTTAACAGGCATTACTACAAACGTTGCTTGTTTAGCTGCTGTTTCTGAATACTTCGAGAAGATTATTCCTTCCGTTTCTTATAAAAAGTGGCTGATTGTCTTTTCGATAGTAGGTTTAGTGATCACAAATTTCGGGCTTAACACAATCTTAACGCTGGCATCGCCCATTCTATTGCTTCTTTATCCGTTAGCCATCGCGTTAATTGCTTTAGTCTTTACGAACAATTTATTTAATGGCCATCGCTCGGTTTACGTTGGAACCGTTATCGGCACAGGGCTGGTAGCTGTCCTTGATGCACTAAAAGACGCAAATATTGCACCAGAGGCCATTAACCACTTCTTCGGCTTTATTCCTCTATTTGAAAATGGCGCTGGCTGGATCATTACGGGTCTCATCGGATTTTTCATCGGACTCGTTGCTGCTAAATCGAGAAAAGAGCCGGCCGCAATTATTAATATGAGTGGACAAGAAATACGCAAGGTTTAATGGCTACTAATTATAGCAGCCTTTGAAGTCCACAATTGAAAGCCGATGTTCTCCTTCAGAACATCGGCTTTCCCGGTTTTTCATCCCTTATAAAAAGCCCCTTCAGATTTTTCATCTAAAGGGGCCATGCTGCTCATAATCTGCTCTCTA
Source organism: Pseudobacillus badius (assembly GCF_002189605.1). NCBI lineage: Bacteria > Bacillati > Bacillota > Bacilli > Caryophanales > Bacillaceae > Pseudobacillus > Pseudobacillus badius. The sequence continues at coordinate 94,610 of NZ_MWMM01000010.1, forward strand.
CTTGCCTGTTAATCCTCTTTCTTTTTTAGAAGTTTTAAAGAAAAATAATTCGTATACAACAGGGACAATAATCAGGGTCAGCAAAGTGGATGAAGTTAATCCTCCGATCACTGTCACCGCTAGTCCTTTTGAGATCAGCGTGCCTGATGATGTCGTCATAGCGAGCGGAATTAACGCGGCAATCGTTGCGAAAGCCGTCATTAAGATTGGGCGCAGCCTTGTTTTTCCCGCTTCGACTAAGGAAGCCCTTATCGTCAATCCGCGGCTGCGGTTTTGGCCCACCCGATCCACAAGAACGATCGCATTGGTTGTAACAATTCCGATCAGCATCAGAAAGCCAATCATCACGCTAACAGACAGCGGCTCTTTAACGATATAAAGAGAGACCAGTGAGCCGATTGGAACGAAAATCAGCGAGGATAAAATCACAAAAGGAATGCGGGCTTTACCGAACGTAATCAACATAGTTAAATAGACAAGCCCAATAGCTACAACAATAGCAATTCCTAACGATTGGAAAATTTCAACGGTTTCATCGTTTCCTCCCCCGCTTGTTAAAGACACGCCATCCGGCAGATCCAGCTTTTCTACGCCTGCTTTTACCTCTGATGAGACAGCCTGCACATCGTTGCCTTTCACTTGGCCAGATACTCGCGCATACACCTTGCCGTCCAGCTTTTGCACGGAAGTAAAGGCATCTATTTGCTGAACATCAGCAATTTCTGAAAGCTTTACAGGTCCTTTTTGAGAAAAAAGCGTAACATCTTCCAGTTCATCTTTAGATTGAAGCGCTTTGTCAAAGGATACCTGTACCTTTTGCTCTTTGCCATCTAAAGTAAGCGTGCCTACGTTCACTGGTTTGGTTTGGTCGCTGACGGTTCCAAGAATCTGGAAGCCTGACAAGCCATACTCACTTGCTTGATCAGGATCAATCTCCACCAAGAATTGCTGCTGCTTTTCACTGAAGTTATTTGTTACATATTTTAACTCGTTGTTTTTTTGCATATAAGCTTCTACTTGCTTAGAAGCTTTCTGCAGCGCCTCTAAATCATTCGAAAACAAGTCAACATCCACATTGTTGTTAGAAGGAGGTCCGCCCGTTTCTAATTCCTGCACGCTGATTTTTAAATCCGCTTGCTGTTCTTTTGAAATGCTCTCCATTTTTTTCTCTAGCGATTGAATGGTTCGTTCAACATCTGCGTTATCTTTTAAATTAACAAAGTAACTCGCTTTATTGTCCAGTCTCAACCCTGTCGCAAAATCTCTGGCACCGACAGAAGCCGTTACATCCGCAATTTCTTTTTGCTTGCTGAACATATCCTCCACCAGCAAAGAGACCGTGTTCGTTTTCTCCAAGGAAGCAGAGGATGGCAGTTCAATCGAGGCAGTTAACGTTTTTGACTGCTCGTTAGGAATAAACGTGAACCCTAATGAAGGCACGACCGCAAACGATCCGGCGAGCAGCAAGACAGATGCAAATAAAATAATAAACTTATGGTTCAATGATTTTTCTATTAACCGGCCATACAGCTTTTGAAGAGCTCCCTCTTTTTCTTCCGGCGGCACTTTTTTGAAAGAAAACTTGGCTAGAATTGGCACGATCGTAATAGCAACAAGCAAGGAGGCTAACAGCGAAAACACAATGGTTAAAGCAAACGGCAAGAAGAACTTTCCTGTGATGCCGCCGACAAATCCGATAGGCAAAAACACAACAACCGTTGTTAAAGTAGAGGAGGTAATCGCCTTTAAGATTTCTTTTGTCGATTCTAAAATGACCGTATTGGACATGCCTTCACTTGATTTTCGCACTCGCCTGAAGATATTTTCAATGACCACAATGCTGTCATCTACTACACGCCCGACTGCTACAGCCATTCCTCCAAGCGTCATAATATTTAATGATACATCCAGCTGTTTTAAGAAAATCGCTCCAATCAGCAAGGACAGCGGAATCGAGATGACTGCAATCACAGTGGCTCTGGCATTGCGCAAGAACACCAAAACAGCAATCGAGGCAAACAAGGCGCCTAATAACCCTTCCTTCACTAAAGTGCTGACTGACTTTTCAATGTCCTTTGCCGAGTCAATGCCGATTTCATAAGCAATCTTGTCGTCATATTTCTTGAGGATATCCATTACTTTATCTGCTACCTCGACCGTATTGGCATCCTGTTTTTTCGTAATTGCCATGGATAATGACTCTTTTTCATTGTAACGGGCAATTTCACTTTTATCAGTGACTTGCTTAATCGATGCAATGTCCTTTAAGCGAACCGCCTCTGCAGGCTGAGATGGCACACCTTGCGTTCCTGGCGCAGCCGCTCCGAAAGCAGAGGTAATCTGCAGGTTCTCCAGTTTATCAAGAGTTTCTAGGCTTTCTTCCACCCTTATCGGAATTTGTTGCTGATTTTCCGTTAATTCACCTGCCGGAAAAGAAAGATATTTTTCATTAATCTGCTCTTTTATACTGCTGAGAGACAGCCCGGCTTTTTCCGCTTTTTCTTTATCTATTGTGATCTGTACAAGATTATCGGTCAGACCGGCGACAGATACGTTGTTAATGCCTTTTATCTTTTTGAGTTCAGGAATAACCTCGTCTTTCATCAGCCGTTCAATATTGCTTCCATCTTTGCTGAAGACAGAAATATTGTAAATAGGAAAAGCGCCAAATGATAAACGGTTGAGCTTTACTTCTGCTTCATCCGGGAGGCTTGCTTCCTCTACCGCCGAATTAACCTGCTGTTCCACTTTATCAAGGTCTGTGTCAAAGGGAAATTCTAAAGTAATCATTCCAATGCTGTCATAGGCCGAGCTGGTCACCTTTGTGACGCCTTCTATGGAATTCAACTGGTTTTCAAGCTTGGAAACGACCTGCTTATCAACATCGTCAGGTGACGCTCCTGGATAAACGGCTTCAATGGAAATTTTGGGAAACTCAATATCAGGGAATTGATCGACTTTTAACTTGGAAAAAGAATAAATACCGCCCAGTATGAGTAAAAACGAAATAATAAAAACAGCAACGGCATTTTTTAAACTGAATTTCGTTAAAAAGTTCATTTAGTTACCTCCCTCTATAAATATTGATTTATCAACGATTTAACCCGTTGGTGGGGTGTCAAAAAAATATTTTTCAACACAATTCCTAACAGTATTTTTAAAATATGTGATTCTTTAACAGTCAGTGGGTACGCTACGCGGTCACTACTAGGAAAATATGGTAAGTAGTGTGGTGGATTTATTCGATGCACCATGGATCTCTGCGTAACTTATGATGACGTACCCTCCCATGTCTCTGGGCATCTGTGTGCCTACATTCCTTCGTTCGGTCTAGTCATAAGGCAGAGGCTAGCGAAGCTCCTTAAGGGACTCGAGGTCGAATGGATGGTATAATGCCAGCTTCTCCGTGTCATCCTGTTGTCTAGGTCTTTCAAGGGAATGTAGACGTTACATAGCCTCTGCGAGACTAGGGGTGTCTTTCATCATTCGCTGTGCGTCAAACGCTTGGTGCTTCGTGCTAATTCCATGTAACACTTTTAATAGTTTTCCGCATAAAACCACGATGGACTGTTTCTTGCGTAACGGATTTACCGTACGAGTGGTGTAGTACTCATGCAATGTTCGAAAAGCCTTGTTGTGGCGAATGATCGGTATCATGGTTCGAAACAGAAGAGCACGCAGCTTCCTTCTACCTCGTTTGGAGATCCGTTTTTGACCTTTGTGCTGACCGGAGGAGTTTTCACGTAACGTTAATCCCGCAAGTTTGATGAGTTGGCGTGGATGTTCATAGTGTGAAAAACTTCCGATTTCAGCTAACAGCTCGACAATCGTTGGATCTCCAAGACCTTGAACCGTTGAGAGCCATTCGTATTCGACCGATGTTTGGACAAGCTCCACTAAGCGCTGAGTCATGTCTTCGATTTCTTGTTCTAACTGGTGGTAACGACGGACCAGTGTGGCGATTTCATAACGGGCCATCTCACGTCCTTCTGTTACTCCAATCGAGTGAGCTGCGACTTCAATCAGACGCGTAGCTTTCGGTCTTTGGGGCGATTTGAGCCCCTCAACTTCTCGATAAAGGGATAGTACCTCATCGGGCTGTTTCTGGTGAAGATCACTCGGAAATGGCGTACATTCAAGTACGGCCAACGCCATCTTTCCGAATGACGGAAAGACCTGCGTGAATTCAGGAAAATAGCGATCTAACCAACGAATGATGCTATTTTTGACCGCCCCTAATTCCTCTGTCAACTTGCTTTTAAACGTGGATCCGACTCGAAGTTCAGCCTCCACATCTTTTAAGATTAGTGGATAACTAAAGCGTCCGTCTTTCAAGAGTCTGGCGATTACAAGTGCATCTTTACGGTCATGTTTCGTGGGAAGATTGTCATCTAACTCCTTGGAACGTTTGACGTGCATCGGATTCGCCATGACAAGTGGAATGCCTCGTTCTTCAAGAAAATAAGCTAGATTGAGCCAATAATGGCCAGTCGGTTCAATCCCAACTAGGACTTCGGTTTTTCCGTGTTCTTTCAGCGCATTTAGGATGAGTTGATAGAAAAGCTCAAATCCTTCTCGCGACTGCGAAACGGAAAATGATTTTCGGAGCACCCGGCCGCGATCATCTACAAAGCAAGCGAAATGTGTGCGCTTCGCAATGTCGATCCCGACAACGAGTGTTTGTTCCGTGACTTGATTTATTTTTTGATTTTGTTTAAAATCCATTATGGAGTCCTCCTTGGTTACAAATTAGGGGTCATTTCGTCCAGATTTGACACCCCGCATCATACCAAGAGGGCTCTTTTTGTTCAAGTCCCCGAAAATCCTTCTAACAGGAATGCTCCTTATATGTTTTATTACGGCTCATCTTTGTAATTGATTTCCCTATCAACTGATAGATTTATCTGCAAAAAAAGAGGCTTCAACATACTGACTGTTAAAGCTCATTATTTTTTTGTCCTTCACTTGAAGAGGCTAACCCGTATAAAATAACCTTGGTATACAGTCTTGCTTGCTCTTTTGCAACATGCTCCGGCACTTGCTGCTCCATATGTTTCGATGAAATTAAGCTTAAAAGCAAATAAGCAGAAGGGACTGGGTAAGAACCGAATTCGGCTGGGTTTCTAATTTTCCCTTCTTTTATTCCTTTTTCAAAAATAGAGGCAATGGGTGCTTGATAAGACTCCATCCACCATTGCTGTATTTCCTTTTGATGCTCTTCATCCAGCTCATTTTTAATATCATGGAACATCTGTCCCATGGAAGAGGGCTTATTAATTAATATATAATAAGTAACTTGGAACACACACTCTTCCAAATTGTCTCCGCAGCGCTTAATAATTCGTTTGAGTGCCGTTTGCATATCGAACAACTCAGATTTCAGCACCTCAAGATAAATGGTCTTTTTATTAGGGTAATGGTGATAGAGAGTAGGTTGGGTAATTCCGCAAGCATCCGCAATTCTTCGGGTGGACACTGCTCTATAACCGAACTCCATAAAAAGATCGCGCGCCACCTTTACAATTTTTTGATGGGTTTTATTTCCATATTCAAAGCGGTTATTCATCATCAAAATCCCTTCCAGGAAAGCAGAAAAACCTATCAATTGATAAAATCATAATATGATTTTTATGATGAGTCAACAATAAACATTCTTCAAAAGCGAGCGAATGGTTCATTGCCTGCTTTCCTTTATTATTTCATCGGCGAACGAAACGAGAAACACACTTGAACCTTAACCTGCAGCTCATCCAATCACCGTGCTGCGTTCTTGCTTCCTCCACTTTTCCATTTCTATGTAACTCCCTTTGCCGACGGACACACGCTCTTAGACAATTTTATCCAACAAAGCCAAGCAGTGCAACTGCCTTCCAGGAAGATATGAGAGCAAGCAGTTGTTAAATTCGCCTAGCTCCGCCTTTCAATCCCCCTGTGATCATTTAAGATCATTATACGCTGTTTGCTGCTGGCTGTCCGCCTCTCTCTTCTTTATATGAAATATCCCACTTTTCTAAGAATCTGGCATATGCAAGCGGCTGGCCGTGAACAGTTACATTGCCGGAAAAATCATAAATCATGCAGGTTTCGGTTCCGCCAAACAAAGGCCCTCTTAGTCCGCGCCCCACCATTTGCTCATATAATATCTCACTTGCTGTCGGACGCAGCAGAAAAAGATGGTCTACTTTTGGTGCATCAAATCCGGTTGTCAGCACCCCATAGTTAAACAAAAATTCAATTTGTCCTTTTCGAAAGGCTTCAATCATACTGCGGCGCAGTCCCTTTGGTGTATCTGCTGCGATAACCGCTGCTGTACGTCCAGCCGTATTTATGAGCATTGATAACATTTCTGCGTGCTCTACAGTACAAGCATACACTAATGTCGATGATCCCGACGGAACATCCAATAATGTATTGATAATCCACTGATTCCGCGCCTTGTCGCTGGCCAGCACACGCAGCATATCCGTTGACAGGTCGCCGGACTCATCCAGCTTGTCTTCTTCCACTACCATCATGCGTTGATCTTTCATCAAACGATAGATTGGTTTGGCCAAGTACCCTCGATCTCGAAAATACTTCAGGGGTTTCTCATCATAATCCCGCTGATCCGGAAAGCGAGGGCGTAAAAGACGAGCTTCAAACTGATTGACTAATAAGGCGGTCTCATCGCCTGAACGTCCAGGTGTAGCAGTTAATCCGCATATGGCAAATAAACGGCCGTTTGTCATTTCTCTGGCGCGTTCAAATAAAAGCTGATAACTGTGTGCAGCCGCATGATGGGCCTCATCAACGATCATCGCTCCGCAAAGCTGCAAAATATCATCCAATGCTTCATCATTTTCATCGTTTTTTAAGCGACGGACGATTTTTTGAATACTCGCCACCACTACGCCGCCTATTAAATCTTCCGGCTTGATATTATGAGTACCAAAATAACGATAAATGCGCAAAGACTCAGGAAATTCACGCTCCTGCCACATATCCGCAATACAGGCGATCGCTTGCTCGCAAAGCTCCTCACTTTGCGCAATCCACAGCATATAGCGTCCTTCCGCAAACCGCGGCTGCATCCAGTCAATAAATGACTCGACGGCTACCCGTGTCTTGCCTCCTCCTGTCGGCAATGAAACAATACACCTGGTCGCATCGTCCTCCAAGGATAGAATGCTTGTCATTTCTTCTTTTATTAATAATTGATACGGAGCCAGTGGAGGGACAGCTTTTCTTGCTTCAATGTCCATGATCGTTGGCACAGACTCCTCCTTAGCCAGGCCAAACCCCGAAAAACAGAGAGGCAGCCCGACTGTTTTAATAAAATCGCGCGGCCACTTTCCGCCAGCCTTCCACTGCTTTTGCGCAAGAGCTCGCGGCATATACGAAACAGATTGGATGTTTTTTCCTTTAATGGCATTACGCTCGTACAGAGAGCGCAATTCATTTTCAGGCAGCTTCCTTAACAACGCCCTCCGAATTTCGCGAACCTCTTCGCTGCTTCCTGATAATAGAGAAGGCCCCTTGATTCGAATAATCGTTTCAAGTAATTTTTTGCAGGTGAATGGCTCTTGATTGACTTGTTCAATCTGATAACGAATAAGAGACATGTGTTCCATCCCAATTAGTTTCTCAAAAAGCTCCTGCTTGACTTGGTACGTATCGCTGAACCGTTTGACAGCTATTTGAATATCATTGTCCGTTATATACATGATGAGTCTCTCCTAGCTTGTTAAAAATAGATATGCTATGGACTGTCATCCTCTCAAACATTGCCTGAGCCCCTTTTTCACAGAATAGTGCCGATAAAAAAACCCTATTTCTATCCGAAAAGCGGAAGAAATAGGGTTTTTTGAACTCCGCAGGCAAGATTCGAACTTGCGACCGATCGGTTAACAGCCGATTGCTCTACCACTGAGCTACTGCGGAACAAAGTGGGCCTGAATGGACTTGAACCATCGACCTCACGCTTATCAGGCGTGCGCTCTAACCAGCTGAGCTACAGGCCCATTTATATATGTATAAATGGAGCGGGTGATGAGAATCGAACTCACGACATCAGCTTGGAAGGCTGAGGTTTTACCATTAAACTACACCCGCATCAGAAAAAAATGGCTGGGCTAGCTGGATTCGAACCAGCGCATGACGGAGTCAAAGTCCGTTGCCTTACCGCTTGGCTATAGCCCATTTACACTATGTATCGTCTATAAGAATGGGGCGATCGAGGGGAATCGAACCCCCGAGTGTCGGAGCCACAATCCGATGCGTTAACCACTTCGCCACGACCGCCATCATTTTGATTAACTGGTGGAGGGGGACGGATTCGAACCGCCGAACCCTGAGGGAGCGGATTTACAGTCCGCCGCGTTTAGCCACTTCGCTACCCCTCCATATAAAAAACGATCTTTATTAAAAATATGGTGGCTCAGGACGGAATCGAACCGCCGACACATGGATTTTCAGTCCATTGCTCTACCGACTGAGCTACTGAGCCACACCTAGTATATATATCAACAGCAAGGAAACCATCCTGCTGGAAGAAATATGGCGGTCCGGACGGGACTCGAACCCGCGACCTCCTGCGTGACAGGCAGGCATTCTAACCAACTGAACTACCGGACCAAGATGGAGCAAATTAGATAACATTAGCAATTCTCAACTGATACATGTCGACAAGCTGCAAAATTGCTATCTTTTATACGCGCCACATGAATAAAGTGGAGCCTAGCGGGATCGAACCGCTGACCTCCTGCGTGCAAAGCAGGCGCTCTCCCAGCTGAGCTAAGGCCCCAAGATTTCTATAAATAATTCCATTTATTAATGGCGCGCCCGAGAGGAGTCGAACCCCTAACCTTTTGATCCGTAGTCAAACGCTCTATCCAATTGAGCTACGGGCGCAATTAGTTGGAGCGGAAGACGGGATTCGAACCCGCGACCCCCACCTTGGCAAGGTGGTGTTCTACCACTGAACTACTTCCGCATAATGAAGTGCGGGTGAAG
>NZ_MWMM01000011.1:0-99508 GCF_002189605.1 Pseudobacillus badius
AAAACGTATCATGATTTATCATTTGTATTCGAGAAAAGAAAATGGACTCCTTCTTAAATTCCTAATTGTAAAAATTAGACATGCGGAAAGTCAGTAACATATTGAAAAACAGGGATTATATTACATTCTAATGTCAGTTTCTTTAAGAAGTTGACTTATAATACAAAGTTGTTATATTTCCCTTCCTAAAAGCGGGATGAAAGGAAAAATATGAAGGGATACAATGTTATAATTCTCAATATTTGTTATAATTACCCAATAATGAAAGAAGATAGATAAATAATTTTTATTTCGTTAGAAGGAAGAGTGAATAAAACGATGGCCATTCTTACAGGAAAGCTAGTTATAATTTCATTGTTTTTAGTCATTGTTACAGCCATTGAAACGTTAGCTTACTCCACTCGGTTATCCGGGGCGAGAATCGGACTGATTGCTTCAGCTCTGTCCCTGTTCAGCACGATGATTATCGTGTCCAGATTTTCTACGATGTTTCAGCAGGCGCTGACAGGAAAGCTGCTCTCAGCCGCCCCGGCTGCTCACAAGCTGGAATTCATTGAGAGTCAGTATCGTGTATTGATTGGTGTGACATCGTTAGGCGTATTGATTGGCATCTTTTTGTTTCCTACTTTCATCGCTATTTTTTCCCGGGCGATTATTCAGCTGGTGGATGAAAAAGGGTCAATGGTCAGCTTGGCAAGAAAGTGGTGCAATATAAGAGGATTGAAAAAGGCTATCCGCTATCTGCGTCTGCCGCGACTGTCTTATTTGGAGGGCATTACGCTGCGCAATTTTCCGAAAAGGATGTTTTGTATCAACATCGCCATTACGGCGGTGTATACAGTAGGTGTTTTATCTTCTCTTTATGCCTCTTTGCTGACGCCGGAAAATGCTGCGGCCGCTATTATGTCTTCCGGGATCATTAATGGCATGGCGACAATTTTGCTGACTTTGTTTATCGATCCGAAAGCATCTGTATTGGCAGACCGCGTCGTTAGAAAAGAACAGCGTTATGCCAATCTGAAAAGCTACTCCGTGGCAATGATAGGATCTAAATTTGTAGGAACAGTGGTCGCACAGCTTATTTTTATCCCGTGTGCGTATTATGTAGCCTGGTTTTCTGAATGGCTTTGAAAGCGGAGAAGACGGCTGATTTCCGGAAAAGGAGCTTGCTTTTATGCCGGTAATTGAACATCAATTATGGATTAAGGCCCCAATCGAGGTCTGCTTTGACTTGGCAAGACATGTAGATATTCATGCTCAAACAGTATCAAAAACAAAGGAACGAGCGGTTGGAGGAGTAACGGAAGGGCTGTTGGAAGCGGGCGACACGGTAACATGGGAGGCGGTGCATTTCGGCATTAGGCAAAGGCTGACAGCCCAAATAACAGAGATGCAAAAGCCTTATCGGTTTGTTGACATTATGGTGAAAGGGGCGTTTCGTTCGTTCACGCATGTTCATGAGTTTAGAGAAGAGACCGGAGGCACAGTGATGATCGACCGGTTTGACTACCGTGCACCGTTCGGTCTGCTTGGTGTAATCGCCGATAAATGGTTTTTAGAAAATTATATGAGACAGTTTATTGCTTCGAAGGCCATCGAGTTAAAAAAGATAGCGGAAGCTTAAAGGCTGGTGAAGAGGATAAAGAGTAGAGGGGGCTGCAGGATGAGAAAACGGATGTTTCATAGTTGGTGGCTTCTATTGTTTATGTGGGTGCTTGCCGGATGCAATGCCGATCAAAGGCAAGGCTTCTTATTTAAAGGAGAAGGGGACAACTGGCAGACAGAGATATATACCGGCCAGACAACAGAGTCCCCGGAAAAAGGGAAGGACCCCTACATGCATGTAAAATTTAAAGGCAGCCACCCTAAAGAAGTAAAAGAGTTAATGTATGAGGCAGAAGCAGAGGAAGGGGCTTTTAGTGCAGGGGACATCGTTTTAGACGAACAAGGAGAGGAATCTCTTTCTGCGGAGGGCATTAAGCAAATCGGGGCCTCAGCAGCAGATCAATTAACAGTCACTATTAGCTGGGTGGAACAGGGCAAAGAACAGCAAGAAGTGATCGTGTTGGAGAAACAAGCCGCGCCTAATTGAACAAACAGAGATGAAGAGGATCATTTTTATGAAACATGGGTAGGAGAAAAGCAAGATTTGAAAAAGTGGACAACAGCGGCTGGAATAAAGGAAGGATGCGGGCTGCACACCTTAAAGAGAAAGTGAAGATTTTTCTGGTGACTAGTGGGTGAACATCACACAAGCGAAAATAAACAGGCTGGATAAATGATAAAAGAGCAAGGATAGTAAGGAACGCATGGTTCCTCACTATCCTTTTTGGTTGCCGCCCTTACTTATTTTTCAACCTGCCGGCCAAGGAAATCGCAAACGGATGGAACTTATAAAATCTCAGCCAATTTCTTGATCCCTTGCTCAATCTCATCCAAGCTGGGTTCTCCATATCCGAGCATAATCTGATGGGCTGGTTTTTGGCGTTCATACAAAACAGAAACCCGATCCAGCAGGATGCCGTGTTGCTCCGCTTTGGCTATGACAGCATCTTCTGTCAGACCATTTGGCAGCTCCAGCACAACATGTAATCCGGCCTCTTCTCCTTTCACTTGAAAGTCCGGCCCTAAATAGCTTTTTATGCTCTCCAACAGGCGGGCTCGTTTCTTGCGGTAAAGCACCCGCATTTTGGCGACATGCTTACTATATAAATCTTCCCTCATAAATTCCGCTAACGTTTGTTGATCTACTTTAGAAACCGTCGATTTCGAGTGCTTATTAAATTCCTCAAAGGGCTGAACGAAGTGAACGGGCAATACGATGTAGCTGATCCTTAAAGAAGGGATTAGCGTTTTAGAGAATGTGCCAAAATAAATCACATGCTGAAGGCGGTCAAGATTGGCCAATGTTGGAATGGGATGACCGGTATAGCGGAATTCTGAATCATAATCGTCTTCTATGATCACGCTTTGATTCTGTTTAGCCCAGTTCAGCAGCTCGATCCTTCTTTGAATGGGCATTATTTGTCCATTTGGGAACTGATGTGCCGGGGTGGTATAAAGACAGCTTAAAGGACATTCCGGCACTTGGCACCCGTTTTCATCTATGGGTATAAGCTGGTAGGGGCGTTCAAGCTGCTGAAGGATGGACTTCGCCCTGATAAAGCCCGGCTCTTCCATCCCCATTGTTCCGTTCTTGAAAAACAATATACAATTCATGAACTGTTGTTGAAAGCCGCTAAAGATAAATATTTGCTGTTCACTGCAGCTTAATCCTCTGGCCGTCGCCAAATATTGAGCAATGGCACGGCGCAGAGACTCCTCCCCTTGCCATGGAGCATTTTGAGGGGAGAGACACTTTAGTGTTTCGCGATAAATGGGCAGCCACTGCTTATAGGGAAAGCTTTGAGCATCTACTTGTCCATTTTTAAAGTTATAGGCAGGTATAAATGCTTGTTGCTTGGCCGGCAGCTCTCCGGTGAGGGATTCCTTTTCATGCCATTCCTCTAAAAGAGCAGCCACAAAATAACCTTGTCTCTCTATTGAGTAAATATATCCTTCACTGGCCAATTGATCGTATGCTTGCTGAACAGTGATGACACTTACATTTAATTGAGCAGCTAATGTTCTTTTCGCAGGCAGCTGTGTATCTGTTTGAAGAGTGCCTATGAGAATCTCCTGCCGGATGCTTTCATAAATTTGAATGAACTTGGGCTTTCCAGCAGAAAAGCGTACTTCTAATTCCATGTTTATACTCCTTGGTATTATAAATTTGGGCATTTCTGATACTATTCATAGTATCAGAAATCGTCTTAAATAGTCACAAGGAGGGAGACAAATGAAGAAATTAGAACATACCATCGTTTCACTTATGCCGCTGGAATGGGAACATATAGACGGAATTCATGCCGCTGCTCAACACGCGAATATCTGGAAGCATATGTCCGTTGACTTAACATCTAAAGAAGCCTGCCGCCAGTATGTGAAGGATGCCCTAAAAAAACGTGAGCAGGGCACGGATTTTGCCTTTGTTGTTTTTCATCATGAAACAAAGCAAATCATTGGCTGCACCTGGTTTTTAGATCTTCAACCGGTTCATAAACGGGTAGAGATCGGCTCAACATGGCTGAACCCAGATTATTGGCGCACGCCTGTTAACACACACTGTAAGTGGCTGCTGTTACAATACTGCTTTGAAGAACGGGGTTATCACCGCGTCCAAATTAAAACGGGGCATTTAAATGAACGTTCCCAGCGAGCGATTGAACGCATCGGCGGTGTAAAGGAAGGGGTTTTGCGCAACCATATGATTCAGCGGAATGGCAGCATCCGCCACACAGTTGTATACAGTATCACACGAGAAGATTGGCCGAAAATCAAGCGGCTGTTTCTGGAGCAGTTGTTATAAATAAAAGCTTGTTTCTGAAAAGGCGGCGCTTGCTGAATAGATGATGTACATGAAAACAGCCTAAATAAAAGCGGCACACCTGTCCTTAAATAGTAGATAGATGTGCCGCTTTTATCTATTAATGACACGGGCTATTAGTTCGTCAGGCCGCTGTCCGATCGTCCAATTAGATAAGAGCTGTACGCTTAAAAAATTTTAACTATCACTAGGCTGCGTCGATTCTATCGACTTTATAATAGGAGAGATAGCCGATGAACAGCCCGAATAAACAAAGGGCGACCGGTACGCCGATGAACTGAAACAAACTAACTTGGCTGTTTCCGTCAGAAACCGTTGAGTTGATCACAAGTCCAATTAAAACAGCGGAAGTGATAGTCGCAGAAGTCGATTTCTTTCTCATGCCGAAAAACAAAGGAATAAAGCTGATTCCTGCAACCATAAAGGCGCTGATTAGAACAGATGGAGCTGTAGCGATCATGTCGCTGGCATGGACAGGCGCATCAAAAAAATGAATCATTGGGTTCAAGAAGAAAATCAATAAGCTGAGGACCAATGTGGCCAATAAGATGCTGAAGAAACAAAATATAAAGACCACCGCTAATTTGGCTTTCATGATTTTCTTGCGCTCAATTGGATAGCTAAACAGCAGCTGCATCGTCTTGCTTCTGTATTCATCGATCACTAAGCGTGATAACAGAACAGCAGAAAAGATAATGAAGGTGACTCGAATTAAAATATTCGTTAACAACATAAGGTCGTCATAATTTGAAAACATTTCCTCATTTTCTGCTTTCGCCCCCCATGCCATTAAGCCAACAGCTGCAAAAATTCCTGCAATACAAAAGAACAATCCTTTAAAATACCTCGACAGTTGGTGCTTTTTCCACTCTAATTTCATTAATTTCAGCACGGATTCTCACTCCATTTAACAAATTTGGGGTAAGTGGACGGCACGTTTAGAGCGGAAGCCCGTTCTCTATCCCTGTCCACTGTATGTATTGATTATACGGAACAAACCTCTCCTTTTTCTTACACAAACCTTAAAAATTTCTTAAGCGAAACCATTTGCCAGCTGACTGCTGCACTAGTCAGTGAATGAAGAGGCTTCTAATGATCATTAGCCTTTGGCTCATTTTCTCTTCTGTAGGTCCTTCGAACAATGAATAATCTTTCTTTTGTAATATTTTACTATTTTTTCCAAAAATGCAGTTTAATAGATGTTGATGAAGGTAACTGTAGTAGATCCTGCTAATTTTGATTCTTTCTTCTAGTAAGAGTGAGGATTCAGGATTAAACATTTTAGAATGGAATAAAGACTTACAAATCAAACATCAAAAAAACTTAAAATTTCCCTATGTAGAGGCCTTTGTGAGAAATAATAAGTTATATATCATTGGTTCATTAGATCATGGAAGCGGCAATTCAGGCACAATAGGCGAATTTGATATTAAAAAAGATTATAAAAAAGTAGCGCAATTAATGATACCTTATGCTAAAAACAGGGATTTATGGATTGCCGGTGGGGAAATGCTGCCCAAAGATTTCTAATCAACTTGTTTTCCCGCAGGGCTTAGGGGCGGTTTTCGCTATGTATATAAAAAAGCGATTGGCGATTGAAGTACAGCCTGTGCATGGGAACAGTTGATTTCTAGCAACAGCGTGTCAGTCGCCCGCTGGTTCTTGTTTTAAAATTGATGCAGGTATGCTTGCTTTG
The DNA here is from genome assembly GCF_002189605.1 of Pseudobacillus badius. Taxonomy (NCBI): domain Bacteria; kingdom Bacillati; phylum Bacillota; class Bacilli; order Caryophanales; family Bacillaceae; genus Pseudobacillus; species Pseudobacillus badius. Next base: position 6,123 of record NZ_MWMM01000011.1, read on the forward strand.
GCAGGGGGCGGGAATTCCCTGGATTATGATGAGCCTGAAGAGGCAGGCTATTCTTTTCAATTAAACAAAACTGAGAAAGGGGTTCGGATCAGGTTGTCCAAACCCCTCTTATTGACCAGCTGAGAGATCCTTTTTTCATGAAAGGAGATCTTTTTTGGCTGCAAATAGGCTAGGGTCTTTTTTGATCAGCCCGTTCAGCCATGCCTGACACGCCGGCAAAGTAGCTTGAATGATTTTTCCCAAGAAAAAAGCGATAATAATCGTGCCAATGCCGACTGGTCCCCCCAGCAGCCAGCCTAAAATAAAGACGGTGATCTCCATGCCATTTCGCACATAGGCAATGCTCCAGCCGGTTTTCTCAACGATCAGTAGCATTAAACTGTCCCGCGGTCCCGCTCCGAGATCAGCAGACACATATAAACTGATGCCGAAGCCTAATATAAAAACGCCAGCCATGAAAAATACTAGCTGCACTAAAAATGTTTCTGGCGCCGGCAGCAGCGCATTGAAGAGATCAATAAAGAGACCGAGCAAAAGCATATTCACAATAGCCCCAATTTTCGGCGGCGTCTTTGTCCCTATCCATGTCGAAAGAATAATGATGACGCCGGCAAGGATGGACCAAGTGCCGATCGTTAATCCCAGCTGCTTGTATAATCCGTAATGAAACACGTCCCAAGGTCCGATGCCCAGCACTTTTCCTTTAATTGTTAAAGAGATGCCAAAAGCCAGTACAATCAAACCCAAAATAAAAAAAGTCCACCGCAAGCGATATTCCCGGCGCATACGCACCCTCCATTCCTATCAAACTGCTTAGTTAGTATTCTGAAATAACGTCCCCATCCACTTTAGCATAGACCATTCATTAGTTTAAGAAGTTTTTTAAGAAGGCCCATTTGCATTGTGAACGCGGTCCGGCCCGTTCAGTGCTTTTTTGCTTTAGAGATCAGGGGAGACGCAACAGCCCCTGGATTGGTTGGCTGCTTATTTGCCTAAAATGACATGAAGAATATTCCTTTATAAACACACATTGACATTTGAAGAATTTTCAGTATATTATGAACGAAGTCGACTTAGCGTCTTATTAGCGACACCTTATTTTCAGGGGAGGAACATGAATGGAACAACGAGCAACCACTTTACAGGTCAATGAGGAAAGGAAAAAGAGAATACCGCATACCTATGCCATTATTTTTACCATTATTATTCTCGCAGCGATTGCTACTTACCTCATTCCGGCGGGACAGTTTGAAAGAGTAGAACAGGGCGAGCAAACGGTTGTGGTGCCGGGCAGCTACGAAAAGGTAGACAGTGATCCTGTCAGCTTTTTTGAAATCTTCAAGTCTATTCCTGAAGGGATGACAAAAGGTTCAACGATTATCTTTTATATCTTTTTGGTAGGAGGGGCCTTTGGAATTCTTCGGGAAACCGGAACCATTGAGGCAGGAATACATAAAGCCGTTGTTAAATTAGAAAACAATGAAAAATTGCTGATTCCGATCACGATGATTTTATTTTCGTTTGCCGGAGCTACAACGGGGATGGCAGAGGAAAGCATTATCTTCGTTCCGATCGGCATCGCCATTGCCAGAGCATTGGGCTACGATGCCATTACGGGGACAGCCATGATCAGCTTGGGAGCTGCGAGCGGTTTTATCGGCGGAATGATGAATCCCTTTACAGTCGGCGTAGCCCAATCCATTGCTGAAGTCAAAATGTTCAGCGGGATCGGCTTCCGTTTTTGCGTGTACTTATTCGTTTTATCTTTGGCTATTTTTTATGTGATGCGCTATGCGGCCAAGGTGAAAAAAGATCCGGCGCAGAGTCTAGTTTATGACATTGAATTAAAAGAAAAAGAGAGAAAGAGCCATCGTGCAGGCGAAGAATTTCAAGATTTTACGATGCGTCATGGGCTTGTGCTGCTCATTCTTGTTTCAGGGCTTGCCTTTAACATGTATGGGGTATTCAAGCTGAAATGGTATATTCCTGAGTTAACCGCCTCTTTTCTTATTATTGGATTTGCTTCAGGGATAGCGGGCGGCCTTCGCCTGAACCGGATGTTTGATTCTTTTGTGGACGGCATGAAGCTTGTGGCGTTTGGCGCGCTCATTGTCGGGTTTGCCCGGGCTATTTTAGTTGTATTAGAAAACGGGCTGATTATTGATACGATTATTCAATCTTTATCGTCCCTCATCGGTTCGCTTCCGGATGCATTGAACGCTGTGGGGATGTTTGTGGTGCAAGTGGTGATTAATTTCTTCATCCCGTCTGGAAGCGGCCAGGCAGCTACAACCATGCCGATTATGACGCCGCTTGCCGATTTGTTAGGCATCGAACGCCAGGTGGCTGTCCTTGCGTTTCAGTATGGGGATGGCATTACCAATTCGATTATTCCGACATCTGCCGCCTTAATGGGCTACTTGGCTGTCGCCGGCATTCCTTATGAGCGCTGGGTTAAATTTATTTGGAAGCTGATTGCCGGATGGCTGCTGATAGCGGCTATCGCGCTTATCGCCGCTGTGATCATTGGCGTGAAGTAAACTATAAGCAGCCGGCGGGCTGTTCAAAGAAAGCACAAAATGACAGGATGGCTCCCAAAAGTTTAGATAGGATACAAGTACGGGAGGATGATTTGATGGGATGGATAGAGTCGATACAAAAGGCCATTGAATATATTGAGGATCATATAACAGACGACCTGTCCATTGAACAAATTGCCAAAGAGGCGAATGCGTCTGTGTTTCATTTTCAGCGAACGTTTTCGATCCTGACAAATATGTCTATTGGGGAATATAGTCGAAAAAGGCGCTTAACCCTGGCCGCTAAAGAATTGCAAGACAGCGGGATTAAAGTGATCGATATTGCATTAAAGTATGGCTACGACACACCGGAAGCGTTCGCGAAAGCTTTTCGCAAGCAGCATGGCATTGCACCGAGCGATGTCCGGAAAGGAAACGTATCCCTCAAATCATACAACCGCCTAACGATTCAAGTGACTTTGAAGGGAGTGGATCCGATGAAGTACAAACTGATTGAAAAAGAAAGCTTTCAAGTGGCTGGTGTGAAGCGGACGTATTCAACCGCCATTAATGAGCAAAACAAGCTCATTCCCCGATTTTGGGAGGATGTGCATGCAGACGGCACAAATGATCGATTGGCCGCAGTGACGAACGGGGAGATAGAAGGGATTCTCGGTGTTTGTGTGGCGGGGAAAGAGGCGGATTGCAGCCAGATGATTGATTATTGGATTGCCGCATCGTTTCAAGGAGACGCGCCGGAAGGCTTAGATATCCTGAATATCCCTGCTTCGAAATGGGCGGTGTTTGAAGTGCATGGTCCGATGCCAGCCGCCATGCAGAATGCTTGGAAACAGATTTTCTCGGAATGGTTTCCATCTCATTCCTATAGGCATGCGGGAACGCCCGAGTTTGAATATTATCCGCATGAAGATCCTTATCAGCCTGACGCCTATTCAGAGATCTGGATTCCGATTAAGTAATACAAAACACCAGTGCGGCTTTCGCACTGGTGTTTTATGGTTTGATGTTTTCTTCTCTGAAGAGTTCCGTATAAGCAGCAGGGAAATGATCGATTAGTTGCCCGGACTCCTGCTTTTGTTTAGGCAAACGAATGGCGGATGTAAAGGTTGAAAATATACCCTCCGATTGAGGCGACACTGAAAGTGAGCACAGCGATGGCTAATAATGCCTCATTCCTTCCCTTGTGCGTTAATCCGAAAATAAGGGCTGTTACCATTCCCGACAGGAAAAGCATCATCCAATAAGGACTAAACGGAGCTCCAAGATCGAGGATGAAAGAGGAGAGGAAGAAAGCTTCCGTTAATAAAAACAGAAGCAAAATCACTTTTTTCATGTCAGCACCTTCTTCTTTTTGTTAAACATGAAATCAATAGTAATTCTGAAATATAAAAAGTCTCATGAGCGGCGGCTTTGTATTTCCATAGGTTGAAAATTTTTAGCGGCTGCAGGCAAGTTCTTTTTTGACATAGGTGCGAAAGGCAGGGTCTGTTAAGAGTTTCAGCTGGAAGCCGTTTATATTGCGAGACAGCTTGGCTTGTTCAAGCGGCGTCAAGCCATCGGCAAAAAAAGCAAGCTCGGTTTGATTGTTTTGCTTATCGGTTGCATACATAGCCATCGTCAAAACAAAAGCGGTAGATCCTCCTTTTTGCCCCGCATGACAGAGCCATTTCTGATGATCTGGATTCTTCATTAATTGTTCCATCACAGGGTCCAGGCAGCGATGGACTTGCTGATCGAAAAATGTTTTTTTGTTTAATTTTTCCATGATGGATACATAGTCTGCCGTCGTTGAACGTGGAAGACGGTCGGACCAAACCTTTTGAAATTCCCTATCCAAGAGGTTTCTTGTTCGCTCTTTTTCCTTTTCGATTGGGGGGCGGTCCAGCCATTTCTGGTGGATTTGGAGTGCCCGCTGGCGATATTCAGTGATATCCATCTTTTTCATAGCGTGCAATGCTTCTTCTTTGGACAAGCCTTGCTCAGCCATCAATTGAGCAGGCACGAAGAGAGCACTGACGATGGGATAAAGCGGCTCATGACGGGAAAGCGTTAAGCTTTCAAGAACCTTGTTAATTACTGGCAGGCCGAGCGCGTTCATTAAATATTCGGTATTTGCATTGGAGCTGTAGGCGATCATTCCTTTGGCTACTTCACATAAAGGAACGCTGTCCCTTTCGTTTTCCTTTGTCCATTGGGCCATCCATGCTTCATGGGCGCCGCCGTCTGTTTTCGGCACATAAAACCTTTCTAGTTCCGCGAACGGCACTTGCTGCTGCGGATCAATCTTTCCCTTTGCCGCTTGCTGGGCATAGGCGATAGCTACAATAATTTTCACTGTGCTGGCTAAAGGAAGCGGCTGATGAACATTTACAGCGGCCCACTCTTCCTGATTGCGCCTGATGAATAAGGAAATCATTCTTGTTTTTGATTTCTCTTTCGTCAGTTGTACAATGTATGCGGGGTCTAGCGCGTTCCTTTCTCTATGAAACATCCACACACCAGCAGCAGCTATTCCGCCTAAAATCATGATGATACCTAGGGAGATCCATAATACAGCCTTCAAGTTAACACTTCCTTATTTTCACTTATCTGTGCGTACGCTTGAAAAGCTGGAAGGTTTCATTTCGTGTAATTTTTTTCAATTTTTGTTATAATTTATCGATAAACCAATATAGGGGGCGGTGTATTTGGCGCGAGCGATTATTTTTGATATGGATGGCACGCTATTTCAAACCGATAAGATTCTTGAACATTCGTTAGAGGCAACCTTTGGTGAGCTGCGAAGCAAAGGCTTGTGGACAGGAAAAGCACCCATTGAAACATACCGTGACAAGATGGGAGCCTCTTTGCCGGAGGTTTGGCAAGCTTTATTGCCCCACCATGCAGATAGTGTGAGGGCTCAAGCGAATGACGTTTTTCATGAACGGTTGATTGAAAGCATTTTAGCAGGGGAGGGGGCTCTTTATCCCCATGTAAAGGAGACGTTTGAGCAAATTTCTCAACAATTTGCCTTGTATATTGCCAGCAATGGACAGACCGAGTATTTAGCGGCTATCGTCCGTTATTACGGCCTAGACCGCTGGATCCAGCGCACGTACAGTATACAAGAAATCAACAGCGGAAATAAGTCGGCATTAGTGGGAAAGATCAAACAAAATCACGGAATCACAGAAGGAATGGTAGTAGGCGACCGGTTATCTGATATTCAGGCGGCGAAGGACAATGGTTTTATATCCATCGGCTGCCGGTTTGATTTTGCCCAAGAGCAAGAATTGGCGCAGGCCGATTTCATTATTGAAGACCTTTCTGAATTAGTAAGCTATTTGCGGTCTTGTTCCTCGCTGTCCATATAACGAAAAGGAGCGGGCACAGTCCGCTCCTTTTCGCTAATTTTGTTCCTTCATTTTCTTAAGTATGTCAATATTAGCCTTTAAGACATTTACCTTGTCTTCTCCAAACAGACCCAGTGTGCGCGACTCTGTATGGTTCTTTACAATTTTGTTTACCTCTTCGATAGAAAGGCTGCTTGCTTTGGCGACACGATGGATTTGAATGCCGGCGGCTTTTAGGCTGATGTGAGGATCTAGCCCGGAGCCGGAGGCGGTCAGTAAATCGGCCGGAATGTCTTGACGCTTGACTGTTGGATTGGCGGTTAAAAAGGACTCGATATCCGCTTCGATTCTTTTTTTCAATTCCGGATTAGACGGCGCATAGTTAAAGGTTCCGGAGCTGACGCCGCTGTAGCGGACTTCTCCGTTTGCATCCGCGACGGCATCCTGTTGTGTATAGATATTATAATTGATGGCGGATACACGGCCGGTGAAATAGTAGGGAGCCGTGAAAGCTTGCCCTACTTTCTCCGAGCCAACCGCTTTTTCCTCTACTTTGATCAGGCTGCCATTTGCCTTGTAAGGAAATAACCCTTGAGCCAAGCCCGTGACTGCAAAAGGGTAAAGCAGACCGCATAAAACAAACATGATACATGATACTCCGAGCGCCTGTTTGCCGTTTCTGAACCATTCTTTCATCATTCACTTTTCCTCCTATAAACCAATCATGGGTAAAATGGGACTCAGGATCATATCAATCAGCTTAATCCCGATAAAAGGCGTGATCATGCCGCCAAGCCCGTAAATAAGCAAGTTTTTGTTTAATAGCTTAGACGCGCTCATTGGCTCGTAGTTAACCCCTTTTATGGCAACTGGGATGAGCAGCGGAATAATCACCGCATTAAAAAGCAAGGCAGCGAGGATCGCGCTCGTTGGCGAAGCGAGATTCATGACATTTAAGGCAGCCATTTCCGGTATAGCAGCCATGAGCATGGCCGGAATAATAGCAAAGTACTTAGCGACATCATTAGAGATGCTAAAGGTGGTTAAAGCCCCGCGTGTCATGAGCAGCTTCTTTCCTATTTCTACGATCTCTATGATTTTTGTTGGGTTTGAGTCTAAGTCAACCATATTCGCTGCTTCCTTCGCCGCATTTGTTCCGGAGTTCATTGCCAGTCCGACATTGGCTTGGGCAAGAGCAGGCGCATCATTTGTGCCATCACCCGTCATGGCCACAATTTTTCCAAGTGCTTGTTCTTCTTTGATGACCTGAATCTTGTCTTCTGGCTTGCTCTCTGCAATAAAGCCGTCCACGCCTGCCTCTTTAGCAATGGCCGCTGCTGTCAGCGGGTTATCACCTGTGCACATAATTGTTTTGATGCCCATGGCGCGAAGCTGCTCAAACCGCTCTTTTAATCCTGACTTTACTACGTCCTTCAAATAAATAACTCCTAAGATCCGGCTGTTTTTGGCCACTACTAAAGGAGTGCCTCCAGCCGAGGATACTTGATGGACGAGCTTTTCTAAGTCCTCAGGGAGTGGATAGCCTGCTTTCAGGCTCTCATTTTTGATCGTATCGTAAGCGCCTTTGCGAACAGTGGTGCCATCCGGCATAGTCAATCCGCTCATCCGTGTCTGAGCGGTAAAAGGAATGTGCTCGCTGGACTGAATGATCGTTTCTTTATCGGAAGCATCGACGCCTAATTTCTGTGCAAGGGACAGGATCGATTTCCCTTCCGGCGTGTCATCTGTCAAAGAGCTCAGCCAGGCTGCCCGTATCAGCTCTTTCTGATGAACATGCTGAACAGGGAAAAACTCAGAGGCCATGCGGTTCCCATAGGTGATCGTCCCGGTTTTATCCAAAATAAGGGTATCGACATCCCCGCAGGCCTCTACTGCTCTGCCAGACATAGCAATCACATTAAATTGTGTGACACGGTCCATTCCTGCAATGCCGATTGCTGACAACAAACCGCCGATCGTTGTCGGAATTAAGCAGACCGTCAGTGCAATGAAGGTAGCGATTGGAATATGCACCTTTAAGAAAATAGTCATTGGATACAGGGTAACGACGACCAGTACAAAGACAATAGTTAAGCTTACTAGCAAGGTGTTCAGCGCAATTTCGTTCGGTGTTTTTTTGCGGCTGGCGCCTTCAATTAATGAAATCATTTTGTCTAAGAATGATTCACCAGGCAAGGACGTGATTTTAATCTTCAGCCAATCGCTTGTTACGGTCGTTCCGCCTGTGACCGAAGAAAAATCACCTCCGCGTTCTTTCACGACAGGGGCCGATTCGCCGGTGATGGCCGATTCGTCGACTGTCGCAATGCCGTCAACTACTTCGCCGTCATTCGGAATCACTTCGCCGGCATAAACAAGAACGATCTCTCCCTTTGTCAGTTCATGAGCTTCCTTCATCACCTCTGATCCGTCAGCGAGCAGAACACGTGCCTGTGTGACCGTTTTTGTTTTCTTTAGCGTTTGGACTTGCGCTTTTCCCCGCCCTTCCGCAATGGACTCGGCAAAATTAGAAAATAAAATGGTCACAAAGAGGATAGCGGCGACAATAGCGTTATAAAGCCGGTCATGCGGCCCGGCTTCAGTCCCCAGTATAGTCGGAGAAACTGTCAGCAGCAGAACGAGCAGAAAGCCGATTTCCACAACGAACATGACCGGGTTTTTCATCATATATAAAGGATTGAGTTTTTTGGCAGCCCCGAGGATAGAGCCTTTCATCATGTCCATCGTAATGAAACTTTTTTTCGGTGTGGTTTCCATCATTGCGTCTCCTTATCATCTATGTATTTGCAAATGCTCGGTAATGGGCCCGAGTGCCAAAGCCGGCAAAAATGTTAGCGCTCCGATGAGAAGCACAATGGCTGCGAGCAGGAAGGAAAACATGGCATTATCTGTTTTCAGCGTGCCGGTTGAATCACTGTGCCACATCTTTTTAGCCAGCAGTGAAGCAACGGCCAGCTGAATAATAATGGGCAAATAGCGTCCAAAGAACATAGCGAGCCCTGTTGTGATATTCCAAAAGTAGGAGTTATCACTTAATCCTTCAAATCCGGAGCCGTTATTGGCCGAGGCGGAAGCATATTCATACAACACCTGTGATAAGCCGTGGGCGCCCGGATTTGTGATTCCTCCGCTTCCAGCTGCTGTGGCGACGGCCAGTGCCGAGAATAACAGGATAATCGCCGGATGTATCAAGATGCAGAGAGCAATTAACTTCATTTCTTTTTCTTCAATCTTTTTCCCTAAAAATTGAGGCGTCCGGCCGATCATCAAACAAGCGATGAAAATAGTTAGCAATACATACATCATCATGTTCATCAACCCGACACCTTTGCCGCCAAATACAACATTCAGCATCATATTGAACATGGCCACAAGTCCGCCGACCGGTGTTAAGGTATCGTGCATATTATTGACTGAGCCGGTTGTAAAAGCGGTTGTTACGGCGGTAAACAGAACAGATTGAGGAATGCCAAAGCGCATTTCCTTTCCTTCCATACTGCCAAGTTCCTGGTTGATTCCCAAGCTGTCAATGATGGGATTGCCTGCCTGTTCAGCAGCGTAAATGACAGTTAAGCCAATGAGAAACAAAGCCGCCATAGCAGAGAAAATAGCGAGTCCTTGCTTTCCGAACAGTGTGTTCTTTTTCCTGCGGGCAGCCATTAAGCTGAAGGCGACCACGCAGGCACCCGGAAGCAGCATCATCGATAAGATTTCTATGATGTTGGAAATGGCCGTCGGGTTTTCAAAAGGAGTCGTCGAATTGGCTCCGTTAAATCCCCCGCCATTTGTTCCCACGTGTTTAATGGATTCAAGTGAAGCAACAGGTCCTAAGGCAATATCCTGCATTTTTCCTTCTATTGTTTCTACTGTTTGATTGCCGCTTAGCGTTTGCGGCGAGCCTTGCGAAACGAGCAGCAGGGCAACGCCAACAGACAGGGGCATTAAGACGCGAGTGATGACACGCACAAAGTCCACAAAAAAGTTCCCAATCGTATCTGTCTTCGCCACGAGGCGGCGGCAAAACGCCATGCATGCGGCATAGCCTGTCGCAGCGGAAGTAAACATCATAAAGGTAATGACGAGCATTTGAGATAAGTAGCTGAGCCCTGATTCGCCGCTGTAGTGCTGCAGGTTTGTATTGGTCATAAAAGAGATAATCGTGTTGAACGACAAGGTTGCTTCCATATTGCCGATCCCATTCGGATTTAAAAACAAGACAGACTGGATACGCAAGAGAACATAGCCAACGAAGATCATACATGCATTGGAAAGAATAAGCGCGAGCACATATTGCTTCCCGGTCATATTTTCTTGTTTGATACCGCTGATTTTATAAATGAGGCGATCCGCTTTATCTAAGACCGGATCAAGAAAGGTCTTTTGATGCATGGTCACCCGAAAGAGATAATGTCCCGCAAGAATAACAAGCGGTAAATAGATTGCTAGAATAATGGCTATTTGCCACATACTGCGTCCCTCCTAAACGTGCCTTAGTAGTTTTCTGGATGCAAGAGCGCATGCCCTAGATAACCGAATAACAATACAATGAAAATGCTTGCCGCGATCCACATAAGAATTCCTCCTTGTTTAGTTGTCTAAGCGATTACACCATGCTGCCAGCAAATAAAGACTGGCAAAGCTGACAATGAGCAAGCCGATCATATAAATATCCATCAACGGAATCCTTCCTTTCTTTCATTGGATGCTCCTATCATACGCGGATTGAAATTAAAGCAGTGTTAGAAAACGGCCGTTTGCATTAAGAAACGATAAAGACCAAAATCTTTACGCTTTCTTAATGCAGGATGGAGATATAATAGAAAAGAGGTGAGAAATTATGGAAGATCAGCGCCCCAGTCCGGAAGTGTTTTTAGCAAAGATGGAAGCAGAGCAAGAGGCAGCGGCCGGCAAGTTAAAGATATTCCTCGGTTATGCAGCCGGCGTAGGGAAGACGTATGCGATGCTAGATGCTGCCCATCAAGCCAAGCAATTGGGCAAGGATGTAGTCGTCGGCTATATAGAACGGCACCCGCGCCCGGAAACGCTAGCGCTGCTTGAAGGGTTGGAACAAATACCTGCCAAGAGCATTGAGTACAAAGGAAAGATTTTTCAAGAACTGGATATTGACAAGGTCATCGAGCGGCAGCCTGAGATCGTTTTGATTGATGAATTGGCCCATACGAATGTGCCGGTTATGCGGCATTTAAAGCGCTTTGGCGATGTCGAGGAGTTGCTGGCAAAAGGGATGGATGTGTACACGACTGTTAATATTCAGCATATTGAAAGCCTCCATGATGTAGTGGAGGACATTACCGGAATAAAAGTGCGGGAGCGGATTCCCGACTATGTGATTGATCAGGCGTCACAAATAAAGCTGGTGGATATTGAACCGGATGAGTTAATCCAGCGATTAAAAGAGGGCAAGGTGTACCCGCCAAAGCAAGCTGAAAAAGCGATAGACTCGTTTTTCCGCAAACAGAACCTGGTGGCTCTGCGGGAAATTGCCTTGCGCCGGACCGCAGATACCGTATATTACAAAACCGCAAAGGAATCGTTCAAGCAGAACGTGCAAATAGAAGAGCATCTATTAGTCGGTTTGAGCAGTTCCCCGACGAATGCCAAAGTGATTCGGACAGCAGCCAGGCTTGCTCAAGCTTTGCATGGGAAATTTACAGCTTTGTACGTGCAAAGAGCAGAAAAAGGAGAGGCAAGCCCAGCGGACGTTGAACGGCTGCAGCAGCACATGAAATTAAGCGAACAGTTAGGCGGGCATGTCGTGATTGTGCAGGAGGAGGATGTCGCGGCTGCACTTGCCAGCTATGCGCACATTAGCGGTGTCACGAAGCTCGTCATCGGCAGAACGGCTATAAAAAGGAAATGGTGGCAGCCAAGCTCTAAAATAAGCCAGCGCTTGAATGAATATGCGCCGAGCCTGGCGATACATATCGTTCCTGATCAAGAAAATGAGCCGATTTATTTGCCGGAGATGAAGGCTCATCTTTACTTTGAATGGATGGATGGACTAAAGATGCTTGCCGTATTCAGCTTGGCTTCGCTAATGGGACTGTTTTTCTTTCAGATGGGCTACAGCGAAGCCAATATTATCACGATCTACATTCTCGGTGTGCTTATCCTGGCGATTTGGTCATCCGGCTGGATGATGAGCATTATTAGTTCAGCTGCAGCGGTGCTGTTGTTTAATTTTCTATTTACGGAGCCGCGCCTCTCATTCGAGGCTTACCACCGGGATTATCCCATCACTTTTTTTATTATGTTTCTATCAGGCATCATTACAAGCAGCTTAACAAAAAGAATAAAAGAGCAGGCCGCTGCGGCCATTCGCAAATCTTACCGGACGGAAGTGCTGCTGGAGACCAATCGCAAGCTGCACCATGCTAAATCAATAGATGAGATCATTACCCAAGGTGTCTCTCAAATTGTTAAACTAGTGGAGAAGCCCGTGAATTTTTTTGAAATCGATCACCGGCTGATCGCCAAGTCTCTCTTTTTTCGGACAGATACTTTATCAAACAGCGAAAATAGAGCAATCGAAGGGCTCTTTGGCAATGCCAATGAATTAGGGGTAGTCAATTGGGTGGCTAACAACAAGCGGATAGCTGGTGTATCAACGGACATCTTTCCCGAAGCCGGTGCCTACTATTTGCCGGTCATCTCCGGCGGGGAAGTAAAGGGAGTGATTGGCATTGCCCTTTCTAAACATGATCCGTTGCCTGCCTTTGAGCGGCATGTGCTTCATGCGGTCATTAACGATTTTTCATTGGCTTTTGACAAGTGGTATTTGCAAAAGCTGCATGCTCAAGTAGTCAGAGAGGCGGAACTGCAACAGATGAGGGCCAACTTGCTGCGGGCGATCTCTCATGATTTGCGTACGCCCCTGACGAGCATTTCCGGCAATGCCGATATCTTGCTGACCAATACGGAACAAATTCCAGAAGGGGATAAAATACGGCTCTATCAAGATATTTACAGCAATTCTAAATGGCTTGTGCAAATGGTGGAAAATTTGCTGGCCGTATCAAAGCTGGATGACGGGCAATTGGCGATTGAGCTGCAGCCGGAGCTAGTCGAGGATATTGTCCAGGAAGCCCTTTTGCATGTTGTCCGCTTAAATAACACCCATAACATTTCTTATCAGGCGGAGCCGGAATTATTGCTGGCACTGATGGATGCGCGGCTGATTATTCAGGTGCTGATCAATATTATTGATAATGCGCTTACCTACACGCCAGCCGGCAGCGATATTTCTATTGTCGCAAAGGAGGCCGGAGATGCGGTGCTTTTTAGCATTAGCGATAACGGGCCGGGAATTGAAGACAGCTTGAAGGCAAAGCTGTTTGAGCCTTTCACAACAGGAAAAGCTCAGCGGAGCGACAGCCGGAGAGGATTAGGCCTGGGCTTAGCGCTGTGCCAAACGATTTTGCATTTACATGGAAGCGAACTGACGGTGTCTGATAATAAGCCGCAGGGAACCACCTTTAGTTTTTCGCTCAAAAAAGGGATGGTAGCGATTTAATGAACAAGCGCATTCTTGTAGTAGAAGATGATGTAGCCATTGGCAACTTAATTAAAATGACATTAACAACGCAGCAATATGAATTCGATATCGCTGAAGATGGCACGGCAGCTTTGAGAAAGTGTTTATCGATGAAGCCGGATGTCATTATCCTGGATTTGGGGCTGCCCGATATGGACGGAGTGGATTTTATAGAGAAAGTCCGCAGCTGGGCGCAGACTCCCATTATCGTTGTCAGCGCGCGCGGGGAAGAACGCGATAAAATCCAGGCACTTGATGCCGGTGCGGATGATTATGTGACAAAGCCTTTTAGTGTGGATGAGCTGCTTGCCCGGATTCGTGTGGCGTTAAGACGAAGCGCAAACGATCCTCGCCCGGACCAGGAGCAGCCGGTGTTTGTCAACGGCGGCTTAGAAATTCATTATTTGGCCAATACAGTCTTTGTCAACGGCAAGGAAGTACATGTCACGCCGATCGAGTATAAGCTGTTAGTCGTGTTATCCAAGCATGTCGGCAAGGTGCTCACCCATAACTTTCTCTTAAAGGAAGTATGGCAAAACGCTCTTCCGTCAGACGTCCCAAGCTTGCGCGTGTTTATGGCCACACTCCGCAAGAAAATTGAAGACAATCCTTCCGAGCCAACATACATTCAAACGCACGTACGTGTCGGCTACCGGATGCTGCGGCAGGAGAGCGGGGAGTAAAGGGGAGGTCCCTCTAGCCAAGAAGGCAGGCTAGAGGGACGTTTTTGTAGAAAGAAGACGAATTTATATGGTTTGTATCACTATTTTTAATATGGTGCTTGAAAACTGAACCCAATTAATTTATCATCCTCTTTTTATTTTTTTAGAAAAGTACACTTTTGCACATGCTTGTCAAATCTACGGAATATCAACCCCACTTATTTTTTCATTACTTCTTGCACTGCTTCCGCAAGACCAAGAAACCTTGTCCTGACTGGCTTCATTTTTAAAAGGTTGTTTAAGCCAATTGTCTTTTGATTCCCTTTTTCTTGATTAATTTGCTCAGTCGCAAGGACAAAAAACTCCCATTGGTCCAGGTTTAGCGGATTTACCACACTTCGATCCTGTTCACTCAACAAACAAAAAACATACACATCTGCATTTCTCTTTATTTCTGCAGCATATGTATTCGTGCTGGCTTCCCACCCCTTTGCAGGAGCAATGCCAAAGCTGATGGCCGAGTTTTTTGCCTGCTGCCATGACTGTACATAAGCGGCTGACTTCACTTCAATTTTGATGCCTTCTGGTGTTATAAGGTCAAACATATCCCATTCAATTCTCGTTTTATTGGTTGCCTTTACAGCTCTGGCTACAATAAACTCTGCAAGTTTTCCACGAAGCGCATTACTCAAGAGATCCGATTGGTTCCACTGCCAAAATTCCAAAAGGCGTATATCTGTCTCGGTATTCTTAAGAAGAAACCGTTCTTCACCAGTTTTTTTCATTTTTGGTTACAACCGCAAAAGTCACTTTATTATTATACAACCAAGTAGAAATAGGCATTGATAAACTGTCTCCTTTTCAATTCCAGTGTATCGAGAAATTGTCCCACCCCTTGAAATAGGTTTAAAACCGTCCTACGGCAAGCATTGCGAGTAAACTATATTTTTAATTAATGTAAAATTAACTACTGTGAAATATTGAAAATCTGCGCATATATTTCAGGGAATGGACCATTTCGATCCAGGTTATCCAGCTGACGTATATAGCCAAGCATTTGCTGAAGCATATTACTGGAATAACCAATAACATTACGCAGCTCTTTTGTTGTTATTTGTGGGTGCTGCATTCTTGTCTTCATAATCAATTGCATTTGTTCAATATCGTATTTTGCCTTAAACTGCATAAAAGCTGATAAATAGTCACTGAGTGAAATCTGTTCAATTATGTCAGATCCACCCCATTGGTAAATGGTGATTTGACGCTGAAATTTCTGAAGGTTTTGTTCAAGATTTAAAAAACGATAAAGGAGTTCACTTTTCACAATATCCTTTTTACTTTTGTCTAAATACGATTGTTCAATTATGTAAACAACTAATCCTAAAAACATATCGATCATTTGAATTTCAATTGATTGATGGGACTCCTTTGATTTCACCTCCTGAACCTGGTATTGCCTTTGACGATACAGGGAATGTGCATTCATCTGTTCCCTTACCTTTGAATAAACGCGCATGGATCCATATTCAGGACTGTGGTCGAGCTAAATATTCACTTTATCATGGAGGAAATCCTGTTCCCTCGTTAAACCGTAAAAAAGCCGCTCAGGAATTTTCACATAAAACAGTTTGCGCAATTCTTTTATGGAGAGATTGCGTTTTTTTGCTAAGGTTAATGCCTGTTCGTTATTAACAATAAATAGATTGATCGGAATGTCTAAATTAATAAAGAAATGTAAAACTGATAGTGCTGCATTGATATTCCGATCATTCTTATATTCAGTAAAATGAAATTCGCTTTTTTTACCGAAACGACTGTAAATTTTATTTACTCCCATTACAAGTTCACGTTGCTGTATCACATCGCAGCCATATGCCCCGTAATAGGAATAGGTTTTTTCATTATCTAATTTATTGGATTCATCGAAAAAGATGGAGTAGCTCATCAAAACGCCTCGTTTGACTAATTTTTTTAAAGTATGTATAATGAATAGTACAATAAACATATACTAACTATCCCCATTCACCTTTTTGAGAGGGGATGCGATAGAGAGATCTCGTCAGTCACCTTTTTGATTGGCGAGATTTTTCATTTACATTATATCATGTCGAACTTTATAAATCGTACTACGTCAAACATTAAGTTCCTTCGCTATTCAACTGTACTGCCCCTTACATACCTAATTATCCGAAATTGCTCTCCCTTAAGTCACTTTCTTTTTTTATCCTATCAATAACCTCCCTTTTAGATATACAGATTTCGATATAAGTTTTGATATAAAAAATCCTCAAATTCTAAGGGATTTCCACTACAATTTTGCCCCTCTCAAAAACCATGGACATATAGAACAACTTCATCGTGAATTTGTGTTTGAGCCAACAAGTGAGTTAAATAAAAAAGATTAAAAAATTTATACAAAGCTGCGCATGAATGTTGTGCAAATAAATACTGGAGAAGTAAGGAAAGAGGTGGTTTTTCTAGGTTGTTTCACATAAATTACAAAGAAGCATCAGCAAAGAACTCTTTGCTGATGCTTTTTAATGATTATTCTTGCGAAAGAAAGTTAAATTTTTCTTCAGGGATATCTTCAATATTTAAAGAAAGATTATGTGTTTTTAAGATAGATTGAAGCAAAGGAAAAATATCATTTAAGTTATTTTTATTTGAAAAATCAGGAACAACTTCAATAACAAAATTCCAACGACAGTCTTGTTTATCCTCCAAGAATCCAGCAGCTGCTGTATATAATTCGTCATGCGTTTCTTGATCAATTTCTTCTGCAGAAATAATAACTGCTTTTATAAAATTGTCATTTCCGAATTCATCAGCTGAGATTCCTTCAATGTCTTTCAAATGAGGAAAATCATTGATTGTACTGGGACGCTTGTAATCAATCAGTACTAAACAGTACTTAGGAGAAATTAAGTATCCATCTCTTAAAAAATATGCTTCTACTGTTTTTAAATTTAATATTCTGTTCAGATGAAAATTTTTCATTATAGACCTCTGTGATATGTGACTTATACAAAATTAACGTTTTTTTCTAGGTGGTTTTTTATTACTCTTATCTTTTGATTTTTGTAGCGAAAGTCCTTTTTGATATAGTTTAGTCGCTCTTACTTTTTTTGCAAGCTTAGGGTTTATACAATCATCAAAAGTCTGTCCATGACTTGGAGTACCATCAACATTTTCCACTGCTATTTCAGCTTTTTTATCATAGATATGAACATGATATTTTCCTCCCCCAACAGGGTCATCAAGACGTATTCTCCACCCTTTGGATATGTGGTCAATATTTTCCCATCTACTTGAAGCTGATGCTTTGTTTTCTTTAAATGTTGATTCAAATCCAAATCCACTAAACAATACAGCAAATACCAAAGTTAATACTAACAATTTTTTTCTCAATTTAAAACTCCTTTTTATTGATTTATTATGTACCAACAACAATTATAATATAGAAAAAAATTCAAATTAACCCTTTTTATACAAGGTTAATATTGGTAAAATTATAATTTTAATGAAAATAAGTGGGAATGATTGGATGGAAAAGCAGAGGGCAATCGCTCAGCATTTATTCGTGAAGTTGTTTGAAATGTGCTGGGTAATGAGTCGAAATGGGTCAATAATGCCTGTCTTGTTTATGCCATTAAAGGCTTAGAAAATTTAGAGTACCGTCCCGAAGAAATTCAAAAAATTATTCGAGCAATCGGACGCACCTTTGATATGACGAGTGGTTCAGAAGCCGGGCAAAAATATTTAAAATCACCATACTAAAATATTAAAGACACAAGAAAATATCTTGTGTCCTTTTTGGTTTTCCTCTTCATTTTGTCGTATATCGGGGGTTGCCCCAACACTGCCCGACCCTTGCAATTTAAAAAGACTCTTGGTGTGTATTGAAGTGAAAAGTATGCGTGATTTTATGCAACCGAAAGATCCAAGAAGCTGATAGGAGGGGGGAAATGATGTATAAAAACAGTATAGAGAATGTTTCAACATAAAAGCCGTAAACGCTGATTTAATCATGTTTACGGCTTTTGAATGTGCTCTCAAACTTTTATTTAGCGACTATTCAATAATTTCGGTTGCCAATGAAACGGTACAGCTGTGTTATGATTTTTAGCCCATTCTAAAAAGTCATCTATATGTCTAATTCCAAATTCCAATACGGCTTGATAAATAAAAATAGATGAGTATTTTTCGTTAAGTTCAAGTAATGCTTCTTTAATATCGAGAATGGCTCTTCTAGATTCTTCCGTTAAATTTTCTTTCATAAAGGGTACTAAATCCTTTGAGAGTGCGCCACTTCGTTCAGATGAAAATAACCACATATCAATATTCCACTCAATTTCATCGGCTTTATAAATCAGTTTAAAATAATGTCCATTAAAATCCGTACCCGTATAATCTCTATATTTTAGTTCAATGACGTTCTTGTGTTGTGTAAGTAATGCTAATTCATTCATGATCGTTTGAGGGTTCGGTAATTCACTAAACGTTTCTAAATCAATATCCGGAGTTACAATCAAATCATAGGCAGCGGCACCTGCTATAAAGCAGTTGCCTACAGTATCCCATCTCTCTATCAATTTTAATTCATTTAATATTTTCTCTGCTTGCTGTTTTCTTTTAGCTGCTCTTTCTAAACTATTCATTTATTCAAATTCCTTCTAAATATGATTGACATATCAGAATACGAAATGTTTGCATAAAAAGCAAGCTTAATTTTAAAAAAGCACCGAAGCGGGGTGAACTGTGCCCCCATTTACGGACAGTTTAAAAAGCGCCTAAGCGGCTAATAAGTGGTCCCGGTATTGTACCGGGGTCATTTTATTTAAGCCCCATTGATAACGGTAATGATTATATTCTTCGATTACTCGATTTACTTCTTGCTTAACTTCCTTCAAATTTTCAAGTGATTTATATTCTGCTAAATCTTTAAAATGTCCAAAGAAGCTCTCCATTGGTGCATTATCCCAACAGTTTCCCTTTCGGGACATTGATTGAGTTAAGCCAAGCCTTTTCACTTTGCTTTGGAATAGAGGATGCGTATAGTGCATCCCTTGGTCGGAATGCAACATGGCTTCTGGATGAAACTGATTGCCAACAGCTGCCTTTAACTTTTTCAATGTTTCATAGACAATATCCATCTCTAAAGACGTGGCAAGATGGTACGCAAGTATTTCCCTTGTAGCCCCGTCCTTTACGCAGGATAAGTATGCTTTTCGGCCCTTTCCATAATAGAGATAGGTAATGTCAGTAAGCAGGACCTTCCCTGGTTCTTCCTGATTGAATTCACGATTAAGAAGATTCGGGCAGGTTCGATGTTCCTGTGTTGCCTTGGCCATTTTGCGATATGGATTGGCATTCCTCACCTTGGTTACAAGATTATATTTTGCCATCAAACGTCTAATTTTCTTGTGGTTCATTACAGCTGAATAATCATTTTGCATGATCATTTTAACCTGGAGCGCACCTACTTTTTCTTTTTTGCTTTTGAATATTTCTTGGATGATGACTATATTCAATTCATCCTGCTCGTCACGTTGTGCCCGTAATGGTGCAGCCTTAAGCCAATCATAGTAGCCACTTCGACTGACACCTGCCAGTTCGCAAAGGTAGGAAACAGCTTTATTCAACTGGTGTATTCTTATCGTTTTCTCGATCAAGGAAAACTTCTCAGCTGCCGTTAAAATCGTTTCTTCTTCAACGCCTGCCTTTCTAGCTCTTCCAGCTTTTTTAGGAAGTCATTCTCTGCCTCAAGGAATTTAATTCTTGATTCAGCTTTTTGTAATTTCTCTTCCACAGAAATTCCCTTCGAAGAAGGACGTCCTGTACTTCCTTTGCCTCTGCGTTCCGTAAGGAAACCTTCCTCCCCAAACCTTTCATAAGACTCCCTCCAACGCTTAAGACAACGTTTGGGTTGTTCCTTACCGATCATGTCTAGGTCAAAGCCTTGTTCAATAAAGATTTGCGAGGGTGTTTTTCCGGCTTTGTAATCCACAACTGCTTTAAGTTTAAACACAGGACTATATGAAATTGACCTTTCAGAAGCACTCAGTACATTAGGGTTCTTCTCAAGCTCTTTAATTTGGAATTCATTATAAATATTCTTACTCATGATAATCCTCCGCCCATATTCATTAAATCTATTGAAACACAAAAAACCCCGGATAGGGGCACTTTTTTATCAGTGTCCGCTATCCGGGGTATAGTTCAGGGTGTGGGAATGTTTTTATTTTAGAAAAAGTGGCTGGTGGCCAGGGACAACAAGCGGTTGAAAAGCCGAATGGAGAAAATTCTCCCTATGAATCTCGCTAAAGAAAACCAGAAGTTGGCCAGTCAGCTGAATGGGACTTTAAAGAACTTGAAGGAAAAAGAAAGGGGATTTACTCATATTCGTTTGAGTAAGTCCCTTTGTTTTTTATAGAAAGGTATTTCAGTACGAAATCATTTTAGAGGTAGAACGAGAGGGCGAGCTTGTGAAAGTGGTTGTGTTTAAATATTACTAATTTGGTATAATGTGGTTAAGTTATACCGAATTAGTAATAAAAAGGGAGGGGTTTTTTGAAAACAAACAAAATATTTACAATAAATACTGCCGAAGCGCTGTTGCTTGTTTCTACTTTTTTCTTGTTTCTCTACATCTATGATAACTACACGTATTTTGGTTTTTTTGAGGATCTATATAGGCTAGTGTTTCCTGTTGTCTTGCTTTATTTCATGCCTTTGACCACTCTTTATCTTTTTTTGCAATCTTATATCCGTCGTTTAAAAGCGCATAGGCAGAATTAAATCATCAAATGAAGAAGTTTCCAATGAGGTTCGGGTCTCCGCTAAAAGAGAAAATCACTGGGAGCGAATTTGAAAAGGCTTATAAGCATGAGATAAACAAAGAGAAATGGAGCGATAATATGGAAACACCAGAGAATTATACCACTAAACTCGATTACGATAAGACGTTTAAAATTGAAATCTTAAATGAGTTTGCTAATGGGGTCTATAGTCGTTTGTTAAGCTTTGTTTTGAATAATGGGATGGATCGACAGGATAAAAACAATCCATATAACGTCTTGTTAGACCAGTTTGTTGAAATGCTAGATATAAATTTATTTAAAATGTCATTTGAAGAATTAGAAGTGTTAGAAGGTTACTGGAAGCACATGAATAAATATATTCGAGAAATTACAAAGTAATTTCAAATAAAAGGAGTTAAAGCACTAAAAAATATATTGTTTAGTGGACTTTTAGTGCTCTTTGTAAGGTTTTTATTTGATTCAATTACTGGCGACAAAAATTCCGCAGTTGACGAGAAAGCCACAACCTTCGATGAATAATGGAGGATTCCCTATAGGTTTTTTGTAAGAGTTAAGAATAAAGTTATATACAAAAGGAAGTGCTTTTAAATTGAAAAAATCTCTCTGTTTGCCATCTTAATCATTATACTTGTGCTAAGCGCATGTTCAGCTAAGCCTCCGCATATTACAAAAGAGGCTGTGGCAAAAAACGCAAAAGAAAACCTTACAAAAGAAGAGGTAACAGAAGCATTTGGTGAACTAAAAACAATTACAAATGATGCAAAATACGAACTTTGGTTTTATGACGGTGAACAAACAAATGAAAGCCCTGAAATTGTAGAATTCGATCCAGATTTCGGCCATTAGGTTTTTTTCTATTGCTGGTTTACTGTTAGGAGGAATTATACAAAATTTTGGTGATATTAGAAGTATATTTTTTTCAGTGGCCTATCAATAATGATAGTGGGCTTTATCTACTTAATAACTGAGGGAAAGAGCACAAAAAGGTCTCCATTCGAAAGAGAGGGTATACGTCTTGAAAAAGAATAATATAAATGACAACGATATCATTTTGGAGGACTTACAGCCTTCTCATGCTATCCATCTTTACGAAATGATGCAGGATGACAGAATTTATACCTATATTCCAGAAAATGCCCCAGCAGCAGTAGAAACGTTGAAAGAGAAATATAAAATGTTTAGTAAGGGCTCTTTAAGAAAAGAAGAAGTCTGGCTAAATTATGCGATTTATTTGTCTAGCGAAAAATTATATATAGGGACACTTCAGGCTACTGTTCAGTTAGATAAAAGAATTATTTCGATAGCGTACATTTTAGACCCAAAAAAATGGGGAGCTGGCTATGCAAAAAAAGCTCTGTCCATCATGCTGCAAAATTCGAAGGAGCAATTTGGTCATTTTGATTATTACGCTTACATTGATACTCGTAATGAACGCTCGATAAACCTTGTTAAAAGTTTGGGTTTCAAATGTGTTGAGTATATAGAAAATGCGGATTATTTTAAGGGGAGTTCAAGCAACGAGTTTGTTTATGCAAAAATAAGTAATAAATAATATTTGCAAGGTGTCTATTCTATTATTGTACTCGTTAACTTATTTACTAGCATTATTTTTCTCTATTTAAATCTGAAAAGTGCAGGGCTCTTCCGAAATGGATATGGGTGGGCACGGATTGCATGCTAGTATTGGGGAATACATGAAGTTTATCCGGATGATCCTAAATGACGGTGCCGGTATTCTAAAAACAGAAACAGTCGCAAAAATATCCCAGAACGGGCTTGGAAATAAGAAGGGGGCGGCTGGGTACATCTGACCCTTCACTAACTAACGCTGGATGATTTATTAGCACAAGCGAAGAGAGAAATTTCACAGCACGAGATGAAGCACTAGGAGAAATCGTGCAGAGCTGCTTGGATATCATAAATACATTCTTGTCTTAACATGAGCGACCTGATTATAGATCAATGTCTTAGCACAAATTCGAGGATGTCCGCGGGTCACAGAAAAGCCAGGGAGAGCGATGAACTCTTGCCTTCTCCTGTCTTATATGATTCTTCGTACAAGAAAAAAGAGAAGTGAGGAGCTCACTTCTCTTTGCTGTGATTATTCGTTCGGAAACCAGCCTACTGGTTCAACTGCCAGGTTCACATTGATCTGCTTGATTTCCTGGAAGTCATCTAAACCGTAAGTTCCAAGGCTGCGGCCGATCCCGCTTTGCTTATATCCGCCCCAAGGAGCTTCTACATAAGTAGGGTGATAGGAGTTCACCCAAGTGATTCCGGCGCGGACTTTCTTGATAACCCGCATGGCTTTTGCCCCGTCACCGGAGAATACACCGCCGGCCAGGCCATATACTGTGTCATTTGCCAATTTGATGGCTTCTGCTTCATCTTTAAACTTTTGAATGGTCACGACTGGCCCGAAAATTTCTTCTTGAACGACCCGCATATCAGACGTAACATTTGTGAACACGGTCGGCTCAATGAAGAAGCCTTGATCTAAGCCATTTTCTGTTAAACGGCGGCCGCCGCATGCCAGGGTAGCCCCTTCCTCTTTGCCGATTTCGATGTATTTTAAAATGGTGTTCATTTGATGCTCGCTGTTAATGGCGCCCACTTGGGACGTTTCGTCCAGCCCCGGTCCCACTTTAATTTGTTTAGCCCGTTCCACATAGCGTTCTACGAACTTATCATAAATGCTTTCCTCCACCAAAATGCGGCTTCCGGATGAGCATACTTGGCCGGCGCCGAAGAAGATGCCGAATAAAGCATAGTCTACCGCTGTTTCAAAGTCTGCGTCAGCGAAAATAATGTTTGGAGACTTTCCGCCGAGTTCCAGGGAAACTTTCTTTAAGTTTCCTGCAGATGCCCGCATAATTTCACGCCCGACCTCTGTGCTTCCTGTGAAAGATACAAGGTCAACGTCCACGCTTTCCGCTATAGTCTGGCCAACGACGGAGCCTTTCCCCATGACAAGGTTGACAACTCCTTTTGGAACGCCGACTTCTTCAATGATTTCCACTAATTTCATGGCAGTAATTGGAGTAGCTTCCGCCGGCTTATACACGATAGTATTCCCTGCAGCCAGCGCCGGCGCAATTTTCCATACGCTCATTAACAAGGGGAAATTCCAAGGAACAATAAGGCCCGCGACCCCGACCGGTTCTTTCACAACCATCGCCTGTACATCTTCAGGCACTTGGTATGTCTCGCCATCAGGAGTCATAATCAAACCGGCGTAATAACGGAAGCATGTAGCGGCATCGCTGATATCGAACTCGGCTTCCGCTTTCAACTTCCCGTTGTCCATTACCTCTAATTTAACGAGTTCATCAAAGTTCTCTTCAATTTTATCCGCGATTTTATTCAGGTATTTAGCCCGCTCGTGGGTAGTTAAATCAGACCACACGCCGCTTTCAAATGCAGCCTTCGCCACAGCGATCGCTTCTTCTGTTTCTTCCTTTGTTGCTCGTGGGGCTGTAGCGATAATTTCTTGGTTTGCAGGATTGATTACTTTATTTAGATCCGAGTTTTGAGAATCTCTCCACTCGCCGTTAATGTACATTTTTAATTCCATTGCCTGTGTTTGCACTGTCATATTTGATCCACCTCATAAGTTATAGTTTTAAAACCAATTTTTCTTCCTTGGCTCTTGAGCAGCATGTCAATATCATCTTCTTTTGTTCTCTTTCTTCATCGCTGAAAAAGATATCCCGGTGATCGACTTCTCCTTCCACAACATCAACCTCGCACTGCCCGCATCCGCCGGCTTTGCATGAGTACGGAGCTTCGATGCCTGCATCCAGGAGTGCTTCCAGCAGTGTTTGTTCAGGGTTCACTTCGATTACTTTATTGTGGTTAATCACTTCTACTAAAAATGGATTGTTTTCTCCGGATGCAGCGGCGAACAATTCAAAATGGATGGATTTTTCCGGGTATCCATAGGATAGGGCGGCCTCTTTATATTCAGAAACCATAGCAACCGGGCCGCAGAAGTACACGTGGCTGCCGATTCTCTGATTCTTCATCGTTTCGGGTGTCATGCGCTGCGGCTCATCGCTTCTTGAAAAGTAGAAAGTGCATTTGCCCGGATATTTTTCATGTAAGTAATCATGATAAGCACATGCTTCCTTTGTTCGTGCCGCATAATGAAGCTCAAATGTTTTCCCTTGGGCTTCGAGTTCCTCCATCATTGTCAGGAATGGCGTAATGCCGATCCCGGCCGCATAAAACACGTGGTGTTTAGCATGAAATCCTAGCGTAAAATGATTTTTCGGGAAACTGCTTATCACCTTGTCGCCGACTTTTATATGGTCATGCCAATAAGCAGATCCTCCCCTTGAATGTGGGTCCCGGTTGATCGATATAGCATAATGCGTGCGGTCAGTTGGATGGCTGACGAGCGAGTACTCCCGTTCGAGGATGTTATCTCCCAGGTCGACATAGGTGGTAATATGCGCGCCGCCTGTAAATGCCGGCAATAATTTCTGATCTGAAGGGTACAGATAAAAGCGTTTAACACTTTCAGTTATTTGCTCGATCTTTCCTACGTACATTTCTATGTTTCCGATGACTCTCATAACCTTCACCTCGGTCCTTTCTTCATTGTGAGTACTATCCAGTTAATTAGGGATAAATGGGTATCCTATATAGCCTTTGCGAACTTTAGAGAAAAACGGGCCAACTTCCATGTAAGCATCGCAGCGGGCGCACTGGACTTCATCGCCGTCGCTGATTTCACTGGTGTGATAGCATTTCATGCAGTAAATGTAGCGCCTCTTAGGGCCATATATAACGGTCTGGATTTCATCTTCTGTAAATCCTGCTTCGGTGGCTTCGGCAAAAACAGTGGCCGCGTGATCCCAGTTTGAAGCGATGTACAGGTGAGTGCCCATCTTCTGGCTGTAGAGCAGGGTGCGCAGGTCTTGAAGCTTGATAGCATCTTCAATTTCAAATGGCTCATAGTCCAGTTCTTCTTGTGAGTGTGCGGTTAAAGCTTGTTTCACATCGCCGGCGGCTTTTTGATCGTAAATAATGAGGTGCTTTTTTCTTTTATCATTAAAGGAAAGCTTTTCTTTAATTGTTTCCGATTGGTCATACAACACTGGGCTATTATACAAAGTGCTTCTCCCTTTCTACTTGGTTTTTTACTTCACTTTCATACTGTTCATCAAGTTTTCAAGATACTCTACAGACTGAGGCAGGAAAGGCGCCATCCCTTTGTACTCCGCCATATAATCTGGAATATCCGCGAGGTTGAAATAAGTGGTCTCCAGCCATTCCGGTCTCAGCACCAAGTCTTCTAATGGGAGAAATTGTGTGTCTAAGACAAATAAAATGGCATTGCTTCGCGGCATACGGATGAACCATTGCTCTTCTACCCGAAGATGAACCAGCTTTCCGGCATTTTCCGCTGTTACTTTATCTCTTTCAGGTCCCCAGATATCCATCGTTTCATAATTGACATCCCAGCGGTCTGCCATGAGGTTCCAGTTTACCCGCGTTCTTGGCGCACCCGGCTCAATGGTCAGCAGGAACTTTCTGATTCTGTCAGTGAGTTCCACACCGTCCCGGCTGACAAACGGCACCGGCCCGTGTATTTCATTAAAGGACATGCCAAGATTCCAGTTTGGCGAGAACAACGCCGCAAAGGATTCCTGGGCGACTTCTAAGTAGAAGTTGTCGTCTCGGTTGACCATTAACATAAAGTCATTATGGAAATGACGGCCAATCATATCATAAGGCTCCAGTGAAAGGCTGGATTCATCGCCGAAAATGAAGGTTTCGGTTTCTCCAAGGATATGATTCGTGAATGTCCATTGATCGCCGTCTTTTTCCACGCTGAAATGCTCAGGATATTTGTTTATGGACAGATCGATTAACAGCTCCACAAACTCCCATTGCATTTCCATTGTGTGCGGGAAGGACTGGTAGCGGACTTCCGGCTGTTCTTCCAGCATCTCCCGCTTCCGTTTGATTTGCACTTTGTACTCAGGCGTGATTTTCATAAAGTTTACTTTGTCTTCACTCAAAGCCACTAAGTCATTGGAATAACGGTAGGTCTTATTTTTAAAATTCGTAAATGGAAATGTAAACAGATCAAGATTAGTTGATTTAAACATCTGATTCTCTCCTTTTTAAGTAAAAGTAACTTGTTGCTATTAGCTTCCTGTATCTTTTAACAGGTGATGCGGAAATGCCTGTTCTGCCTCAAAGTCAAGCTTCAGCTCGCTTTTCAGTTCGAATATTCTGGAAATTAATTTCAGATATTCCACCTTTTTTTCAGGAGTCTCTTCCTGCGAAGCAATCTCTTTCAGCATAAGAATCGGCTGGCGGATGAGTTGATTGGAAATCATTTCTGTGTATTTCAAAATAACCTGCTTTTCTTTTTCAGAGAGGCCGGGGGATTTATTTTGAATGTGCTTTATTGCCTCCGCCTTGATACCAGAAGCTTTTTCTTGCAGTTCTTGGATAAGGGGCGTAACAGGCAATGTTTTTCTCCACGCATGAAATTCATTTACTTCATTTGCTATTAGCTGCTTGATCTTATTTGCCTCTCTTAACCGTTGCTGCCGGTTGGAAGCAATGATGTCATTTAAATGATCCAGGTCATATAAATGAACATTGTCCAGTTCGCCAATTTTGGGATCTATGTTTCTTGGAACCCCGAGATCAATGAAAGTAAGAGGACGTTCTTTTCTTTTTCCTGCAAGGTTGATTACATCTGCTTTGTTCAGCAGATAATCCGCTTTATCGATAGAGCAAATGACTACATCAACTTGCTCCAGCAGCTGCAAGCACTGATCCAAAGGGGCAGCGTTCCCATTATGGACAGCGGCTAATTCTTCCGCTTTATTTAATGTGCGGTTTGTAAAAAACAGCTGGCTGCATCCTGCTTCCTTTAAGTGCCTGGCAGCTAACTTGTTCATCGTTCCTGCGCCAATGAGCAGGGCTTTTTTCCGCTCTAATGGAGGAGTTTTCTGCTTCAGCATTTGAATCGCTGCATAGCTGATGGAAACCGCTTGCTTTCCTACGGCTGTTTGCGTATGCGCTCTTTTTCCAATCGTTATCGCCTGCTGAAAAAGACGGTTGAACAGCCGGCCGGTGTGACCGCTCTCTTGGCTGTCGAAAAATGCCCGTTTAACCTGCCCGAGGATTTGCGCTTCCCCTATAACTAAGGAGTCTAGACCGCAAATGACGCTAAATAAATGAGCAACAGCCTCATCATTGGCTTTCACATAAACTGCTTTTTCGGCTGTGTGATAGTGTTTGGTCACTTTTTTCAGCAGCTTTTCTTTTACTAGCTTTGCTGCCAAACAAAGATTGTCTGCAGCTGCATAAATCTCTGTCCGGTTACATGTACTGAGAACCAAGCATTCTTTAATGACGGGATTAGAGATTAATTGAAGTTCCATCTCCTTCTTTTCGCGCATGTCAAAGTGCGTCTGTTCCCTGATGGTCAGGGGAGCCCGCTCATGATTTAACCCAATTGCCAAGATAGTCAAAGTATCCCTCCTTCCAATAATTTTTGTGAAATCGTTTTCTTGATTCAGTAGTTGCAATATCCGTGCCAAGCGTTATTTTCGAAGAATGCCAGGCTGCATCAGGATAAGTGAGCTTTGCATTCGCCTGGATGATTTCAATTTGGAAATTTTATTTCAAAAGTAAATTTTCCGGATTAAACAGCGTCGTTGCTTTTGGACGGCAAAGAAGTGCTGGTCACGCTTAGATCGGCATCATACGAAAAGATGTACTTGGCTGAAACGTAATAGCATATCCCTGCCGCAAAGTATGCCGGAATCCCAGCGGACATATAGTAGAACAAGCTGCTCGACGTATCAGCTACCGGATTGTACAAGCTCCAATACACCACCGTGCCAATGATAAAGCTTACAATGGCGGATGGGTTCACTCCTCGCCAGTAATAATAGCTTCCGTTTGTATCGTAAAGATCCCGGATGGAAATCTTCTGTTTTTTTACGAAGAAAAAGTCAGCAATGACGATTCCTCCAAATATCGCCATGATATAGGAAATCACAGTGATGAAAGATCCGAACGCATCGTAAAAAGAAGCGCTTAACAATAACAGGACAGTCGGTATCGCCGTTGCCATGGCCGCCGTCCAGGATTTCTTTGGAAACACGGTTTTAAAGCTGATTGCTTGTGAATACATCAGGAAGGTTCCTGCCGTGATATTTCCAAGGGTAAGCAGCAAAAGGCCGATAATGCCAATCCATGTGCCGCCGATCGCGAACATCCAATCAGTTGGATCTAAGGAGGCCACTACTAGTGCCGCCAGGGCTCCCAATATTACAGCGACATTCACGATAATCCCGTAGCTGAAGAATCCGGCTTTAAACGCGGACTTTTCACTCTTGGCCAGCCTGCTGTATTGGCCGAGATAAGGAAGCCAGGAGAACCCAAGCCCGATATTGATTTCTAACGCTGTAATAAGTGAGCGGGAATGCTCATCATAAGGTTCAGGCGGCGATAAAGAGAATATTTTATCCAGTCCTTGCCCGAGCATTAAAAGGGCGATGAGACCTAAAGTCATCAATAAAATCGCTGGAACGCCTATTAAATTGAATTTGCGCATGACTAGCGGTCCTTGAAAAGTGATCAAAAAGACAATGGCAAAGATGATGATGGCAAAGAAAGGCGCTCCGGTTGTCCTAGTTGTGAAAAATTCCGGCAGGCCCGCCACAGAAGCAATCTTGACCAATGCTTGTCCCGCCATAAAGAAGGCAATGGACATGTAGCCGATCGTAAGGAACATGAAGATAAAATAAAAGATATTTGAGCCTAAGTAACCCAGCGCACTGCGGAAACCGATGAAAGTATCCACGCCGTACCTGGAAAAAAGAAGAATGATCGGCGCAATTAACAGGAAAGGCAAGGCATTTCCAAACAAAATGGACGCGATGGCTTCTTGCGCGCTGAGCATCATCCCCGTATATCCGCCTACAAGTATGCAGATACAAGAAATGCCGATTCCCACTTGAATGAGAACCAAATCCCAAAAGCCAAACACGCGGTCACTTTTTTGTGCAGGCAGAAAGCCAAAGGCTACATCTTTTGAAATAGCGGAATTGTTTTTACTCATTTTAACCTCCGGGTATTTTTATTTAGCAGGTGACGGGCATTTCACCTGGCTATAGAGCATTAAGGCTTTAGAAAATAACAAACAGCAAGAATACTGAAATTGCCCCGATTATCGCCAATTCGGGAATGGTATGGCTGATTCTCATTTTGTCAGCATTGGCTTCTTCTTGCTCGTAGCTTTGAATCCGGTCATGCAGGTCGGTATACAAACTCTTTACAAATGTATCTGCAGATGCCATATTTTTTTCAATCATGCTTTCTTTTTTCAACAGAACTTCCCCCTCTTTACAATGATTAGAATATTGAGATTTATTTTAATATTGCAACTTCCGTGCCGTCTGAAAACCCTTACAAAACAGCTTTCTACAAAAAACGCATTTCCATTTATGAAATTTTCATTTAAAATTGAAATACCCTTGGGGGATAAAATGGGGGGAAGGTGTTGATTTACGTGCATACTGTCCTTACTGATGTGTTACAGTCAACTCTTTTGAGGATATATGATGAATTGATAATCACGGATGAGCACGGATTTATAATTGAAAATTTCGGAAAATTTCTAAAAATTAAAGAAAACACATGTGATTTGGCCGGCATGAACTTATTCGAGATTGGGAAAACAACTTTTTATAATGAAACATCCCTGGACGAGCTGGTGAATGAAGAGAAAAGGTCGATTATCCAAACGACTTGGAATAACCAAAGAATCCTGATCACTTATTATCCGGCGCATGAACTGGACGGCAAAAAATATTGCACATGGGGACTTAAAGCTCTTTCGAGAAGCGACAGTATTTTAATGGAAAACGTTGTGGAAGATAAAATTGATTTTTCTAAATCGCTCCCGAAAGACATTTCCAGGCTGTTTATTGTGAAGAGCCAAAAAATGATGGATGTTTTGAGCACGGTTGAAATGGCCGCAAAAGTTTCGTCCTCGGTTCTTTTGCTGGGGGAATCCGGAGTGGGCAAGGAAGTCATAGCACGGGCCATTCACGATCTCGGCATTCGAAAAAGCAAGCCGTTTATCGCCGTGAACTGCGGAGCCATTCCTGAAAACCTGCTGGAAAGCGAACTGTTTGGCTATGAGGAAGGGGCCTTTAGCGGTGCAAGGAAGAGCGGCGCGCTGGGCAAGTTTGAACTGGCGAATAAAGGAGTTCTTTTTCTCGATGAAATCGGCGAGATGCCGATCAATCTCCAGGTGAAATTGCTGAGGGTTCTGCAGGAAAGGGAAGTCACCCGTTTGGGAAGCTCGGATACCGTCAAACTTGATATCCAAATTATTGCGGCTACCAATAAGGATATTAAAAGCCTGGTGAATAAAGGGAAATTCAGGGAAGATCTCTACTATCGCCTCAATGTGATTCCTATAAAGATTCCCGCATTGAGGGAAAGAATTGAAGAACTCCCTTATTTAATTAGCTTCTTTTTGCATAAATACAATGGTCTGTATGACAGGGCTATTCAAATTAATCAAGATGCCATTGATTTGATGTCGATCTATGAATGGCCGGGAAACATCAGGCAGCTTGAAAATGTGATTGAGAGAATGGTTGTGACAAGCAAAGAGGCGATAGTAGATGCTTCTGCGGTTCAGGAATTTTTCCCGCTTGAGCAAGAGGCTGCGCAAGCATCGCCGCCCATATTTAATCACCTGATGCCGCTTCAAGAAGCGATGGATCTCGTGGAAGAACAATTAATCAATATGGCTATGGAAAAATACAAGTCGATTAAATTGGCAGCCAAGGTACTCGATGTCAGCCAGCCTACAATGAGCAGAAAGTATAAGAAGATTTTGGCGAAACTGTCGGAACAGACCGCAGTCCCGTCTGCAAAAAGAGATATCCTCGAAAATCAGCTGAATACCCGGCTGCGCTCCGTGGCCATAGCTACAGCGGCCATCATACAGCCGGAAGAAGTTAGCGAATTAAAGAGGGAACCTTCTTTCTCCAATCCGATCTTTCAAAAGCTGCAGAGCCAGCTGACGATGATCAGAAAACAGGCAGGGGGCATTAAATGGGCTTTCATTTTCGATATGGTTGACAATAAAATGTTTAGGACGCTGGCTGCGGACAAAGACTTTACCATGCAGCCTGGGCAATTATACGAAGGAACGCCGGAATTTGCAAAAGTAGCTGCCGATGCAGTGAAGGGACGGGTCGGAGTAACCAAGCTATATAGAGATATCTATGGCGAATGGAAAACAAGCCTCGCGCCAGTGATAGACGCTACAGGCAAAGTCATTGCGCTGATTGGCTATGACTACAGCAAAGAGTACATTGATTCTGAATTAGGCAAGATGGGAAGAGTCCTGAAAATTAATATTTGATAAAAAAGCCATCGGTTCGTTGAGCGGACCTCCACTCCCTTTTATAGCGCACAGGAACCGCTCAATGAACCGTGTGGTGTTAAGGACAAGAATGGATGGATCGGGCGGCATTTGTGCCCTCCTTATAGCCTATTTTACAATATATAACATTAAAGGGTTTCTCTGCTTAACGTTTTTGTTTTGATAACGATGCAGGTTTGCAGATGAGCAGATAACGAGTGGATGAGTCTTCTGTATAGGGCTTTATAGTAATGTACGATATATAAAAATCAAAAGGATGATGATTCATGATACTAGAAGCTGCCATGCTTCAGGTAAAGCAAGGAAGAGAAAGTGAATTTGAGAAAACGTTCAAGCAAGCTTCTGCCATTATTTCATCAATGAAGGGGTATGTGAACCATACTCTTCATAAATGTATGGAAGCACAGGGAAAGTATCTGCTTTTAGTCAATTGGGAAACGTTAGAAGACCATACCGTGGGATTTAGGCAATCTCAGGATTATCAAGAGTGGAAACGGCTATTGCATCATTTTTATGACCCATTTCCAGTGGTGGAGCATTTTGAACATGTCGATCTGGCGGAGAGATCGGTATAAATTCATTTTCATGCTTGGAGGTTGGGAGGAAGAGCACCGGGGACAGATCAGAAAACGTTCGATGGTATGGTGAGGCTAAGAAGGTACTTTCAAGCCATATCTTGTTAGAGGTCCCATACAAAGTTCATTGTCAAAAGCTACATAATAACCATTATGTAGCTTTTGTTTATGGATAGGTCGGTTGCTTCCCACTCCAGGCGCTTCGCTTTCCTCGGGGCGGGCGGTGAGCCTCCTCGGCGCTAAGGCTCCTGCGGGGTCTCACCTGTCCCGCAGGTCCCGCTGGAGTCTTCACACCTTCCATTCCAATCAACCGAAGTATAAAAAGAGGACAGCCATATGGCTATAGCGGTTTGAAAATGGAATCATCCTGCCGTTATCAAGCGGCTGAATGAAACATCATCTGTGCTTTTTATTTTGTATGTGGATAGGTCGGTTGCTTTCCACTCCAGGCGTTTCGCTTTCCGCGGGGCGGGCGGTGAGCCTCCTCGGCGCCAAGGCTCCTGCGGGGTCTCACCTGTCCCGCAGGTCCCGCCGGAGTCTTCACGCCTTCCATTCCAATCAACCAAGTGCACAAAAAGAGGACAGTTGTATAAAGAACTTGAGGTGAGGAAGAGGCTTCCCAAACACCATCCTATGCAACGGGACCAAATGGATAGGGT
This sequence comes from Pseudobacillus badius, assembly GCF_002189605.1. NCBI lineage: Bacteria > Bacillati > Bacillota > Bacilli > Caryophanales > Bacillaceae > Pseudobacillus > Pseudobacillus badius. Next base: position 39,734 of record NZ_MWMM01000011.1, read on the forward strand.
TGCTCTAGATCAGCTTGTGCCAGGGAATTATCTGGTTCGTCAAATGGAGCAGACGATAGGGAGCTTGGAGAAGTTGTCGATGCTTTCTTTCGCTGCGATGATTCTCAAGTAAATGGCCAACTGGACTTGGCAGAACCCGAAAGTGGCCTGAATCATCGACTTGGAGAGGCCTGTCTTTCTCGCGAATGACTGGAAAGTTATCTAAAAAACGAAAAGCGGTTCGGGCTGCTTTCATTCCGAACCACGTTTGTCTTGCGTGATATCTTTTGAAGCTACCTATGGCACTATCATCTTTGCCGCTGTTAGCCTCTTAGCTTCTTGGTTTTTCATCCCCCCAGAAGTTCCACTTGAAGTCTTGGTGTTTCATATAGTATTCCATTGCCGCGTTGAGCCATGATTGTTCAGCTTCTGTGAATGGAGATGGTGATATATTCTCCAATTCCTCGATATCCGGTTCTAATTCCGCTACATTAAGATCGGCTAGTGTTTGAATTAAATCCTCGCCAAGAAACTCAAGAGAGGCTTCAAGATAGGTTTGAATCATTTCTTGTACTTCTGGGTCCTCTGCAGGCTTGCCGTAGAGCTGCTTTACTTCCTTAGCCAATTGAATAAAGGTCTGATCCAGTGTGATTTTTTCCTCTTCGGTTTTCTTTGACAGCCCCTCCATCACATCCGACAGCTGGTGCTGTTCCATCCATTCTTTTTGGATGTTTTCTGTTTGCATGCCATGAATGAGACTGAATAAGATGGCGCTATCCACTTCTCCTTCTTCTTCTAACAGTCTAATCACTCTTTTAATGGCAGCCATTGATTGGTCAATCCGCTCTTTTTCTTTTTCTAGCGCTTGGAAGTGAAAGGTTAACGTTTCGTTGAGATCAACGGTAAAACGCGGTTCGTGCATCAAATGAATAATCTCATTTAAACTGTATCCAAGGAACTTTAAGCTGATAATTTTCTGTAAGGTGAGAATATCCTGATGGGTGTAAATGCGGTGTCCAGACGATGGATGTTTTTCTGGCTGCAGAAGGCCAATTTCATCATAATAATGCAACGTACGAATAGAGATCCCCGTTTTTTCCGAAAATTCTCCAACGGAATACTTGTTTTGTTCTTGCATCGCGATTCCTCCCTAAAAAGTATATATTCACTATAAAGCCTTACGTAGCTGGAGGTGCAAGAGAAAATTTTGAAGAGACGCCAAGAAGAGCCATCAACTTGCTGTTTGATGTCACTTAATCCGGTTTGGGTGAACGATCAAGTTTACTACAAAGAATCAAGATTTCTTTCTTTAAACGTTGTTTTCTTTTTTTCTTCATTTGTTGATAGATTTTTAAGGTTGATAAAAACAAACATATGTTCTATAATCAAAATCAGGAACAAATGTTTGTTTTTGTAAAAAATAAAATCTGACTGATTAAAAAGGAGCTCAAGCATGAACCTGTACGCAATAAATAGCATCCGAACGAATAACTTTGAGGATGAGCAAATGATGAGCAAGATTCAAACGATGTGGGAAGAGGCTTTTCGCCAACTGGGAAAGTATCGGGGAAATGTATATGGACTTTATTATGACTACCAGAGTAATTACAGGGGGGACTATTCATTAAGCGTCGCCATTGAAGAAGATCGCGGGGGAGCCCGGTTTCATTTGCCGAATCACGATAGATATGAAGTGTTTAAGGTGGATACCGCCGATGAACAGGGGCTGCTGAAGGCGTGGAGCAAGATATGGGATCAGGAAGAAGCCGGTTTATTAAAAAGAACTTATTCATGCGACTTTGAAAAATATTATCCTGCCGGGGAAGTTGAAATTTACATCGCGATTCACTAAGGAGAAATGTTCAAGCTCAGACACTTTTGGCTGCAGAAGACAAACAGCTGTTGAAAAAACGAAGGCACTTGGTGAAGTGCCTTCGCAAACTGGTGCAAGACCGTAAATAAGGTGTCAGAAGTACCTTTTTTGTCTAGGCTCCTGCTTTTCCGCGCTCAGCGGCAAGTGATGCCTTGCCTCGCTTCAGGCTGGTGGCAACAATGCTGAACAAGACAAGGGAAGCGCCAAGAATTTCTGTTTCATTCATCACTTCTTTCATAAATAAAAAGCCGAATAAAGCGGCAAAGACAGGCTCCATGGAAAAGATCAGCCCCGTTTTCGTCGAAGAAGTGTATTTTTGGGCAACCGTTTGAATAATGAAGCCGAAGGCACTGCATACAATGCTTAGCATTAAGATGGCGATCCAGCCTTCCGCAGAAGCGGGCAAGGAGGGCGTTTCAAGCATCAGCGAAAATACAAAGCCGAGTAAACCCGCCACTCCTAACTGGATGATCCCTACATTTAAGGGATCCGCCTTTTGGGCCGCTTGTTCAACCAGAATAATATGTAAAGCATAGAAAAACGCCGCCGCTGCACATAATAGATCTCCGGTCAAAATACGGAAGGGCGGTTGAATCGTAAGCAGGCCAATGCCTGTTAAGGCCAGCAATGTACTAGCCATCAGCTTGGCGTCCAGCTTGTTTTTGAGCATAAAGGAATGAAGAAGCGGAACGAAGATGACCGTTAAGCTGACTAAAAAGCCTGCATTAGAAGCAGATGTTGTTCTTAAACCGTAAGTAAGCATCGTAAAGACAAGAAACAAGACGCTCCCCAAAAGCAGGCCAAACTTTAACGCTTCCCGATCCATCAAGCGCAAGCGCCGGTGAAAGAAAGCGGCTGACAGCAGAAAAGCCAAGCCAAACCGCAGGGCGATGACATTGAATTCGGAAAGGGAAGCTAACCCCATCTTCATAAAAAGATAGGATGATCCCCAGCAAAGCGTAACAAATAGCATTAATAAATCTGCCTTAAATGCATTCATTCCACTCCCCTCCTTTCAGTAAATTCAGTATACTAAGCTTAGATATACAAGTAAAACGAATGTTTCTTATGAGAAACATGAGAAAAACTAATATAAAGAGGGGGCATTTATGAGCATCAGCAAATATAAGGTATTGATGAAAGTGATTCACTATGGGAGTCTGACAAAAGCTGCGGAAGTGATGGGTTATACACAATCAGGGGTTAGCCATATCATCAACAGCCTGGAAGAGGAGTTTGGGTTCCTGCTTATCCGGCGCGGCCGTTCCGGAATTAAATTGACTAGAAACGGTGAACAAGTGGTAAGAACGATAAGAGAAATATTGAAATGGAATGAGCATTTGGAACAGGAGATCGCGGCCATTCATGGAATGGAAGCCGGAACGGTTTATGTCGGCACCTTCACAAGTGTTTCCGTACATTGGCTGCCGGCCATTATTAAGCGCTTTCAGCAGGACTTTCCAAGGATCACGATCCATTTGGCCGAAGGAGATTATCGCCAAATGGAGGAGTGGATTATGAGCGGCGAGGTTGATTGCGGATTTGTGTCCCTTCCAACCTGCAGCAAAATTGAAGCCATCCCGCTGCAGCAGGATCAAATGCTCATTTTGCTTCCTCCTGAGCACCCGTTAAGCACCTGCCCCGTGATCGATCTGTCGGAGATCAAAGATGAGCCGTTTATCATGCCGCGCAAAGGCTCCGACGATGATATCAATCGCGTTCTCACAAAAGCTGCCATCAAGCCGGACATTAAATTTACGGCAGGCGATGACTACGCCATTATGGCAATGGTCGAAATGGGGCTGGGCATCAGCATCCTTCCCGAACTCGTCCTCCGGGGACAACAACGCAACATTCATCTGAAAGAGATAGACGAGCCTATTTTCCGCTCCCTCGGAATTGCGGTGAGCTCTATGAAAAATATTTCCCCGGCTACTAAGAAGTTTCTAATGTATGTGCAGGACTTTCTTAAAGATGGATAGGGTATTTTCTTATTTTTATAATCCCTGCAGTGGCATCATTCTAAGTAGAACCTAAATGAGAAAACTGTTAACAATACTTTGAACAGACTCTAACCAGCGCTTCGCTTTGTGGGGTGACGCCGGCTCTAGTCAAGCGCGGGCAGAACTCGCCGCTCCGTTTTTAAAATAAATACCAGTTTATTGATAGTATGTAATATTATTCATAATGATATATCCTTTTTGCTGGTGATATGGTAACTTAAAAAGAGTTTGTAAGTAGTCTAACTGATAAGGATGGAGGGGTACTTTTGAAAAAAGTTTTTAGTATGCTCATAGCTTGTTGTTTATTTTTCACTAGTTCTATAGCTGCTTCAGCTGCATTTAAAGATGTGGGCAATACCTATTGGGCAAAAGATGAAATTACATACTTAACGGGCAAGAAAGTTATTAATGGGTTTTACGATGCTTCCTTTCGCCCGCAGGCACCTGTAACGCGCATACAAGCAATGATTTTACTGGCCAATGCATTAAAATTAGACCTATCAAACCGCCCGGATCCTGGGTTCAAAGATTTATCCGCGATGAGTAGCGGCTATAAACATACTGCGGCTATTATGGACGAAGGACTTTTTCCAAAAAGCACTTATTTGAAACCTAATGAGCCTATGACACGCCAATTAATGGCAAGGATGATCGCTTCGGCTTTTAAACTGAAAGCTTCCAAGAATATGAGCTTTAAAGATGTACCATCAAGCCATTGGGCCCGCCCGTACATTTCTGCCTTAGCAGAGCACAATATTACTGTAGGCTATCCAGATGGGACATTTAAGCCAGATGCAACGCTTACCCGGGCTCAGTTTTCTGTCTTTCTGGCAAAAGCATTGAGTGATGACTTCAAAACTTTTACCCTTTACAGCACTAGTTTTAATTATCAACTTGAATTGCCTAATTACATAAAGACTAAAGTGACCGTTGAGGAGGAGAAAAAGAAAGATGGAGTCCTGTCGACGCACTTTTATTATAACAACACTACACATCTTGGCTTTGAGCCTTACCTTGCCTCTATTCACATCATCCCGGCATCAAAATGGGATTTTTATCAATCGGCACCCTATGATTTAATCAAAAAGTATAATAACTACTATTACTGTTATCAAAGCGTTGGCGAACACCCATACTATGAATATAATCAACTTGGATCGCGTGAGGCAAAAACATTTGAGCGTATCCAGTATAGATTAACAAATGCTATCTACAGTTTTAAACCGAAAAATTAATCGATATCGGTATGAAAGACAGCTTAAATTTTTAAATGGCTTTATAGTTGTTTTTTAGTTTGGCGAAAAGATTTTGATCAAAAATCAAACAATTTTTATTTTAACCTCGCTGAAAAATTAAGGCGAGGTTATTTGTATTTGGGGTTTTCACATTAATCTACCTGTCTGATCATTTGACAGGCAGAACGTGTTTCCCAAAAAGCTGTTTTCTTGATTGATGAAAAGTAAGGAATGTCGCTTTACTTTTAACGTTGTTCTGCGGCAGCCGGGTCAGTTCCCAGCCGTTTGTTTCAGATGAAAGCCAAATTTCTCCATAATAAGCCCTCATTACCCCTTCTTCTAAGCAGAGAGTGTTTCTTCCGTTTGCTTTTTTTCACCGTCATTGAGGTTGTCTCATTAGCTTAGTCTGCAGGCGCCCAGAAATCTCAGATATACATTTGTGTCTATAAACATTTGTTGAAAATTATGAATGAATGCTTTGAGGTTGGCACGAGTCCTGCATGATGCAGAAGGAAGGGAAGGCGGCAGTATGCAAGCCGTTCAATGACTGACCCTTAGAAGCCGTAGTCATTAAGCATGTTATTATTTACTTAGGGGGAGATAGGATGCATTTCAACCATCTGTTTACAACGATTGATGTTCATGTGGCAGGAGAACCGCTGCGCATCATTACCGGGGGATTGCCGGAGATCCAAGGGAAAACTCAGCTGGAGAGGCGAGCATATTGCATGGAGCACTTAGACCATATTCGGAAAATATTAATGCATGAGCCGCGCGGCCATTACGATATGTATGGGTGCATCATGACCCCTCCGGCTAATCCCGGTTCTGATTTCGGTGTGTTGTTTATGCACAATGAAGGCTGGAGTACGATGTGCGGCCACGGTGTCATTGCGGCGGTGACAATGGCCATTGAGACGGGAATATATCAGGCAGAAGGCGGCAGCCGAAAGTTTACCATTGACTGCCCATGTGGTCCTGTCACTGCGTATGCTGAATGTGAGGGCACCGCGGTCAAATCAGTAGCGTTCGAAAACGTGCCTTCTTTTGTTTACAGAAAAGAGGTGCCGATTCAAATCGATGGCTATGAGTTTACAGCGGACCTTTCTTACGGAGGTGCCTTTTATGCCGTGGTCGATAGCAAAGAGGTCGATTTGAGGGTATCCTCTGCCGATTTAGGAGCTTTAAAAATATGGGGAGACAAAATTAAGCGTTACATCGAAAGTCAAATAGACGTGAAGCACCCATATGAAGAAATTCATGGAATGTACGGCGTTATTTTTTCTGATGAACCGAAAAGTGAAACGGCTGATCTGCGCAATGTAACTATTTTTGCCGATCAGCAGGTGGACCGTTCACCGTGCGGTTCAGGAACTGCGGCGAGGATAGCCGCTCTTTATGAACGGGGCGCACTGGCGGCCGGGGAAAGGTTTGTTCATGAAAGCATCACGGACGGGCAATTCGTCGGAGAAGTATGCTCAGTAACGAAGATTGGCGAGTATCAAGCGGTCATTCCAAAGATTGCAGGGGAAGCGTTCATTACAGGGTTTCATCAATTCGTTATTGATCCCCGTGACCGGCTCAATAACGGCTTTTTATTAGCTTAACTGCTTCTTCAGCAAGATAAACCAAGAGCCCCAGTACAACATTGAAATAAAAAGGAGAATCAACCATGTTAATCATACGTGCACACGAGCAAAAAACTTTAATAGATATGAAGGAATTGATTGAACACGCAGCGATGGCGTTAAAGGAATTTTCATCCGGAAGGACCGTCACGCCTATCCGTGCCGCTCTTCCTTTCAACGATGGTCAAAATACAGCATTGGTCATGCCGTCCGCAGCGGATGCGGCGGGCAGTATGGGAGTAAAAGTAGTAACGGTAGCCCCGAATAATAAAAAGCTGGGAAAACAGACGATAACAGGCACGGTGATCCTGTTGGATTTTAGGACGGGAGAACCGGTTGCCCTCTTGGAGGGTTCTTACTTAACGATGTGCAGAACCGGCGCTTTGTCCGGGGTGGCAACAAAGTACTTATCCCGCCCCGATTCAAACAAACTTTCCATTATTGGCACAGGAGGACAGGCAAAAGGGCTTGTTGAAGCGATGATCGCTGTCCGTGACATTGAAGAAGTGTCCCTTTACAACCGCTCAGAGCAAAAGGTGCATGAGCTAGCTGAATATATTAGACACTCATTTCATAAACATGTTCACGTTTACACAAAGGCTGATGAAGCAGTAAAGAATGCAGATATTATCGTGACAGCGACAAATTCTTCAACACCCGTTTTTTCCGAACGTTTACAGCCAGGTGTTCATGTGAATGCTGTCGGTTCCTTTCGGCCAACGATGCAGGAGCTGCCGTCTCATGCGATTTCTTCTGCCCATAAGGTCGTGGTGGAATCAAGAGAAGCGGCGTTAGAAGAAACAGGGGACTTGCAAATCCCGATACAAGAAGGAATATTTAAGGCGGGTGATATTTACGGAGAACTGGGAGAAATCATCGGTGGAGAACTGAAGGGAAGGGAAACGGAGGAAGAGATCACCGTCTTTGAATCTGTCGGTCTAGCGGTAGCAGATATCATAGTAGCTAAGTATATCTATGAAAAAGCGCTGCAAAAAAAGGTCGGAACGCTTATAGACCTGTAAAGGAAAATAGCTGCTGAAAGGCTAAAAGCAGTGGATCACTTCGCTACCATGACGGAGTGATCCTATTTTTATCATCTGCTATCCAGGTGCTCACCCCCGGTGGCCAATGGAGGTGAGCGCTTGTTTTAGCCGATCTTTTCCCCAGGCTGAACAGAAGTTCCTTCATGGGCTTTCCACTGTTCATTCATCTGGCTTCGGCCCAGCTCAATGTCAGGATGAAACTGGATAGCCGCTTGCTGGCGGATCGTCCGGACATGTTCGATGGCTTGCTCAAGCTGGCGGCCACTTGCAGCGGCCTGTTTTCCAGCCTGTTTAGCGATAGAAAGACCGGCTGCAGTGCCTTGGGCCATTGCCACCTTGCCGCTTTCAATGCCGGTAATATTCCCGGCAACAAACAGCCCAGGAAGCGGGGTGGCCATCGTTTCGGAATGGCGGGGGACATGACCGCCAAGTTCAGGGATATATTCAAAGGGACATCCAGCCACGGCGGCGAGTTCTGCCAGCGGATACAAACCGCCTGCGATGCAGACAAAATCGGCTTCATACAGGCGATCTGTGCCTGGAATGACGTGTCCGTATGCATCAATATCAACGGTCCGCACCCCTTCCACTTGTTCTGTGCCGATGATTTCTACTGCCGCTTTTCGAAGCTGCAGCGGCGTTCCGTTAATTTTCAAGCCGTTCTTAGGGTAGAAACGTGTACCTATGTTTCGGATGGTTTCATTTTTCATCAACCGGCTGCCGAAGCGCAGGAGAGCGGATGGGGCCAGGTGTGCGGCGTTCAAAAGTGAGCGGATGACTGCTTCCGGCTCCCCTGCCTGCCGGCTGACGGCGTTTTTCTCAGGCAGTACCACCCGGTCCACTTTTATTCCTGCCAGCTGCAGCTCGTTCAAAATGGCAAAAGCTAAAATATTTGCGCCGATAATGATGCCTTTTCTTCCCGCTTGAACCCGATGGACATTTGTCATGACTTGAGCGGCCCCGATGGACATAACACCCGGCAAGGTCCAGCCCGGCACCGGGATCGGGTATTCGGCCGCCCCGGTGGCTATTAACACAAAAGGGGCTTCCAGCACGCCTTCGTTTGTATAGACTTTCCATCCGGCTTCAGCTGTTTCTATATTATAGACAGAGACACCGCAGCGGATATTGATTCCTAAAGCATGCGCTTCGTGCTGGAGCTTCTCGGCTTCTTTGATCCCGTTCCACCATTCACCTGACGGCTCCTGGTGCAGCTGTCCCAGGAGCCTGCCGCCAGGGCGGATAAATTCATCGACAACCGTCACCCTCAAGCCCGTGCCGGCTGCGGCAATGGCCCCAGCTAGTCCAGCCGGTCCGCTGCCGATAACAATCAAGTCTGTCATTGCAATCCCTCCGTTTTCTTCAGCGGCGTCGGGTGCCGGCGCCCGCTTTCGATCGCCATGCCTTCTTCCACCTTTGTTAAGCAGGCCCGTACGTTAGGCTGATGATTGACTGTTACCCGGCATTCCATGCAGTGCCCGATGTTGCAATAAATGCCTCGGGGAGTGCCGCTTTCCTCATGAACACGCAGCTGCCGGATGCCGTTAGCCAGCAAAGCTGCGGCAACTGTTTCGTGCTCATAAGCCTCATAGCTTTTCCCGTTAAACTGAAAGGACACTTTTTTCAGGCTGTCCAGCTTTCCTAAAATCGCGTGATCGATAATTCTAGTCATGACGCCCACCTACTGTTCCGAAAGATACCGGTCGGATCGGAGGCTGATATTTCAATGGAATGACCGCCTTGTTTTCGTCCGGAATGAACGAGTCCATAATGGCATCAAGGGCGATCCGGCAGGTGCGGCCGCCGCAAAACCCCATGCCTGCTCGTGTCCGGAGCTTTAATTCCCGCGCTGAGCATGTATGCTGCCGGGCGGTCGATTGCAGCTGTTCGTAAGTGACTTCTTCACAGCGGCAAATAATAAGCTGTTTGTTTTCTATCATGGTTTCTCCTCCTCCAGATGCTGATACAAAAAAATATGCAACAATCATACCAACTGGGGAGGAAAGTGATTAATTCATGCCAAGGCGTTTCAGGCGATTATACAATGTCGCCCTTGTGATCCCAAGTTTTTCGGCGCACTCTAATTTATTGCCATTTGAAAGGCGCAGCGCCCGCTCAAGCACTTTTTTCTCGTGCCGCTCCATTTCATATTGGAGCGGAAGGATCGTCTCATCGATCTCTTCCGTCCTGTCCGCTACCTGCTCCTGAAGATGGGTGCTTTCATAAAAAGGCAAATACTCTTTTTTGATCACTCCATCTGTCGCAAATACAACAAGCCGCTCCATAACATTGCGCAGCTCGCGGATGTTTCCGGGCCAATCATGCTGGAAAAGCGCCTGCATCACTTCAGGAGACAGCTGCTGAATCGGCCGCTGATAACGGACAGAAAATTCATTCAGGAAATGGTGCATCAATTCAACGATGTCTTCTTTGCGCTCCCGCAAAGGCGGGATGTGCAGGCTGACTACATTTAGGCGGTAATAAAGGTCTTCGCGAAACTCTCCCTTCTTAATAAGTGCAGGCAAATCCTGATTCGTAGCGGCAAGCAGGCGAAAATCAGCCTTGCATTCTTTCTCGCCGCCCACACGGTAATACGTCCGTTCCTGCAATACACGCAAAAGCTTTACTTGCATATCGAGCGGCATTTCTCCTGCCTCATCTAAAAACAACGTCCCTCCTTTGGCGAGTTCAATCTTTCCTTTTTTTCCTTTGTGGTCGGCTCCCGAGAAAGCGCCGCGTTCATAGCCAAACAGTTCACTTTCGAACAGCGAAGCAGGAATAGCGCCGCAGTTGATAGAGATAAAGGGAGCATCCGGAGATTCGCTCGCTTCGTGAATGGCCTTGGCAAATACCTCTTTCCCTACACCGCTCTCTCCCAAGATCAGCACAGTGGATTTCACGCTGCACACCTTTTTAGCCAGCTGAACGGTTTGCTGGAGGGAGGCGCTGTTGCCTTTAATCGCCTGAAATGGATCGGTTGAATGCTTGTATTTAGCCACTTCTTGTTCAAGCCTGTGCACTTCAGTAGACATCGTGAACAATTTGTCGTTGAGCATGACTTGATTGGTCACATCTGTTTCAGATACAACGGCGCCAATGATGCGGTTATTGTAGAGAACGGGGTTGGAATTGATTAAAACAAATAAGTCAGCGCGCGGCTGGTGAAAATGGCTGTTGATTCTTTTTCCTTCATATAACGTATGCAGGATTTCCAACTTATTCGGCTCAAAAAACTGAGTAATCGGCTGTCCAAGAACCTCCGCTTCCGTTAAGGAGAAAATTCGCTCCGCTCCCTTTGTCCACGTGCGTACCCGTTTCTCGCGGTCAATGACGGTAACGGAGGCATCGGTGGTTTGGATCACTGTTTGGTAAAACGCTTGAAGGTGCTGATAGGCCGCATAAAGGCATTCCATCAATTGGGGAGCAGTAATGGAGCCGCTGACAACCCCGTTTTTTTCCAGGACAGCCACGGCCGGCGCTTTCTGAAAAGCGGAAAGGACCTGTTCTACCGAAGCATCGGCATCCACCGTTTCACATAGTATCGGCGTTTGGCCGTGATCCAAGTAAAATGTTCCGCGCTGTTTATATATTTTGTTTTTAGCCACTGTGCTTTTCGCCGGTTCGCTTTCGATCAGTTCTTTAATGGATTGAATAGAAAAGAGCATCGCCTTCTTCTCCTTGTCTAATTTTTTGGACACTGTAAAAAATATTATACAATAAATGTTTAAATATTTTAAATATTCTTTTTTGGAGGCCGCGGGATGAACTATCTTCATTGGCACGTTCGTTGCATGAAGGAAGAGGAGGACTGGAAAAGGGGGCAGTGGGATGAAGCATTGTGACATAGCAGTTATCGGCGGCGGCATTATTGGCTGCTCCATCGCTTATTACGCTTCAAAGTACGGCAGAGATGTCACGGTCATCGAGAAAGGAGAATTTGTTAGCGGTACTTCTTCACGCTGTGACGGCAATATTCTTGCCATTGACAAGGATCCAGGCTTTGACAGCCAGATGTCTTTATTCAGCCAGCACTTGGTCGATGAACTCAGCAGGGAATTAGAGGAGCCTTTTGAATACAGGGCACCGGGCAGCATTCTTGTTTGCGAAACAGAAGAGGAGATGGAGGCGGCACAGCAATGGGTCGATCGCCAAAAAGCAGCAGGTTTGCCGTTTCGCATGCTGGATAGGCAGGATATCCGGGAGGAGTCTCCCTATTTTGCTGATGACTTGCTGGGAGGGCTGGAATGCGCTACGGATTCAACCGTCAATCCTTACTTGCTGGCATTTGGTCTTTTGGAAGCGGCCAGGAAATACGGAGCGAAGGCATACAAGCATACAGAGGTAAAAAGCATGAACAGGGAGCAGAACGGCACCTTCCGCATTGAAACAACAAAGGGGGCATTTACGGCTAATCATGTGGTGAATGCGGCTGGCGTATGGGCTCCTTTTATCGGCTCGATGCTCGATTTATCCATTCCAATTGCTCCGAGAAAAGGGCATATTATTGTTGCTTCAAGACAACAGCCGGTCGGCGGCCGCAAGGTAATGGAATTTGGCTATTTAATTTCTAAGTTTGGCGGTGTGCGCCACGTCGATCCTCTCACTGAAAAATACGGGGTGGCTCTCGTATTTGAACCAACAGAAAGCCAAAACTTCCTGATAGGCAGCAGCCGCGAGTTTGTGGGATTCCATACGAAAGTGAGCGACGAAGTAATCCGGTGTATTGCCAACCGGGCGATTCGGTTTTATCCGAAGATGGCAGATATGATGGTCATCCGCTCTTATGCGGGTCTGCGTCCGTGGACAGAAGATCATTTGCCGATCGTGTCCCGGGTCGATGAACTGCCGAATTTTTACATTGCAGCAGGGCATGAGGGCGATGGGATCAGCCTGGCAGCGGTAACAGGGAAAATCATTGAAGAGCTGATTAATGAAAAAGAGCCCTCGATTCCGGTAGATCCTTTGCGTTATGACCGTTTTGCAGAAAGGGTGTTAAGCAGATGAAAGCACAAAAAGTTTTTACCACTATCGATACGCATACCGGCGGCAATCCGACGAGAACCGTCATTAGCGGCTTGCCTAAGCTGGAAGGGGCAACGATGTCTGAAAAAATGCTTTATATGAAAAAGGAGCATGACTGGATTCGCAAGCTGCTGATGAACGAACCCCGGGGGCATGATGTGATGTCAGGGGCGTTAATTACAGAGCCGTGTCATCCGGATGCGGATATTGGGGTGATCTATATTGAAACCGGCGGATATTTGCCTATGTGCGGGCATGATACGATCGGCGTCTGCACAGCGTTAGTAGAAGCGGGGCTTATTCCAGTGAAAGAGCCTGTTACCTCCTTGAAGCTTGATACACCAGCCGGGCTTGTAGAGGCTGAAATCACTGTGGAAAACGGCAAAGCGAAGGAGGTTTCCTTTTGCAATGTGCCTGCTTTTTGGTTAAAGAGTGTATCTGTTGACGTGGCAGGCATCGGGCAAGTGCAGGCAGATATCGCATATGGAGGCAACTTTTACGCTATTATCGAAGCGGCATCAGTCGGCTTGGAGCTCGTTCCCGATCAGGCTTCCCTGATTATTGAAAGAGCAATCAGCATTCGCAATGAGATTAATCAGCAAACAGAGATTGTCCATCCCCATCATCCTTTTATTCGGGGACTAACGCATGTGGAGTTTTACGGTGAACCGACTCATGACCGGGCGGACGTCAAAAATACAGTCGTTGTGCCTCCCGGAGGAATTGACCGTTCCCCATGCGGCACCGGCACGTCAGCAAAGCTTGCTGTGATGTATAAGAAAAAAGAAATCGGAATCAATGAGCCTTTTGTTCATGAAAGCATCGTCGGCTCCTTGTTCCGCGGCGTGATTGTACAAACAGCAGACGCAGGACAAGTAGAAACAGTGGAGACAAGAATTTCCGGCTCTGCCTGGCTGATGGGAATGAACCGGTTTTTCTATAATGAACAAGATCCGTTAAGAGAAGGGTTCTTGCTGATTCCGCCAATGAGTGAACATGAGACGGAGGAGATGGTATGAAGGTTCAATCATTGTATTCGACGGTCGATGTCCATGTAGCAGGAGAAGCATTTCGTATCATTCAAGTACCGCCGCTCGTAAGGTATCAAAGCTTGAAGGAGTTGTACGAGAGACTTCCTGACACCTTCAAGAAGGAGCGGGAATTGCTGTTAAATGAACCGCGCGGATTTGCCGGGCTGACGGGCTGTCTCGTTCTGCCGCCCATCGATCCCCGGGCAGACGCGTCTGTGCTGTTCTTTACCCATACAGAGAGTCAGCCCGTTCACTATGGAGGGGCAGCAGCGGTAATCACCGCGCTGCTAGAAGGCGGTTTTCTCTCTCCTCGAGTGTCCAGCCAGTATCAATTAGAAACTGTTTCGGGCCTCATTGGTCTTTCTGCTGCAATGAAAGAAGGAGAAGTAGTGTCTGTTCAGCTGGAGAGCGGACCCTGCCGGATCATAGAGAAGGTTTCCGGCTGCGCGCCAGCCTTTTCTCTCATCGAATCGGAAGGAGTCTATGCTCTCCTTTCAAAAGAAGAGGCAGCCGTTGAAATGGACCTGGCCGAACTAACGGAATGGAAGAAGTGGGGACAGAAAACTCTTCAAATGATATCCGGCCAATGGGAAGTGGATGGCGTCATTGTGCTTGATGAATCGGAGGCGTCCAACGGGAAAATAAAAAGCATTACTTTTCGCAAAGATGGAATGATTGTTCGGTCGCCAGGATTTGATGCGACAGCTGCCTGCTGCGCCTTTTTGCTCGCTGAAAACAAAATGTCTTCCAGCCAGACGCTAGTGAATGAAAGCATATTCGGCAGCTTGATCGAAGCATGGCCGGGAGAGGAAACAGAAGAAGGGCACCGATGCAAGCTTTCAAGCCGCGGCTTCATTACGGGCACACATACCGCTATCCTAGATCCAACTGACCCTTTGCCGTCCGGCTTTTTATTGAAGTAGGTGCGAGCGGCCGGCTGTAACCGCTTACCTTAAAACATAGGAGGGGTCCCATGGCTCATCAAAAAAGATTGCCCAATTTACTGGAGGTTACTTTTGTTTTAACCAGCTTCATCGTTATTATGTACGTATTTGTCGCGCAAATCGGCCTGCCTATTCAATTGGCGCTCTTTGTTTCCTGGTTTGTCATTATGCTGGTCGGCTTAAAAATTGGTTACAGCTATTTCGATATGCAGCAAGGAATATTGAAAGGGATTAACAACGGACTAGAAGCCGTGTTAGTACTCGTTACAGTAGGGGCATTAATTGGCACATGGATCGCCGGAGGGGTAGTGCCGAGCATCATTTATTACGGCCTTACGATCATCAATCCCACGATCTTTTTGTTTGCCGCTTTTGCGATTTGTACCGTGACCTCCCTTGCGACCGGCACATCCTTTGGAACAGCAGGCACGGCCGGCATTGCCATGATGGGGATTGGCCACAGCTTCGGCATTCCCATGGCCCTCGTAGCCGGAGCTGTCATATCGGGCGCTTATGTGGGCGATAAACTATCTCCGTTATCGGATACGACGGTAATGACCGCTTCCTTGTCGAAGGTAAATTTAATTGATCATATTAAATCGATGCTGTATGTCAGTACGCCGGCTTGGATCATTACCGGGATCTTATTTTTACTGACAGGCTTCTTTTATGTGAATGGCAATGGGGACCTGAGCCGGGCAGAGGCAACCATGGCCGCCCTGCAAGATCACTTCCGCATTTCGTGGTATATGCTCGTTCCTGCAGCCCTTGTTATTTTGCTGCTTGCTTTAAAAAAGCCATCTATCCCCACGATCGCTTTTGGAGCATTGCTCGGCTCGGTCTGGGCTTATTTGTTCCAGGGAATGCCGCTGCTTGAAGCGGTTCGAAGCTCCTATAGCGGGTTTTCTATCGAGTCGGGCGTCGAATTTATCGATAACTTATTGAACCGGGGCGGCATTGTTTCCATGCTGGAAGTCATCGTTTTGATTATTTTTGCTCTTGGAGTCGGCGGCTTAATGGAGCAGATTGGCATTTTACAAGTTATTTGCAACAAAATGCTTGCCTGGGCGGATAATGCGGGGAAAGTGACGCTTTCCACTGTTCTCGCAGGATTTTTCGGCAACTTTTTTGGAGGGGCCGCTTACGTATCCATCATTACGGCCAGCAAAATTACCGAGAAAAACTATGACCGGCTCGGCATTGACCGCAGAGTGCTGTCAAGGAATACAGAAGGCGGCGGAACGGTCACGACTCCGATGGTGCCATGGAGTGACGGAGGTGTGTACATGGCGACCGTACTTGGCGTTTCGACGCTGTCTTATCTGCCGTTTTTATGGTTTAACTTTCTGGCCGTAGGCATCACGCTTCTGTATGGATTTACGAACAAATTTATTTGGTATACCAATGCTGAAGGAGCAGCTAACCGGCCGGCAGCGAAAGCAAAGCTGACCAATGAAAAAACATCTTAACCAACATTTAAAGGAGGACACAATTATGACAGCTATTAGAGGCGCATATCCAGTATTAATTACCCCGATGACGGAAGCACAGGAGATTGATTGGGAAGGGGTAAAAAGCAATGTTCAGTACTTTATTGATCAGGGAGTTGCCGGCCTTGTCATCAATGGCAGCACCGGGGAATTTGTCAGTCTGACCAAGGAAGAAAAGTTCCAAATGGTCGAAATGGTACTGAAGGAAGTGGATGGGCGCATTCCGGTGATCGTCGGAACAGCGGCAGAAACGACGAGAGAAACGATTGAATATACAAAGCAGGCGGAAGCTCATGGTGCCGCGGCTGCTTTAATTATCAATTCCTATTACTGCAAGCCGAAGGAAGAAGAGATTTTCTTCCATTTTAAAGAGATATCGGATGCGGTCAACTTGCCGATTATGTTGTACAACAACCCTTTTACATCAGGAGTCGATATGAGCACCGAGCTGATGCTCCGCATTGGGAAAGAGTGTGAGCGGGTGACGCATATTAAGGAGTCCAGCGGCGACATTCGGAAAGTGCGGGACTTGGCGAGACAAGGAGAAGCGGAGGTGTTTTGCGGGGCAGAGGAGCTCGTTATGGAATCTTACTTAGTTGGGGCAACCGGATGGATTTCTGTAGCCGGAAATATTGTGCCGAAGCTTGTGACGGAGATGTTTAACCATATGCAGCAAGGAGAGATTGAGCAGGCGTGGGCCATCAACGACCGGATTCTGCCGCTTTGTGAGTTCCTTGAAGGATCGGGAAAATACGTCCAGATTGTTAAGCGGGCCATGGAGTTAAACGGCCAGGCTGGCGGTCCGTCCCGCTACCCTCGCCTTGGCTTGACAGCGGCAGAAGAACAAAGGCTAAAAGATATTCTGTCCCATTTAAATACGGTGCCGCAAGTTTAATAGATTGCCGGACTGCAAGAATGATCCTATGAAAACGTATTAAAGGGGGAACCAATAGATGTTAACTGCAGGAATTCAATTAAAGGCGAAGGTGAAGGACTTTTTAGAAAGGCCGGTCCACTTGTTTATTGACGGAAAGTATGTACCGGCTGCCGGCGGTCAGACATTTGAAACGATCAACCCAGCCACAGAGGACGTGCTGGCTGTTGTTAGTGAAGCGCGCGAGGAAGATGTAGATGCAGCGGTGCAAGCGGCGCGCCGGGCCTTTGAGTCTGGGGCGTGGCCGGCACTAAGCACAGCTGAGCGCGCCCACCTCATATATAAACTGGCTGATTTAATTGATGAAAATAAAGAAGAGTTGGCGCAGCTGGAAGCACTGGATAACGGGAAACCTTACAAGGTGGCGCTTGAAGACGATATTCCCGCCACTGTCGAGCACTTTCGCTATTATGCCGGCTGGGCAACAAAAGTGCTTGGCCAGACTATTCCAATCTCAAGCGATTATTTGAATTATACGCGTCATGAACCTATTGGGGTCGTCGGCCAGGTGATTCCGTGGAACTATCCGCTTGTTATGGCTGCCTGGAAAATGGGTGCCGCTTTGGCAACCGGGTGCACCATCGTTTTGAAACCAGCCGAACAAACGCCGCTGTCTCTTTTATATACAGCCCAATTGTTTCATGAAGCGGGTTTCCCGCCAGGTGTAGTCAACTTTGTTCCCGGGTTTGGCCCGACGGCGGGGGCAGCCGTTATTCGTCATCCTGATATTGAAAAAGTGGCGTTTACCGGATCAACGGCTACAGGAAAGTCCATTATGCGCCAGGCGGCTGACACGATTAAGCATGTAACGCTGGAGCTTGGCGGAAAGTCGCCTAATATCATCTTAGAGGATGCAGATTTATCAGAAGCCATCCCCGGTGCGTTTAATGGCATTATGTACAATCATGGGCAAAACTGCAGCGCGGGTTCACGGGTATTTGTCCACAGAAAGCATTATGACAAGGTAGTGGATGAGCTGGCAAAGATGGCTGACAATGTAAAGCTTGGCTCCGGCATGGACCCGGAAACCGACATGGGGCCGCTTGTAACGAAAAAGCAGCAGGAGCGTGTCCTTGGATATATCCAAAAAGGGAAAGACGAAGGGGCCAGAATCGTTGCCGGAGGAGACAAAGCATTGGAGAAAGGCTATTTTGTCCGGCCGACGGTTTTCGCCGATGTAACGGATGAGATGACGATCGCGAAGGAAGAGATTTTTGGTCCGGTTGTTGTCGTTCTTCCATTCGATAGCACAGAAGAAGTCATTGAACGGGCGAATCATACGCCATTTGGCCTCGCGGCAGGCGTCTGGACGGAAAATGTAAAGACCGCTCATCAAGTCGCCAATCAGTTAAAAGCTGGTACTGTCTGGATCAATGATTATAATCTCGAAAATGCAGCTTCGCCGTTTGGCGGCTATAAACAATCAGGCATTGGGCGTGAAATGGGCTCCTACGCCCTTGATAACTATACGGAAGTAAAAAGCATTTGGGTGAACTTAAAATAAACAGCGGATGAGGGCCTCAACATGCGTATTTTTTGTTAGGCTCTGCAGTTTAATTAAACAGAGCTTGTTAAAGATACGCATTTTTTAGAGGACAGCGGTATATCCATGCCTGAAGAGTTTTGCCGGCAGGAAGACTAGCAGCGCAAAGGGAGGACGGAGGATGACAGCGATTTATCAACAACGGATCACCGCTTTAAAAGAACAGATGAAAGAGCGGCAAATAGAAGTGGGACTGGTCACTTCACCAAAAAATATCTACTATTATACAGGCTTTCACTCAGAGCCTTATGAGCGCTTTATGGCCTTGCTGCTCGATGGCCGCACGGATCAGCTAAGCTTATTTATCCCCGCTTTAGATTATGAAGCCGCCAAGCAGCATTCGTTTGTTGAACAGCTTATTCCTATTTTTGATGAACAAAACCCTTATCAGGTCGTGAAAGATCATATTGGCGAGGAGATCAAAAGTCTGGGCGTAGAGACCAAAAGAGTGACTCTGCATCAGCAAACACAACTAAATAATCACCTCTCGATTTCCGGTTATTTAGATATAGGGGATTTCGTTGCCTCCCAAAGAATGAGAAAGACCCCGGAAGAATGCCTCCGGGTAGAACGGGCCGTCCAGATCGTTGAGAAGGTGTTAGCGGAAGGGATGAAAAAAGTTGCGGTAGGGATGACTGAATTAGAGCTGGCCGCAGAAATGGAGTTATTGATGAGAAGATTTGGCGCGGCCGGCCCTTCTTTCTCGACAACTGTTTTATCGGGGGTGAAATCGTCGCTTCCACACGGACATTCGGATGAAAAAAAACTCCAGTGGGGAGAGTTTTTACTGATTGATATGGGAGTGATGGCCGATGGCTATTGCTCAGATATTTCAAGAACATTTGTTATTGGAGAGGCGTCAGCTGAGCAAGAGAAGCTGCATGGCATTGTGCGCCAAGCGACAGAAGCAGGGGTTCGCGCCGCCAAGGCTGGGGTCGCGGCAAAAGAGGTAGACAGAGCGGCCCGGGAGGTTATTAAACAAAATGGATACGGGCGTTATTTTAATAACCGGGTAGGACATGGGCTGGGCATAGAGGTGCATGAAGAACCTTCTATTCATGAAAACAGCGAATTAATGATCGAAAGCGGCTTTCTCTTTACAGTTGAGCCGGGGATCTACGTCCCTAATTGGGGAGGGGTAAGAATTGAGGAGGATGTTTACATCGGAGAAGATGGACAGGCGAACGTATTAACCACATTTCCAACCGAGTTAATGAGCGTAGCAGTCAATAGTTATTCTTGACAGATAGAGCAAGCAGTGAAAAGAATAAGCTGAGCTGTTGAACCGCTCCCCGCTTATTGACAAAAAAGGTTCGGAATGATTTCATTCCGAACCTTTTCTGTTTTTTTAGATGATGTTTAAGCTATCCGGGAGAAGGAGAAACTTCGCTGCGTCGATTAGTCAGGCCAGTTTCTTAGGGGGCACCGCAGCGAAAGCAAGCGCCACCTGCATTGATGTTAAAACAGGCCGTATGGCATGGCTGCCCTCACTTTGCCAACTGTGTTGATTAGAGCAGAAGGCGCGAAGACTCCTTGGAGGTTTAGCAGACTGTCTGAGTTATTCAAGAAACGACAATTTTTTGGCTGTTCATTCAAAATTTTTAGACACGTTATAAAAAATTATACACACGGTGTTTAATTTTTTAAAATATTCTGTTAACTATTGCTTCAAACGGCTCTCTTCCATTGGCATATGGATTGCATTATGAAATAAAGGGTGAAGAAAGGAGGAGGGATAGAGGCATAAAGTGACAGAAAGATAGAGGATTACCTGCTTGTGAGCAAGCAAATCATTTTAAGCATAGGCAGCTGGAGGTGGGATGAGTGAAACAATATATTTTAAGCAGATTAGGATATACACTAGTAACATTTTTTGTTATTGCCACATTTACTTTTTTCCTGATGCAAACCCTGCCAGGTTCTCCATTCAATGATGAGAGATTATCAGATGTACAGAAGGAAAGAATGATGGAGCGGTACGGGTTAGATAAGCCTGTGCCTCTCCAGTATGTGACATATATAGGCAATATTTTCAAAGGAGATTTCGGCGTATCTTTTCAATACGATGGCCGGGCGGTGGTAGATATTATTGGCGAGCGGATCGGGGCATCTGTCGTGCTCGGATTGCAGTCGCTCGTTGTAGGAAGCATTGTTGGTATTCTCTTAGGAATTATTGCAGCTTATAAACATAATACACCGATTGATTACGGGGCGATGATTCTCTCTGTTATTGGGCTATCTGTACCGAGCTTTGTGTTTGCGGGGTTATTGCAGTATTGGATTGGCGTGCGTCTGCAGTGGCTGCCGGTAGCTTTTTGGGAAGGGTTTGAATTTTCCATTCTTCCTACTATTTCATTATCCGTATTTGTTGTCGCTACTTTGGCCCGGTTTATGCGCAGTGAAATGCTTGATGTACTCGGCCAGGATTATATCGTCACCGCTAAAGCTAAAGGGTTAACGAATTTCAACGTCATTTTCAAGCATAGCATCCGGAATGCGGCGATCCCGATTATGACGATTTTGGGCCCGATGACCGTGTCGCTTCTGACCGGCACGCTGGTGATTGAAAAAATCTTCAGTATTCCCGGATTGGGAGAACAGTTTGTAAAGTCTATTATCACCAATGACTTTCCAATGATCATGGGGGTTACTTTATTCTACAGTATTCTATTTATTGGTGTGGTCCTGTTGATCGATATTATGTACGGAATTGTTGATCCGCGGATACGAGTGGCTGGGGGGAATAGATCATGAC
Source organism: Pseudobacillus badius (assembly GCF_002189605.1). Classification (NCBI taxonomy): domain Bacteria; kingdom Bacillati; phylum Bacillota; class Bacilli; order Caryophanales; family Bacillaceae; genus Pseudobacillus; species Pseudobacillus badius. The sequence continues at coordinate 61,214 of NZ_MWMM01000011.1, forward strand.
CGTAGAGAACAGGGAGCTTGCGGATGAACTGTTTGAGCCCGCGCAAGAACAGCAAAGTGCAAAGAGCATTTCCCGTCCTGCAATGACTTACTGGCAGGATGCTTGGAAGCGCTTTCTGAAAAATAAAGCAGCATTTGCCGGTTTAATGTTAATTGCCCTCATCATCTTATTAGCTGTCTTTGGCCCTTATGCAAATAACCATGGGTACGATGAGCAAAATTTGGCGCGGGCTAACTTGCCGCCGAAGGTTCCTATCTTAGAGCAGGTGGGCTGGCTTGGATTTGATGGAGTAGATAACAGAGGGATTGACCGTTACGAAGCAAGCGGAGTGACTGATTATTATTGGTTTGGCACGGATAACTTAGGAAGGGATCTATGGACAAGAGTGTGGCATGGAACCCGTATTTCGCTCTACATTGCTTTTCTGGCGGCAGCGATTGACCTGCTTATCGGGGTCGCGTATGGAGGCATTTCTGCTTATTACGGAGGCCGGGTTGATAATGTCATGCAGCGATTGATCGAAATTCTGGTGGGCATCCCCAATCTCATTGTAGTGATTCTTTTAATTTTAGTGCTGAAGCCTGGCATCATGTCCATCACGCTGGCCATGGTCATTACAGGATGGGTGGGAATGGCGCGCATCGTCCGGGGCCAAATATTAAAGCTGAAGGAACAGGAATTTATTTTGGCTTCTAAAACGTTAGGGGCGAAGGACAAAAGGATGATCTGGAAGCATTTAATTCCTAATGCATTAGGGCCCATTATTATTACGACGATGTTCACGATACCTACCGCCATTTTTACAGAGGCTTTTTTGAGCTTTATCGGTCTTGGGCTGCAGCCGCCGGTATCTTCTTTAGGCACATTGATTAATGAAGGCTATAAGCTATTAGGCATTTATCCGCATATGCTTGCTTTTTCGTCTATCGTTATTAGTGTGATCATGATCAGCTTTAACTTGTTGGGAGATGGCCTGCAGGATGCGCTTGATCCTAAAATGCGCAAATAAGGAGGGGAGCCAGTGGAAAGAGTACTGGAAGTAAAGGATTTGCATGTCTCATTTAACACCTATGCCGGGGAGGTGAAAGCGGTCCGCGGTGTTTCCTTTCATTTGAATAAAGGAGAAACGCTGGCCATTGTCGGAGAGTCAGGATCAGGGAAGTCCGTTACTTCTAAAAGTCTGTTAAGGCTGATTCCTCATCCGCCCGGGAAAATAACAAAAGGGGAAATCCTGTTTGAAGGAAAGGACTTGGCGGCTTTATCGGAGAAACAAATGCAAAGCATCCGCGGAGCTGATATTTCGATGATTTTCCAAGATCCAATGACCTCCCTTAATCCAACGATGACAATAGGCAAACAAATCATGGAGAGTGTCATCAAGCATCAAAAAGGAACGAAGCAGGAAGCGAAGGAAAGAACGCTTGAGCTGCTGGAGTTAGTCGGCATTCATCATCCGGAGAAAAGGTTTGATCAGTACCCCCATCAATTTTCCGGAGGAATGAGGCAGCGGGTCGTGATCGCCATGGCCATTTCCTGCAATCCGAAAGTGCTGATCGCCGATGAGCCGACAACCGCCCTTGATGTAACGATACAAGCCCAGATTCTTGAACTGTTGAAGTCCCTGCAGAAGCAGCTGGGAATGGCGATTATTTTTATTACCCATGATCTAGGAGTAGTAGCCAACATAGCTGATCGTGTGGCTGTGATGTACGCCGGGAAGATCATTGAAGTCGGCAAGGCCCATGAAGTGTTCTATGAGCCTCAGCATCCATACACATGGGGGCTTTTGGGAGCGATGCCGGATATTCATCGCCAAGAGGAGGAGCTCGTCACTATTCCGGGGGCGCCGCCTCATTTAGCTGCCCCTCCGGCAGGGGATGCCTTTGCTGCACGGAACCCAAACGCAATGGAAATTGACTTCCTGTTAGAGCCTCCGATGTTTAAAGTATCCGACACTCATTATGCGGCTACCTGGCTTTTGCATGAAAAAGCCCGAAAAATGCGGGGGGCACAGCAGCGTAAGCAAACGGCTGCCAATTCACGCAAAGCGAAAGAAAATGAAACCGTCATAAAAAAGAGCGGAAAGGGCCAAAAGCTGTTAGAAGTAAAAGGGTTAAAACAATACTTTAAAAGCGATAAGCATCATGTGATTAAAGCGATCGATGGATTAAGCTTTGATATTTATAAAGGGGAAACCTTTGGATTGGTGGGAGAATCAGGCTGCGGCAAGTCAACAACCGGGAGGACATTGATCGGCCTGTATGAGGGCACTGCCGGGGAGGTGCTGTATAAAAATGAGAGCGTTTTTAAAAAGAAGTCTGGTGCAGAAACACAGCAATTGAACAGAAGCATCCAAATGATTTTCCAAGATCCATACTCTTCCCTGAATCCGAGATTGACAGTTGCGGATATTATTGCGGAAGGGATGGATATCCACGGGTTAGCCGGTAGCCGGCAGCAGCGGATGAACCGGGTTTACGAGCTGCTGGAAACGGTAGGATTGCATAGAGACCATGCGAATCGTTATCCTCATGAATTCAGCGGGGGGCAGCGCCAGCGCATCGGAATTGCCCGAGCCCTCGCTGTAGATCCGGAATTTATTATTGCCGATGAGCCGATTTCTGCTTTAGATGTATCTATTCAGGCACAAGTGATTAATTTATTGAAAAAGCTGCAGCGGGAAAAAGGGCTGACCTACCTTTTTATCGCCCATGACCTGGCCATGGTCAAGTATATTAGTGACCGGATAGGGGTTATGTATAAAGGAAAGATTGTTGAGTTAGCAGAAAGCAACGAGCTTTATTGCCGCCCTCTGCATCCGTACACCCAATCCCTGTTGTCTGCCATTCCGATGCCTGATCCCCGATTGGAGCAAAGCCACCAGCGCATGAAGTTTGATGAGCAAAAGCTGTTGTCTGAAAGAAAACAGGAAGAGGTGCGGCTGCGCGAGGTGAAGGATGGACATTGGGTGGAATGCACAGAACGGGAATTTAGAGAATATCAAAGCAAACTATCAGGAGCAGTATGAACCAAGGCCAAAACCGGAAGCAAAGGAGAGAACGCCTATTCTCAGGAAAGTGAACAAGCTATTGTGTTTATCGGTAGCTGCTGCTTATATAGGTTCATTGTTTTCACAAGGCACCTTATGGACGGTCTTCACTACTTATTTATTCTTTATAGCTATCTGGCTGTTAATGATAGGCGGAGCACTGCTCGTCTTAGAAGGCGGTATGTTTGATGGGATGATGTACAGCTTTCGGCATTTCAAGAAGCATACATCCAAGAAGGAGGCGTATATTTCCCGGCAAACGAAGGAATGGCGGCCTTCCCGTACAGGACGCCATAAGTTTTCACTCACTTATCCGTTCCTATTCTCAGGAGGTGCATTATTCCTCTTTACTGTTGCCGCTTCACTCGCTCAATAAAGATAAACGAGCTGTTTTTAGCCGGGTTGCGGCTGAACTTTCAGGCAGCCAAGAATGATTCATTAGGGGGAAAACACAGTGGAAAAGTTAATAAAGGCCAGACAAATACTTGAGGAGCAGCATATAGACGCTTTATTGATTACGAATGACACAAACAGAAGATATTTGACGGATTTTACAGGAAGCGCCGGCGTTGTGATCATTACAAAAACGGCCGCTGTGTTAGTGGTTGACTTTCGCTATGTTGAGCAGGCGCACAAGCAGGCTGCTCAGTATTCGATTCATTCCGTGAAAAACAAGCCGTCTATTTTTGAAGAAACGGTAAAGGTATTAGAAGAATTAAAGGTTTCTGCCATTGGATTCGAACAGGACCATATGTCTTATCGCCTGTATACAAAATATCAGGAGGCGGCAACGGCGGAAATGGTTCCTCTATCGGGAGAGATAGAGAAATTAAGAATGGTCAAAAGCAAGGAAGAAATCAGCAGACTGAAAACAGCGGCGGAAATCTCAGATGCAGCCTTTACACATATCCTAAGCTTCGTTCAACCGGGAGTAGCAGAAGTGGATGTAGCGAATGAATTAGAAGCATTCATGAGAAAGCAGGGAGCGGCATCGTCATCCTTCGATATGATTATTGCTTCAGGGGAACGTTCGGCACTGCCGCATGGCTTAGCGAGCAAACAGGTGATCCGGCATGGGGATATGTTAATTCTGGATTACGGCGCTTATTATGAAGGATATCGTTCGGATATGACAAGAACTGTGGCCGCAGGGGAACCTGACGCCCGATTAAAAGATATTTATGCGGTCGTGCTGGAAGCTTTGATGAGGAGCCTGCACTCCATTAGACCGGGGATTACTGGCCGTCAGGCGGACGCATTCAGCCGTCAGTATATTGAGCAGCAAGGGTATGGCAAGGAGTACGGGCATGGCTCCGGCCATGGAGTGGGGCTGGATATTCATGAAGAACCTTTTATGTCTCCAAGGTGTGAACACATCATTCAGCCCGGGATGGTGTTAACGGTAGAACCAGGTATCTATGTGCCGGGACTCGGCGGCGTGCGCATAGAAGATGATATTCTAATAACGGATCACGGGAATGAAGTGCTCACTGCTTCACCGAGAGAGCTGATCATCTTATAGAGGCGTGCAGATACCGCTTTTTTGACTGAATATTCCGTCAAAACCGGCGACTGTTTGAAAATATAAAGACCATGAACGGGGGATAGGAAAATGAAGAGATCCATAATGATAACCGGCATGCTGCTCATAGGCTCTGTTTTGTCCGGCTGCTATGGGGGAGAAAGCAAAGGCGTGGATGAAGCAGAGGGCACCGGAACAGCCAATGAGAAGAACAGCCAGCAGGTATTGAACTTAGCGGAAGGAGGGGATTTGCCTACGCTGAACACTTTAGGGCTGTTTGATACTCTTTCCAGTAAAACAATGAACAATATTTTTGAAGGACTTTACCGGCTAGATAAGTCTCATGAGCCGGTCGCAGGGGTGGCTGAAAAACATGAGGTGAGCAAAGATGGAAAGACGTATACTTTTCACCTCCGTTCCGATGCGAAATGGAGCAATGGGACGGCCGTAACGGCCCAAGATTTTGAATATGCTTGGAAAAAAGCGATTCATCCCGATACTCTTTCCATGTACGCCTATTTATTTAACGATATGAAGAATGCAGCCGCCATACAGGATAGCAAAAGTGAGCTGTACGGAAAGGTGGATGAATTGGGCATCCAAGCAGTTGACGAACATACCTTGCAAGTGGAGCTGGAAAATCCCGTGCCGTATTTTCTCAGCCTCGTGACTTATCCAGTCTTTTATCCGCAAAATAAAGAGTTTACTGAAAAACAAGGCGAGAAGTATGCACTTGAGGCAGAGAACTTACTCTATAACGGCCCATTTGTCCTGAAATCATGGGAACATGAAGCTGGCTGGATATATGAGAAAAACCCTGATTACTGGGATGCTGATGCCGTCAAGCTGGAAAAAATTAATGTGAAAGTCGTCAAGGATGTCGCTACAAGAGTAAACTTATATAACACAGGGCAAATTGATTCGACAGACCTTACTTCCGAATTTGTCGACCAGTATAAAGACAGTCCCGAGTACAGCACATTATTGAAGCCGGAAGTATTCTTTATTCGCATGAACCAGAAAAATAAAAATTTGTCGAATGTAAATATCCGAAAAGCCATTGATATGGGCTGGGATAAAAAAGGAGCGGCAGAAAAGCTATTAAATAACGGCTCGATTCCTGCTCACTATCTTGTGCCGAAGGATTTCACGTTTGATGAAGGGAAAAAGGATTTCCGGGCAAAGTATGAAGGGTTTAATACAGAAGGTGTGGAGAAGGCCCAAGAGCATTGGCAAAAGGGGCTCAAGGAGCTGGGAGTTAAAAACCTCAAGCTTGAACTATTGAGCTATGATAGCGAAGACAGAAAAAAGATCAGTGAATATGTAAAAAATCAATTAGAAAAGAATTTGCCAGGCCTTACCGTTAACATCAACCAGCAGCCAAATAAACAAAAGCTCGCTTTGGAATCGAGCCTCCAATACGATTTAAGTTATTCGGGATGGACACCGGATTTTCAAGATCCGATTACTTTTATCGACCTTTATGTGTCAGACGGTCCGTACAACTGGTCCAATTTTTCCAACAAAAAATTTGATCAGCTTGTTATGAAAGCGAAAGCCGATCCAAGCGATTTAAAAGAAAGGTGGAGAAACCTTCAGGAAGCGGAGAAAATCCTGATTGAAGAAGAGGCAGCTATTTCTCCAATGTACCAATCAGGCAGCGCCCAGCTGAGAAAACAGTATGTGAAGGGGTATATTGCTCATCCATTTGGTGTAGGCGCTTCATATAAATGGGTAGAAATAAAGGGGAAAAACTAGTTTAGAGCATCGGAAACGCTTAAGAGCCGCCTTCAAGGCGGCTCTTAAGCGTTTCAGTTGGGCGCATCTCTTTAAAACAAGCCTTTTTGTGATTTAAACGAACATTGTGCAGAATTCAAATTCAAATTTTAAAACAACATCCATCAAGTACTGCATGGACAACCATTTCAACCGCTTTTTAATGATGCCTGCATCTAAACTGTCCTGCGATTTGGATATGAAAGAGGAAGGAAGGGGGGGCTTTTTCAGAGAAATAAGCGAATATTGTGAAGGAATTGTAAAGATTTATTGAAGCTATAGGTTACCGCTTTGCGTTTAGGGCGGGAGCGATTATAATATTGTTAACAAAAAGAAAGACAGGCGGTTTATTATTCAACTCCCGTATAGACAAGGGAGCGTCAAACCAATAAGGGAATGAAAATGGAGAGGAGCTTCACTGGTGAGTAAAAGATTGTTGTCTCGCTTAGGAATAGGGTCAGCAAAAGTAGACTTAATTTTAGAAAAACAAGAGTATTCGCCTGGCGAAAAGGTGACGGGTCATTTCTTATTAATCGGCGGGATCATCGAGCAGGATGTGAAAAGGATTGATTGCCACTTAATGGTATTAGACAAAAAAAACGGTTCGGAGTCTATTCTGGACTCGCTGACCATTTTAAGTTCAAGATCTATCCGTCCTAAAGAAGTAGAAAAAATTGATTTTAAGTTTCGGCTTCCTGAGAATCTAGAAATGTCCTCATCGGCGCGTTCCTACCAGTTTAAAACGAAGCTTCATTTTGACGCGGGAGTAGCGAATAAAGATCAAGATATTATTCATGTCGCTGCCCAAAATATTTAAAACGATCAGTCTAACTGATAAATGAGAGGGACAACAATCGTATGAGCATTGTAGGGCCCTCTAAAACTATATCTTCAACTATGCGTAAAATGCTTGTTTTACGAATTATCATTCTTTTTTATGTTATGATACTATATAAGTGAAACAATCTAACGATTCTACTGATTGGAGTGAAGAATGTGACCATTGAAGATGCTGAAAAATTGATAACAGACTTTCTTGTTGATCGTGTAGCTCCATCTGTCATTTATTTATTTGGTTCTCGAGTAGCTGGTCGGGCACGTAGCAACAGTGACTATGATATCGCTTATTTAAGCGACAAGCACCTCAGCAACTATGAGCGGTTCATGCTGGCACAGGAATTGGCAGCCATCTTAAACAGGGACGTAGATCTTGTTGATTTAAAACAAGCCTCAACAGTTTTCCAAACAGAGATCATAGAAACAGGAAAGGTCCTATATGGAGATCATTCAACAGACAAAGCCCTGTTTGAAATGCGGGCGCTGAAAAATTATGCCATTCTGAATGAGGAAAGACGCGTTATATTGGAAAATATTTCAGAAAGAGGTCAAATCTATGAAGAGTGACGTCATTTTAAATAAAATCGGCACCATTGAACGCTGTGTCAAGAGAATAAACGAAGAATATGCTAATCATCCGGACAATCTGGAAAATTACACGAAGCAGGATTCAATCGTTTTGAATATCCAGAGGGCTTGTGAAGCCAGCATAGACATTGCTATGCATGCAGTAGCTGAAAAGAAGCTGGGGATTCCGCAGACAAGCCGTGATGCCTTCGAATTATTGGCTAAGAACAAGGTAATTACCGAGGACCTTTCATTTAAGATGAAAGCGATGGTCGGTTTTCGGAATATTGCTGTTCATGACTATCAAGACATTAATCTGGATATTGTCAAGGCCATTATTGAAAAGCATTTACAGGATTATAAGGATTTCACTAAACAAATTCTTGCCTTTCAAGGATAACTTTCAATTATTTCGTAAAAATTGTATTTTACGCATAATTGAAAACGTAAAGGAGATTTCTCATGGCTACATCCAGACAGCATCAAATTCATGAGCAACGGCTTCATAAAATGGTGAAAACCATGCCCTTCTACGTGGAAGAGTTTATTGATGATAAGCTTGATCATCGCTCTCCTTCTACTCTGCTCAATTACTTGCACGACTATAAGCTGTTCTTTGAATGGCTGATTGCGGAAGGAATTGTTGATTGCCGGGAAATCAAGGATATTCCTCTTTCCGCATTAGAGACGCTAAGGCTGGAGTCAGCCCAAAGTTTTTTCAAATACATTCAACGGCGGGAAATACCCGTGGGCAAGACAGAAACGAAAAAGCCTGAAAAAGTCTCTATTAACAGGAAAATATCTGCCCTCCGCTCCCTCTTTCATTATTTGACAGCCCAGACGGAAAACGAAGACGGCGAGCCTTATTTCTACCGGAATGTCATGCAAAAGGTTGAAATTCATAAGGTGAAGGAAACGCTGGGAGCCAGGGCCAACAAAATCTCGGCCAAAATCCTCCATGACGATGATGACTTGCTGCTGGTTGAGTATATCAAGCAGCAATACATTCATGAAATGCCCGAAAATTCCCGCCAGCGCACTTATTTTCTTCGCGATCAGGAAAGAGATGTAAGCATTCTTTCGCTTTTTCTCGGTTCAGGAATCCGAGTAAATGAGCTGGTAAACCTTCGAATCAAGGATTTAGACTTTCGCGAGAACCTGATCCATGTCGTCAGAAAAGGAGGAAAGAAAGATACGGTAGCTGTAGTTCCCGGGGCAATGGAGGATTTGAAGGGCTATATGCGTATCCGAAACGAGCGCTATCATGCAGATGATGACGATAACGGCTTTGTTTTCTTAGCCAAACGCCAAGGCAAAGGAGAGCCTCTTTCTGTCCGGGCTGTTCAGCTCCTGGTCAAGAAGTATACGAAAGCTTTTACAAAAAACAAATCGCTGGCTCCTCATAAGCTCCGCCACACGTATGCGACAAAGTTAATGGAAGAGACAAATGATATTCATTTGTTAATGAGGCAGCTTGGGCACACATCTACTACGACAGCCGCCCTTTATTCTAACCCGGAGCAGGAAAAAGCCAAACAGGCCGCCCGCCTGCTTGATAACAGGCGAAGCAAGAACACAGATTGAGAAAAAAGCTGTTCTCCCCCTGATGAAAGCGTTCATTGAAATAGCAAGCGACCGGTTAGGATGACAACCGTTAAAACTTTAAAAAGGGCGCTTTCCTTATCTAAAGGAAAGCGCCCCATTCAATATTTATAATAGGTTAATCCTGATAATATTCTGCTAATGCGTTTGCAGCGACGATGGCTTGATAGACATCCGCAGGCGTGACTGGGTGCGGCATATTCCCCATCGTGTCTCCTTCAGCACATGCAAGTTCTGCTACTTTGCGCCATTCTTCTTCTCTGAATTCATCCAGACCCAGGTCTTTTAATGTTAAAGGCAGCCCAACTTCTTTAATAAAGTGGATGACTGTTTCTATTTCTTCTTTTGGTGCATCTTCTAAAACAAGCTGCGTTAATAAACCAAACACCACTTTTTCACCGTGTTGTGCATGGTGGAGCGATGGAACTGCAGTCATTCCATTATGAATAGCGTGTGCAGCAGCTAAGCCGCCAGCTTCAGCGCCAACACCGCTTAAGTAAATAGTGGCTTCAATTGTATTTTCAACAGCGGGCGTAGATACTCCGTTATCAACGGCAATTTTAGCTTGAAGGCCGTACTCCAGTATCGTGTCATAGCACATTTTTGCTAAGCCTAATCCAGAAAGAGACGGTTTCAAATTAACCAGGTTGTCCCCGTTTTTGCGGTAACATGCCCGTGCTTCGAAATAAGTAGCAAGCGCATCACCGATGCCAGCTACGAAGAAACGGGTCGGCGCCGCTGCTAAAATGGCGGTATCCGCTAATACAACGTCCGGATTGGACGGTAAAAATAAGTAGCGGTCAAATGAACCATCTGTATTGTAAATAACAGAAAGGGCTGTACACGGTGCGTCTGTTGAAGCGATTGTCGGGAAAATGACTACGGGCAAATGCTCGTAGTAGGCAGCTGCTTTCGCCGTATCTAATGTTTTTCCGCCGCCGATGCCGACGATTACATTTGCGCCAGAGCTTCTCACTGCTTCCCGGTGCCGGTCAATTTCTTCCTGGGTAATTTCTAAATTAAACTTAGCAAATTCACTCTTATGCCCTGCCTCTTCAAAGGATTGGCTGGCTTCTTGACTGGCGCGCTCAAGAATGAATTCATCACAAATGACATAAGCGTGGTCCCCGTATGTTTTTGTATATGTACATAATTCCTTCAACAGGTGCTGCCCTACGATAAATTTCTTGGGGGATGTAATAGACTTTACTGATTTTGACATTTAAAACAATCTCCTTTAGTTGGATTTTTCAGCTTATTATTTGCTGTAAACAATTTAATTATAGCTAATTTAGCGCCGATTTGCTTCTAAATTGCCTGTCAAATGTCACGATGAAGGTCTATGTTTTGGGTATATATACCTGTTTTTCATTTCGCTTTAATGAAAAATCATATATTTTTGCTCTTTCCGCACTAATAAACAAAAAAGAGGCTGCACGGGGCAGCCTCTTTTTTGTTATACATCGATATTATGAAACCTTTGTTTCTTCTGGTGCAGGAGTTTTATCTTCTTCTTTAGGAGTTTCTGTTTTTAGTGCTGTTGCTTGCTCGACAAGTGATTTTAAGCGTTTGATCTCGTCGTTAGCCAATTTTTGCAGCTCTTGAGATTTCGCTGTTAACGCTTCATAATCAGCCTTATTCTTTTTATCTTTTTTCTTAGATGCAGCGATTTGTTTGTCGATCGCGCGTAATTTATTGATTTCAGCTTTTAGTTTTCCAGCATAGCTGTTGTACTTTTTATTTGCAATTGCTTTTGTTAATGCAGCCTCAGCTTGTCCTTCTTGGTTCACGCCAAAGTCAGCATTTATCGCTTTTGTGATTTTGTTAATTGCTGCTTCAGAAGCGTTTAAGCGCTTTTCAATGGCTTTTCCTTGCTGTGATTTAATTACCGCTTTTTTCTTTTGCTCTTTTTTCTTCACTGCTTGTGTTTTTGCCTTCTCTGGCTCCTGAGCACTTACTAAAGAAACCGATGATGTAACTAGCGTAAACGCCAATAAACTTGCTGCTGCTTTTGAATACCAATTCTTTTTCATTCCCATACTTCCTCCTCAATTGGGTAACGGTAGCTGGCTAGCCTGGATCGCGATCTGTAGCCCCTATAGCTTTGTGACATCAGGTTTCCCTGACTGTACCACGGCTTCATCATACAACAAAATTTTTAGCGGAAAAAGCAGTTTTTATCAAATTTTGAAGTTTTAACATATGTATAATTTGCGTAATATTTAAGGGATGATTGCCCTTTTTCTAAGATATTCCGCTATAGAGATTTTACGGTAATAAAAGGAGTATTTATCCTTGGGAAAGATCTCTTTCTGCTTATCTTTAGAAAATTCCAATAAAAAAGCCGGCAGCCAGTATACGTTTAATCGGTTCACTGGCTGCCGGCTTTTTATTTCTATAGATAAAATATGTCTCTGTTTGTAAGAAATTATTGAATATAACAAGAAAAACGTGTAATACTTTTGAGATATTCCTCGTCTACTTCCAAGCCCAGGCCTGGCGCATCGCTAAGTTGAATCACGTCCCCGTCGTAAGTTACAGCGGCAACGTCCCGTGAAAACATGAGCGGTCCCACCATTTCATTGGTTTCAATGATGGATCTGCTCATAGCCAGGTGCGCACCAGCCATGGTGCCGATGGCTGATTCCACCATGGACCCGACTTGGCAAGGCATTTCTGCCGCTTCAGCTAAATTGGCTAAGGCTAGAGCCGGATAGATTCCGCCCGATTTCATCAATTTGATGTTCAGCATATCCGCCGCCCGCATGCCGATGACATTCACTAAGTCTTGAATATTATGAACCCCTTCGTCCACCATCACTTTCTGCGGGGAAACCGCCCGAATTTCTTTAAGAGATCTTAAATCATGGGCCTTTACCGGCTGCTCGTACCAATCCACATTGCAGTCAGCTGTTTCACGAATCACTTTTAGTGTATCAATTCTGTTCCATCCTTGGTTGGCGTCCACGCGAAGCTGAGTCACCTCGCCAATGGCTTGTCTTACAGCTTGAATCCGCTGAATATCCATCGTCGCATTTGTGCCTACTTTAATCTTAATGTTTCGGAACCCTGCTTCCACATAACGTTGGGCGTCCGCTGCCATTTCCTCGGGTTCTTTAATGCTAATGACTTGAGGAACTTGCAATTCTTCGTGCGCTTTTCCGCCAATTAACTGATAAACCGGCTGCCCGGTGATTTTTCCCATTAAATCGTACAAGGCGATGTCCAGCGCTGCTTTGGCTGAAGGAACACCGTCGATTTTGCCGTTAAACTTTTTGTGAATGCGGTCAATGGCAAAGGGGCTTTCATTAATAAGCAGCGGAGCCAGTTCGTGCTGGATAACCTGATAGGTGCTTTCCCATGTTTCCCCTGTCACATTTTGGTCAGGCACTGCTTCTCCCCAGCCGATTACTCCCTCGTCTGTTTCGAGTTTGGTAATAATGGTCGGCATATCATCTAGTTGAACATATGAAATAATAAAAGGTTCCTTCAGCAGCAAGCGTGCCGCAAACACTTCCACTTTTTTAATCTTCATGAGCTTTTCCGTCCTTCCGCTTACAGCTCCTCATCAAGAGGAGTTGTTGATCACTGGTAATGCTTAATAATTTCAATAAATAATTGAATGGCATCAGGAAATACCTCTTCATCAAGGTCGAATCTTGGATGGTGATGCGGGTAGCGGCTTTTTTCGCCGCCGATGCCTACGAAGATAAAGGCACCCGGTCTTTCTTGTAAATAAAAAGAAAAATCTTCGCCGCCCATGACAGGGTCGATTGCCTCGAATGTTTCCCTGCCGAATTGTTCGGCGATGATGGACTCGACAAATCGGGCTTGCCCCGGATCATTGATGACAGGCGGTGTGCCAAGAATAAATTCCACTGTTCCTTTGGCGCCAAACGCCTGGCAAATTCCCTCTGTTAAGTTCACCATATTTGTTTGAATCGTATGGATCGCCTCGGGTGTCAGCGCCCGGATTGTCCCGATTAATTTGGCAGTGTCCGGGATAATGTTATAATTCGTTCCTGCTTGAATTTGCCCCACGGTAATTACTCCTGCATCAATCGGATTTAAGCGCCGGCTAATGATGCTTTGAAAGGATTGAATTACATGGGTAGCAATATAAATAGGATCAATCGTTTCGTGTGGCATCGATCCGTGGCCGCCGGAGCCTTGAATGGTTATCTCAAAATCGTCAATAGAAGCCATCATCGGACCGTTTGTTAAGCCGATTTTTCCTTTTTCAAGCCCTTGCCATAAATGAATGCCGAAGATGGCATCTACTCTCTCTAAAACGCCTTGTTGAATCAGGCGATCGGCTCCGCTGGGGGTCATTTCTTCGGATGACTGGAAAATCAGCATAACGTTTGGCTTGATTTGATTACTTTTTCTGGATAGCCATTCAGCAACGGCTAATAGGATCGCGGTATGGCCATCATGGCCGCATACGTGAGCGACCCCTGGTTTTTTGGAGATATAAGGCTTGTCGCCTTCTTCCATAATCGGAAGAGCATCGATGTCTGCCCGCAAGGCAATCGTCTTCGCTCCTTCTGTTCCTTTAATAAAGGCTACTATACTGGGAGGCTCATAATCCAATAGTTCAATATTTAATTCTTCTAATCTGGTGCGGATAAACCGGCTCGTTTCATGCTCTTCTCCAGAAAGCTCGGGATATTGATGAAGATAGCGCCGGTCTTCAATCGCTTGTTTCGTTAAATCCATGATCTCTTTTGTTTCCACGAGTAACTCCCCTTTTTTAAAATGGTCCGTATTGAATCAACTGAGCAATCACAAGAGCAACCACCGCAACGGTTACTTGAATGAGCATAAATGGAAAAATCCACTTTATCCACTTGCCCCATGGAATGCCTGCAATGGAGAGACCGGCCATCAGAAATCCTACGGTTGGGAAAATGATATTCGACATGCCATCCCCAAACTGATAGGCAAGAACAGCGGTTTGCCGTGTGACACCAATCATGTCAGATAGCGGAGCCATAATAGGCATCGTTAAGGCGGCTTGGCCACTTCCAGACGGGACTAAAAAGTTTAAAAACAATTGAAAGATAAACATTCCGACAGCATTCAATGCAGGAGGAATGACATCCAGTAATCGAGCTGTATGGTACAAGATGGTATCAATCAGGCCGGCATCATTAAAAATGACCAGAATGGATTGGGCCAGCCCGATAATTAAGGCGCCGCCAATCAAATCCCCCGCTCCCCGAATAAACGAATTGGCAATGTGAGACGGAGCCAGCTTTCCGACAAGACCCATAATAATTCCAAATAACAAGAACAGACCGGCGATTTCAGTGATATACCATCCTAATTTCATCACCCCGTACATGAGCACGATGAAGTTAAGGAGGAAGGTTACCATTACAAGCTTATGTCTCATGCTCATTTTTATATTGGCACCGGCGAGCGCCTCCTTGTTTCCCGGCTGAAAGTTGCCGTAGAAGCCAAGAGACGGGTTATCCTTCACTTTGCTTGCATAGCGATACACATACAGGACGGCTGCCAAGTATAAGACGACAAAGATGACAACGCGAAAGATAATTCCTGAAAACATTGGCAGCTCAGCGATTTCTTGGGCAATCCCTACTGTAAACGGATTCATTACAGCAGAAGAGAAACCGACAGAGGCACCAAGAATAACGATGGCAAATCCCGTCATCGCATCAAAACCTAAAGCGACGGCAAGCGGCACCAATATTCCAACATATACAATCGTTTCATCAGACATTCCCATTAAGGAACCGGCACAGGCAAAGAAGAGCATTAATACAGGGATGATTAATTTTTCCCTATTGACCATTTTCACCGAAAGCATAGATATAAAAGAATCTAATGCACCAGTGGCTGATAGAATGCCGAAGGTGCCGCCAACAATGAGTACGAAGAAAATAATACTCGATCCTTGCATCATGCCAGAGTGGACACTGCTAAAGATATCTAAAAACCCGATAGGATGTTCATCTGCGTATTGGAAGGTGCCAGGTTGAATAACACTGCGTCCATTGACTTCCTCTCTTTGAAATTCGCCTGCAGGAATGATATAAGTTAAAACGGATGATAACACAATCAGGCAAAATATTAAGACATATACATTGATTCCTTTTGGCTCTTTCGTACTTCTCATATCGACTTTAGTCTCTAATTTACTCATCTTTCATCCCCCTTTAATAAAGGCCTAGCATTATGAACTTTTCTTCTGTTTCAACATTCTGTTCAATCGATGTTTCTTTTCCCTCCTTTTGCTTCCTCCCGTTTTTTTTTTGAAAGTTCCGTCTTATTCACATTGTAATGGATCGAAAATCAAATAAAAAATTGCGATTTCAAATAGTTACTATTAGTAAATTTGCATATAAAAAGGCGACTGTTGCCTATTAGGCAACGTCGCCTTCAGAAAAAGCAGAGAAGCCAAGCCTATTTAAATGGTGCTCCACATATCTGTGACCAAATCAATGAACGTATTTACATTGCTAAAGCCTTTCAGGTTTTCAGGATAAACTACGTATGTAGGCAATCTTTTGGGGAAGCGGTAAAGCACATGCAGGCTGCCCTCGCTCACTTCCTTTTGGATGATGCGGTCGCTTAATAAAGCAATGCCGACTTCTCCCAGAACAGCCCGTTTGATGGCCTCCTCGCTGCCAAACTCAACAATGGTTTTGGGTGCACACCGAATTTCGCGCAGACAGCCTTGAATAATGCTGTCCATCCCATAGGTAATAAACGGATAGTCATCAAATATTTCCTGAATCGGCCGGTGATCGACAATGAGCGGGCTGCCCACGAGAACTAAATCCTCTTCATCAATCAAAACCTCCTCAATGCCCGGCCGGCTTTGCTTTCCTGCCACAAAGCCGACATCAGCCTTGTTGGAGCTGACCAGATTCATCGTTTCTTTGCTGTTAAAGCAGAGAAGCTTAATGTTTACTTGAGGGTAAAGCTTAATGAAAGGTCCTAAAATATGAGACAAATAATATCCGCAGTAAAATTCGGGGGCGGCAATCGTTAAGTGCCCAAACGGCCTTTCGAACTTTTTTAAATCAAGCTCCATTTCGTCTATCACCTGGAAAAGCGTATCCGTATGTTCTTTCAGCAGTTTCCCGATCTGAGAAAGAAATATCTTCTTCCCCACTCTGTTGAATAAGGTGTGCCCTAACTCTTCCTCCAGCGCTTTAATCTGCTGACTAATTGTCGGCTGGCTATAATTCAGAATTTGAGCGGCTTTGGTGAAGTTCAAATAAGTAGAAACTACATGAAATGTTTTTAAATTGCGCAAATCCATCGATCCACACCCTTTCTCAGAATCGAGCAGCTGTCTATTATCGTGCGTCTTTTCTGTTAATTGGAATACCATTATACCGAAAAAGCCCCGCTGCGTCAGATGGAGTTATTTTCCTTAGTCTGCCCTTGGAGGGATTGCGCTCAATAAAAAGACTTCATTGAAAAATGAAGTCTTTTGTCTGGGTATATAGTCATTGTATAGAAGGTGTGCTTTCTTTGCTACCTTCCTGCAGAAATTTCTCCATTTCATTGTTCTTTTTTATAAAACCCATTTTCGCATAAAGCGGTTCGCCGGCTTCGGTTGCGTGCAGCCATATTCGTTTGACGCCCCTTTGCTTGCTTTCCTCTATACAGCATTCAAGCAGTTTGCCCGCCAAGCCCTTTCCGCGATATTCAGGAAGAGTATACATATTCAGAATATAGGCTTCCAGTCCTTGAGGATTTTCCGGATAAGGAGGTCTTTTAAACAATGCCATTCCGCTTATACTGGCCGGTTTTTCATCTATTTCAGCTATATAGGAAATAAATTCACGATTTGAAAGAGCATGTTGCAAATACTCTCTGGTCGAAGCGGCCAAAAGCTGTTCTTCCTCCGAGGAATGTAATTCGCCCACTTCTTTTAACAAAGCCAGCCGCAGGTCTATGATCGCATCTATTTGCTCAAATGAGGCTTTCAAGCAACGGAACATAAAAAAACACCCTCTTGTATTCATAGTAGTTTCTATCATTAATACGATACAGAGGATGTTTTTTCCTTGCTCATTTCAGTAGGCCGCACTCATTTTTCGTTTGAAGGCGGTTATTAACTATAAAAGAATCTTTATTTATTTATTAAAACCAATCTTCTTTTCTTCTTTGTTTGTTAGAAACCTTTTACTCTTTGACGGTTGCTGCTTGTATTACTGATTTTTCAATAGGTAGTTAGAGAGGTCATCCATGATATGGTTGGCCGCTTGAACTCCCAGGCCGCTTAGCCAGGTTTCGTCATTGACTTGATATACTTTCTTTTCCTTTACAGCTGTTAGCTCATTCCACGCAGGATTCTTCATAACCTTTGTGTTTAACAGGTTTTCTTTATCGCGTGTGAACCAGAAAATGACGTCGCCTTCCATGTCATCAATCTGTTCCTCTGTTAATTGGACGGAAAACTCATTCTTATTCTGTGCCGGCGGCCGCGGCAAGCCGGCATCCTGAATGACTGCCCCGCTAAAAGAATCTTTTAAATAGGCGGCTACATGATCGGTCCGTGCCCGCAAAATAGAGATTTTTGAATGAGCAGCGTTTTCGCCCATTTTCTGTTTAAAATCATCCAGGCGCTGTTGGTAATCGCCTAATATTTTTTCGCCTTCTTCTGTTTTTCCAAGTGCCTCTGCTTGCAGTTTTAAATTTTCTTTCCATGTGACGCCTAGCTCCTCAACAAAAACTGTTGGGGCAATTTTCGAAAGCTTGTCATAAATCGCTTCATGAGTGTCCTTGCTTCCTAGAATTAAGTCGGGCTTCAGCGACGCAATCGCTTCTAAATTAGGCTGGTCAACCGTACCGATATTTTTGATTCCCGCTGCCTGGTCTTTAAGATAAGACGGAAACGGCTCATCAATAAAAACTGTAGCGGCTCCGACCGGCTTTACATCTAAAGCCAGTACGTTATCAAGAGTTCCATTATCGAGCACTATCACCTTATCCGGCTGATCAGTAACCTTCGTTTCGCCCATTGCATGTTTCACTACCCGCTCCTTCGCTGCTTGTTTGCCTGATGATTTATCCTCAGCCTGTTGATCGCTGCTGCATGCTGCAAGGGCGAGTGCCAAGAAAATCGAGCAAATGAGCATAACAATGCGTTGGTGTTTGTTTGGCATTGACTATTTCCTCCTTCAAATGTAAAATCTTACTATGTAATAATTGATAATAATTATCATTATCAAATATAGAGGGTGGATCAAATATTGTCAATAACATTTTTGGTTAATTTTAGAATCTTTTCGGGTGGTGAATGAAGTGTACACGTTGGTATCTAAGAGGCCTGGTGTGTGGCTGATTCTGGCCTTTGTGGCCATGCTTAGCTGTTTTGCGGCAAGCATTGCTTATGGAATATCTGAAATTTCGATACATACTGTCTGGTCTGCATTGACTGACTTTAACGGTTCAAAAGAGCATGTCATTATTCGAACCGTTCGTCTTCCGCGGGCTCTTATCGCTTTAGTAGTAGGAGCTTGTTTAGGGGCAGCAGGGGCTATTATGCAGGCATTGACAAGAAATCCTCTTGCTTCCCCTGATATCCTGGGGGTAAATCAAGGGGCGGCCCTGTTGATGGTTCTGTCGATTTTTTTTATGGACGATGGCTCCCTGATGTCCAGAACTTGGTTTGCGATGATAGGAGCAGCCCTCGCTGCTGTCCTTGTTTATGGGCTTAGTTCCATTGGCCACAGGGGATTGACCCCCTTAAAGTTGACGCTGGCCGGAGCTACGGTGGCTTTGCTGCTTTCTTCTATTACGCAAGGAATTCTCATCCTGCATGAACGCTCTTTAGATGAAATGCGTTTCTGGCTGGCCGGATCAGTGGCAGGGCGGGATATCCAGCTTTTTCTCCAGGCTGTGCCGTTTATGGTGATTGGCATCCTATTAGCCATTCTTCTAAGCAAGCAAATTAACCTGCTTAGTTTAGGAGATGATGTGGCGTATGGACTTGGCCAAAAAATTGTAACAGTAAAGCTTTTATCCCTTGCGGCTGTTGTTTTATTAACGGGAAGCGCGGTTTCTGTCGCGGGCCCTATTGGGTTTATCGGGCTAGCTGTTCCCCACATCGTCCGTTCGCTCATCGGGAGTGATTACCGCTGGGTTTTTCCTTATTCTGCCGTTTTAGGAGCGATCACCTTACTGGCTGCTGATATAGGCGCCCGCTTTTTTTATGAAGTCCCTATTGGCGTCATGACCGCGTTAATAGGCGCCCCTTTTTTCATCTTTCTGGCTAGAAGGAGTGTTCACTGAATATGGATTCCGCTAATACAATACCTATCAAAAGAAAAAAGTTTTCTTTGTCTTTGTCTAAAAAAACTTTATTCCTTCTTTTCTTTTTGACGGCTCTTAATGGGGCGGTGCTGATCGTCAGTGTCAGTGTCGGGGAATATCCGATTCCTCTCGTGGAAGTGGTTCAAACAATAGCAGGGACAGGCAGCGCCGAATACGATTTTATTGTGAATACACTGCGTCTTCCGCGCACGCTCGTTGCCTTCCTTGCTGGAGCGGGATTGGCCGTATCGGGTTTGATTCTTCAAGGCTTGACGAGAAATTCCTTGGCATCTCCTAGTGTGCTTGGACTGAATGCGGGTGCGAGCTTGGCCGCTGTCACTGTCATTGTGCTTCTTCCCGCTGTTTCTCTTTTTTGGCTGCCTTTCGCTGCCTTTTCAGGGGCTTTTCTGGCTGGTTCTTTTGCTTACTTTCTAGCATGGAAGCAAGGAAGCTCGCCCGTGCGCCTCATCCTGGTTGGAATCGGCATCTCTTCTATTGCCCAAGCGCTAGTGACCATTGTTATGACATTTGGGCGTATTCAATTAGTCGGACAAGCAGCCATTTGGATGACTGGCAGTGTGTATGGAAGAGGATGGGAGCATTTTTGGCCGCTATTTCTCTGGATTGGCCTGCTTATTCCGTTCACATGGCTGCAAGCACGGCACTTAAATATTTTTCAGCTGGGAGAGGACATAGCTAAAGGAGCCGGCGTGAAGGTAGAATGGCAGCGCGGCATCCTATTGCTGACAAGTGTCGCGCTTGCCGGAGTCTGCGTGGCTGCGGCCGGTACCATTAATTTTGTGGGGTTAATGGCACCTCATATGGCCCGCCGGCTGGCAGGAGCGTCTCATGCCTCTTTAGTGCCCCTATCTGCCTTGATTGGCGGTTTGCTTGTTATGAGTGCTGATTTAGTAGGGAGGGTCATTCTCGCGCCTATTGAAGTTCCTTGCGGGATCATTACAGCGGTTGTAGGGGCTCCGTATTTAATTTATCTTCTCTATAAAGGAGACAATAAGTAATTTAAAAAGCTAAGTGAGCATAACCCCGTCCTCGATTTAGGATGGGGTAAAAATATAGTAATAACATCGTTTCAAAATTTAAGGATGATTCCTCTTCGTTAAAGACGGGATCGCGGTGTCCCGGGAGCGTCGAAAACTCCCGGGACTCTTCCACCCATAAATCTATTATTCTGAGCTGTTTTTAAATGCTTTTTCCTTTGTCTTAAATTCTTCCTCTGTTACAGCATGAAAGATTAAAGGGCGGTCTGTCTCCCAAAATGACAGTTCAAATTGGGAGGCATCCCCGTGAAAATGCCCTGTTAGTTTAGTTTTCTTTCCATCAACCGTCGTGTAGAGCTGCAGCATGCTCCCGTCCGTTATTCCAACCGCCTCATATCTAGTTTCTGTGTAAGGTTTATTGTGATCACTTTTACGGGTCCTCATAAGAAGTGAACCTGACACATCTCCTTCACGTGTCCACTCGTCTATTGTGAGAAGCAACTGAAACGGTTCTTCCTTCTCAGAGTAAAGGTAACCGAAAGTACGATCTAGTTCGGAAAAAAAGGAATCTGCATGTTGATTGAAATACTGTTCTTCGTTATAGTCAGCCTCCTTTGCCTCGTCTTGAAAATCCTTTATCTCTTGATCAAATTCTCTGCGGTCAACCGCTCTGTACAATCTTTCATACTTTCCCTGCTTTTCCTTAATCAAAAGATTTTCTCCAGAAAACTCAACATCGACCTTCTCTGTTTTCCCTTTAAAGTCTAACTTGAATTCATAGCCTTCCTCAGTTTTTTTTCCGGTCAGGGGATACTTGGTTTCCTGAATAGAAGAGTCTTCTTCGACGACATCCAGTTGGTGAAGTGTTCCCTTTACCTTCCTGCTGGAGTTTGTTAGATCAAACCAATAAAAATCGCCATTTCCCCCCTTATATACAAATGCATAAGGAGTGTTGAGAGGCCCCTTTGGATGTAAGCTCGGCCACCATAGTAAAGCACTAATCAGCAGCCCGCCGACTAGCACGGCTAAGCCTAAATATTTGAATGTATTCACTTTGCTCCCCCCTATGATTCACAAACAGGACCCTTGGCAGGAAAACGCTGCATCTTGTGCTTCCAGTCGATAAGCTTACTTTTTGGGATGAAAAAAAGTTTACACTTAACTCCCTAGCATATTATTTTTCTTTTAACATTGAATACTTTCGATAAGCTTTATAGAAACTGCTGCCAAATAAAACAACCAGAAGCATGGGAGACAACTTCAAAAGGACAAATGGAGTTTCAAATAAAAATGCCTTCCAAAACAATGACCCATTCATGCTCCAAAGACCTTCATGGTATAATTCCGAATCCTTGTAAAGCATGTAAGAATAAGCTGCGAACAGCATACCCAGCCAAAATGGATACCCCATTAATCTTTTATAATAATTCCCCCTTGATTGGCGATCCGAGAAGATTTCATTTTGATCATCTCCTTCTTTTTGCCAATACCGTATTCCACTAAGCCAGGGTCCCTTTATATAGCTCCAACTGAAATCCTCATATATTCCTTTGTATTCAGCTAACTTTTTCCTAGGTAAATAATCTTGATAATCCAGTCGCATCACATATCTCTTGTCAGTTTTTTCGAAAGTGTATGTTCCTAATCCACTAATATTTGTACAACGATAGCCTTTTTGTAATTGCTCGTTCAGCCATTGCTCTTCTTTTTCAATATCAAAAAACATCTTAAATTTCTTCATTCGATTCACTTCCTTCGTATAAGGATAAAATATGCAACAACCTGTTTTGTTCCATTTTCAAAATGGCGCTTCCTTCTTCAGTTATCATATAAACTTTTCTCCGGCCTGACTCTCCAACAGGTTCAATCCAACCGTGCTTATTCAAGTTTTCAATCGCGCCGTATAATGTACCCGCTGCTAAAATAACAGTACCATTACTTATCTTTTCTATTTTCTGCATGACGGCATAGCCATGAAGTGGCTCACGCAGAGCTAATAAAATATAATGCATGGTTTCAGACAATGGCAGTAATTTATGCTTCATTTCCTTCCCCTCTATTCAGTTCGACTATATAGTTCAACTTAATAATAACATAATGCAGTTCAACTGAATAGTCAACAGCATGTTCAAAATTAGTCAAAGGAACTTAAAGTGAAAAGCTTGAGAACAAGGGAAAATCAATTTGAAAAGTCGCTTTCCTTATATAAGGAAAGCGACTTTTGTGCAGACTGATTCTATTAAATTAAAGGGCCCGATTGCGGAATAAAACGAATTTCATGTTTTAACAACTTCACTATCTCTGTACAGCCGCCTGGAATGGAAATCAGCAGGTCGCATCCGCGATCTGAGAGGAAACCCTTTACTGGTTTCCGTTTTTTTAGCCAGGATTCAGGCTTCACAAAGATAAATGCTTTCGGAATATAGCCGGATAGAGCTTGCCCGCCGGGAAAGATAAGACTCCCACTCTTCGGAATCAAACATAGGATCGGCCAGCCAATGAAGAGGAATTTTTAAATTCAACAGACGGCCGTTGATCTTAAAACGGGTGACTCCGGCGGGCATTGTTTTCCCTGCTAATACCACTTCTTCAAGCTCCGCCATGGTATAGACAGGAGAAGTGACGCGCACCTGCCCTTTTTCTAAAGCGGCACTGCTGTTCTGCGCTACCCGTGTAACTGCCCCATGCCGACTATAGGAATCCACAATTTGATGCCAAATTTCCAGCCGTTGCCACCAATGGGCCTTATCGTTTCGAGGAGCTAAGCAATACGTGCTCCCATCATCTGCTGTGATTGTAACGATAGCCGGCTGATCATGAGAACGGACGTCCTCATATACATGACCTTGTTGCTTTAAAGCCGAAAGCCATGGACCGGCAGAGACAATATGATCCCAAGCCTCAAGCATAATATCCTCCGCTCTGGCCAACTGAACGGGAATCCTTTTGCACCCCATTCGCTGTAGAGCCCCTGTCCGGTGTGCGCCGTCTAAGATTAGGTAACGCCCGTCGCGCATCTGCATGGCAATGGGCGGGTGACAAAGTTCTCCTGACTGCTGAATCGCCTTGCATGTTTTGTCCAGGCGCTGCGGTTCGTGGTCTTCATGCAGGCAAATGGCATCTATGTTGATTATTTGTAAAGAAGATAAAATGTTCATGATTGATCGATCCCTGCTTCCTTTGATTGATTTTGGGCCGCCTTTTGCCGAAAAGCATATAAAGGATTTTGAACTGGCTGCGATCTGGTCCCCTCCTCGGCAAATAATCTTCTTTTAGTTAATTGCTCCACCTCCATTGTTTCTGAAAATAAATTAAAGACAGCAAAACGTTCCTCCAAGCCGGGAAATTGGGATTGATAGTCAGAAATAATCTCCGCTATCAACGCCCAAAAGTCCTCTTCTGGCCAGCTGTAATGTTTCTCTAAAAAGAAGGCCAGTTCACCCAGATTAATAAAGAAGAAGGCGTCCTGGAAAAAGTCTTTAACGGCCGTTGGATCCCTTAGCTCGATAAAAGAATTCCTGTTTAGGCGGGGGTGATTTCCAGGAGGCAGCACGATATTCGGACAGCGATCAGGATCGCGCAAATAGTCTCTTGAAAACCGGAGGCCATCATGGAAATCCTTTAAAGCAATCCGGGAGGGCCTTCCTTCTTGCTGAATCAGTATCATGTTCTGTGCGTGTGACTCCATGGCAACACCATGTTTATATAGAAGGTGGATCAAGGGCACAATTGATACTTGGAGCAGATCTTTTAACCAGCAGCTGATGCCAAGCTCACGGACCCACGGATCAATGAAAGGCTTTCCGTTGATGTCAACAGTGGCCAGTGCATTAAACGGCAGCGCCTCTTCACCAGGTTCAAGGTACGAATGCAAGCTTTCTCGCCAGATAGCCCCCAAGGTTCCGTACACTTGGGTCTCTATTGGATCGGGCAGGCTTTGGTGATCATATGTGACGCCAAGAATCTCCTTGAGAAGGATGAGGCGGCATGTCTCTTTTAAATAAGAATCACTTTCCAAAATCTCTCCGAGCCAATCAGATAATCTGGCGGCATTTAGAATCGTATGCTGGGCCAAGATTCTTCCTGTTGAAGTATTTGTGATGCTGAGCGGCAGCTTGATATAAGCCTTCTTTGGAAAAGAATAATTGGCCAAGGTGCGGATAGATTGCTGCGGCCGGTAAAGGTCTTCTCCCTCGCCTAAATAAATCAGCCGCCCATCGCTAAACGGCTCAATAAACCCTGTTGAAACTTGCTCCCGCCATTGCCAAGGATGAATAGGAATGAAAGTATACTCTTCTGTGCTCCTCCCTTTTTGAGTTAAAAGAGAGACAAAACGCTTGAAGGTTTTTTCACCGAGCTCCTCCTGCAAAAACGCAGCATGATCCAGCTGTTTTGCAGCAGAAATCTTTGCTTCTTCCTTTTTCACAGCGACCCAAACAGGCTGAATGACTGGCTTAAATTCTGGACCGTACGTGCAATTGTCAGCAAGGTCAAAGCCGATTCGCGACTTGTAGCATGGATGATAAGGGTGTCCATCCATGATGTCCCCCTCTAGTTCATCGTAGTCCGGTTTTTGTAGTGCCGGCTGCTGCCCGCGGCAGAACTGGGCAAACGCATCTTTTAGAAGGGTTTGATTGATTTCTTCTATAAATAACGACAACATCGGGCTGTCGTTATTCATCAAACGGGAGGTCTCCAGTAAGAATGCGGTTAATGAATGAGCCTCCTCCTCTTTATTTTGTGCGATCCGTTTCACCGGCTCGCTAGTTAGCCGGATACGTCCAAAACTGCCTGGATGTTTTCCTTGGCATTGATAATAGACAGCGTTTCCTGCTTCATCCATTCCTTGCAGCACATAGGTGCGCTCATTTTCACTCGTGATCGTTACTTCTGGCTCCATAATTCCCTCAAAAAGGAGTGATTCAATCAATTGGCGGAAAATCCGTCTTCGGACTTGGCTGAATGATTCGGATTGCAGTACACCATCATACTCCGGAAAAGGCTGTCCGTGCTGGATCTCATTACCGTTCATAAAAACACCTCGTTCTTGTCGTTTATTCATTACAGCTGCTTTATTCATTGAATGCGATCAGCTCCTTTTTCAATCCGGCAGCCGTTTCGTCTAAAGTTCCGATATAGAAGTGGTCGGGGTGCGGATGGCTGAGAAAATCATGATGCGAGATAGCCCACCCATAGGCTCCCGTGTAGCGAAAGAGAACAATGTCCCCGATGCGGACGCGAGCAACCCGGCAGTCCTTTGCCAGTACATCTTTTGGGGTGCATAATTGTCCAGCTATGGTGATTTCGCTATCTGTCAGCTCTATGCGGGCAAACGGATTATTCCACTGGTCCATATGTATAATTTCAAAAGGATGGCTATGCTGCCAAGAAACAGGCAGACGGAAGTGGTGCGTCCCGCCTTTGATAATGACATAGTTTTTTCCGTGATTTTGTTTTATATCCAGCACCTCTGCTGCATAATAACCGCATCCGGCTGTTAAGTAACGGCCACATTCAAAAATAATGTCTATATCCCCCAGTTGATGAGAAGCAAGGACCGGCTTCAATTGATCAATAAATAATTCCCAATTAAACTGCTGGTCGAGCTGCTGATAATTGACCCCGATGCCTCCGCCGGCATTGAGATAAGAAATAGTCAGGTTAAATTCCTCGACCCATTCTTTGACTTTCTGACAATAGTTCTTCACAAGCTGGGCATGCTGGAAGGCATCCAGATTATTAGATAATGAGTGTAAGTGAAACCCTTCTAAACGTACACCCTCTAAAGCGACTGCCAGCTTGATCGCTTCGCCGATATTGCGTTCATCAATGCCAAACTGAGTGGGCCTTCCCCCCATCGCTAAAGTCGCTTCAGGAAGCGGAGAGTGTAAATTCACGCGCAGAAGAATCGGAAGGATGGCTCCCTTTTGTTTGGCAATATAACTAGCCCGCCGCAGCTCATGCAGACTCTCCACATGCAGCAGGCTGATTTTTTGCTCGATCGCTTCGTGAATTTCTTCATCTGTTTTGCCTGGGCCTCCAAACAGAATGGGAATATCTGCTGAAATAGCGCGGACTTTACGTATCTCACCAATGGATGCTACTTCAAATCCATGAACAATCGATGAAAGGGCTTGGAGAATAGGTGTGTCCGAGTTAGCCTTGATAGCGTAGAACATCCGGCACTTTTCGGGAAGAGAGCTCACCCGATGCTGAACGTGGCGTGTTAAAGCACGCATATCATATAAAAAAGCGCAAAAAGCTTTGTCATCATCTAGTTTGGCTTGTTGAATGTACTCATGAATGGATGTCATGAAGAACCCCCCTTTTATATTAACTAGTACCTAACGGATTGCTTACCTGATGAACCCGGATTTCGGTATCAGGATACAGCCGCCGCTTCGTTAATTGTTCTACCTGTACAGTTGGTGCAAATAAATTAAACAACTGATATCTCTCAGCCAGTTGAGGGAATCGCTGTTGATGCGTTTCCAATACTGTTCGTACAAGAGCCCAAAATTTGCGCTCGTCGTATCCAAAATGATCAGCCATAAAAATCGCTAATTCCCCTATGTTGATGAAGAAAAGAGCATCATGCATAAAATCCCGCACAGCTGCTATATCATCTGTTTCGAGAAAGGAATTTCGGTTGACCCGCGCATGGTAATCCGGTGTCTGCTGCAGGCAGGGAGCTTTTTGGGGATGCATCAGATGCTTTTTGGAAAAGCGGATGCCGTCATGAAAATCCTTTAAAGCTACACGCCTAGGCATCCCCTTCTCATGGATCAAAATCATATTTTGAGCATGAGTTTCAAGGGCGACCCCATGGGCATACAGAAAATGAACAACCGGCAGAATACTTGCTTCGAATAAGCGGCGCAGCCAGCTTTCCGCTCCATATTCAGTCACCCACTCTTGAATGAACGGCCTGCCATCCGCATCCAATGCTGATAGCGCGCTGAATGGCACGGCTTCTTCCCCCGGCTCCAAAAGTGAATGGACACTCTCCCGCCAAATACAGCTTAATACCCCGTATGTCGATGAACGGGCGGATGCTGACAAGGAAGGCGGATCATAGCATATCCCTATTGTCTCGCCAAGCAATGCAACACGCGCCTCTTTTAGTAAGAATTCATCCTCTTCCACCATTTCTTTGAGCCAATCTGAAATGACAGCTGCATTTTGTACGGTGTGGGGAGCCAGTATCCGGCCTGTAGATGTATTCACTAAGCTCATGGCCAGTTTTAAATAACACTTTGCAGGTGAAGTCATATTGGCTAATGTGCGAATAGACTGTTGTGATCGATAATAATCACCCGATGTACCGAGAAAAATAACGCGTTTTTCCCGCAGGTCTTTCAAAAAGGAAGTGGTGATGATGTTGTTCCACTGCCAAGGATGGACAGGCAAAAAAACATACTCCTCAGCAGACACCCCCATCTCCCGGAGTCTTGCTTCAAAGGCAGAAAGCCGGCCAGCACCCAGCTCTTCTAGCAAAAAATCCCGGTAAGATTGACGTGCTGAAATAGATTGCTTGATTTCACTTTTATGAGCAGCAACCCATAAAGGCTGAATGGCCTGCTTAAATTCGGGTCCATAGCGCCAGTTGTCCTCAAAGCTAAATCCGATCCTCGATTTGTAGCTTGGGTGGTAGGTATGCCCGTCCATCACCTCGCTTTCCCACTCGTCGTATTCAGCATTCCGTACATGGATGTTCCTGTGCTGCCGTGTATATTGGGCATGCGTATCATGAAACAGGGTTCTTTCTAATTCATTTGCAAAAGCGGCGATCTTATCTTCATCCGCTTGGAGGCTGTATTGAATATCCAAAAGAAATTGGGACAATGACTGCGCTTCGGTTCGTTGTCTGTCTGATCGTCTTTCCACAGGTGTATCACTTAGCCGGATTCGCCCGAATGTAAATCGTTGAACACCGCGGCATCTGTATTGAACCGGTCGGCCCTTTTGATCTTTTCCATTGATAAGGAAGACTTGTCCGTCTTGATCGGTCTCTATGTCAGGAAAGATGACTCCTTCATATATCAATGATTCGATCAATTGCCTAAATATTCTTCTTCGAACTTGGATATATTGATCAGATTGAATGGCCTCCGCCAATGTTACAGTCAGATCTTCCATGGTAAAATGTCCTCCTCTCGTTTCCTTAAAAGGTTCGGGACTGGAACATAGAGAGGCTTTTCCCCTCTTTTTTGAAAATAACTGATTAAATTGGCCTTGGCCGGCAAATGCTCCTCCTCAAGAAGACTTCGTAAGTAAGGCAGGCCTCTGTCTTGATCGAATAAGCCCGAAGACTGAAGGAATTCGCCGACTATTTTCCAGAGCTTTCGTTCATCCGCCCCTCCATAAAAGGCGAGTGTATGAAGCAGATGACCGAAATGATTGACGAGCACGTAATACTTCAATCGGTGCCAGGCTTCGGCATCCGGATATAAAGCAGCGCTATGCGGATCGATTATTCCATCAAAATAGCCCAGCTCTGCCGCCCGCTCCTGGCTGATGCTGACTCCCTCAAGATCTCTTACATAAAAGTGAACAGGCCAGCCATCCTGTAATGTCACCATGGAATTTTGGACATGGGCTTCTAGGCTGATTCCGTATTCTGCAAACAAGTACATTAATGGCCGCAGCGCTATCTCCAAGTAACGTTCAAGCCATGTTGTTAGTAAATCAGAGGAAAGGGCTTTTTCCCCATCGTTTACAGCGGATCGTATAGCTTGCATTAATGGGGGCTCCGGCTCATTCATTGGCTTTTCCAATAGGCCGGCGACAACGAACGGCGTACTTTCCGCAAAAGGCTGAACTGCAGGATTTTGCCGGAAGATCACGGCGAAGCTTTCAGCGATCTTCAGCTGATCCGGCTCATTCACTGCCGGGATATTTAAGGTTCTATAGCCTTCTTCAGCAAGGACTGTAAAATGATCATAAGGAAGCTGCTCTGATACTTTCTTCAACAACCGACTGGCATCTACCGTGCGTTTTAACTGTTCCGGCGGATTCACTCTGACGAAATTTGTAATACGGACATTCAGCGGGAGCTTAAAAAAATAACCGTGTGCTGGGTCCCATACGGTCCGTACAGAGGAAGTAGGGTAAACCGGATTTGCCAGCGGGCCTAAATCTACTAACTTTCCGGCCTTTACTAATTCCTGAACCTCGGTCCAGCCTTTTACGTACTGAGCTTGCCAGGGATGACATGGCAATAACCGATAATGCTGCTGTGTTTCGCCCAGTTTCTGCCGGGCTTCTTTCAGTACTTGTTCCGGCAGCAGCATCTCCTCTGTTTCATCTGCTTCTTCCTCCACTAAGCCCGGCTCTGCAGCAAAATAATGCAAGGCGAAAGAAGCGGACATCTCCGGTGCGTAGCGGGCCAGGTCATCAGCAGAAAATCCTTGTGAACTTTTAGGAGCAGGATGAAACGGATGGCCGGACAGTAAAGCTTGTTCCGCCGCGGCAAATTTCTTTTCCCCTTCTGCCTTCCAAAATGGGAGACTGTTCAGCTGATGCCGCATATAGACTTCTGTTTTCTGCAAAGAATTCTCGATATGGGCAAGTATCTCGCTCACTCTATTTTGTCTATCCAGTTCATCAGGCAGGTCGTGAGAAAGTTCCAGTAATACAATTTCAGCCAGATCATGAAGCCGTTCAATCTTTCGAATGCTTGATTTATCCATTTCTTCAAGCCAAAAAGACTCTCCGTAGCGATGATGGCCAAAAGGTGAAAGATAAAGGACTGTTCCCGCGATTGCAGCTTTGGCTCTTGGAAGCACTATACGCATAGGTTCTTCATCAGAGTGGCTGTCTTTAAAGACAGCGGAAAACTGCGGCAGGCTATCTAAAGAATGGATTCTTGGGTCTGTCATTCCGGTTTCACGCAAGTAGGTGTTTAACAGACGCTCAATAGCTGAACGCTGAGCGGCATTCCGAATGGTGTGAACAGACGTCTTGCTGTTGATCTGCATAGAGTGCATGTTGTTTTCCTCCCTTGCCTTTAATACAGGCTCAAAGCTGTTCCAATATTGTTAGCAATCGCCCTCCGGTAAACCTCATAGGCACTTGAAATGTCTTCAATCGCCATTCCCATTGGGTTCAGAAGAATGATTTCCTCCTCTGACTCCCGCCCGGCCTTTTTGCCAATCAAAATTTCTCCTAATTCAGCATGAAGTTGCTCGCGGGAAAACTTGCCTTCTACAACAAGCTGATGAATGACTTTCTTTTCTCTATTCGCCTGCTCCCAATCGTCGACAATGACTTTATCCGCTTGAAGGAATACCTCTTTGTGGACATCCATAATGGAAATGTTGCTTATAAATGCCCCTTTCTGCAGCCATTCAAATGGAATGTAAGGCTGATCCGTGACGGTTGCTGTAATGACGACTTCTCCTTGGCGGACGGCCTTCTCTGCACTGTCTGCCACACATACCTCGACTTGTTCAAACTGCGATTGAATATGTTGGGCCATTTTTCGGGCAGATGCTTCGTTCAAGTCAAAGAGATGGACCTTGCGAATTTGCTCAAATTGTTCAAGCATGGAAGTGACTTGCATTTTGGCAATGATGCCGCAGCCTAAACAGGAGATTTGCTGAAAGTTTTTTTTGGCAAGATAGTTGGCTCCTATTACCGTAACGGCTGCCGTACGCATGGCACTGATTAAACTGGCTTCCATAACGGCTATTGGATAATTCGTTTGCGGGTCATTTAAAATAAGCAGGCCGCTGGCGCGTTCCAGGTTTCTCTTAACCGGGTTGTCATGCTTGCTGCCAATCCATTTAATTCCAGATACAGGCGATTCGCCGCTAAGATGCGCCGGCATGGCAATAATGCGGTCTGCGATATGTCCCTCTTTTCCATTAGCTCTCAAGTACGGCTTTAAGGGCTGAACAAACTCGCCTTTGGCATGAAGCCGAAGAGCCCGCTCAAGAGCCGTAACATAAAGGTCAGAAGATCCCCCTCCTGCTTGTTGAATATCACTTTTGCTTAAATAACAAATAGATGGCTGATTCATTTCTTTTTCTCCTCTTTTCAATTAGTTGTGGTGTTTTGTGATAGGTTTTGAACCCATTCTTCACTGTACACACTATCCAAATAACGCTCTCCCCGGTCTGGCAAAATGGTGAGGATGCGTGATGAGGATTTTAGGTCAGGGATTATTTTTTTCAAGGCAGCGACAACCGAGCCCGATGATCCGCCGGCGAAAATACCTTCTTTGCTAAGTAAATCCCGGCATCCTTGAGCAGACTCCATATCGTTTACATAGATAATTTCGTCAATTTCCTCCTCATTTAATAATTCTGGGATCCGGCTGGAACCAATGCCGGGGAGCTCCCGTTTGGCTGCAGGCGCTCCAAAAATGACGGACCCTACAGCGTCTACTGCGATCACTTTCACGTTCGGGTGATCTTGGCGAATCCGGCGGGCACAGCCTAGAATACTTCCTGTTGTGCTCACAGCAGCAATTAAATAGTCAATTGGCCCGTTTATTTGCTTTACCATTTCATCTGCCGTGTCTTGATAATAAGCCTGCCAGTTCCATTCATTGGCATACTGGTTAATCCAGTAGGCTTTCGGATGGCTTCTTAACAATTGCTGGACGCGTGCAATTCGTGTTTTTAGATATCCGCCTTGATCGTCTGGTTCATCCACCATCTCAATCCGGGCTCCCAGCAGCTTTAAAATAGTCAAATTAGCTTTAGTGATCTTTGGATCGACCACTGCTGTAAAAGTCAGGCCATAGCTTTTACAAACCATAGCCAAAGCAATTCCAAAGTTTCCGGAGGTGCTTTCAATAATGTGAGAGTTTCGCTGGATCAGCCCTTCAAGCAATCCTTGCTCGATAATAAATCTAGCCGAACGATCCTTCATGCTTCCCCCTGGATTCATCAGCTCAAGCTTGGCTAAAACCTCGACATTGTTCTGGGAAAAAAGCCGACTCAGTTGAATTAAAGGAGTATTGCCTATACAAGACACAATAGAATCAGCTACTCTTCCCTCTTTGCCAAAAGATTGATTCAACAGTTCAATCATAAAAACCCTCCTGTTTGACGATAATGAAAATCATTTTCAATTAAGATGATAAGAGAGAATGATAATCATTGTCAATGAGACTTCTGGCTTATACAAAAATTTGAAGTGATGATTTATTATGGATTTTGAAATAATTGTTTCCAATCACCCGCTCTCTTTTATCAGCAGAAAGGAACCGATGGAATGAAAGACAAAAACAAGGATACTAATATCACTATTTTATGGATGGGCCGTTTCCTGACTTCTGCTGGCCTCACGGGCATTAGCCCTTTCCTGCCGCTTTACCTGGAGGGATTGGGTGTTCATGATACGAAAGCTCTCTTGCTTTGGAGCAGTCTGGCCGTTTCTGCCCCCGCTGTTTCTTACGCTATTTGTACGCCGTTTTGGGGAAAGCTTACTGACCGCTGGAGTAAAAAATGGATGGTTATCAGGGCTTTGTTTGGGCTTGGAATCAGCATTTTTTTAATGGGGATCGCCCAAACTCCTTTTCAGCTTTTTCTATGCCGCCTGTGCCAAGGGGCTTTCGGGGGGATTTCAGATGCAAGTGCTGCTTTTGTAGCTTTAGAGGTGCCTAAAAATAAACAGGGGAAAATTCTCGGCCACTTACAGTCGGCCAGTTCCATAGGGCTGTTAGCGGGACCGTTAATGAGCGGTCTGCTCGCAGGAGTGTGGGGGTTTAGCTTCTTGCTGCTTTTCACCGGGTCTTTAATTATGATGTTTGCCTTTCTTTCCGTGTTCGTTTTAAAAGAAAGAGAAAGAAAAAAATTGAACCACCAAAATACACACCGTGTATCCGCGGCGTTCCATAGTTTATTTCGGGACCGCACAGTCAGGCTGTTTATCTTAGCGGGAATTTTAGCAAAAATCGGGGATTTCGGAATCTTTACGATCTTTTCTCCTTATATTAAATCCATTGTGCCGGAACAAGCGGCTATTTGGGTTGGGTTGCTAATAGCCGCTACATCGATGGGGGAAATTGTCGGTTCACCTTGGTGGGGGAAGAGAAATGATTCTTCCTCGGTGGAGAAGAATTTCTTTTTTGCAGCCAGTCTTTGTGGACTTTTTGTCTTATTGCAAGCCTTCACGCAAGATGTCCGCTGGCTTTTGTTTATCAGGTTCCTGCAAGGCTTTTTCTTTAGTGCGTTAATCCAAACCGTTCTCTTTTTCGTGATGCAAACCTCCAGGCAGAACAGTCAAGGTGTGCGCATCGGTGCCACAAATAGTGTGCTAGTCATTGGGCAAATTATAGGCTCCTTTCTGGGATCGCTGCTTGCCGGCTATTTGGACATGCCTGTCGTATTTGTTCTTATGGGATTTGTTTTCATCAGCAGCTCTATATTAGTTTGGTACAGCACGTTAGGATCGAAGCAAGCGCTTTTCTTGAATGTGAAGCCATATGAAAAGCATAAATAGTCCTATTATTTATTTAGTCAAAAGAAAAGCTGACAGGCGGTCTGTCAGTCGCCGCTTGTTGGCAAAAGGGAGGCAGAATGATCTTATTCCGAACCTTAAGTTCTTTGTCCAGCTGCCCTCTTTTTGTGCACTTGATTGGAATGGAAGGCGCGAAGACTCCTGCGGGATCAGCGGGACAGGCGAGACCCCGCAGGAGTTTTGGCGCCGAGGAGGCTCACCGCCCGCCCCGCGGAAAGCGAAGCGCCTGGAATGGAAAGCAACAGCCCTCATCCGCAGGCAAACCAAAAAAGACGGCAGGCATTCTGTCAGTCTTTCTTTCTTCTGCGATTGGTCAGCCAGTCTAATAATAAGATGATGGCAAGCACCAGAAAGGCATACTTCAGAGCTTTCATGACGTTGTTATCAAAAATAAAAAAGGAAACGGTTGACAAAATAACGAAAAACCATATATATCGCATGATTTTCCTCCTCCCTCTGAAGCTCCTGTTTTACATACAGCCTAAGCCAGCACTCAAATTTTTTTCAGCACAATGGCCAACTCATCTAGTGCATGCTGTATCTCCTCCTGCGTATTGTAGAGGTGTGGTGCGATTCGAATAACATCTTCTCTTGCGGACACGATCACTTTCTTATCTCTTAACATGGCTTCCGCTTTGGCTGCATCACCCACTTGAAAAGCAACAAGGCTTGATCTCTGATCTAAGTTGGCCGGCCCTATCAGATGCAGTCCTTTTTCCTGTCCATATTGTATGGTAAATCGGGCTAATTCTGTTAAATCAGCTTCAATCTGCTCGACTCCTATTTCTAAAAGTAAATTAAGCGCTGAACAGGCGGCGTATATACTAATAAAAGAGGGTGTCCCTGTTTCAAAGCGGCGGGTTCCTGCAGCAAACATTGGGCGCTCTATATCAAAGGTGGAGGAAGGATTTTGCCCTAGCCATCCCGTTATCTGCGGTTTGAGCTGTTCGGCCAGCTCTTTTCTTATATATAAAAACGCTGCTCCCGGGATGCCCAGCATATATTTGCGCGTCCCGGCTGTTAATAGATCGATCTTCATTTCTTTTACATGAATCGGGATATGTCCAGCGGATTGATAGGCATCGACAAACAACAGCGAGCCTTTTTGGTGAACGATACGGGCGATTTCCTCTAGGTTTTGTTTATAACCGTTATAATAAGAAACATGCGGGATGCATGTGATTAAAGTATCGGCCGTTACGTCTTGCTCATACTGCTCCAAAGGGATTTCTCCGTGACAGGAGCGGATGATAGAGGTTTTTTCTTTGAATGATTCCTGTGCAAGCCAAATGTGTCCAACCGTAGGGAAATCGATATCGGTAAATGAAATTTTGCGTTTTTCGGCTCCGGCAGAAAGAGAAACGGCGACCGCAGAAATCGCATCTGAAACGGAGGCGACAAGGGCAATTTCGTCTGCTTCCGCGCCAATCAGTTTGGCAAACCTCTCCCTCGCTTCTTCCGCTTTGCGCATCGCTGCCTTCCAGTTGTTCCCTGAAACCAGCAGCTCATGTTGATAGTCCTCTATCGCTCTTGAAACCGGTTTTGCCAGTGCCCCTTGGGAACAGCTGGCCAGATGGATATGGGTCGCCGTAATCGGAAACAAGGAGCGGTAAAAGCCAACATTCATGACGGTTCCTCCTCTTTTCGTTATTTATAGTAAGGCGGCCTTTCTCCTTCCTCTGCGTAAGCAGTGCAGCTGCCTTTATCCACTTGATAAGATAAAAGCCAGGAACCTGTTTCCTGTCCCTTCCTCCATTTTTCCGTGAAGATCACCAGATATATTTCCTGTCCCTCTTTCTGTACGCTTGTTTCCCGTTGGACTTCATATCCATTCACTGTGCCCTGCCATTTTCCTGCTTTCTTTGGAAATGCATCTGTGACCGTGCCATTTCCGCTCATCGCAAATTTAACGGCTTCTTCCTTTGTGAAGGGAGGAGAAGACGGAGAGGTGAAGAACATGACTCCCCAGCTGATTACGCATAGAAGCAGCGGAACGAGCACAAATCCCTTGATCCCCTTTTTTTCAGCCATTCTCTTATACAGCCATCGATCCATGAACGCATATAATAAGGCAGCCGCCATTCCATGCAAGGCCATCAGCCAAGATGCAAACCATACTCCATTGACCAAACCAAACATGCCATGCAGTAAAATATAAAGCCAATTGTTCTGTTTCAACCACTTTCGCTGAATATACTCAATCCCGACAGAGACAGCGCTTCCGTACGTTGTTTTCTCATAATTCCCTTCCTTTTTTTTCATGAATTAAGAATTAATCTACCCCTTCTCCTCGTTCATTTCTTTAGTAATGGATCTTTTTTCTTTGTTTAAAAATTAAATATAGCATACCTCTCATTTGGTCGTCTTACCAAGATGGATTATTATTGATTAAGTCCGATGAAGTGACAGCGAAAAAGTTTTTTTGCTTTATTATACTTATAATAAGAGTGTTAAATTTATTTGGAGATGGATTTCCAAAATTTAGACAGAGAGACCCCTTTCGACATAAGGGTGTCTCTCTGGTTTTCTCTATTATTATTCACTGCTCTCTGTGATTCTAAATTCTCTTTTCATACTATAGAACTGTAAGAAAAGGGAAAATATCATAGATAGAACAGCAAAATAAATTAACATAATACTTCCAGTTCCAAAAGACAAAACAACCCCGCCTAGAGTAGCACCTATTGCACTTCCTAAATAGTTAATAGAACTGTTTAATGCTACTGCCGAACTTCCATTCTGAGGTTGGTATGACAGTAATATATGTTGTTGAGGTGCTTGGCAGGCCCATCCCATTGCTCCCCAGACAAAGAAAGGAAAGTATTGTAGTAAAGGGATGTTAATCATTATTGGTATACATATAATAGATAATGTTAATGTAATTAGAATGATGGTAACTAAAGTTTTTGGTTTCTTGAAATGATCGATCAAGTAACCAATTATTACACTTCCAAATAATCCTCCGAATCCCCAAGCCCAGAGGTATACGGCCAGGTTGTTATAGACTGAAATTTCGTTTAATAGTGGAGATAAATATGTGTATAAGCCTAGACTTGCTAAGCTGGCAAAAAATGTGATTAGCACGGTTATAGCAACCCTTTTATCTAAAAACAATTTTAACCGTTCATTCAGTGCAGGGGGTGGTGTGGTAGGGAAATGTGGTAGAAATTTAAGCATTCCTAAAGCCGCTATTACACCGATAATAACTAAGACCCACATGGATATTTTCCAGTTGAACACATTTGAGACATAGAGACCTAAAGGTACACCTAATACTGTCCCTATACTCATTCCTCCTATGGTCAGTCCTATAGCTCTCCCTTTTTTTTCACTAGAAACAAGCTGCGCAGAGGCTGCTACAGCTAGCGGAGAAAATAAGCCAGCTCCTACCCCAGCAATTGCTCTAGATAGTAAAAGAATAGAAAATGTTGGGGCTAAAGCTGTAATAGCATTAGCAATGGTAAAAATGAGCATTGAATATAACAGTACTTTTTTTATGGGTTTACCAGCAAGTAAGGAAGAGAACAAGGGTGCGGATATAGCGTAAAATAGAGTAAATATACTAACCGCTTGCCCTACTTGTGATGCATTCTTATCATACGTGTCGCTAATTCCAGGAAGAAGACCTGCAATAATATAAGCATCAAAGCCCAAGGCAAACATGCCTACTGCTAATAATAAAACGTTTTTCATAAGTAAATCCTCCCTAAATCAAAGGTAATAAGCATTAAGTTCATAAAGAATTAAATGACTTAAAATCAACAAGGGATGTATATACATCCCTTGTTGATTTTAAGTCTAATCTTTCGAATCCACTCTCTTCTGTTAACAACACTCGTTTTGCTAATCTATTGTATTTAACAGAAGAAAATTTATATTTACTAGCATCAATTTCATTTAATAACTTTTGTAAAGTGATCGCCTCTTTCAGATTTGGAAATTTATATTTAGGCTTTACACCAAGAATTACAAAGTCGGTAACATCCTTAACCACTCTTATAACTCTTTCTAACCTTCTATCTCCGTCAAATTTTTTGGATTTGAGTCAATAATTTGGACACAAAAAAGTTAAGTCTTAGGCTGTTCTTCTAATTTGATCCTCAATGGCTTGAGGTGTTTGATAGCCAATACTGCTGTGAATTCTCTTTCGGTTATACCAGCCTTCTATAAAC
>NZ_MWMM01000012.1:0-91772 GCF_002189605.1 Pseudobacillus badius
TGGACGGCATTTAATTTAGTTTGTAATGAATATTTGGTCATAGAAAAACTGCACCTCCAATTGTTAGCTGTGTCTAACAATTGGGGTGCAGTTCAGCAACCTTTAGGATGTCTTTATTTTGCTATAAATGATGAAAAGAGCCGTACAGGCAGCAAGTGATAAATAATGTTTAAAATGAGATGAACTTCCAATTCAATAGCTATTTCAGTTGCTTCATAGTTATAATAAAAGGGAAAAAATAATAAATCATTGCTTGATAGCAGGCAGATGACTAGATAGCTTTTGTGGAGTGGATAAACGGCTTTTCTTTACAGGCATAAGCTCCTATTAATAACGATTGAATGGTGATGACGTGGAAAACTTTGTTCAGCATTTAGAAGCATCTTTACATAAAGGTTTTATCAATCAAAATATTCAGCAAATCGGAAATTATAAGCCGAAACTATTAATCAATAACACACAAAAAAATGAAACGGTTCTTACCTCGATAATTGAAGAATTGCATCACAGCCAAACATTTATATTTTCTGTAGCCTTCATTACCGAAAGCGGACTTGCCACCTTGAAGTCCTGCCTTTGGGATTTAAAGAAAAAAGGTGTGAGGGGCCGGATTTTAACTTCTACCTTTTTAAACTTTAACCAGCCTAAAGTGTTTAAAGAGCTGCTGAAAATTGCAAATGTGGAAGTAAGATTGACGAATGTAAAGGGTTTCCATTCAAAAGGATATATTTTTGATCATGGAAGACATTATTCATTGATTGTCGGAAGCTCTAACTTAACAGCCCATGCCCTAAAGGTGAATTATGAATGGAATGTAAAATTGACTTCCCATGAAAACGGGGAAATTGTTCATCATTTTCGCGACCAGTTTGAAGAAGTGTGGGAGCAGTCCCAGCCGTTAACTGAACAGTGGATTGCAGAGTATGAAGCAGAATATGTGCAGCTTGTTGATAAGAAGGCGATGGATCAAGTAATGGAACTGCCTGCACCTTATCGTGTAAATTCCTTAAAAGAATCGATTGAAATCGAGCCAAACAGGATGCAACATGAAGCGCTGGCTGCCATTCAGGCTGCTCGGGACGCAGGAAAAGACAAAGGACTTGTTGTCTCAGCAACAGGCACAGGAAAAACCTACCTTGCAGCCTTTGATGTCAGACGGTTTGCACCTAAGCGCCTGCTGTTCATTGTTCACCGGGAGCAAATTGTAAACAAAGCAAAATCAGATTTTCAGAAGGTACTTGGCGGAATCGATGAAGAGTTTGGAACGCTCACAGGAACGAACAGGCAAACGGAAGCGAAGTATTTATTTGCCACGATCCAAACCTTGTCCAAGCAAGAGGCGCTGAGCCAGTTTGATCCCAATGAATTTGATTACATTTTGATTGATGAAGTACATAAAGCGGGAGCTGCCTCTTATAAGAAAGTGATCGAGCACTTTCAGCCGCGCTTTCTAATGGGCATGACAGCAACCCCGGAACGAACAGACGAGATTAATATTTACGAATTATTCGATTACAATGTTGCTTATGAAATTCGCCTTCAGGAAGCGCTTGAAGCGGATATGCTTTGTCCCTTTCATTATTTTGGCGTGACAGATTTTGAGTATAATGGCGAGATGATTGATGATACAGCTGTTTTATCCCAGCTTGTGACGGAAGAGCGTGTCCAGCATTTGCTGGACAAAATTCAATACTACGGCTTTTCTGGCCGAACGGTGAAAGGGTTAATGTTTTGCAGCCGGAAAGAAGAAGCGAAGGAATTGTCCCGTCAGTTGAATGAAAAAGGCTTGCGTACTGCAGCGCTGACAGGTGAAAGTTCTCAAGAGGAAAGGGCCTGCTCTGTCAGAAAGTTAGAACAAGGGGAGCTTGATTATATACTTACTGTTGATATTTTCAATGAAGGAATCGACATTCCGAGTATTAATCAAGTTGTCATGCTGCGGCAGACGCAATCCAGCATTATCTTCATTCAGCAGCTGGGAAGAGGCCTGCGGAAGCATAAAGCGAAGGATTTCGTTACGATTATTGACTTTATAGGAAATTATAAAAATAACTATTTAATACCGGTTGCCCTTTCTGGGGAGAGTTCGCAAAATAAGGACAGGCTTCGCCGAAGGACGCTGGATACAAGTTATATTAAAGGCATTTCTACGATAAATTTTGAAGAAGTGGCGAAGAAGAAAATTTTTGAAGCCATTGATAAAAGCAATTTGACGGCCATGAAAATATTAAAAGAAGCGTTTATTCATTTGAAAAATAAAATTGGCAGAACGCCTTATTTGTATGACTTTATCAATAATCATTCTATTGATCCGGTCGTCATTGCAGAAAAGAATGCGAATTATCATCAGTTTCTTGTCAAAATGGGAGAGGATGTCCCGCCGTTAACTGATTACGAAAACAAAGTGTTGACGATGTTATCGCTCGAGATATTGAATGGCAAGCGAAAACATGAAATTCTGTTACTGGAGCGCCTTTTAGAAAAAGACAGCATCCTTTACAGTGAGTATCTTAGCTATCTGGCTGACATGAATTGCCGGGCAGATGAACAGACACTTGCCTCAGTTCAGCGCATTTTTGACTTATCATTTTTCACGAAGAGTGAGAGAAGTCAGTATGGAGAGGAGCCAGTCATTTTGTTCACAGAACGGGACTGCCGCTTAAATGTCACCATAGAGAAAAGTCTCTCTTCTAAGCCATATTTTAAGGAGTTGGCACTTGATGTCTTGCGGAGCGCAAAAGAGAAAGCTGAGCTGTACAGCTGCAGTCAACCATTTACTTTATATCAAAAATATACGAGAAAAGATGCCTGCCGGCTTTTAAATTGGGAGAAAAATGAGCAATCGACGATATATGGCTATAAACCGAAACACGGCACGTGCCCTATCTTTATTACTTATCACAAGCATGAAGCGGTGGATTCAAGTGTTGCTTATGGGGATGAGTTTCTCAGCAGGGACATTCTCAAGTGGTATACGAGAAGCAATCGGAAATTACAGTCGGAAGAAGTCCAGCAGATTATCAAGGCTAAAGAAAGGAACATTGACATCCATATTTTTGTGAAGAAGGATGATGATGAAGGCGGCGATTTCTATTACTTGGGACAAGCATGGCCAGATGAAAAGAGTGTTGAACAAACCACAATGAAAAATAAGAAAGAGCAAGATATTCCGGTTGTCCGCATGAATATGGTGATGGAGAAGCCTGTTGACAGTAACCTGTATCACTACATTAGAACAGGGACTGAAGGGTGAAAGGACCTGGCCAATAAGTCTCTCACATAAAAACAGAGGAAGAAAAGAGATCGATTTTCCCCGCCGGAATGACAATCAGCCGGTTTCTAAGCAGAACATAGGGCTGTCCCAAAAAATCATGTTTCATGACCTTTTGGGACAGCCCCTTTTAATTAGGGGGAGAGTAAAGTGCCAAACATAACATCGATAGCCAAAAAAGGAACTAGGCGTCTACCCTCGTGGACAGCAGCTTATTGATCGTTGGAATATCCGCAGGCGCCCACTCTAACGAAGGTAAATCATGAAGGGAGACCCATTTAATTTCAGCATGCTCTTTTGCACGCGGTGTTCCTGCTGTTATTGTGGTGCGGTATGTAAGTAAATTAACAATAATATTAGGGTATTCATGAACCACATCTTCAATCAGCTCATGTACTTTTACTGTACATCCAAGCTCCTCTTGGATTTCTCTTATGAGCGACTCTTCAGGAGTTTCCTCTTTTTCGACTTTTCCTCCTGCAAACTCCCAGAGATTAGGCAAAGACATGTCTGGTGAACGGAGTGCGCACAAAACCTCATTTTGTTCATTAAAACATACAGCTGCAACTACTTTAATTATTTTCTTCATCTGAACAGCTCCTTTTATTCGTTAAGCAGATCTATTCTTTGTCTAATGTAACATAATTTCGCTCACAAACGGGAGGACTTCCTGAGTTTACAGGGTTTTAAAGCATGGAGGTTATTAGTCGAAAAAAACAGCCGTCCTTGGAATAGGGCTTCCAAGGACGGCTGTTCTTATCTCTGCGTTAAATACTTAAAAGCTTCTCTCGTAATTATTGGAACCGCCACGCTTCTCTCGGCGCGGGCAGCCAGGTTCTGGGCAAATTCACTGACTTTCTCAAATTCATTCGGGTAGGAGAAGGCCAATTCTTCATCCTCCTCAATCGGAAAGAGCTCAATAAAGTAGGTCGTATCCGGCTTATAATCCAGCATCCCATCGACAAATCCTAATATTTGACGGAACTCTTGCTGTTTTTCTTCTGCCTCCGTATCAAAGTAAGAAAAGAATAATACCTCAATATGATTGGCACGGGCATAGTCCTGAAATTCCTCTTCAGTCATCCCGCTTTCAATTAGAACCTGATTATCGCTTAGTCTGGATTTTCTTCGGGCATCATGAAACATCAAGTAGCCCAAATCTTCAAAGCCCGCTCCTATTACCCTGTAGAACTCAACATTCTGACTAGCAATTAACCTTTGAAAAGTAACGATGGCTATCAAACTCCTTCTAAGAAATGGTTCTCTATCAGATAATTTTAACGGAGAGGGTGCTTTTTTTCTATTCAATCGATGAAAATTTTGGAAAGTGGCGAGCGGGTGTTTGTCCAATAAAAAAATCCGCTCTGGCCAATGATCGGACAGGCGGATTTATGGAAAAGAGAGACATGAAACAGACAAGGGTTT
The DNA here is from genome assembly GCF_002189605.1 of Pseudobacillus badius. Lineage (NCBI taxonomy): Bacteria > Bacillati > Bacillota > Bacilli > Caryophanales > Bacillaceae > Pseudobacillus > Pseudobacillus badius. The sequence goes on from NZ_MWMM01000012.1 coordinate 4,697, forward strand.
ATTCCTCCACTTTGCTTAGGCAGTGCTCGCATTCGTTATGGTAAGACTCGTGCTGCTCAACCATTTTTACGCCGCATTGGCAGCATTCCTTCTGTGGGATATTGCGGTAGAATTCTAATGGCATCATAGAGATGGCCTCCTTTTTTGATTATTCTGATTTATTGTTATATGTATTGTATTATAACAGATATATAAAGTCAACAACTGTTATATAATTATTTTGTTTTTTTAGATAAAAAAACTGTGTCCAAACCTGGGGCTTGGACACAGTAGAATAAAGTAGTTTAACTGAATAGATTGATCGTTGTAATAATGATTGGTATAGAGAATACATCAATTAAGAAGGCTCCAACAATTGGAACGACTAAGAATGCTTTTTGGGAAGGACCGAATTTATTGACAATTGCGCTCATATTGGCAATCGCATTTGGCGTCGCGCCAAGGCCATGTCCGACAAATCCAGCGACCATTACGGCCGCGTCATAATCTTTGCCCAGCAATCTGAAGAGAATGAAGATAGTGAACAAAGAAATGAAAATTACTTGAATAAGCACGATAAGAATTAGCGGAAGTGCGAGGTCCGCAATTTCCCAAAGCTTGATGCTCATAAGTGCCATCGACAAAAAGATGCTGAGCGATATATCTCCGATCAGTGAAATGCTGTTCATTTGAACGATGTTTCCGTCAATGCGGTCCAAGACGTTCCGGACAATAACGGCAACAAACATAGCACACACATAATCAGGAAGAGAAAAGTCCGTCAAGCTCGTAAACAGATTGCCGAGATAAGAGCCTGCGGCCATGCATAAAGTAATAATAAACACTTGCATCATAAAGGATCGAGAGGTGATCGGCTTCTCCTCTTGTTCTTCTAAATCGGAAGGGAGATCCAATTGGGATTCTGAAGGCTTCAGGTTGTGTTTATTGATGAGATATTTGACAATGGGACCGCCAACCAGCCCGCCAGCGACTAATCCCAGCGTGGCAGCAGCTAATCCGATAGATAGAGCCGAGTCGATGCCCAGGTTTTCAATAGTTGTCCCGAATGCTGTTGCTCCGCCATGGCCTCCCTCCATCGAAACAGCACCGACCATTGCGCCGATGAGCGGATGAATATCAAGCAATTTAGCTAAGGACACACCAATAACATTTTGCATAAGAGCTAAAAAGCCGCATGAAACCCAGTAAATAACCAGGAGCTTTCCTCCAAGCTTAATCAGTCCAAAGCTCGCACCCAAGCCGACTGTTGTAAAAAAAGTAATCATGAACAGTCCTTGAAGGGAAGTATCTAAAGTGATATGGAGAAGGTTCGTGCTTTTCAGGATGGTTGCAATGATAGCGAATATGAGCCCGCCAACTACTGGGGCAGGTATACAGAATCTGTCCAGAATCGTTAGTTTTCTATTTAAGTATGTTCCAAGCATAAAGACAGCTACTGCTAGGAAGATAGTAGTCTCTTGGTTGATTTCAACTGTCATAATGTCACTCCTTGTTATGTTTGTATCTTGTTGTAATGGTGCAGCACTTCTGCGACCAGATAAGCGGCAAGTCGGATCGTCCGGTCTCCTTCGTCATAGACCGGATTTACTTCTGAAATGTCGAAGCTGAGCAGGTTGTTTTTCGCCGCTATATATTTTAACAGAATTTTGACGGTTTTTGGTTCTAAACCGAAAGGAGACGGGGCACTGACACCAGGTGCTGCGTCGGCACAGATGGAATCTGTGCATAAAGTTAAAATAACATAGTCGTATTGAGCAGCAAACCGGTCAATTTCCCTAAACGTATTCAAGAAGTCATTAGCCGCTACATCTTCTTCATAGATATAAGTGCAGCCTAACTGGTCAGCTGCTTCAAACAGTGCTTTTGTATTTCCCAATTCTTGAATGCCGATACATAAGTAGCCTGCCTGCTCGTCCTCTTCAAGAATTTGTCTGAACATCGTGCCGGAAGAAGGAAGAGGATCCTGGCGCATATCGAAGTGGGCATCAATATTGATAATTCCCAAGGAAGCATGAGGCCCGATGTGCTTTCTCGCACCTAAATAATGGCCATACAGCGTTTCATGGCCGCCTCCTAAAATAATCGGGACACAAGAGTGGCGATATAGCTTGCTGATATGGCTGCCGAGTTCTTCCTGGGCTTTTTCCAGCTGGTTTCCTTCACAAGCGATATTCCCGGTGTCGATGAGTTTTTTATCAAAAGTGTACGGAAGATTCGACAAAAATCGTCTAATTTTATTTGGAGCCAAAGCCGCTCCTAATCTTCCTTTATTGCGTCGTACGCCTTCTTCGCACTCAAATCCGACGAGGCCAAAAGCGCTTTCATTTTCATTTAATTGTTCGATGTTTTTTAACGTTACTATTTGATGGAGACGAAAAGCGCTCCGGTCGCTTTCACTGTCAATTCTGCCGCTCCAGTGCTGTTGATCTGGCAAAGTATAAATCATAATCACCTCATAACTGCATAATCATTCGATTTGAAAATTGCTTATCTTTTCATTATAAAGCAGGCCGATATATAATGACTAATATAGAAAAAGTATATTTCTATAGTTTCTAGCTATAACAGGAGGAAGATGGAAATCAGACAACTTTATTATTTCATTGCTATTGCAGAAAAACGTACGTTTACCGAAGCGGCTTCTGCTCTTCACATTTCCCAGCCGTCTTTAAGCACCGCTATCAAAAAGCTTGAAAATGAGCTTGGCTTAACTTTATTGGATCGCAGCAATAGAGAGGTGCAGCTGACAAAGGAAGGGGAAATCTTCTATCAGAAAGCCAAAAAGCTTATCAATCATTTTGAACATGTCACGGATGAAATGAAAAGACTAAGAGAAAATGGTCCCAGGGAATTGTCACTTGGAATGATTGAATCAGCAAAGTACTGGGTGCCGAAAGTGCTGTCTCTCTTTAAAGCCGAGCATAACGACGTCAGAATTCAGCTGATGGATATATTAAGTCTGACCGATGTAGAAAAAGCGCTAAACAATTTTGAGATCCATGCAGCGATCACTAATCAATATATTGACAATGAGGAAATCGAAGCGATACCTATTTATGAAGAAAGATTAGTTGCGCTTTTGCCCGGAAATCACCCTTTAAAAAACGCTTCGTCTCTCGTTATAGAGGACTTGAATGAGGAGCCTTTTATTATATGCAAAGAAGGGTTTCAAACCCGTATAGATATTTTGAATGCTTTTAAAAAATCCGGGGTTAAACCGAATATTCAGTTTGAAGTTGAACGCTTTGAAATGTCCTGCCGGCTTGTGGAGGAGGGAATGGGCGCAACGATCCTTCCTGAAAACTATGTCAAGTTCGACAGGCAGGCGTCCTTTCATGTGAAGCCGTTAGAAGATCCGAACTTATCGCGAATGGTGTATTTGGCGTTTAATAAAAACAGCTATTTGCCGCCGCTTGTGCGGCGCTTTATGTCCTTAGTCAATGCCTTTTTTAATGGGAAAGTGAACGCTCTCTAAAAGGCAAATAAATGGAACAAGTAACACAGACCTGGTAAATAAGATTGATTTTGTTAAATTGAAAAAGAGTACATAGTAGGGTTATTTTCCTATTTTAAATAAAAACGACAATATCACCCATTTTTTGAAACTTTTCGATGGTTGATTCGTATAGAATAGAGAGAAGACAGATTACTTAGGAGGTAAAAAAATGAAAAAATGGGCAAGCTGGATGGCAGCTGGAGTTTTAACACTCGGTCTTGCTGCTTGCGGGGAAACGGCAAAGCCAACCCCGGAAACGCCAAAAGAAGAAACGAGCAAAATGACACTTGGAGAAGTATTCAACAAGACGATGGAAGTGTCTAAAGAAACAAAAAGCTTGAGCGCAGCGATGGATATGAAGCAAAAAATGACTTATTCACAAGAAGATAAGTCTATGACAACGTCCATGAAAATGGACATGGACGTGACAATGGAGCCAATTGCTGTCTATCAAAAAGGAACAATGACAGTGGCTGGGGACGGAGCAGAGCAGATGGAGCCGATGCCGGTTGAGTCTTATATGACAGAGCAAGGCTTTTATATGAAGGAGCCTGAAGGCGGCCAATGGATGAAGCTGCCGAAGGAAATGTATGACCAAATCATGAAAATGTCTCAGCAGCAGGCAAAGCCTGAAGAGCAGCTGAAGCAGCTAGAGCAATTTAAAGATGACTTTAAATTCGAGCAGACAGCAGATAGCTATGTGTTAAAGCTTGATGCTTCTGGAGAGAAATTCAATAAGTTAATTGAATCACAAATGTCCCAAATGATGCAGGGGGCCGAAGCTGAAGAAGCTCAGGCATCGCTGAAAGAAATGATGGACGCTATGAAAATAGAAAAAGTGAATTATACGATTTATGTAGATAAAAAGACTTTCGAGACGACAAAAATGGATATAAATATGGATATGGCCATGGATATTGAAGGCAACGAAATGAAAACCTCCCAAGTAATGAATGTCGTGTACAAGGACTACAACAAAGTTGAGCCGATTAAAGTGCCAGATGATGTTGTGAAAAATGCTCAGGAAGTACCGATGCCAGAGATGGAATAATCCGGTTGTCCCCGCTTGTATAAGCGGGGACTTCTTTATTTGATGGGTCCGTGATTGATGCGGCTTAGCCCTTCATTGACTTGGAATATCTTCCCGCGGACATCTGTGATGCCAAAGCCATTTAAGCGTTTCGTGTGCTTCGTCAAATAGTTTTCCGCATCCTCTATAGTTTCAAACAAATAAATGCCGCCGGCTTCATGTGATTCCGCATTCTCTGTCCAAATTTTCCAAATCAGTCCTTTTTCTTCGTTGATGCTTCTGGCCAAATCGGAAAAGGCCGCCTCCATCTCCGCTCCGAATGGTCCCGCATGGTGAAAGTCAACTTGTAATATGTAAGCCATCTCGATTCTCCTTTCTTTGCTTGCTTTTATAATAGCCGAAAAGAGCGATCAATATAAAGGGGGAAGATCCAATGGGCGTGAGGAGGCGTTTGCTTTCGATTCAGGGAATGCCGTTCATTCCGGTCAGCATGGCAGGCGGTCGAGAGGACATGTTAAAATAAAAGGAGGCATCAACAGAGAAAGGGGATCGGGATGAAAGGGTTCTTTGTCATGACCGGAGGGTTTGCAGGGGCGATAAGCAGATATGGATTCGGTGAATGGATCGATCCAGTGCATGGCTTCCCTCTGGGAACGTTGCTTATTAATCTTATCGGCTGTTTTTTGCTAGGCTGGTTTCTGACCTATGTAAGCCGCAGCCCAAGAGTTAAGCCTGAGGTCGTGTTAATGATTGGTACAGGATTTATCGGTTCGTTTACTACTTTTTCAACCTTTTCTGTGGAAACGATTCGCTTGGTGCAAGCAGGCAGTGTATTACTGGCTGTGCTTTATGTTTTGCTCAGCACGCTTGCCGGCCTGCTGCTGGCTGAGGCGGGGCGCAGATGGGCATTATTGGGAGGGAAAGAAGGAGGCAAAGAATGATCTGGCTAATTGGGTTTGGCGGAGCTTTAGGAGCGGGAGCAAGGTTTTGGCTTGGCGGTCTGTTAAATAACAGAGCCCTATTCCCCATTGGAACATGGCTGGTGAATATGACGGGAGCCCTCCTGCTCGGCTGGCTGACCAGCCTTTATCTAGCGGAAAATATAAGCGATGAGCTATGGTTCTTCGCTGGTGCCGGATTTTGCGGGGCGTACACCACCTTTTCTACATTTGGCTATGAAACCATCGCGCTTATTCAAGAGGGAAAGCTTACTGCCGCTGCTATCTACTTAACTGTTTCAGTCACAGCCGGCTGCTTGGCTGCCGCAATTGGCCTGCTGCTGTAAAAGAAAAAGTGTCAAAAAATCAAAACATTCTTATAATTCATTGACGTTTGATGCAGCGTCCTCTAAAATGAAAAGCAAGTTGTTTTGACATTGTGAATCAAACTGATAAATCTACGGGACTTCCCGCAAGAAGCCATTAGTAGATCCAGCCAGTTAACGCCAAACATACAAAGGGGGTTAACTGGCTTTTTTTTGTTTCTGAAACAAATAAAGAAGGAAAGGATGATAATATGGAGGTCACTTTGTTAATGGACGAAACGGAGCTGCAATCCAGCCGTTATGTATGCATTCTTACCGATAATGAGCTTTACAATCTGGCGATTATTCATACGGGCCAATTTTGCGGAAAAAGTCTTGTTCTTTCCATTTTAAATGCAAGAATGGTTGTGATGTCCCAGGAAGACATTGAAGATACAGAGTATTGGGCTGGAAAGCTTGGAATTGCTGATGAGGATGTCAAGGAAATCCAGTCATTCTTTTATACAATCTTGGGGAATCAGGCGTCTGTTGGTGCTTCTTACTGACCGATTGTTGATCTATAGCGAAAAACCGGTTCAAAAGAGCCGGTTTTTTGTTTGCAAAATCATGCCGTCCTGACAGCTGGCATTAGACATATGGGCGGTTTGGCTTTTATAATAGAAGTTAAAATATTTAAAATATTATGAATAAAAGGAGGGTTTGATGGAATCACTGGCAGCAGAATCAAAGCATGTAACAGCAGAAAGAAAGTATGGGCTGCTGACAGCAGTCTTCTTCTGCAGCGGACTCTTTATTGTTTCAGCCTTATTCGTGACGATCCCGCTGCATCCATTATTCGCGGCAGACTTTCAGCTTACAGCGGAACGGGCGGCCTTGGCATCAAGTATCTGTTCTTTTTGCTATGCATTTGGCACGGTATGTTTTGCGCCTCTTTCGGACCGTTACGGACGAAAGCGCATGATTTTATTAGGCATGATCTCTTTGATCATTGTCTCGCCGGTGATCGGTTTGTTAAAGAGCTACGAGGCCATTCTTCTCGTTCGCGGGCTTCAAGGATTTGTGGCCGCCTCATTTGCACCGACGGCCCTTACATTTATTACAGAGCTGTATCCTCAGCGGAAGCGCGCGACAGCCATTGGCTTTATCAGCGCTGGCTTCTTGATGGCAGGCATCATCGGCCAGGTATACAGCAGCACGGTTGCTGCTCTTTTCGGCTGGCATTTTGTGTTTTACATACTCGGTCCGATATACGCTTTTGCAGCACTGGCATTTTATGTTGTTATTCCACAAGACTCAGCTTATACGTCCGAGGGCAGAAGATCGATCATTGGCGCATTTGCCGTTGTGTTATCCCAGCGCTTCTTTCGGTTTTGTTACTTTATTACGGCGCTGCTGTTATTAAGCTTTGTCGGGATGTATACCATTCTTGAAAGCTATTTGCAAGAGACCTATGCGCTTGAAGCCGTGCACATTTTGCTGGTGAGATCAGCAGGAATTCTCGGTATGCTGCTGGCACCGTTTGGCGGCCGTCTCGTTTCTCGTTTTGGCGTGCTGCCGTTAATGCGTACAGGTTTGGCGTTAGCGGCTCTGGGCCTTTCTTGCATCGGTATCTTTGAGAATATCCTCCTGATAACGTTAATGAGTGTGATTTTTACAGCGGGAATTTCTGTCACCGTTCCGGCCCTCGTGTCATTGCTCGGACAGTCTGGAGGAAAAGAAAAATCATCAGCCATGTCCCTTTATTCCTTTTTCCTATTTATCGGATCGACTCTCGGCCCGGTCATGGCCGTTGTATTTATGAAAACAGGCAGCCACCTATTTGCGTTTACAATCATGTCTGCTTTCTTGGCCGTTGGTTTTTTGACCACATTTCCGCTCGCTAAGCAAGCGGCGGCTTAACAACAGAAACAAACAAGTTCGCGCAGGTGATGCATAAAGCCTGCGCGAACTGTTTTTCGAGGTGAGTGTCTTGATTAAGATCAAGTTAGTAGTCCCCCGCAAGGGATATATTAAAGATGCGTTTAAAAGATTTGAAGAATTTGAACAGCTTGAGGAGAGAGAGAATCAGAACGACCATATGCCGAAAATTGAATTAGAAGAAGTCATAGTAGCTGCCGATAAAATTCCCCAGCTAGAAATGGATGCTGACGTGATTATATCAAGGGGATTAATGACGAAGCTTTTAAAAGAGCGTAATGAATTTATACCAATCGTTGATATTCCAGTGCAGGGAATTGATTTGATCCGCTGTTTGTCCGATTGTAAAGAACGTTTTGGAAAAAGAAAAGTCGCGGTCATTGGGGCGCTTAATATGATCTATGGTGTAGAAAGCTTGGCTGATATTGTCGATTTGCCAATTCAATCTTATATTCTCGAAGATATTGAGAAATCAGCGGCTTTGGTTGACTTAGCTGCCAGCGAAGGCTGTGAGATTGTAGTCAGCGGATTAAGCACGACCGACTATGCGAAGAAAATCGGCCTAGGGACCGCAATCGTGGAAACTGGAAAGGAATCTTTTCGGCAGGCTTTAATGGAGGCAAAAAGACTGGCGCTTGTAAGTTTAAGAGAGCAGGAAAAAGCCCAGCGCTACCAAACTATTCTGAATCATGCCTACGAAGGAATCATCGCAATTGATTTAAGAGGGAAAATCTCTGTGTTTAGCAAAGCAGCCCGAGAGATGCTGGTGATCCCGGAAGAAAATTTAATAGGGTGCTCCATCACGGAGGTTTTACAAAAAGGAAAGTTCCGGGATTTATTGCTGAGTGAAGGCGAGTATCGAGAAGAGATCGTTTCTTACCAGTCTGTTCAGCTATCTGTGAAGAAGGTCGGGATTTTCCTGAAAGGGAATAAAGTAGGAAACATGGTTGCGTTTCAAGATGTGACCGGCATTCAGGAGATGGAGGGCAAGATCCGGAAAAAAATTTATTCCCGCGGGCATGTAGCTAAATATACGTTTGCAGATATTCTGTTCGGCAGTACAGCCATCGAAAAAACAATTGAAACGGCTAAACGCTACAGTGAAGTAGATTCCAATATTTTAATTATTGGAGAAACAGGGACGGGAAAGGAAATTTTTGCTCAGAGCATTCATAATCACAGCAAGCGAAAGAGCAATCCGTTTGTAGCGATTAACTGTGCCGCCCTTCCGGAGGATTTATTGGAAAGTGAGTTATTTGGCTATGCGGAAGGAGCTTTTACAGGGGCAATGAAAGGCGGGAAACAAGGTTTTTTTGAGTTGGCTCACAGAGGAACTATTTTTCTAGATGAAATTGGGGAAGTTTCACCCAAGCTTCAAAGCCGGCTGCTCCGTGTATTGCAGGAAAGAGAAATTATGCGTATTGGGGATGACAAAATTATTCCTGTTGATGTGCGAATTATAGCTGCTACTAATAAAAACCTTATAAACATGGTTAAATCAGGAGGGTTTCGGGCGGATCTTTACTATCGCTTGAGTGTATTGGATTTAAAACTGCCGCCGCTTCGGGCACGGAGAGAGGATATACCCATGCTGGCAGACGCTTTTATTCAAAAGATGTTGCCAATGATTGGCGGTAAGGTGATGACCGAGGCGGCGAGCCGGAAGCTAAGCGAGGCTAACTGGGAAGGAAATGTCCGCCAGTTACAAAATTTTTGCGAACGATTAACGGTGCTTTGCAGAGGAAAGGTCATTGATGGATGCGATATTGAAAAGCATTTACCGGAGACTCAGGGAAAGGAGGACATACAAGTACAAAGTCCCTTATCAGGAATGGTACAGGCGTCGGCCATTTCTGAACGTGAACAGGTTGTGCAGGTGCTGAGAAGCTGTCATTACAATAAAGGAAAAGCGGCAGCTGAACTGGGGATGAGCCGCACGACATTGTGGAGGAAAATGAAGCGCTGGAACATTGAAATAGAATGAAACAATTTGAAACAAAATGTTTCAAGTGGAAACACTTTGTTAACAGCTAGGGCCAGCAAGAGTCGAGAGAAAACAGCAATACCAATAAAAAGATTATATTCTGAATATTGGCATAATTATTGCAGGTATATACAAAGAGTGTTCACAATAAGAATAGTCATTTGGAAATGAAAGAGGGGAAGTTATGAGCTGCCTGGTATATATTCCGCAAGATATTGAGGCAGAAGGAAAGAACTATTTACTAGAGAGAGGATACGAGTTAAGAATAGGTTCAGATTTATCGCAAAAAACCTTAATGAACGAAATACGAGACTGTGAAGCTTTGCTGACGAGATCCATGGCGGCGATCAGCAAAGAGGTGATCGCAGCAGGCAGAAGACTGAAAGTGATTGCCAAATACGGGGTAGGCTTGGATAACATTAATGTAAGAGCGGCCACTGAAAGAGGCATTTATGTCACCAATACTCCGGAGGCTAATGCGAATACAGTAGCTGAACATGTCATGGCCTTCATTTTAGCTCTATCTAAACAACTGATGGCAGCTGATAAAGAACTGAGGAAAGGAAACTATGAAGTCCGCCATCAGCTCTTAAGCATGGATCTGGAAGGAAAAACGTTAGGTGTTATCGGTCTAGGCAGAATTGGGAGGCTGTTGGCGCAAAAGGCGGGAAAAGGTTTTGGGATGCGGGTGATCGGATATGATCCTTATTTAACTGCAAATCCGGATAGGGATATAGAATTTGCCGCTGATATCGAGCGGGTATTCAGGCATTCTGATGTGATCAGTCTTCACCTCCCTTTAACAGAAGCAACAAAAGGAGCAATAGGAAGCCGGGAGTTTGCCTGGATGAAATCTTCTGCTTATTTTGTTAACGCTTCCAGAGGGGAGATTGTGAAGGAAAAAGATTTAGTCGAAGCGTTGAAAACAGGAGCAATTGCCGGAGCGGGAATTGATGTGTTTGAGGAGGAACCTCCTAGTGAGAATAACCCTCTTTTTCAACTAGAAAATGTCATTGTCAGCCCCCATAGCGCAGCTTTGACAACAGAAGCTTCTGCCCGTATGGCTATTCATGCAGCAATGCAAGTGGATCAGGTGTTAAGGGGAAGGCGGCCTGAGTGGGCTGTGAATGAGCCGCAGAGCAGGGAGAAGATGAATGGACCGGCAAATTAATGAACAGGCTGTAAGAAGGCGGAATGTTTAATTTTCATAGTGCACTAGAGATAGAAATAGGAGGAGCATATACAAAGGTTAGCGGAGATCAAGCTGTTGTGAACGTTATGGTCAAAGAAAGAGCGGAAAAAGCTTTTTATGTACCAGGAGAAAGTTATCTTGGGATCAGGGACGCATTATATAAGCATTCCGCAATAGTGAGTTCATCTCGGCGCGCCACGCCACGAAGGCCAGACGGGCCATTTAGAGAAAAACTTTTAGGAGGTTTACCCATGTTAAAGCCTTATCTAGTCGTAGAGTGGAATGATACTGAAACAGATGCGAAAGGGTGGCTTGTTGTTCATAATTTTGTGAAAGGCTACACTGGCGGCGGAACAAGAATGCACCCGACAGTGACAAAAGAAGAAGTGGAGCGACTGGCTGAAGCAATGGCCTATAAATATGTAGCCTGCGAATGTGGAACAACCGGCGGATGCAAAGCGGGAATTGCCTATGATTATAAGGCACCCGATGCTTATGCGGTATTAAGAAGGTTTTTACTCGCCATGATGCCTTATATTGACATTGGCGTTTCGTTAGGCAGTGATTTAGGCACTAAATATGAAGACATTCTCAAAGTATTTAATGAATTCGGCATAGATATACCATTGACAAAGTCCATGAAGAAAAACCCTGATGTTCTGCAGGGAATGAAGGATTTCGATGAATTGCTGACAAAGCGGATTGATGGTCTGTTGTTAAATGATGCAGTCACAGGTTACGGTGTAGCTTTTTCAGCAGACGAAGCGTGGCGGTTCAAAAACGGAAGAGCGGGAGCGAGAGTTGTCATTCAAGGGTTTGGCTGTGTAGGAGCAAGCTGTGCCCTAAAGCTGTCCCAGCTAGGCTACAAAGTTGTTGGAATCTCTGACGCAAACTTGCTGGTCACATGTGACGAAGGGCTTGACATACAAAAACTGATTGACCATAAAAATGTCTATGGAGAAATGGACCCTAATCACTTTGAAACGCACTATACTGTGAGACCGAATACGGAATGGCTTGATGTGGATTGTGATATTTTAATCCCTTCAGCGCTAGAGGATGTTATTAACAAGTCTAATGCTGATAGGGTACAGGCAAGTTTACTTGTGGAAGCTGCCAATATTCCCGTTTCTGCTGAAGGAGATGAAATGATTAAACGGAGAGGAATCGATGTAGTCAATGACTTTGTCGCTAACCTAGGGGCTATCCGGTTTTATGATGCCGTGATCTTTGGACTGGTGAAGCCGACTCCAGATGCTGTAATAAACGATATTGAAAAGCTGTGCAGAAAAAATACCCGCCGGCTCTTTGTAGAAGCCAAAAAGCAAAAGAAGTACCAGCGAGAGATCGCTCATCAAATTTTTAAGCCTGCAATCAATGATTTACTGGAGTATAAAGAGCCAACTGAGGCAGAAGCTGTACAAAAGTGAAGTTAAATATCTGAATAGTTTTAACTTTACGAACAAAATGAGCGAACGGTGAGAAACGGAGGGAGTTTCATGCAAAAAGGGCAAGAAAACCAGCCGCGAGAACTGCAGCGGTCAATGAAGAGCCGGCATTTATTCATGCTTTCGCTTGGTGGGATTATTGGAACAGGGCTTTTTCTAGGTTCAGGCTATGCAATAGGGGAAGCTGGTCCTGCGGGAGCCATTCTCGCTTACTTAGTCGGCGGGTTACTAATGTATCTGGTAATGATGTGTCTCGGGGAATTATCAGTCATAATGCCAGTTTCTGGTTCTTTCCAAGCCCATGCAGCGAGATTTATCGGACCGGCTACAGGATTTGTGATCGGTTGGACTTACTGGATGAGTTGGGCTCTTTATGTAGGTCTGGAATTTATAGCGGCCGGGTTGCTCATGGCTAGATGGTTTCCGGATACGCCTGTATGGGTGTGGTGTGCTGTTTTTGCCTTGATCTTATTTGCAATAAACGCGTTGACGACAAGAAGCTTTGCAGAAACGGAATATTGGTTTGCGGGCATCAAGGTGCTGACCGTTATTTTATTTATCATTATCGGTGGAGCAGCAATGTTTGGGCTTCTTCCCATGAAAGAGCAATCCGCTCCGTATTTCTCTAACTTTATCGGTGATGGCTTATTTCCTACAGGATTTACAGGGATTTTTATTTCAATGATGACTGTTGTATACGCCTTTCAAGGTTCTGAGATTATGGGGGTAGCAGCAGGAGAAACGGAAAATCCAGAAAAAAGCATTCCAAGAGCGATCCGAAGCATTGTGATCCGTGTGCTGCTTTTTTACATTTTGGCGACCTTTGTTTTATCGGCTATTGTGCCATGGAAAGAAGCAGGGGTACTGGAAAGCCCATTTGTCACTGTATTTGAAATGATTGGCATTCCATATGCAGCGGATATTATGAATTTTGTCATCCTGACGGCTGTTCTCTCTGTTGGGAATACGGGGTTATTTGCTTGTACGAGAATTCTCTTTTCACTCTCACAAACAGGCATGGCCCCTGCCTCATTAGGAAAACTTAACAAGCGTGGAGTGCCTATGAATGCTTTGTTAATCACCCTCGTTTTTGCCTTGTTGTCTCTGCTTACTAGTGTGGTGGCAGAAGAAACATTATTTGTGGTCATGCTTGCGATTAGCGGAGTGGGCGGAGTACTTACTTGGATGGCGATTGCGTTTGCCCAGTATAGATTCCGCAAGCAATATGTCAAAGAAGGGGGAAAGATAGCGGATTTGAAGTTCAAGGTTCCTTTTTTTCCATTCGTGCCGATTCTTTGTCTCATCATGTGCATAGGCATTTTCGTGTTTACGGCATATGATCCGACGCAGCGTACTTCGCTATATTGGGGCTTTGGTTTCATTGCTGCTTGTTATCTTTTTTATTATTTAAAATATACAAGGCGAAAGGTAGAGACTCCCGTTTTAACGACTGTGGCGGAGCAGTCGGATAAATTAGTGCCATAGAAATAAAGAAAACAGGCCGCAGGATTTACATGAAACAGCAGGGAACAGGAGAAAAGTGCGATTGAATTTTACAGTGAAGTAAAGCCGGTTTATCTAGACCGGATGTAGTCGGCCAAATATAAAGACAAAGGAGAGGGGTTTTCGCTATGACAGCACCGGAAAAGTTGCAATTTAATTCTACGCAGCCTTATTCGCGTTATGTAGATCCGGCGGTATTTACAGAAGAAAGAGAAAAGATTTTTGCGAAAAATTGGATCTTTATCGGGCATCTAAGTCAGCTTAAAAAGCCAGGAGATTTTTTGACGATGGATGTTGCTGGAGAACCGATCATTGTGACCCATGATAAAGATGGAGAATTAGGAGCTTTTTACAACATTTGTCCGCATCGCGGGATGAAGGTGGAGCAAAGCGATCACGGCAATAAAAAAGTTCTGCAATGCAAATACCACGGCTGGACGTTTAAGTTGGATGGAAGCGTCAATCGAGCGCCTAACTTTAGAACGACTGAGCTTGGACAGCATAGCTGTATGAAATCTATTCGGCTGGAAGTGCATCATTCTTTAGTTTTCGTGAATTTAGATAAAAACGCGTCCTCTCTTTCAGAAGAGTATAAGGAGTTTATGGAAGAGATGGATAAATACTCCTTTTTTGATTCAGTGAAGCTAGTAAGGGAAACGCGCCGTGTAGTAAAAGCAAACTGGAAGGCAGTTGTTGATAATTATTTGGAGTGCGATCATTGTGCGATTGCTCATCCAGGGTTTGCTAAATCTTATGATCTATCTAATTTCTGTACTGCTATACATGAGAAGTTTACTCATCAGTACATGGCAGCCAGTAAAGGGACCGATGAAAGCGAACTTGCCCGCTTTTATTGGATTTGGCCAAACATGATGATTAATGTCTATCCGGGGGATGGCAACGTCAATACGATTCAAGTTATTCCATTGGATGAGAACACTTCACTTGGCATTTATCGCGATTACTCGTTAGAAGAAACGATTACGCCAGAGAAAGAAGAGTATTTTAAATTTGTTGATCAAGTCCGCCGGGAGGATTTTGAATTAGTGGAAGAATTGCAGAAAGGGCTAAGTTCAAGAGCGTTTACCAATGGGATTTTCTCTCCTACCGAAAACGCAGAAGAATATTTTCATGAACTTGTTGAAGAGGCTTTGAAAGCTTAACAGCAATCGGAAAAGGGCAGACATTAAGACGCTAGTCGTGACGGCCGGGCAGGTTGAGTAAGTAGTGCTCGAAGAAGTAAAAGGAGACAGAAATGGAGAAAAACAGTATGGCCGTCAATCCCCGTATGGAAGCAAACAGTAAGGGCATTTATGCAACCGGATTGGTCGAAGTGACGACCACTGTCAGCAACAGGAAAGTCTCCATCTATCCTTAGGCGAAAGGGCGGCTGCTCCACAGTGCGTTCGTTATGGGGGAACAAAAAAGAAGGATAAGAAAGCTTGATAACGCAGTACGTTTTCTGCGTTATTTTTTATTTTCATAAATTAAGGAAGATAGCCATTCAAATTTTCTGAAAAATCAATTAAGATAAAGAAGAGGGGACAAATTAAACATACCGGGGGATGAGAGAAATGAATGTACCACTTGTCGTAACGCAATTTCTTGATCGGGCTGTCACTTATTATGGAGAGAAAACAGCGGTAATTACACCGACTGGCTCACTTACGTATAAAGAATTATTTGCGAGAGTGCAGCAACTGTCACGCGGCTTAAGGGCAGAAGGGGTTCAAAAAGGAGACAAGGTAGCTTATTTAGCTCCTAATTCCCTTGAAATGCTGGAAGGGTTTTATGGTGTGTTCCAACTTGGAGCTGTCATGGTGCCGCTTAATATTCGCCTGAAGCCGGATGATTATTTATTTATTCTTAACCATAGCGAGTCAAAAATTTTGTTTGTGGATGATGAACTGTACACGCTTATTGAACCGATAAAAGCCAAATTAACAACAGTTGAACAAATTATTGTTCATGACAAGAAAGAAAGCTGCCCGGAACTTGGCTATGATCAGTGGCTTGCTCATTTTCCCGAAACCGCTTTCGAGCGGGAGGAGGTTGAAGAAGATGATCTCGCCAGCCTTTTATATACAAGCGGAACGACAGGCAACCCAAAAGGGGTCATGCTTACACATCGCAATAATTACTTGCATGCGCTATCTTCCATGCATGCTATTCGCGTATCGGACCGGGATGTTTATTTGCATGTGCTGCCAATGTTTCATGTCAATGGCTGGGGAGCGCCCTTTTATTACACGGCAAATGGAGCCACGCATATTTGCTTAAAGAAAGCAGATCCAAAAACTATTTTCGAAGCGGTTGCTGCCCATAACGTGACGGTCATGCATATGGCTCCTACTGTCTTAAATAGCCTGCTGCAATATCATGAAGAGCATAAACCTGACATTCCTCAAAAACTGCGCGTCGTGATTGCTGGATCAGCTCCGCCGCCAGCCTTTGTCGCCCGTGTGGAGGAAGAGCTTGGATGGGAATTCTTGCAGGTTTACGGCATGACCGAATCTTCGCCGCTCAGTACATATTCGGTTATTCGCCCGCAATGCGATGAATTGCCTTTAAAGGAAAGGTACCGAATGAAAGCAAAAGCGGGGTTTGCGATGATCGGCAATGAAGTGCGTGTCGTGGATGAATGGGGAAAAGAGGTGCCTCATGATGGGCGGGCGATTGGTGAATTAATCGTTCGCAGCAACGGGGTAATGAAAGGATATTGGAAAAACGAACAAGCAACGATGGAAGCCATCCGGGATGGCTGGCTGCATACAGGGGACATGGCTACTGTTGATGAATATGGAAATGTCGACATTGTTGACAGAAAGAAGGATGTAATTATTAGCGGCGGTGAAAATATTTCCTCTATTGAAGTAGAAGGGGTATTGTATGAGCATAGTGATGTGCTAGAAGCGGCTGTTGTAGCTGTTCCCCATGAAAAGTGGGGAGAAACACCGCACGCTTTCGTAGTGAAACGCCCTGCTTCCAATATAAGCGAGCAAGAATTAATCGATTTCTCAAGAAGCCGTCTCGCTCATTTCAAAGCGATCACAGGTGTAACGTTTGTGGGGGAACTGCCCAAAACGGCCTCAGGGAAAATTCAAAAGGTTCATTTGCGAAACGAGTATTGGAATGCTGAGGGCAAAGCTGGACGATTTGTCAATTAAATGCAAGAGCAAACAGAGAGAAAGGGGCTGGATCAGGTCCTTTCTCTTTATTTTGATGGTAAAAATCTTCTTGTTATTGTAGCTTTATACTATGGAAGAATATTTTATCGTTTTTAAACAGACGTGAAAGCGTTAGAATCTGAGTGGCCGCTTGCGGGATAGTTGGAGCCCTGACACCGGAACGGGAAAGGAGGATAAAGTGAAAATACTGTACAACTTGCCTGAAAAGGATGCGAGTGCACATAGAAAACTGATGGAGAACGGCTGGGTGCCGCTGAAGGAGCCTAAACATATGGTGAGTGCCATTTTATGGTCTATTCCCTTTATGATCGTAGCTGTGCTCATCTCCATTGGCAGCCTGCATGTCTTTTCAACCGTTTCCTTGAGCGAGTTTGGCCTGACGGCAGGTTCATTCTCGATGACGATTAACTTCAGCACAGTTTTTGAAATAGCTTTGCTGTTGCTCCTTCATGAATTTCTTCATTTACTGTTCATTCCCCATTTTATTCAATCAGACAAAACATCTATTGGGCTTACTTGGTCCGGCGGGTTTGTGATAACTGAAGAAGAACTTGCAAGGTCAAGGTATCTGCTTATTACTATGGCGCCTTTCCTAGTCATTTCATTCATTGTTCCGCTCTTAGGGGGCGCGCTTGGATGGCTCACGCCTTCATTAAAATTTTTCATCCTATTAAACGCTATGGGCTCATCAGTGGACTGGCTGAATTTTTTCCTTGTCATCAAGCAGGTGCCAAAAACAGCTGTTTTGAAAAGCAATGGGCTGAACACGTATTGGAAGAAAACAAGGTGAAGAAATCTATGGACATTTAAAAGAATGGACAGCCCTCTCCCGCTGCCGCGGAGGACGGCTTCCTTGTAGGAAAGATCTTTTGCTGACAAGGACCTTCTTTATATAAGCTTTAACGATTGATTTCGTTCCGGATAACAAAAGAGATCGAATATTAAAAATAAAGTGACAAGTGCGAGCTTTTTTTGCCAGTTTTTGTTCATTTTTTGATACAGTAGAGAGTAAGTACATAACAAGGGAGAGATGAAGAATGGAAAAAGCAGAACAGCAAACGCTATTTAAAGAAGTCATGGGGAACTATCCGACGGGTGTGACAGTTGTTACCGGGGTAACGGAGGATGGAACGCCGGTTGGTTTGACAGTCAATTCCTTTGCCTCTGTGTCACTTGATCCGCTGATGGTGTTATGGTCTATTGATCATAGAGTATCAACAATCAAAGCGTTCACGGAAGGCGGCAAGTTTGCTATCCATGTCCTTGCAGGAGAGCAGCAGGAGCTATGCCAAACATTTGCAACGAAAGGGGCAGATCGTTTCAGTCAATGCAAATGGGAAATGTCCGAAAACGGGCTGCCAATCATTGAAGGGGCGTTCGGCGTATTCGAATGTGAAACATTTAAGGCGATTGAAGCAGGTGATCATACGGTCTTGATCGGCAACGTGACCAACATTCGCCTGGATAAAGAAAAAGATCCGATGCTGTATCATCGTCGCTGCTTTGGTCCAATTCCTGCCGAATTTTATACAGAATAATGCTGCTTTGTCCGCTGCCTGTCCGCAGCGGACTGTTTGTTTGAGAAGAGCAAATTGACACACCAGCGGGAGGAGTTATACAATAAATCTCGAAATCGAGATATTATATAGGAAGGAATGATAAGAATGGAAGCAGCTGATCAGCAAGATCTGTCTTTAAAGCTATTCGTTGTGCTTTCTAGAGCAGTGCAGACGATCACGAAACGAGTAGAAGAAGATATTAAGAAATACGGATTAAATCCAACAGAATTCGCGGTGCTTGAGTTATTGTTTAGTAAAGGAGATCAGCCTATACAAAAAATCGGCGAAAAAATATTGCTCGCAAGCAGCAGCATTACATACGTCGTTGATAAATTAGAAAAGAAGCAGCTGCTGGCGCGCAAGCCATGCCCGGAAGATCGCAGGGTGACCTATGCAGTCATCACTCCAGAAGGCAAGCAGCTGATGGCGAGCATCTTCCCCCGTCACAAAGCAGCAATGGAAGAAATATTCGGAGGCTTGGATGCGGAGGAGAAAGAGCTGATGATCACACAGCTGAAAAAGCTGGGTTTTTATGCAAAAGGGCTGTGAATAAAAAAGGAGAATGTGCATAAATGCACACGTTTCGCGCGTAAAAGGGGCTTTTGCGCGCATAAATGGGCGCATTTCGTTCATAAAGCACATAGATTCGCTTATAAACCACCCTTTGCCGCCCATTAGGAATAATTTCCCTACATTTCATGAGTCTGGATTTTCAGAAAAAACTATCATCTCTTGAATCTCTCGTTTCCGCCTTATAATAGGAACAATTAAAGGGTGGATAGGAGAAGGGAGAGATGAAATGAAAAACGTTGGACTGATTTTGTTCGGTTCATTTTTAGTAGGGGTAGCTTATAATTTCTTTCTCATTCCGCATGAGATATTAAGCAGCGGATTGAGCGGGGTAGCGATTATGTTTGGTCTGATCACTCCTTTAAATACGGGCGTAGTAAACCTTCTTTTAAATTTGCCGCTGCTCGTCATTGGCTTAATGAAGCTCGGGAAACGTTTTATCAGTTATACGATTTTGTCGGTGCTGGCCATTTCATTTAGTCTCTATGCTATTCCGATTATTAAAGTGTCAACAGAGCCGATCTTGTCTGCTGTATTCGGCGGGGTGATGACCGGAGCAGGCATTGGCTTGATTTTTCGCGCTTCCGGATCATCAGGCGGATTTGATATTCTTGCCATGCTGTTGACAAAGAAAAAGGATTTTCCGATTGGCTCTATTTTAACAGCCATGAATGCTGTCGTTGTCCTTGCTTCCGGTTTTATTTTCAGCTGGGATGCGGCTCTTAATACAATGATCACCATTTATGCGACCGGGAAAGTGATCGATATGATTCATACCAACCATGTGAAACTGACTGTCATGATCATTACATCTAAAGGGGAAGAAGTGAAGGAGAAGCTTCTCTCCAATTTGTATCGGGGCATTACGGTAATGAACGGTGAAGGAGCCTACACAGGTGAAGGACGTGCGGTGCTTGTTACCGTTATTACCCGCTATCAGCTTACGGATGTAAAGAAAATGATTCATGAAGTCGATCCTCAGGCATTTGTGAATGTCACTCAAACGGTGGAGGTCGTCGGTTCATTTCACCGCGCCTCTTAAAAAAGCAAGCCTTTTCCATTTGGAGAAGGCCTATTTTTATTGATCAGCTTTTCTGGGTTCGATTAAATCGCTGCAATACTGCCGAATGAGCCTTGAAGCTTTTGTTTGGCTGATTCCGAGGTCCCCGGCTACTTTTCTCGATGATTTATGTGTTTGATAGGCTCTCCTAATGAAGGTGCGCTTTGTTTCCTCTAAAGCTTGATCCAATGTATGCGTCAGGGGGATTCTGGTAATCGGACCGGCATTTTCAGTGATCATATCCGGCAGATCGGTTGCTTGAATCACCGAATCGCTAATCACGACCAGCCGCTCAAGTAAATTTTCCAGCTGCCGCACGTTGCCCGGCCAATCATAATGAATCAATATATTCAGGCATTCTTCAGAAATCACTTTATTCGTGTGGTACTTTTCGTTAAATTTATTTAAAAAATTATAGGTTAAGGGAATGATATCTTCTCTTCGCTCCCGCAGCGGCGGAAGCTGGATGTCAATCACGTTAAGCCGGTAAAACAAGTCCTCTCGGAATTTTTTATCCTTGACCATATTTACTAGGTTTTGGTTCGTGGCGGCAATAATCCGGATGTTGACTTTTTTTGTTTCACTGCCGCCTACTGGGATAAATTGTTTGTCCTGAATGACCTGCAGCAGCTTTGCCTGCAAAGCGAGAGGCATTTCCCCAATCTCATCGAGAAAGACGGTGCCGCTGTCGGCTGCTTCAATTAAGCCGGGTTTTCCTGATTTGCTTGCACCGGTAAATGCGCCTTTGGCGTAACCGAACAGCTCTGATTCGAGCAGTTCTTCCGGGATAGCTGCGCAATTAATCGTCAAAAACGGCCCATTTTTCCGCCGGCTGATTTGATGCACAAAATGAGCGAGCACTCCTTTACCTGTTCCGGACTCCCCCTCGATCAAAATGGTCGAGTCGGTAGGTGCCACTTTTTCGCAGAAGGAGATAATTTGTTTAATTTTTTCGCTGTTCGTTACAATCCGTTCAGCTTCTTCTTTAAAGTGAGTTGTATTTGACTCATTAGCCTCTTCTTTTGCTTTGACCATTTTATACGTCTGCGCTTCGGTCGATGTAATCACAACAAGCTCAATATCTCCCGCTTCATTTAAAAGAGGAACCGCAGATGTGAGCAGCTCCGCACCAATGTACGTTTGTTGCTTTAGATAACAAGGCTTTTTTCTCCTATACACCTCTGGAACGATAGAAGGCTTCCAATAGCCTTTTTCAAATAATTCCACATTGTATTTGCCGATGACATCTGTTGGCTTTAACCCGTAATGGCGTTCGCATGCTTGATTGACATAAAGAATTCTTTTTTCGCCATCAAGCACGAAGATTTCATCAGAAGAATGATCCAGAATTTTTAACAACGTTTGCAGTGTCATTTCTACACTGCTTTCTTCGTTCGGCTGCTTCATGTATGCTCCTCCTTTTTTAAAAAAGTGAGTTATTTTTGACTATTTACTCCTTATATTGAGTTAAATATAACTCAATTAACGGATGATTAGAAAGAATTTTCGGTATATTTTTATTATTTTCGCTATTTTCCTTCCTTGGCATCTTAATTGCATACAGAATAAGCAAACCTAAGTTGGTTTGAAGGCAAGAGGCATATTCATATCAGAGGGGGAATGGCGATGGAGCAGCCTACAGTATTTGATATTACGATTATCGGCGGAGGACCAGTCGGGTTGTTTACCGCTTTTTATGCAGGGATGCGACAGGCATCGGTAAAGGTGATTGAAAGTCTTCCGCAGCTTGGCGGCCAATTGTCCGCTTTATATCCCGAAAAATATATTTACGACATCGCCGGCTTTCCCAAGGTGCGGGCCCAGGAGCTTGTCGATCAATTAATGGAGCAAATGAACCAATTTGAAACAACGGTGTGTCTTGGGGAGTCGGTAGAGAGCATTGTACGGACAGCTGATGGTGTACTGGCTATCACAACAAACCAGAAAACCCATTATGCTAAAGCGGTGATTATTACGGCTGGCAATGGAGCCTTTCAGCCGCGCAAGCTGAAGATAGAAGGAGAAGAAAAGTTTGAAAACACGAATCTTCACTATTTTGTTCGAGACTTAAGTCAATTTACAGGAAAGAAGGTGGTCGTGTTCGGCGGTGGAGACTCTGCGGTTGACTGGGCCTTAATGCTGGAACCGATTGCTGAAAAAGTGACCCTGATTCATCGCCGGGATACATTCCGTGCCCATGAGCACAGTGTTGAGCAGCTGAAACAGTCCAGCGTGCGTATTTTAACTCCCTATGTGCCGGCTGGGCTTGCAGGCGAAGAAAGAGTTGAAACAGTCGTCGTGAAGGAAGCAAAGACTGGCGAACCGCTTGAACTAGAGGTTGATGATGTACTGGTTAACTATGGATTTGTTTCTTCACTCGGTCCAATTAAAGAGTGGGGGCTTGAAATCGATGGCCATTCCATTGTGGTGAACTCCCGGATGGAAACAAGCATTGAAGGAATTTACGCGGCTGGTGATAGTTGTACTTATGAAGGAAAAGTGAAACTGATAGCGAGCGGTTTTGGGGAAGCGCCAACCGCTGTCAGCAACGCCAAAGTGTATATTGACCCGCAAGCGAAAGTGCAGCCGCTTCATAGCACAAGCGTCATGGGAGAAAAAAGCAAAAGCGCTCCATCAGTCTGACAGCTGAAGTCAAGCAGACTAGCAAGAAGAGGAGAGAAAGGAGATAGGCGGTGGCCAAATATACAATTGTAGATCAAGAAACCTGCATTGCTTGCGGTGCCTGTGGAGCAACAGCGCCGGATCTATTTGATTATGACTTTGAAGGGCTGGCTTTTGCCAGTCTGGATGATAACGAAGGAGCAGCCAAGGTGCCGGCCGAATTAGAAATGGATTTAGAGGATGCGCTTGATGGCTGTCCGACAGACTCCATTAAAGTGGCAGAACAGCCTTTTACTCAAAAAGAAGCATTAGGCCGTTAAAGCGGCAAATCAGTAAACTTGCAAAGGGGAATGAATAATGGCTTATAATAAAGTAGAGAATGCGACAAATCGGACATTTGAAAGAACGATGACTTACGATCTGTATACAGACCCAAAAGTCTTGGATAAGGAAATGGATTTGATTTTCTCAAAGTCCTGGCAGCTTGTGGGGCATGTCAGTCAATTGGAGAAACCGGGCTCTTTCTTTACAACTGAAGTGGCTAAAGAACCCATTATCGTTATCCGCGGTCAGGATGAAGTCATCCGCGCTTTTTACAATGTCTGTCCGCACCGTGCGACAAAACTTGAAAAGAGTGAGGCCGGCAAGAAGAAAATTCTTCAATGCGGCTATCATGGCTGGACCTTTAAATTGGACGGAAAATTAAACAAAGCGCCAAACTTTAGGGGAGAAGATGCGGCTTGTGTGCAAGATGCTTGTTTGCGCCCGGTTCGCATGGAAATCTTGGAATCTTTAATTTTTGTGAATCTGGATGACCAGGCAAAACCGCTTAGTGAGTCTTACGGGGATTTCTTTGAAAGGCTCAGCAAGTTTCCGTTTCTGGGCGAATTAAAGCGAACCCACCAAAAAACAAGAATCATTCAAGCGAACTGGAAGGCATTTATTGATAATTATTTAGAATGTGATCATTGCCATGTGGCGCACCCTAGCTTCGTCGCCGCATTGGATATGGATGATTATCAAATTATCACTTGTGAAAACTACTCCATTCAGGGAACGATCGTCAAGCCTGATAAAAACTACGGGTCTGTTGATTTAAATCAAGCAGAAATGCAGGGAGGGTCTTTCTACTGGTTGTGGCCGAATTTAATGGTGACGATTTATCCCGGTCCAGGAAATATGGCTACTATTCAAATGCTTCCAATCGATCATGAGAACACGCTGGCTGTCTATACTTATTATTTCCGTGATGAGAATTTAACCCAAGAGGAAAAAGACTTGGTCGCTTTTGCTGAGCAGGTCCGCCAGGAGGATGTAGAGCTCGTGGAATTGGAGCAAATTGGCTTCCGTTCCCGCGCATTTAAAAAAGGGGTTTATTCTTCTTCTGAAAAGGCAATTGTTCAATTTCATGAAATGGTGCTGGAGGCTCTCAATGAGTAGATTAGCGAATCAAGCGAAGTCCATCAAACAATTTCTTTTCATCAATGGTACAAAAATAGAAGCGCCGGCCTACGCGCCGCTTTACTCTCCTTATTCCGGGGAAGAGATCGCTCAAATTGCCATGGCGGACCGCCATCTGACGGAGCAAGCTATCACAGCTGCTCATCATGCGCGTAAAGTAATTGGAAAAATGCCTGCCTATCAGCGGGCTGAAATTTTAGAACGGGTGGCGGCTTTGTTAAAGGAAAGAGCGGATGAAGCTGCTGAAATCATTTCCCGAGAATCTGCCAAGCCTATTATGTTTGCGCAGGCAGAAGTAGCGAGAACGATTGAGACGTATAAGTTCTCGGCGGAAGAAGCGAAAAGAATTCACGGCGAAACGATTCCTTTTGACGCAGCTGCCGGAGGCGCTGGGCGGATCGGTTATACCGTCAGAGAGCCGATCGGTGTTATCGGCGCGATTACGCCGTTCAACTTTCCGCTTAACCTGGTGGCTCATAAAGTCGGTCCGGCTGTCGCAGCAGGCAATACAATTGTATTAAAGCCTGCTTCACAAACACCTTTGTCTGCTCTTTTCATTGCCGAGGTCTTTGCAGAAGCGGGGCTTCCGGCAGGCGTGCTCAATGTGGTGACAGGACCTGGCGGGACAGTAGGCGATGCCATTGTGGAAGATGAGCGTGTCAGCATGATTACATTTACGGGCAGCCCCAGTGTCGGTATCAGCATCCGCAACAAAGCCGGGCTGAAGAAGACAACGCTGGAACTGGGTTCTAACTCGGCGCTGATTATTGATAAAGACGTGAAAATTGATGAAATCATTGATCGCTGTATTATGGGGGCTTTTTCTAACCAAGGCCAAGTCTGCATTTCTCTTCAGCGCGTATATGCCCACCGGGAAATATATGAGGAGTTCGTCGAGAAATTTACCAAGGCGGCTAAACAGCTTAAAGCAGGGGACCCGCTTGATCCAGAAACGTATATTTCTGCTTTGATCGCTAAAGAAGAAGCTGACCGTTTACTGGAATGGATGGAAGAAACGAAAGCAAGTGATGCCCAGATCATTACGGGAGGCAAGCTGAAAAACGGCATTTTGGAGCCAACTATCATTACAGGTGCAGATCGTAAGTTAAAGGTATCGTGTCAGGAGGCATTCGCCCCGGTTGTTATAGTGAATCAAATAGGCAGTATCGAAGAAGCAGTTGAACGGGTGAATGATTCCCGCTATGGACTGCAGGCAGGAATCTATACAAATGAGATTAAGACCGCTTTATACGCATCGCAAGAACTGCAAGTAGGCGGTGTCATCATCAATGATGTCCCAACCTACCGCGTTGACCAAATGCCGTACGGCGGCGTTAAGGAAAGCGGAACAGGACGCGAAGGCATTAAATATGCAGTGGAAGAAATGACTGAAATG
The DNA here is from genome assembly GCF_002189605.1 of Pseudobacillus badius. Taxonomy (NCBI): domain Bacteria; kingdom Bacillati; phylum Bacillota; class Bacilli; order Caryophanales; family Bacillaceae; genus Pseudobacillus; species Pseudobacillus badius. The sequence goes on from NZ_MWMM01000012.1 coordinate 30,387, forward strand.
AAGCTGGTCGTTTGGAATCAAAGTTGAAAAACGAGGGAGATTACAGTGAAAACATTTAAAATAGCGGTGATTGCCGGAGATGGAATTGGTCCCGAGGTGATTGATGAAGGCATTAAAGTATTAAATAAAACAGCTGAGCTGGATTCAGGCTTCCGGTTTGACTTTACTTATTTTCCGTGGGGATGCGAGTTTTACGCGGAGAATGGCAAGATGATGGACGATGACGGGATTGAACAACTGAAAGAGTTTGATGCTATTTATTTAGGAGCTGTCGGATTTCCGGGGGTTCCCGATCATGTGTCGCTTTGGGAGCTCCTGTTAAAAATTCGCAAAAGCTTTGACCAATATGTCAACATTCGTCCGATTAAGCTGTTAAAAGGGGCGCATCTGCCGCTTGTCGATGTGAACCGCGAGGACATTAATATGCTATTCATTCGTGAGAATAGTGAGGGCGAATATGCCGGAGCCGGTGACTGGCTGTTTAAGGGACAAGAAAATGAAGTCGTCTTGCAAAACAGTGTGTTTTCCCGCAAAGGAACAGAGCGCATTATTCGTTATGCATTCGAAACGGCTAAAAGAGAAGGCCGGTCGCTCACAAGTATTTCCAAAGCAAATGCTTTGAATTATTCAATGGTTTTTTGGGATCAAGTATTCGAAGAGGTCAGCAGGGACTACCCGGAAGTTGAAACGGCTTCTTATTTAGTCGACGCGGCAGCCATGCTGATGATTAAAGATCCGAAGCGTTTCGAAGTAGTGGTTACCTCCAACTTGTTCGGAGATATCTTAACAGATTTAGGCGCCGCGCTTGCCGGCGGGATTGGTCTTGCTGCTGGCGCTAACATCAATCCGGAAAGGCACTACCCATCTATGTTTGAGCCGATTCACGGATCAGCTCCCGATATTGCCGGGCAGGGATTGGCCAATCCGCTCGCTTCTATTTGGTCTGCAAGCCAAATGCTGGACTTTTTTGGCTGCGAAGACTATGGAAAAACCGTCTTGAATGCCATCGAGCAGCTGCTGTTGGAACAGCAAGTATTAACACCTGATATGGGGGGCACGGCCTCTACCGCTGAGGTCGGCGACCGGGTGGTGGAGATTGTCGCTTCGCTGGCTAAAAAATAAAACAACCGCCCGGCCGGCGGCAAAGGGCTTTTCAGCTGCCGCCGGCCGAGTGATGCTAACGCGTTACGTTGAAAATAGCCAATTATTCCTTGTTCCATCTGTCTATTTAATGTATGGAAACCGCTTACATTGCAGCAAGAATGTCGCACAGAATGTAAAACAATCTAATAAGGAGTGATTGGATGAAACATAAAAAAGCTGTCTTTTATACCTCTTTGGCGGCCAGCTTATTGCTAATCAGTATCGGTGTATTGGCACCGAAGCAACTAGAGAGGTTTTCTAATTCATCATTGAATTTTATTTATAATTATTTAGGATGGTTCATTCTTGGAAGTGTCTTTGTTTTCTTTGCTTTTTGTATGTATATCGGGCTGTCAAAGTTCGGCCATATTCGTTTAGGAGACGATAATGACCGCCCGGAATATAAGACCGCTACTTGGATTGGCATGCTCTTCAGCGCTTCGATCGGCATCAGCCTCGTTTTTTGGGGAGTAGCCGAGCCTGTTTCTTATTACATTGATCCTCCCTTTGGAAAAGGCTCCTCTGAAGAATCGGCCAAGCTCGCCATGCAATTTGTTTATTTGCATTGGGGGGTATCAGCCTGGGCGTGTTATGCGCTCGTAGGCGTGTCTTTGGCTTTCTTCCAGTTCCGAAAAAAACTGCCGTCTTCCTTGAGCTCTGTTTTCTATCCGCTCATTGGAGATAAGATTAAAGGCTCAGCGGGCAAGGCGATTGACGTAATGGTCATTCTATCCATCGTTATCGGCATTGCTACCTCTCTTGGATTTGGGACGCTTCAAGTGAACAGCGGCATGAGCTTTCTGTGGGGAATCCCGGTAAACATCAGCACACAAGCACTCATTATTATTGCAGTTACTCTCATTTATATAGGCTCTACTGTTTCAGGACTTCAAGGAGCCATGAAACATTTATCCAACCTTAATATGCTGCTCGCTTTTGCTTTGCTGGGGTTTGTTCTTTTTCTCGGACCGACCCAGGCTATTTTTAAAATTTTTTTCCAAGGAATCGGCGATTATGCCCAAAACTTTATCGGAATGTCTTTCCGTACCGAACCTTACAGTGACGGCTCTTGGATTGCCAGCTGGACATTGTTCTATTTTGGCTGGTGGATTGCCTGGGCGCCGCTTGTTGGCAGTTTTGTTGCCCGCATTTCTAAAGGACGGACAATTAAAGAGTTTATGATGGGAGCGGTATTCATTCCTGTGATTGGGTCTTTCTTCTGGTTCGCCGTGATGGGCGGCTCCGCGATCCACCTGATTCAAAATATGGGCGAAAAGGCACTGGCTGCTGCCGTATCAACCGATGTGACATCCGCTTTGTTTCAGTTCTTTGAATATTTTCCGATGAGTGCGTTTCTAAGCGTGCTGGCAATGGTGCTGGTGCTGATCTTCTTTATTACATCAGCTAACTCCGCTGTTTTCGTATTAGGCATGATTAGCGAGAATGGAAATCCGAATCCGGCGCACCGGACGAAAATTGTTTGGGGAGTGGTGATCGCTGCGATCTCAGTTGTACTGATTATGACAGGCGGTTTGCAAGGGCTTCAATCGGCACTTGTAGCCACTGCTGTTCCGCTTGCCGTCTTGATGCTCGTTATGTGCTACTCAACCTATAAAGGATTACAAGATGAATGGCTTCAGCTATCTCGAAAAGAAAGTGAAGAACAAATGGCAGCGAGAGCCCGGGCTGAAAAACAAGCGCGATAAAAAAAGAAAGGGTGACTCCCAAGCCGTTGAGGTAGTGGCGGCGTGGGGCACCCTTTTTTTCTGCTGTCTGCATAGATTATGTTTTTTCGCTTTGCGTTTGCTTCCCCGCAGATGCATTAAGAAGAGCAATCCCAAAAATGATCAGGAATAAACCGCTGATTTTCAAAAAGTGAAAGCTTTCCCCGAATACAAAACCGCCAATGACGGCTGTCAGCGCTGTGCCTGCTCCGGACCAAGTAGCATAGGCAAAGGAAAGAGGAAGCGTTTTGAGGGCAAAGCTGAACAAGGTAAAAGCAGAGAGGAATCCGATGGCGACACCGACCGAAGGCCAGAGATTTGTAAAGCCGTCCGATAGCTTGAGCATAGTTGATCCAAATACTTCTAATAAGATAGCCAATGCCAGAAAAATAAAACCTTTCATTTTAGCTCTCCTTAACTATTTAGTAATACAAGGCCAATGATAAGAAGAAAGATCCCGGCAATGCCTTGCTTATTTATTTTTTCTTTAAAGAAGAGGATGCCTACCGCGACCGTCAAAATGGTTCCGCAGCCGCTCCAAGTGGCATATACCACTCCTAAAGGCAGCGTCTTCAAGGAAATGGATAATAAATAAAAGGCCAGGCCAAAGCCCGCAATAACTCCAGCCACCGGGAGAATACGGGTAAAGCCATTTGAAAGCTTGAGCATAGTTGAGCCAAACACTTCCGATAGAATAGCTATCCCTAATAATAAATAAGAAAGCAGAAACATTTTATCTCCTCCGCTGAAATACAAACTATGCAAATAGTTTAACACAGGTTGTTTTTCAACTGGATAAAAATGAAACTGAAGGAAAATGGTCACTTTCTTTCAAAGAGGAAAGGGAATTTCTGTTATACAATAGTAAGAAGAGATAATAATTTAGTAAAGGAGGCTGTTCGCATGAATGCTGCACATGGATCTCAGCCAAAATGGAAATGGTTCATCATTCTGTCAGCAGTGATGGTGCTATCCAATTTTTACGCTCACCGTCTTCTTCCTCTTTCCGAGAATGATAGACAATGGGCAGCCGCGGGTTCATTAGTGGATTTTGTAATTATTCTCCCTCTTCTTGCTTACCTTTTTATTTTTCGAAAAAAACGCCAGGTTGTTCCGGTGATTGGTGTAGCGCTCGGCGGCTATTTTGTCGCAAAGGCGATCATTCCTAAAGCTCACCTGGCAGGAATGGAATGGGTAGGCTGGCTGCTGCTTGCTGGAGAAGCCGCTTTATTTGCTGCTGAAATTTGGATTATTGTTCGGCTCGTCAAAACGGTTCGCTCGATCCGGCGAAAAGTTAATTCGGCTGAAGGAGCGGTTACACCAGCGCTCACTGTTTGGCATGAGGCGGAAGCTGCTTTTTCAGAAAATCGGCTGGCTAAAGTCATCATTTCTGAGTGGATGGTTTGGAAATTTGCGGTGACCAGCTGGCGGCAAAAGGCTCCCGAGTCCAATCGTCACTTTACCGCTCATCGCCGGACGAGTGTTTTGGCTTTTCACATTATGCTGATCCATGCCATTATATTAGAAACAGTGGGGATTCACTGGCTTATTCATTCATGGAGTCCTGTCCTTGCCTGGATCATGGCAGCCTTGAATATATACGCTGTCTTCTTCTTTCTCGGGGAAATTCAGGCAATCCGCCTGAACCGGGTGACTGTGGAGCCAGATAAAATTACGATTCCGATGGGGTTAACGAAGAGAGTGATCGCTGAAAAGGATCATATTCTTTCCGTTCGCTGGGTAGAGGAGGGAGAATATCATCCAAAGGATCAAACCGCTTTTCATGGGATATATACAGATATGGAAAAGGGCCATCCGCAAATTATCATTGAACTTGATAAGCCGGCAACGGTTCATTATCTTTATGGATTTGCTAAAAAAGCCGATAAAATCTATTTGTGTCTTGATCAGCCATCCGAGTTTCTTGAGGCAGCAGAGGCAGAAGGGTTTAACCATACAACCCAAAAAGGGGATCGCTAAAAAAGCATCCCCTTTTTCATGAGTTGATCGTCATTTCAGCTGTACGGAAGGTATTTAAGAAGCGTTCAGCTTTTTTGGACAAGTAGCGGTCTTTCAGCCAGATAATAGCCGATTCAGATTGAATCGTACAATCTTCAATTTCAACGATCTGCAACCCGTTCGTTGGAAAAGAGAGAAGGGTCGATTTCGGCAGAAGAGCCGTGCCCAGTCCTGTTCGTACGAGGGACAGCAGCATTGCCGCATCCGGACATTCGCAAATGATATTTGGTTCGAAGTCATGCCTTTTGCATTCATTAATGACCAGTTCATAAAGTCCAACGCCGCTGACTCGATGCAACAGCATAAGCGGCATGCCGCTGAGCTCCTTCATTTGCATCACAGTGGGTGTGCGGGGGTTTTCTGGCATCACTGCTACAAAAGGATCAGCCGGCAGGGGCAAGTAAGAAAATTCCTCCATTTCCAGCGGCAGCCGAACGATAGCTAATTCAACTTCGCGCTGTTTCACATAATTGGCCAGCAAAGAAGAGTCTCCTTCTTTTAACCGGAATTTGACACGGGGATACTTTTCCCTGAAGTGAAGAAAGCGTTCAGGTATATAAGAAAAACAAGTTTTAACGGAACCGATCGATAAAACTCCTTTTAACCCGTCTCCGACCTCTTTTACCTCGACAACTGTTTCCTCCATTTGTTCAAGCAAATGCTTGGCCTTCTTGTACAATACTTTTCCTGCTTCTGTCAATTCAAGCTTTCTGCCTTTGCGTTCTAGCAGCAGCACGCCCAGTTCTTCTTCTAGCGACTTTAGCTGCTGGCTGAGAGGAGGCTGAGCCATGTGCAGTTTTTTGGCAGCTTTCGTAATTTGTCCTTCTTCCGCAATCGTAGCGAAATAGCGAATTTGCCGGATATCCAATGTGATGACCTCCTTAAGTATATCTTTTTTATATATTTAACCAATATTTTTAATATTTTCAATATTTCAATCTCTATGATAAGTTATTTATGTAAACGATTCCAGTATTTTTTTCGAATTTTTAGAACCTTCCGCTTAGACAGTGGAATTAATTAAAACGAATGAAGAAGTAAACATAAAAGGAGAGAAGGACATATGTCAAAAGTTCAGGAAGCAAAAGAAAAGCTAAAAGGATCAATTGCACCTGTTATTACGCCGTTCAAACAGGATGAAAGCTTGGATCTTGATACATTCAAAAGCTTAATCAACTGGCAAATTGAAAGCGGCAGCCACGGGATTTCCGTTACAGGCACATCCGGGGAACCAAGCTCGTTAACAGTAGAAGAAAGAGAGCTGGTTATGGAAACAGCGTTCAAAACAATTGATGGCCGCGTTCCGTTTGCGCCGGGTACGGGCTCTGTTAACTACAATGAAGCCCTTCGCCTGACGAAAGCCGCTCAAGAGATGGGCGCAGATGCAGCGATGGTTATTGTTCCTTATTACAATAAACCGTCCCAGCATGCTCTTTACAATCATTATAAAACGATTGCCGATGCAGTTGACATTCCGATTGTGGTCTATAACATACCGGGACGTACAGGCGTCAATCTTGAAGTGAAAACATTGGCGCGGCTCGTGGAGGATTGCCCGAATATTATCGGCGCAAAAGAATCCAATAAAGATTTTGAACATGTGAATCGTGTCATGCTGAATTGCGGACGGGACTTTAAGCTGTTCTCCGGCATTGAATTGCTTTGCTACCCGATGCTGACAATTGGCGGAGCTGGTTCAATCAGCGCAACCGCGAACGTGGCACCGGCGCAAGTAGCCGAAATGCACAATGCCTGGATGGAGGGAAATACAGAAAGAGCATTGGAGCTTCACTATGAATTAATGCCGTTAAATGATGTTCTCTTCAAAGATACAAACCCTGCTCCAGTCAAGGCTGCTATGGGCATGATGGGTAAAATTGAGCCGGTTCTTCGCAAGCCGATGGCGTTACCGACACAAGAATTGCAAGATGAAATTCGTCAGGTATTGACAGCTTATAACATTTTACCAGAAGGCGTTTCAGCTAATTAAGCAGCGGAAAGCAAGAGAAAGCTGCAAACTTAATGAAGCGCAGGGGGATGAAAGAGGAGGGACCATGATGCAAGTACAAGCAGCTGGCCAACAGGAGCTGACTCATAAACGAGTAGATGACGTAAAGCTTTATATTAACGGCCAATTTACCGATGCCGCCGCAGGGGCAACCTTTGAAAATATGAATCCATTTACCAATGAAGCGAGTAATGTAGTTGCCGAAGGCCGTGCAGAAGATATTAACAAAGCAGTAGCAGCGGCAAAGAAAGCGTTTGAAGAAGGGCCATGGGGAAAGATGAAAGTGGCCGAACGCATGAAATTTATTAATCGCATTGCGGACCTTATTGAGGAGCATGCCGAAGAAATTTCTTATTTGGAATCGCTGGATACCGGCCTTCCAATCAGCCAAACGAAGAAGCAGGCAGCCCGGGCAGCGGAGAACTTCCGCTTCTATGCCCGGATGGTGCAGTCGCTGATGCATGGAGAGTCTTATCCGATGGACGATGAGTTCATTAATTACACAGTGTATAAGCCGCTCGGGCCAATTGGGCTGATTACTCCATGGAATGCGCCGTTTATGCTTGAAACGTGGAAAGTGGCTCCGGCTTTGGCTACAGGAAATACAGTGATATTGAAGCCGGCTGAACTGTCTCCTTTAACAGCGAACAAGCTGGCGGAAGTGATCGATAAAGCGGGTCTTCCAGAGGGCGTATTTAACATTGTCCACGGTTTTGGAGAAACAGCAGGAGCAACGCTTGTCGCGCATCCGGATGTCAAGGCCATCTCTTTTACCGGTGAAACAACAACGGGATCAGTGATCATTAAAAATTCTGCCGATACACTAAAGAAAACATCCATGGAGCTTGGGGGCAAATCTCCGCTGATCGTGTTTGACGACGCGGATCTTGACCGGGCGCTTGATGCAGCCGTCTGGGGGATCTTTTCCTTTAACGGTGAACGCTGCACAGCCAACTCTCGTGTGTTTTTGCATAAAAATATTAAAGAAGAGTTTGTTGAAAAGCTGAAGAAGCGTGTCATGAATATTAAAATCGGTGATCCGATGGATGCACAAACGCAGCTTGGCCCGCTGATCGAGAAAGAGCATTTTAATAAAGTAAAAGGCTATATTGAACTGGCAAAAGAAGAAGGCTGTGAAGTTATTCAAGGGATCGTTCCGGAAGAGGTGAAGGCTGGCAACTTCGTACCGCCTACTCTCTTGTTGAATGCTAAAAACGAGATGAAGGTGTGCCAGGAAGAAATTTTCGGACCCGTCATGGCTGTCATTGAATTTGAAACGGAAGAAGAAGTGGTTAAAGCAGCTAACGATGTGCGCTATGGGCTTGCCGGATATGTCTGGACAAATGACATTAAGCGCGGGCATCGCGTGGCGCAGGCAGTGGAAGCCGGCATGCTGTGGATCAATGCGCAAAATGTGCGTGATTTAAGAATTCCGTTTGGAGGAATGAAAGATAGCGGTATCGGCCGAGAAGGCGGCCGTTATGCCCTCTTTGAATTTTATACTGAACCAAAAGTGATCCACGTAGCGATTGGCGATCATCATATCCCGCAGTTCGGAAAGTAAAAAATGCACAAAGATGAAGGCGCTAAGCGGGCGCCTTCTACTTTCACTAGAGAAGGAGCGAGTAAGATGCCAGCTAAAACAGGTAAAGAGTATATTGAAAGAGTAGACCAAGCGCAAGCAAATATATGGATTAACGGAGAACAGGTAAAAGGAAACATCTCTGAGCATCCGTCATTTAAAGGCGTGATGAAGACTCAAGCTGAATTGTATGATATGCAGCATGACCCAAAGAAGAAGGAGTTTATGACATATGAATCACCTGCGACAGGCGATCGTGTCGGAACCTCTTTTATTCAGCCGAGAACGAAGGAAGACTTGGAAATGCGCCGCAGAATGATGCAGGAGTGGGCTCGCCATAACAATGGAATGATGGGACGTTCACCAGACTATATCAACGTCGGCATGATGGCCTACGGTTCAGCATCAGAAATGTTCGGCAAGCAGGACCCGTTTTACGCTCAAAATATGTCGAAATATTACGAATACTGCCGCGAAAATGATTTATCTTTAACGCACACTCTCATCCAGCCGCAAGTCAATCGCGGCGTCAATGCAGCACAATTGCCAGATCCGTATATTGCAGCTCGCATTAAGGAGAAAACTTCAGAAGGTGTTGTTATTAAAGGAGCCCGTTTGCTGGCTACTCAAGGCGGGATTACAGATGAGATTATGGTGTTCCCTTCCACGCTGTTAAAGCAGGCAGAAGAGGAAAATCCTTATGCGTACGCTTTCTCTATTCCGAACAACACGCCAGGATTAAAGTTCATTTGCCGTGAGTCCTTCGATTACGGAAAGTCTAATTTTGATCACCCGCTTGGTTCGCGCTTTGAAGAAATGGATACGATCGTTGTGTTTGATGATGTGGTTGTTCCGTGGGATCGCGTCTTCGCTCTCGGAGATGTTGGTGTCTGCAACCAGGCATACAACGAAAGCAATGCGGTCGTTCATATGACGCATCAGGTTGTTTCGAAAAACGTGGCGAAAACAGAATTTATTCTTGGATTGGTCCAATTGATGATCGAGACGATTAACATCGGCCAATATCAGCACGTTCAAGAGAAAGCCTCTGAAATTATTATGGCATTAGAAACGGTAAAAGCGTACCTGACAGCTTCCGAAGCGAATGCCAAAATTGACAAATGGGGCATCATGACACCGGATTTCACACCGTTAAACATCGCCCGCAACTACTACCCAAAAATTTATCCGCGCTTCAGTGAAATTATGCAATTGCTCGGCGCCAGCGGCTTAATGGCCATTCCGAATGAGGCTGATTTCAACTCCGATATCCGTCCGGATCTCGATAAGTACTTGCAGTCAGCGACTGGAAACGCTTACGACCGCGTGAAATTGTACCGCTTAGCATGGGATGTCTGCATGAGCGCGTTCGGAACAAGACAAACATTATACGAGCGCTTCTTCTTCGGTGATCCGGTGCGCATGGCGAGCGCCTTGTACAACGGTTATGACAAGCAGGAATATGTGGATCGCGTGAAAGAGTTCTTAGACCGCTCAGAGGAACTCGTCCAAAAATAATTCATATCGATAAGCAAAAGGGAGGCAGGGGCAAATGGATTTTAATATTATCCGCATCGCCAGAACAGTACTGAATGTAAAGGATCTTGAACGCTCAAGAAAATTTTATGTCGACGCTTTAGGTTTTATTGAAACAGAAAGTAAGGATGAATGCATTTACTTAAGGGGCTTGGAAGAACATGTCCATCACAGCCTTGTATTGAAAAAATCAGACAAAGTGGGCGTTCATGCACTCGGTTATAAAGTAGAGAAAGAAGAAGACCTCGATAAGCTGGCAGAACTCTTTAAGTCAAAGGGCTTAAAAACAAAATGGCTGGAGGAAGGTTCGCAGCATGCGGTTGGCCGAGCGCTTCATGTGCAGGATGTATCCGGCCTGCCGCTGGAATTCTTTTGCAAAATGGATAAAGCAGAGCGGCTCCTTCAGCGTTACGATTTGTATCGAGGAGCTCGAATCCAGCGCATTGATCATGTGAACTGTGCGGTTCCGGATGTGCAAAAGGCCTACGATTTCTTTATTAATGAACTGGGATTTGCCTGCTCTGAGTATACAGCGACAGAAGATGAGAGCATTTGGGCGGCTTGGCTGCACCGCAAGCCGAGCGTTCATGATCAAGCATTCATGAATGGAGAAGGGCCGCGTTTGCACCACTTTGCTTACTGGCTGCCGGACCCGTTAGCTCTTATTCATTGCTGTGATGTTCTTGCTTCCCTTGGATATGCGGATAGCATTGAACGGGGACCTGGCAGACATGGCTTATCTAATGCCTTCTTCTTATATTTAAGAGATCCGGATGGCCATCGCATCGAGCTGTATAACGGTGACTACTTAACGAGTGATCCTGACTTTGAACCGATTCGCTGGGACTTGAACGATCCGCGCCGCCAAACATTCTGGGGAGCTAAAGCACCGGATAGCTGGTTCAATGAAACTTCTCCATTCATCGATATTGAAACAGGAGAGCTTGTTCAAACTGAAGCACCGAAGCTTGCCCAAAAGAAGCCTGAATTCATTATCTAATGTCAAGTAACGGAGGAATCAACAATGGATGATCGGTTATTTCGTAATGCAATGGGGAAATTCGCGACAGGAGTAACAGTTATTACGACAGAGCTGGATGGGGAAGCACACGGCATGACGGCAAACGCCTTCATGTCCGTGTCCCTTAACCCGAAGCTTGTTGTCATATCGATTGGCGAAAGAGCGAAAATGCTTGACAAAATCAAAGAATCAGGCAAATTTGCCGTCAATATTTTAGCAGCGGAGCAGCAGGAAGTATCCATGCTATTCGCTGGACAATTGAAAGAAAAGCGGGAAGCAGAGTTCGGCCGTCTGGAAGATATGCCGGTCATTAAAGAGGCGCTTGCTAATATTGTGTGCAACGTGCATTCGACGCAGGTGGCGGGAGACCATACACTGTTTATCGGTGAAGTGCAGGAAATTGTTCTGCGCGAAGGAGCTCCGCTTACTTTCTTTGAAGGAAAATACGGACAGCTGGCGGAAGAGCAGCTCGTTTAAACGACATGAAAGGGGACGTGCAGCAGATGGAAACGATTCACATTGAACACCCAAATGAGATCCCAGCAATAGCCGGGTCCGCTCCTTGTGTACTGGCGCTCGGTTTTTTTGATGGAGTGCATATCGGTCACCGCGGCATTCTGGAAGCAGCCAAAGCAGCAGCAAGAACAAAAGGCTATCAATTTAACGTCATGACTTTTTATCCTCATCCAAAGGATATTCTTTTCCCTTCTAAGGAACCTATGACGTATTTAACGCCGCTGCCGCTAAAAGAAGAGCGGTTTCAGGAGTTGGGTGTCGATCGATTATTCATTGTGAAGTTCACGCCTGATTTTGCACAGCTTTCCCCCGAAGCTTTCATCGAGCGTTATATCTTAGCTTTACACAGCAAGCATGTAGTTGCCGGCTTTGATTATCATTATGGACATAAAGGCAAAGGAAATATGGAGACACTTACGAGAGCAGGAACCGGCAAATTCGAAGTGACGACGATTCAAAAGATTGAGCAGGAGGCAGAAAAAATCAGTTCAACGGCGATCCGTGAATTGCTGGCTGCCGGGAAGGTGGATAAAGTTCCTTCCTTGCTTGGCTCTTCATATGAAACGAGGGGCAGGGTCCAACAAAACTCCCTGTTTTATAAGAATCACCAATTTATCAAAGTGGACATTGACAAGGAGTATCGCTTGCCAAAGCTTGGCATTTATCGCGTCGAAGCAGAAATAGAAGGGCGGGTATATAAAGGTATCTGCCATCAAATGTCGGTGACGGGCTGCCAGCCTTCTTTGCTCGTTCAACTGAAAGAATGTTTTGCAGACACATATGCCAAGCAGGTGAACATCAAATGGCTGAAATATACGGCTGGCAAACAAAACGAGACGACGGAAGTAAGCGAGTATATCCATAAGGAAGAACTGGTGATTTAATCGCAGTTTCGTCAAATGGCCATACAACCGTTAAAACTATGAACAAACGGGAAAGGAGGGGAGCAGCCAGATGCCTCCCCTTTCCTCCTGTCTGGATTTTTCATGAAAGATTTTTTGGTGCGTTAAAGCGTCCTAGTGAAAGTGCCTAGAAAATCCGGAACTCATTTACTGCCAAAGGAGTGCGAAATGAATGATAACAGCAAAGGCAAAATTTCAAGGTAAACTGCAATCGGATGAAATTTATATAAAACTGGCGGAAGGGAAAATCGAGAAAGCGGGGCGTTCCTTCCGTTTGAATGAGCTAATGTTTGATGCACCGGTGTCCGGAACGATATACGGAACGCTATTAAACTATAAAGGAGCGCTTGAATTACTCGGAGAAGCAGTTCATGAAGCGCCTTATAAAGCAGCGCCGAAAGCACCTGTTCTTTATATCAAGCCTGCAAATACAATTAATAGCCACAGCCGGCCGGTGCTTCTTCCGGAAGGAGTAGAAGCGCTGGAGATCGGAGCAGCGCTTGGCATTGTTATCGGCCGGACAGCCACGCGGCTAAAGGAAGAGGACGCATTGGATTATGTAGCTGGCTACACGATTGTCAACGATGTAAGTGTTCCACATGAAAGCGTCTATCGCCCGGCGATCAGGCAAAAAGCACGAGACGGCTTTTGTCCGGTTGGGCCTTGGATAGTACAGAGGGAAGCGATTCAAGATCCTGACCAGTTATACACTCGCGTCTATATTAACGGGGAGCTGCGCCAGGAAAACACCACAGCCAATTTAATTCGGCCAATCGCTAAGTTATTGGCAGAGGTAACGGACTTTATGACATTAAACGAAGGAGATGTCCTTTTAGCAGGCGTTCCTGAGAATGCACCTCTGGCAAAAGCGGATGATCAAGTGCGCATCGAGATTGAAGGATTGGGTGCACTTGAAAATATAGTTCTGTCTGAGGGGCAAGCAAAGGAGGAGTCACAATGAGACGAGCGAAAGTAGCTTATGCCGGAGCGATTCATGACGCTGTAGAAAAGGATGGGCGGCTGCAGCTTAATGACGGACGGATAGTAGAAGAACAAGCCGTTGTCTGGCTTCCGCCGTTTGAGCCGAAGACAGTCTTTGCCCTTGGTCTGAATTACGCAGATCATGCGGCCGAATTGTCTTTTAAGGCGCCGGAAGAGCCTCTCGTTTTCTTAAAAGGGCCGAATACTTTTATCGGCCACCGCGGACAAACCCGGCGGCCGGCAGATGTGGAATACATGCATTATGAGTGTGAGCTGGCCGTTGTTATTGGCCGTCCGGCACGAAATATAAAAAGGGAAGAGGCCTACGAGTATGTATCAGGCTACACGATTGCTAACGACTATGCTATCCGCGATTATTTGGAGAACTATTACCGCCCTAACTTGCGGGTGAAAAATCGGGATACATGTACACCAATCGGCCCTTGGTTCGTTGATAAGAAGGATATCCCTGATCCGATGAATTTGTCGCTGAAAACATATGTAAATGGAAAGGTGACCCAGGAAGGCAATACGAAGGACATGGTATTTGATATTCCTTATCTGATTGAATACTTGAGCAGCTTTATGACGCTGAATGAAGGGGATGTCATTTTGACGGGTACACCAAAAGGCTCCGTTGACACGAAAGTCGGCGATGAAGTCATTACTGAAATTGAAGGCATCGGCCGTCTCATCAATACAATTGTAGGCGATGATTTATTTGGCATTGGTCCAGTGCCGCAAGAAGAAGCGTCTAAACAAACAACATGAGAAGGGAGGGAAATGCCTATGCCTCATTTCATTATCGAGTATACAGATAATATTAAAGCAGAGGCTGAGATACCGGCTTTGCTGAAAAAGGTAAATCAGCTGCTTATCTCTTATGATGGAACATTTCCAATCGGCGGGATTCGTTCCCGGGCGATCGAACTGCATGATTACGTTATCGCCGACGGCACAGAGGATGATGCCTTTGTCCATGCTGTCTTGAAAATTGGAGCGGGCCGGCCGGAATCAGTAAAGAAGATGGTATGCGATGAGCTGTTTCAGGTAATGAAAGACCATTTTGCTGATCTTTTCGCTAATCGTTACCTGGCTCTGTCAATGGAATTAATCGAATTTAGCGAGGCTGGAACTTATAAGCACAATAACATTCATGCCCGCTACAAAAAGACAGCTACAGAGAAATAACATCACGCTTTTTATTCTGCAAGGGGATAGCAAGGATAAGAATAAAAGTCTGCTTGTAACAGGAGCTTGCTTTGAATCGGCGCTTTTGTTACAAGTACTTTTCGCTTTTGGGAAGGTTATATAAAAGGGGGAAATGACCTATGTTTGGTATGGAAGATCCAATTATTGCTTTTGCATGGCTGGGGACGATTTTATCGATGGTTGGCTGCATTATTTTTGGAGTGGTTATGTGGAACCGCGGAGAGGGAGAGTGAGCTAAGTGAATTTTGCTGTATTAATTCCAATACTTTTACTTTATTTAGGCATTATGTCGGCGCTTGCTTATTATGGCTATAAAACTACAAGGTCCGAAGCTGATTATTTAGTAGGCGGACGGGGAATTAATCCTACAGTTATGGCACTTTCCTATGGGGCCACTTTTATAAGCACGTCTTCTTTAATCGGCTTTGGCGGTGTCGCGTCATTACATGGCTTTGGTCTGTTATGGCTCTGCTTTCTCAATATTGTTTTTGGCGTTTTTGTCTCCTTTGTGTTTTTTGGAACCCGCATCCGAAAGGTTTCCGAACAGCTGGGAGCCTACACCTTTGCTGAACTTTTAGGAAAGCGTTATCAATCAAAGTTTATTACTGTGTTTTCAGGGATTGTTATTTTCGTATTAATGCCGGCTTACACGAGTATCGTTCTAGTGGGCGGAGGCCGGTTTCTCCAGGAAACTCTTTCGATGGACTATAATATCGCACTGTTAGTATTGGCCGTCATCGTTGGTTTTTATGTATTAAGCGGGGGAATTAAGGCTGTTATGTATACGGACGCATTTGCAGCGATCGTCATGTTTATTGGCATGGCCATCTTCTTGTTCATGGGATACAAGGCTGTGGGCGGTGTCATTGACGGACATGCTGGATTAACAGCTATGAAAGATCTGGTTCCCCAATCTCTAGTCGAGCAGGGCCATCGCGGCTGGACTTCCATGCCGGAATTAGGGTCTCCGATCTGGTGGACACTAGTAAGTACAATTGTTATGGGAGTGGGAATCGGAGTGCTGGCACAGCCGCAGCTTGTAATGCGGTTTATGACAGTAAAAAATAATCAAGCGCTTTACCGCTCTGTTATTGTCGGCGGGGTATTCATTTTCTTTATGACCGGTGCCGCTTTTATGCTGGGACCAATTAGTAACCTGTACTTTCAAGAACATCTAGGAAAGCTGTCCATAGAGGTGGCAAAAGGAAACGTGGACCTTGTGATTCCTGCTTTTATTAATCATTTGATGCCAGAATGGTTTGTTTATCTATTTACTTTAACCTTGTTATCAGCGGCGATTTCAACGATCAGCTCTTTAATTCATTTACAAGGCTCGGCTTTTGGACAAGATATCTTAAAAAGCTTCGGCATTCGGTCGGTATTTGGAATAGATGCTTCCCGTATCGGCGTGCTTCTCGGCATTGTGGCCGCTGTTGCGCTATCTTATGTATTGCCTGGCGGTGTCATTGCCCAAGCGACTGCTTTCTGGTTCGGCATATGTGCGGCCGGATTTTTGCCGGTAATGATTGGCGCCTTCTTCTGGAAAAACTCAACAAGCACAGGTGCAAAAGCAAGTATGATTGTCGGTTTTGCCGTAAGTATTTTTGGTTTTCTGTTCTTGCATGAAAAGGAGGCGGCCGTTCTAGGCCTCTCTAAAGCATTGTTCGGAAAAGACACGTTGTTTGTGTACCCAATGACGCATATTGATCCGTTATTTTACGCGTTGCCATTGTCGGCAATTGTCTTTATTGTAGTGAGCTTATTTACAAAGAGTGAAGCAGTGAAGGAAGAGGAAGAACGTCGCGAACAAATTATCTAGCAACAACAAAACCAGGCCCGAATGAATGGGCCTGGTTTTGTTGTGTGCAGCAGTTAATCGTTGTCACGTTGTTCTGCGCGAGCCTTTCCGCCTTTTTCACCAATTTCTTGATAGAAGTCTTTATCGTGATTTTCGGAGGTCGCTTCGCCGCCTTTTTTGCCGATTTCTTGGTAGAAGTCTTTGTCGTGGTTTTCAGCAGTGGCTTCGCCGCCTTTTTGTCCGATTTCTTGATAGAAATCTTTGTCGTGGTTTTCAGCAGTGGCTTCGCCGCCTTTTTTGCCGATTTCTTGATAGAAGTCTTTGTCGTGGTTTTCAGCAGTGGCTTCGCCGCCCTTTTGTCCGATTTCTTGATAAAATTCCTTATCGTGATTGCGGGCAGTCGTTTCTCCGCCTTTGCGTCCAGCTTCCTCTAGGCTCATTTTGTTTTCATTGTTTTCGTTGTTTTTTCTTGCCATTTTATACATCTCCTTTTTAATTTAATGAACCATATGGTTTTTATTTCCTCTTTTTAAATAATTTAAACCGTTATTTTAAAAATATTATTTATTAGATTCTCTTTGTTCCGCGCGGGCATTTCCGCCCTTTTCGCCAATCTCCTGATAGAAATCTTTCCCATGTTTTTCAGCGGTGGCTTCGCCGCCCTTTTTGCCGATTTCTTGGTAAAATTCCTTATCGTGATTGCGGGCAGTCGTTTCTCCGCCTTTGCGTCCAGCTTCTTCTAAGCTCATTTTATTCTCGCGATTGTTGTTATTGTTTTCT
Source organism: Pseudobacillus badius (assembly GCF_002189605.1). Classification (NCBI taxonomy): domain Bacteria; kingdom Bacillati; phylum Bacillota; class Bacilli; order Caryophanales; family Bacillaceae; genus Pseudobacillus; species Pseudobacillus badius. Next base: position 47,609 of record NZ_MWMM01000012.1, read on the forward strand.
GCCATTTCTCTCATCTCCTTCAATGGATTATTTGGTGTACGGTTGTTATATAGCCTCTTTCATTTGTTCGGAAACACATAAATATATATAAATTAAAAACTCCTACTTTTTTCATAATTTATTTTTTTCCTTTAAATGTTATGGAAGGAGTTAATAAACGGAGAGTAAGATGTTTTTATCTTTTGAATGCAGTCATTTACGTTGGAAAAATCCAGAGGGTGTTATAAGATTTAATAAGAAGACCTTATTTTCTGAAAGGAGAGTGCGATGAATTTTACGATTGAAAACATTATCTTAGCTGTATCTATTCTTTTGCTGGCTGGTGTCATCGGGGCCAAGTTCTCCACAAGGCTCGGTTTGCCGTCCCTTGTGCTGTTTATTGTTGTCGGCATGATATTAAATCGTTTTGTCTTTTTTGATAATGCCTGGCTTGCTCAGCTCCTCGCAACGGTTGCCTTAGTCATTATTTTATTTGAAGGGGGCCTGCAGACAAAGTGGGAAAGCGTGAAGAAGGTATATAAACCCTCCTTGTCGCTTGCTACGATAGGAGTCGTTGTCACCACTGTCACAGTTGGGGCGGCTGCCAAATTTATTCTTGATTTAACGTGGGCAGAAGGCCTGCTTGTCGGGGCAATTGTCGGTTCGACGGATGCCGCAGCTGTATTCAGTGTACTTGGAAACAAGAACGTGAAACAAAAGCTGACAACCGTGCTTGAAGCTGAGTCAGCTTCCAACGATCCGATGGCTATCTTTTTAACCATTAGTTTAATTCAAGTGATTCAATCACCCTCATTTGAACCTCTTCACCTCGTTTTCAGCTTTTTTTGGCAAATGGGAGTTGGACTGATTCTAGGAATTATGTTCGGTATCCTCTCTATTTGGATCATTAATAAAATTAACCTCGACTCCTCCGGGCTTTATCCGGTTCTATCTATTGCTTTAGCGATCTTTGCTTTTAGTACAGTCACGATTATGAATGCGAGCGGGTTTTTGGCGGTATATGTAATGGCGATCATTATTGGAAATGCCGACCTAACCTATCGCCATTCTATTCTTGGGTTTAATGAGGGACTGGCATGGATGATGCAAATGGTCATGTTTATGATTTTAGGCCTTCTTGTTTTTCCGGGCGAATTGCTCCATGTTGCTTGGCAGGGAATTGCCTTGGCTGTTTTTTTAATGCTTATTGCCCGGCCTATTGGTGTATTTGTCAGCTTGTTTTTTTCGAACATCAATATAAAAGAAAAGCTCTTCATTTCATGGGCTGGCTTAAAAGGAGCGGTGCCGATCATCCTTGGCACATACCCGCTGGTAGAAGGACTGGAGCATGGCCAGCTGATGTTTAATGTTGTCTTTTTCGTTGTTCTGCTGTCCACCGTTATTCAAGGAACGACAATTTCTAAAGCAGCAGAACTGTTTAACGTAACCGGAACGGGAAAAAAGGCGCAATCCTCCCACAGCTTGGAATTAATTTCTATTGGTAAGGCAAACAGCGAAATGGTAGAAATGCGCATCCTTGAAGAATCACCGGCAGCGAATAAACAAATTCATGAAGTCCGCTTGCCGCCGAAGACATTGATTACCGCGGTGGTGAGAGGGGAGAGGCTTATTACTCCGGAGGGAGCAACGAGGCTTCTCCCAGAAGATGTGCTCTATGTATTAGTAAAGAAAGATAAAAAGAAGGAATTGAAGGAAACCCTTATGAAAAAAGGCGGCGATTCATAGGAAGAAAAAAGGACAGCACACGTGGTGTGCTGTCCTTTTTTTATCGCAGCTCCCTCTGTACAGAAAAAAGGGATAAAGAGCATTTGGCTGCATAAAATTTAATGGCTGTTCCTGGTTTTAGAGCATCCGAAAAATGATGATGGCTAAGAAAGGGATTTTTTTGATATGGAAAGTAATATTTTTAATCTATTTGTAATAAAAGAAAAAATACTGTATTATATTGGAGAAAAATAGAAAGAAAGATTAGCAGGGAGAAAAGGGATGAAAAGATGAGAAACAAATTAATGATCATGTGCAGTTTTGTATTGCTGTTGCTTGTGGCAGGCGGAGGGGAAAAGGCGTATGCAGCCGGAAAAAAGAATATTTATATCGGACTTCATGACAAAATGCTGCCGTTTACTACGGGAGAGGCGTTTATTATTGACAATCAGGCAGTGGCTCCAGCTGAAAAGCTGGCACGCTACTTGTATATCAAACAAACGGTCCAGAAGACTGATGAAGTGTACATATTTGAAAAGAACGGCCAGCAGCTGACAGTGAACATAAAAACGAAGGAAGCATCGTTGAACGGGAAGCCTGCCGGCTCGGCGGTTATACACAAAGAAAACGGGCAATTTTACATTGGTATTCGCTGGATTGCCCAGCAGTTTGGATTCCAAGCAGACTACTTAAGTAAGAATCACACGGTGCGCCTTTATACAAAAGCCGGAGCCAAGTTGTCTAACGAGGAATTCTTAAAGGCAAATCAATCATTTTTTGATCGTTTGAACAGCCCGCAGCCGGCTAAGGGGCCAATTGCCTATGTGACTTTTGACGACGGGCCAAGCCAGCAATCAGCCAGTATTTTAAATATACTTGCTTCTCATCGGGTGAAAGCGACGTTTTTCTATATAGAGCCGAATATTCACAGATACCAGGCTGCGGCAAAGAGGGCGGCTGCTGAAGGACACTATCTTGCTCTTCACAGTGTTACGCACAAGGTGAATACGCTCTATCATTCACCGCAAAGCTTTATGAATGAAATGGAAAAGACGAATCGCACACTGAAAAGCGTCACTGGCCGGTCCTCCGTATTGGTTCGTGCTCCGTTTGGCAGCTCTCCTTATTTAAAACAGCCATTTCGTGATGCCATGTCCAAAAAAGGCTATCGCCTTTGGGATTGGGATATAGACAGCGAAGACTGGAAATATAACACCAGTTCAAAAGCGCGCATTTTGCAAAACATTCAAGCAGGAATTAAGATGCAAAAGAAAAGAGGCGATCAGCACGTTGTCATTTTGTTGCATGAGAAAAAAATTACAGCTGAACTGCTTCCGCAGATTCTCCAACTTTTAACGAAGGAAGGCTATCGCTTACAGACGTATGATCCATCCGCTCATGTTGTCCAAAACTTCTGGAACGACAAACGATTATAAGATAAAAAGGAATTTTCTGAAAACACCTTTACTTTTTTAGACAGTTTCATGTATAATGGAAACAAATTGAATAGTTATAACTAGGGGAGTCCAATGAGCTGGGCTGAGAAAGAAACGCGTTGAAGTTTCTTGACTCTTGGGACCTGATCTGGTTCATACCAGCGTGGGGAAGTTAGAACAATTATTGATCATGACTGCTTCTGCATACATATTAGCCGGGTCCATCCATTGTTGGAAACCGGCTTTTTTTGATGTATCTGCCAGCTTTTCCGCATGGTTATGCCCTAAATCTCGTCCTGAACCGCTGAATACGCTGAAAAGGAGAGTTTTTTTTATGTCCACATTTTCATTGAACGAAAAAAACATGTCCATTATGTCTAGTTTTTCAGGAAGTAAAAAAGTATATGTGAAAGGGACGCGGCCAGATATAAAGGTGCCGATGCGGGAAATTCAATTAAGTCCGACGGCAGGCACATTCGGTGAAGAGGAGAATCCGCCAGTGCGGGTATATGATACGAGCGGTCCATATACTGATCCGACTTATGTGATAGATAGTACAAAGGGGCTGCCGGCTATTCGCAGTCCATGGATAAAGGAGCGCAGCGATACAGAAAGCTATAAAGGGAGAGAAATAAAACCTGAGGACAATGGCTACAAAGATGAAAACGACCCCCGAGCAAACCATCAAGTTTTCCCGGGACTAGAGCGTCAGCCGCTGCGGGCGAAAAAGGGGAAAAATGTTACACAGCTTCATTATGCCAAAAAGGGCATTATCACTCCAGAAATGGAGTTTATCGCTCTGAGGGAAAACATGTCTCCTGAATTTGTCCGTGAAGAAGTAGCAAGAGGACGAGCGATTATTCCGGCTAATATTAATCATCCCGAAATCGAGCCAATGATTATCGGCCGCAACTTTCACGTCAAAATCAATGCGAATATCGGCAACTCTGCCGTTTCCTCTTCCATTGAGGAAGAAGTGGAAAAGATGACCTGGGCGACCCGCTGGGGAGCGGATACCATCATGGATTTATCCACGGGCAAGAACATCCATACGACACGCGAGTGGATTATCCGCAATTCACCGGTTCCGGTTGGGACAGTTCCTATTTATCAAGCGTTGGAAAAGGTAAATGGTATAGCGGAAGATCTTACCTGGGAAGTGTATCGCGATACTTTGATTGAGCAGGCAGAACAAGGGGTAGATTATTTTACGATTCATGCGGGTGTTCTTCTTCGATATGTGCCGCTGACGGCCAAGCGTATGACAGGGATCGTTTCCCGCGGCGGTTCGATTATGGCGCAATGGTGTTTATATCATCATCAAGAAAACTTTTTGTATACTCACTTTGAAGAAATTTGTGAAATTATGAAAGCGTATGATATTTCCTTTTCCCTTGGAGATGGATTGCGCCCTGGGTCGATTGCCGATGCAAACGATGAAGCGCAGTTTGCTGAATTAGAAACACTTGGAGAGCTGACGAAGATCGCTTGGGAGCATGATGTTCAAGTGATGGTAGAAGGTCCTGGCCATGTGCCGATGCACCTGATTAAAGAAAATATGGATAAGCAGCTGGAGGTTTGCCAAGAGGCGCCATTTTATACGCTCGGCCCGCTGACAACCGATATTGCTCCGGGCTATGATCATATTACTTCAGCTATCGGAGCAGCGATGATTGGCTGGTACGGCACGGCAATGCTCTGTTATGTCACACCGAAAGAGCATTTAGGCTTGCCTAATCGGGATGATGTGCGCACAGGTGTGGTGACTTATAAAATTGCGGCCCACGCCGCCGACCTGGCTAAAGGGCACCCCGGGGCTCATAAAAGGGATGACGCCCTGTCAAAAGCGCGATTTGAATTTCGCTGGAAAGACCAATTTAACTTATCGCTCGATCCTGAACGCGCGCTGGAATATCATGATGAGACGTTGCCTGCCGAAGGGGCAAAAACGGCCCATTTCTGTTCCATGTGCGGTCCGAAATTTTGCAGCATGAGAATTTCTCAAGATATCCGTAACTATGCAAAAGAAAACAAACTGGATACAAACGAAGCAATCAGAAAGGGAATGGAAGAAAAAGCAGAGGAATTTAAGCAAGCCGGCAGCAAGGTGTATCAGTAACTGCGGGAGGAATGGCCATGAATGTCCATAAAATTGAAGAAGAGATAAATCAATTAAAAACAAAGCTTCTATTCTTGCAGAATCGCCTGCAATTCATCCAGCAAAACTGTGATCATCAATTTCAGGGAAACCAATACTATGAAACTTGTGTTAAGTGCAGAAAAGTGAATGTTCTCTATTATTAAATGCAGAAAAGTGAATGTTCTCTATTATTAAATGAGCGGCCGGAGATTTCCGGCCGCTTTGTTTGCAAAGGGGGGCCATGCTGGTGGGCAACCGCATGGCCGTTGTGCATATTATTTTTTCCGATGACAGAACAGCAACGGGACAAGTAAGCTGTTCATGCTTTTATCATATTCCAATTGAGAATGAATGTCAACTATAATTGATAATGATTTTCAAATTCAAGTAAAATTCCTATAGGAGTCAAGAACTGTAAAGATAATGGGCTAGAATAGGGGGTATTTCTTCTTAGCAATGTATATTAACTATTTCCCGGGAAACCGACAATAATATAGAAGAGCTGACAAGCTATTAGCGAAAGATGTATAACGAAAAATAATGCGCTTTCAATAAATAATACGGTAAAATTAGACTATAAAAAATAGATGCTGTCAGTAGTTTATATTGATTTCACATTCGTTCACCATAGAGAGAAAAGCGAGTGAATAGGAACTTTAGACAGAACAGAGCGAGAAAAGTGCAAGCCTGCAGAGAAAGCGATAAAAAAGCAACCAGGTTCTTGAACAGAGCCTAAAAATAAAGAATCTATGAAAAAGGCAAACTTATTGAAAAATAAGGACGCAAAGCCACAGGTCTAAGGTGAATATCACTAAGATGGCTGGGTTGCCTGTATTAGGGGGTAAAGTAATGCAGGAAGGTCAATTTATTGATCAGGAATGGGTAGATTTAATATGGGAGGCGAAAAAGCTAGGTATTTCAATTGAAGAGATTAAAGAATTTTTAAGTAATGGCGACTTGCTTGCAGGGCTGTTGATGCTATGAATGGTTGAATGACTGAATAAAGGTATGGGCATGTCGCTTTCGAGATTTTGTCAGAAGAAAAGATATCAGAGCAGCGGACATTCATATAATGGGGCGATATGTATGTTGGTGATTTAAGTTGTTGCTTGGGGTTTTTAGCAACAGCTTTTATTTTGTTAAGGAATATTTTATTTTAAACTCAATAAAGTTTGAAAATTTTCATTTTTCCTTCTTTACCCGTTGCACCAAATGAAGTGTTGAGTTATATTAGTAATATAAATAATGAATGAGTATTCATTCAAAAGATGCAAGGGGGAAAAAATGTTGGTTCAGCATATTCAAAAAGCCGCTGTTTTAGGATCAGGAGTAATGGGTTCAGGCATTGCTGCTCATTTGGCGAATATCGGCATCCCGACTTTATTATTAGATATTATTCCGCGCGAGCTTACAAAAGAAGAGGAAAAAAAAGGTTTAACGCTCAACGACGCAGAGGTCAGAAATAAATTGGCTGCGCACGCGTTAAAAAAGTTATTGAAACAAAAGCCTGCCCCGCTGACATCTAAAGAAAATATACAGTTGATTACAGCAGGGAACCTAGAGGACCATGCGGAGCAATTAAAAGATGTAGATTGGATTATTGAAGTAGTAGTAGAGAATTTGCAAGTGAAAAAACAGTTATTTGAAAAGGTTGAAAGATACCGCAAGCCGGGAAGCATTGTCAGTTCCAATACTTCAGGAATATCTATTGAAGCTATGGCAGAAGGGCGGTCTGAAGAATTCCGCCGTCATTTTCTTGGCACTCACTTTTTTAATCCGCCGCGGTATTTAAAACTGCTTGAAGTAATTCCGACAAAAGAAACAGATCCGCAGGTGCTCGACTATATGAAGCAATTTGGTGAGGATGTACTCGGCAAAGGAGTTGTCGTCGCTAAGGATACCCCGAATTTTATTGCTAACCGTATCGGCACATACGGCTTGCTGAAAACCGTTCAAGAAATGCTGACTTCGGGCCTTTCCGCCGGGGAAGTAGATTCGATCACAGGCCCTTTGATCGGCCGTCCGAAAAGTGCAACATTCCGCACGCTTGATGTCGTCGGTATTGATACATTTATTCATGTGGCCAACAACGTCTATGAGCAAGTAGAAGGGGAAGAAAAGCAAGTGTTTGATGTGCCGGTATTCATGAAGAAGATGCGTGATAACGGCTGGATTGGCGCAAAAAGCGGGCAGGGCTTCTTTAAGAAAGAAGGCAAGTCCATCTTGGAGATTAATCCAGAAACACTGGAATATCATGAACGAAAGAAATTGAAAGCGGCTTCAATAGAGTTAGCGAAGCAGCAAAAAGGATTAGCGGCCACATGGAAAACGCTCATTTACAGTGAGGATCAAGCAGGGAGCTTCTTATGGAACACTATCGCGCCAGTCCTCGTTTACTCCGCTCGATTGACAGGAGAAATTGCCGATGACATGGTTTCGATCGATCAGGCCATGAAATGGGGCTTCGGCTGGGAGCAAGGGCCCTTTGAAATATGGGACGCGATCGGCCTAGAAACCTCTCTTCAAAAAATGGAAGCCAGCGGACTGGATGTGCCTGAGTGGGTGAAGGAGCTGGCGAAAAGTGATCATCCATCTTTCTATAAAGAAGAAGACGGCGAAAGGTATTTTTATCACCAGGGAGAGTATCAAAAGGTGCCGGTCAGCGAGAAAGTGATTGACCTAAAAAAGCTGAAGAAACAAGGGAAAGTTTTGAAAAAGAACAGCGGCGCCAGCTTGATTGATATTGGCGACGGAGTGGTATTGCTTGAATTTCATTCTCCGAACAATGCCATTGGGGCGGACATCGTTCAAATGGTGAACTACGCGGTTGATGAAACGGAGAAGCATTATAAAGGTCTCGTGATTGGAAACCAAGGCAAGAATTTCTGTGTTGGCGCAAATTTAGCTATGATTTTGCTGGAGGTCCAAGATGACAACCTCTGGGAAGTTGAGATGGTTGTAAAAGGATTCCAGCAAGCGATGATGAAAGTGAAATACTGCAGCAAGCCTGTTGTTGCTGCCCCATTTGCGATGACACTGGGCGGAGGGGCGGAAGTTTGCCTTCCGGCTGCGCATATTCAAGCAAGCTCAGAAACATATATGGGACTTGTGGAAGTTGGTGTCGGACTGATTCCGGGCGGCGGCGGAAACAAAGAGCTGTACATCAGACACTTAGAGAAGATGGCAAATGGTGTGCCATTTGACTTGCAGGCGGTGGCTAATCAGGTGTTTGAAAAGATTGCCATGGCAAAAACGTCGACATCGGCTGCGGAAGCAAAGGAGAATAACTTCCTTGCAGCAGCGGATGGAATCAGTGTGAACAGTGACCACCAGCTATATGATGCCAAGCAGGCTGCCTTGTATCTTTATGAAAACAATTACCGGGCACCAAAAAGAAAGAAAGTTCCAGTTGTAGGGGAAACCGGATATGCTGCGCTGCTTTTAGGTGCTCGTTCTATGCTGAAATCGGGATTTATTTCCGAACATGACTTTAAAATTGCGTCGAAGCTTGCCTATGTTATTGCTGGAGGAAAGTTGCCGTTTGGAACAGAGGTAGATGAAGAATATTTACTGGACCTTGAACGGGAGGCTTTTCTTAGCTTGATTGCTGAGCCGAAATCGCAGCAGCGCATGCAGCATATGCTCATGAAAGGAAAGCCGCTGCGCAACTAACAAGATGGTTTACTGATTCCAGTACGGATGAAAAAGCAAGGGGGAGAAAGCTGATGAAAGAAGCGGTAATCGTTGCCGGCGCCAGAACACCTGTCGGGCGGGCAAAGAAAGGAACGCTCGCCACATACCGCCCGGATGATTTAGGGGCAGTGGCAGTAAAAGAAACGATCAAACGCGCTGGAAAGTATGAAGGGGAAATCGATGATTTAATCATGGGCTGTTCGATGCCCGAAGCGGAGCAAGGCTTAAACATGGCCCGCAATATCGGGGCGCTCGCCGGTCTTTCTTGCAACGTGCCGGCCGTGACAATCAATCGCTATTGTTCTTCCGGGCTGCAGGCTATTGCCTATGCAGCTGAACGGATCATGACTGGCCAGGCTGAAACAATTATTGCCGGCGGAGCAGAATCTATGAGTCTTGTCCCCGTCATGGGTCATGTTGTTCGTCCGAATCTGCGCATCGCTGAGGAAATGCCGGAATATTACATGAGTATGGGGCATACCGCGGAAGAAGTAGCCAAAAAGTTCGGCATTACCCGTGAAGAACAAGATGCTTTCGCTGTTCGAAGCCATCAGCGGGCAGCACAAGCAATTGCCGATGGGAAATTTGCCGATGAAATTGTCCCGGTAGAGGTAACCATGCGTCAAGTAGGAGCGGATCGCAAGTTAGTAGAAAAGACGATTCAGTTCACACAGGATGAAGGTGTTCGTCCAGGAACAAATATGGAGGTGCTTTCCAAGCTGCGCCCGGCGTTCTCAGCAAAAGGGACAGTTACCGCGGGGAACTCCTCGCAAACGAGCGACGGCGCTGCAGCGGTGATGGTCATGGAGCGGGAAAGAGCAGAGACTCTCGGATTAAAGCCGATGGCGAAATTCCGGTCATTCGCGGTTGGCGGAGTGCCGCCGGAAATTATGGGAGTCGGTCCGGTTGTGGCCATCCCTAAAGCCTTAAAGCTTGCAGGTCTGGAACTTTCTGATATTGGTCTCATTGAATTGAATGAAGCATTTGCCTCGCAATCGATCCAAGTGATCAGAGAGCTTGGACTGGATGAAGACAAGGTGAATGTAAATGGCGGAGCGATTGCTCTCGGCCATCCGCTTGGCTGCTCGGGAGCAAAGCTGACATTGACGCTTTTGCATGAAATGAAGCGGCGCGGGGAGCAGTTTGGAATGGTTTCTATGTGCATCGGCGGCGGAATGGGAGCAGCCGGCGTCTTTGAATTATTGTAAATTCAACGAATAAAAGGGAAATGGGAGGAATCTTATATGGCAAACCAAACAGAAAAACAAGCGGTTAAAGGCGGAGCATTTCTGATTGAGGATCTAACATGCGACCAGGTGTTTACACCGGAAGACTTTTCTGATGAGCAAAAAATGATCGCCAAAACAACAGAAGAGTATGTTCATAACAGTGTGATGCCGCAAGTCCCTTATTTGGAGAAGCATGAGTTTGACCGTTCAGTAAAACTGCTTCAAGAAGCGGGAGAGCTTGGACTGCTCAGTGCGGATGTACCGGAAGAGTATGGCGGACTGAACCTTGATAAAGTCAGCTCTGCGCTAATTGCGGAAAAGATGTCAATTGCCGGCGGCTTTTCTATTACTCATGGAGCGCACGTAGGAATCGGCTCCTTGCCGATCGTCTTGTTTGGGAATGAAGAACAAAAGCAAAAGTATTTGCCGTTTTTAGCGACAGGAGAAAAAATTGCTGCCTACGCCTTAACGGAGCCAGGGTCCGGTTCGGATGCATTGGGAGCGAAAACAACAGCAAAATTAAATGCTGCCGGTACTCATTATCTATTAAATGGAGAAAAGCAGTGGATTACAAACTCGGCGTTTGCTGATGTATTCGTTGTGTACGCGAAAATCGATGGTGACAAATTCTCTGCTTTTATCGTAGAAAAGGAGTTTCCGGGTGTGTCCACTGGAGCAGAAGAAGATAAAATGGGAATTAAAAGCTCGTCCACGCGCACGCTTATCTTACAAGATGCAGAAGTGCCGAAAGAAAACTTGCTTGGTGAAGCTGGAAGAGGCCATGTAATTGCCTTTAACATTTTAAATATCGGCCGCTATAAATTAGGGGTTGGCGCGGTTGGAAGCTCCAAGCGGGCGCTGGACATTTCCTTAAAGTATGCAAACGGGCGCCAGCAGTTTAAAACGCCGATTTCTTCTTTTAATCTTATGAAAGAGAAATTTGCCAACATGGCTTCTAAAATTTATGCGAGTGAAAGTGCCATTTACCGCACAGTTGGTTATTTCGAGGATCGGATGAGCCAGCTTTCAGCAGAAGAACAAAAGGACGGATTGGCGGTGGCAGCTTCTATCGCTGAATATGCAATCGAATGCTCACTTGGCAAATTCTTTGGATCTGAAGTGCTTGATTATGTAGTTGACGAAGGTGTCCAAATTCATGGAGGCTACGGGTTCATGGAAGAATATGAAATTGCCAGAATGTATCGTGATTCCCGCATCAACCGTATTTTTGAAGGGACGAATGAAATTAACCGCCTGCTTGTGCCGGGCACCTATGTCCGCAAGGCATTCAAAGGCGAATTGCCGCTGTTTGAAAAAGCAAAGGAACTGCAAAGCGAAGTGATGATGCTGATGCCGGAGGAAGTTGGCACGGAGGCGCTTGAGCAGGAAAAGTATCTAGTGAAGAATGCCAAGAAAATAGGATTGCTCGCCGCTGGCTTGGCCGTTCAAAAATATGGGAAAGCACTTGAGAAAGAGCAAGAAGTGTTAGCCAATATCGCTGACATCGTCAACAACATTTATGCGATGGAGTCTGTCGTACTGCGAACAGAAAAAGCGATAGCCAAAGCGGGAGAGGAAAAAGCGAAGCAAAAATTGCTGTATACGCAAATTTTCTGCCAGGAAGCATTCAATCAAATAGAAGCTGACGCAAAAGAGACGCTGATCGCGGTTGAAGAAGGCGACACATTGCGTATGATGATGTCGGTGCTCCGTAAGTTAACGAGATACACTCCGATAAATGTCATCGCGAAAAAGCGTGAGGCAGCAGACCGTTTAATTGCAGCGGAAAAGTATATCGTTTGATGGAAGAAGCTGCGCCCTGAAAAGTCATATTTCAGGGCGTTTTTAGTGCTTGCTTCCGGCGGGGTGACTGGAAAGCAAACTTTCATTATGCACTTGCTTTGTCTTTTATATAAAAAGGAGTTATATTTTAATTAGCGAGGCAGGAGATTCGAGAAAGATAGCGAAAATAGTCTTAAGCCTGATGCTGTGCACAAGAGGAGGCTGATGAAAGAATGTCATTAACGTTTTACTGGTATCCGAAGTGCGGAACGTGCCGCAATGCGAAGAAATGGCTCGAAGAACATAATGTTGCTTTTCAAGAAATACATATTGTGGAACAACCGCCTTCTAAGGAAGAATTAAGAGAACTGTATCAAAAAAGCGGGCTGGAATTAAAAAAGTTTTTCAATACGAGCGGCAAAAAATATCGCGAGCTTGGATTGAAAGATAAGATAGGCACCGCTTCCGATGAAGAGCTGCTGGAACTGCTCGCTTCTGACGGCATGCTTATTAAGCGGCCGCTAACGACAAATGGCGAAAATGTAACAGTCGGCTTTAAAGAAGATGAATTTGAAAAGCAGTGGTTGTAAAGGGTGCATAAAGCCTGTTTTTCTTGCTTTATGCCTTTATAATAAGTAAAGTTTTAATTGAGATCAGGTAATGGAGGGATTTGCATGAGCACACCGAAAGAATTGCGTTATTCAGAAGAACATGAATGGGTAAAAACAGAAGGAGATAAAGTCCGTATTGGAATTACGCATTTTGCGCAATCCGAGCTGGGGGATATCGTGTTTGTTGAGCTTCCATCTGTAGGAGACGAAATCAAAGCTGATGAGCCATTTGGCAGCGTAGAGTCTGTTAAAACGGTTTCTGAGCTATATGCTCCTGTCAGCGGAAAAGTGGTTGAAGTCAACGAGGAGCTTGACGATAATCCTGAATTCGTGAACGAATCACCATATGAGAAAGCATGGATGGTCGTTGTCGAATTATCTGATTCTGCTCAACTGGACAACTTAATGACCGCTGAGCAGTATGACGAAATGACACAGGAAGATTAATTAGTGATCAAAGAACACTTCCAGCTCAGGAAGTGTTCTTTTGCCATTTTTTAAAGTGCCCAACAAAGACAGGTCGAACTGTAAGGCAAGATATTCAGACGGTGGAGGGATATGTATGCGTACAGAAAAAACAATTATTGTGGAAGGGGCTTCAGACCGGAAGAAAGTACAGGAGATTGTGAGAGAACCTGTAGAAATCATTTGTACCAATGGCACAATCGGATTAAGCCGGATGGATGAGCTGATTGATATCCTGGAAGGACATGATGTCTACATCCTTGTGGATGCCGATCAGGCAGGGGAAAAGCTGCGCCGGCAATTTATTCGCGAGTTGCCTGAAGCCCGCCATTTATATATTGACCGCGTCTATAAAGAAGTTGCTACCGCTCCCTACCGTCATCTGGCTTCTGTGCTGCTTGGCGCCAATATTGATGTACACGGAGAGTTTTTGCAAAAGGATGGATAACATGCAGAAGGAACAAGAGATCAGCGGCATGATCGAATCAAACCGTTTAGCAGCTGTTTATGCATACACTCCGCTATGCGGAACTTGCCAGCTCGCAGGGAAAATGGTAGAGGTTGCAGAGAAGATTGCCCGCCATTTTGCATGGGCTCGACTGGATGTAAATTATCATGAAGAGTTTGCTATTCGCTATGGTGTGGAAAGCGTGCCCTGCCTGCTGATTTTTCAAGAAGGACAACTGATGGAAAAAATTTATGCTTTCCAATCTGTACCTTATATATATGAAAAGCTGAATCAATATACTTGAAAGCCGTTTCCTTGATGGGAACGGCTTTTTTTAGGACAGCCCTGTGCATCCAGTACGCTGATGCTTTCGTTTGCTTCGCATTCATTTTGTCAAAACATGCGCTGGACAGCGCGCACTTTGTCGAGCAATTAATAAAGGAAATTTCCCCTTTGCTTGGAAGTTATAGTTAAAGTGAAAGAGAGCAGAGGGGGAAATAAAAATGAAAGAAAAGTTAGCGTCTGTACAGGCAGCTTGCCAGGGAAGAACGCATATCTGGCCATTGCTCCCGCTCGAACCGGTGCGTGTCCTGTTAACAGGAGAAGAGGAAAGCTGGCTGCTGGTGATCAGTCATCAAGGGATGGAATTTTCAAAGGAAAGCACAGATCATTGGCATTTAAAGCTGACAGGAAGAGTGGAGCCCCTTTTAGAAGGCCAAGGGCAGCTGCGCTTGTATGAAGCCATGGGAGCGGTGGAAGTATCAGGTTTTTACCAGGTGAAACTGTGGTTTGAATCCTTGCTCTGGTTGTGCCGTCCTTATTATGAAACATCTGACAGTGCATGAAAAAACATTTTTAGAAAGAGTCATTGACAATTTTCGAGGAATAATGATAAAATCAATTCCACTAAGAAGAATATACTGCATACTGCTCTTATCAAGAGAGGTGGAGGGATGTGCCCGATGAAGCCCGGCAACCGTCAGCAGCAAATTGCTTGTTGAAAAGGTGCCAATTCACACAAAGCCCCGTGCTTTGGGAGATGAGAGAAAGGAACCTGTTAAATTACGCCTTTCTGCTCATTTTGCAGAAAGGCTTTTTATTTTCTGGGTGGAATGGAGGAAAACCGCCGAATGATTTCAATAGAAAACGTGAAGAAAGTCTTTTCCACAAAAAATGGAAAAGTGACGGCAGTAGATGATATTGATTTAACGATAGATAAAGGAGAGATTTTTGGCATCATCGGTTACAGCGGAGCCGGAAAGAGTACATTGATCCGCATGTTCAACGGCTTAGAAACGCCATCTTCCGGTTCGGTTGTGGTAGCCGGCAGGGAAATGTCAAAAATCAAGGGGAGAGAATTGCGTCAAGCCCGTCAGGAAATCGGGATGATCTTCCAGCACTTCAACCTTCTCTGGTCCAGAACCGTGCGGGACAATATTGCTTTTCCATTGGAGATTGCCGGTGTAGCCAAAGAGGAGCGGCTGAAGAAGGTAGAGGAGCTGATTAAGCTAGTTGGTCTTGAAGGAAGGGGAGATTCCTATCCTTCACAGTTGAGCGGCGGACAAAAGCAGCGCGTCGGTATTGCCAGGGCGCTCGCCAATGATCCGAAAGTGCTTTTATGCGATGAAGCGACATCAGCGCTTGATCCACAAACAACAGATGCTATCTTAGATCTGCTTGTGGACATTAATAAGCGCCTCGGCCTGACAATTGTGCTCATCACTCATGAAATGCATGTGATCCGGAAGATTTGCCACCGGGTCGCTGTCATGGAAGCTGGACGCGTTGTCGAGCTTGGACCGGTGCTGAGCGTGTTTAAATCGCCGGAGCAGCCAATTACCAAGCGGTTTGTTCAGCAAGTAACAGAATTGGAGGAATCCAAAGAAACGATTGCCCACTTGCTGGAACAGTTTCCTGAAGGCAAAGTGGTTAAGCTTACATTTATCGGCGAAAACGCAGAGCAGCCGGTCATTACAAATTTAATCCGCCAATTCAATATTGCGGTAAATATCGTACAAGGGAAAGTCTCTCAAACGCAAAACGGAGCGTATGGTTCGCTGTTCGTTCATTTGACGGGCGAGCAGGAGGAACTGGCGAAAGCGGTGGCTTATCTCGACAAGCAAGAAGTCAGCTCGGAGGTGATCAGCCATGCTTGAACAATGGTTCCCTAACGTAGATTGGGAAAAGATATGGGAAGCGACCAACGAAACGCTTTATATGACAGGCGTATCTGTATTGGCGACTTTTATCCTGGGTATACTGCTCGGTTTGCTGTTATTTTTAACAGCTAAAGGGAATATTTGGGAAAATAAAGCGATGTATAGTATTGTCTCTGCTTTCGTCAATATTTTCCGTTCGATTCCTTTTATTATACTAATCATTTTATTAATCCCATTTACAAAAGCACTGATCGGTACAATGATTGGTGAGAATGCTGCGCTCCCCGCCCTTATTATTGGCGCAGCCCCCTTCTATGCACGAATGGTAGAAATTGGTCTGCGGGAAATTGATAAAGGCGTCATTGAAGCGGCACGGGCGATGGGGGCAAAAACAAGTACGATCATTTTCAAAGTGCTGCTCCCGGAATCGATGCCGGCTCTTGTTTCCGGAATTACTGTAACCGCCATTGCTCTCGTAGGCTATACGGCGATGGCAGGTGTGATCGGCGCCGGCGGTCTTGGAAACCTCGCTTACCTGGATGGATTCCAGCGGAGCCGTAGTGATGTCATGTTAGTTGCAACAGTTGTCATTTTAATTATCGTGTTTGTGATTCAGATGATTGGTGACTTGATTACCAACAGACTAGATAAGAGATAAATATTCAGGAGGGGAATACAATGAAAAAATGGTTACTTGCTTTGTTAACTGCATTGGCAGTATTTGCACTTGCTGCCTGCGGCGGCTCAGATGATAAGAAAGACGAGAAAGCAGGAAAAGACGGCGGCAAGGATGATAAGGAAATCGTCATTGGCGCATCCAATGTTCCGCATGCAGTCATTTTGGAAGAAGCTAAGCCGTTGCTTGAGAAAAAAGGCTATGACCTCAAAATTGAAACATTTCAGGATTACGTGCTTCCAAACAAGTCTTTAGAAGAAGGAGATCTGGATGCAAACTATTTCCAGCACATCCCTTATCTTGAAGGGCAAAAGAAAGAGAATGGCTATGACTTTGTAAATGCCGGCGGCGTTCATATTGAACCGATCGGTGTTTACTCTAAAAAATATAAAAGCCTTAACGACCTTCCAAAAGGCGCAAAGATTTTAATGAGCAGCTCTGTAGCAGATCATGGACGTATTTTGACTATGCTTGAAAAAGAAGGGCTTATTAAGCTGAAAGAAGGCGTGAAGAAAGAAGAATCAACGCTGGATGATATTGAGGAAAACAAAAAAGATTTAAAGTTTGAGTATAACTACGAGCCAGCTCTCCTTCCGCAAGCTTACAACAACGGAGAAGGCGATGCTGTACTGATTAACTCCAACTATGCGATCGATAACGGATTAAATCCTCTAAAAGATTCGATAGCTATCGAAGATAAAGAGTCCCCTTATGTGAACGTTGTGGCTGTTCGCAAGGAGGATGAAAACAGCGAAAAAATCAAGGCGCTGATCGAAGTGCTGCACTCTAAAGAAATTCAGGACTTTATTTTAAAAGAGTGGAACGGCGCGATCGTACCGGTTAATAAATAAGAAGTGAAAAGAACCTGCAAGGGCATCCCTTGCAGGTTTGTTGTTGTCTGCTCCTTTGTTTGAATAAAGCGTTTTTGCTTGCCGCATATTAAAGAGGACCGGCTCTGTTAATCCATAACGTTGATAGTAGCTTTGCTCATTTGTACATATGAAGGAGGAAGAAACGAAAGAGCGAGATCTTCTTAAGGGTTTTCTTCCCTTCAAATGAGTTCAACATCAACCCAGGGCTTTAACATAGCCAGAAGATAAAAGAGGAGGATATTTTTATGGAAGAAGAAGTATTGACATCAACAGAAGCGGCATTGCTTGAATATAAAGAAGGACTAGGCGTATTTACGAAAAAAATGCCGGGGCTGGCTGGACATTTTAATGCATTTACAGCGGAATGCTTTAAAGAAGGGGAAATTGCCCAAAAAGAAAAACAGCTGATCGCTTTAGGCATTAGCGTATACTCGCAGGATGAATATTGCATTATTTATCATGTAAAAGGATGCCTGGACGAGGGCTGCAGCGAACAGGAAATATTTGAAGCGCTGGGCGTAGCTGCTGCTTTTGGCGGAGGGGCGGCCATGAGTCAAGCAGTCACACTTGTCCAAGAAGCGATGAATGAGCTGAACACTACTCACTAAGCAGCGTACGGCAACGAGGGGAGCTTTCGGAAGATTACGAATTAAGAAGGATATGGTTTAAATTTTAAGAATGCGGTTATATAAGTGACAGGAAGCACGTAAAATCACACGTGAGCCGGCAGGAAGAAGGTATATGGCTTTTGTAAAGAAAAGGAAAGCCTGTTACGATAGTTCCTGTAAGACATTTTTATTCTAAAAACCGAAAGGATTGATTCCCCATTAACTCGTTAAACTCACTGAATTTGCAGTACACAGAAAGTATGGAAAAGGCTATGCATGGATCCCGCGGAGTTGGATATGAAGTGTACCGCCAAAATCATGAAGTGAGAATGAATGTTGAACGTCAACGTGAAGAGGAATATGTGGAAAGCCGACGGTTGGTTGCCGATCATAACCGCAAATTTACAAACCATATTTCATAAGAAGATGCTATAGAAGCCATTCGTTTTAAAGCCAGCAGATCTGCTGGCTTTTTCCATGATTTGAAAAAGAAAAAGGCTGTAAATAAGTCAATAGAAGGAAGGGAAACCTAGAGAGAAATAACCGTCATTTCCCTTGATTTCATATAGTGAATAGACTATCATCAAGTATCCGGAACAATTTGTTCGCACCGGTTGAATATAATTTTCATTTGTTATAAGATTGTAATGAGAATAAATTGAGAATGACAATAAACATCGATCATTTTCGATGATTACGGAGGTATGAACATGACAGCTTCAACATTAACAATTAAAGATTTACACGTATCCATTGATGGGAAAGAAATTTTAAAAGGTGTAAATCTTGAGATAAAAGGTGGAGAGTTCCACGCAATTATGGGTCCAAACGGAACAGGAAAATCCACTTTATCTGCAGCTATTATGGGTCATCCTAAATATGAAGTAACACAAGGAAGCATTGAATTGGACGGAGAAAATGTCCTTGATATGGAAGTGGACGAGCGTGCCCGTGCCGGCCTTTTCCTTGCTATGCAATATCCAAGCGAAATTAGCGGGGTAACGAATGCTGATTTCCTTCGTTCTGCGATTAACAGCCGCCGTGAAGAAGGGGACGAAATTTCTTTAATGAAATTTATCCGTGAAATGGATGCCAAAATGGACTTGCTTGAAATGGATCAGGATATGGCGCAGCGCTATTTAAATGAAGGCTTCTCTGGCGGAGAGAAAAAACGAAATGAAATTTTGCAGCTGATGATGATTAAGCCTAAAATTGCGATTCTTGATGAAATCGATTCCGGTCTTGATATCGACGCTTTAAAAGTCGTAGCGAAAGGGATTAACGAAATGCGCAGCGAAGATTTCGGCTGCCTAATGATCACTCACTACCAGCGCCTGTTAAACTATATTACACCGGACGTTGTTCACGTAATGATGCAAGGCCGCGTCGTCAAATCAGGCGGAGCTGAACTTGCTCAGCGCCTTGAAGCAGAAGGATACGACTGGATCAAGCAAGAACTTGGCATTGAAGACGAAACAGTAAGCCAATAAAGAAAAGCGGAAGCGGCTGTTTAGACTCGTCAGGCATAAGCTGAATCGCTGAAGTGGCGCCTTTTGCCACACAGGTGAGGCAGCTTATTCCCGAGAGTCTGGCCGCTGGAGCTGGACAAAGAAAAGCGGAGCCGACTGCTCTGGAGCTTGAAACATATTATAAGCTGGCTGTGCGGCACTATTTACTGCACAGCCAGCGTAAGTTATGCTCCCGTGTGCGGCTAGGCGCAAGCAAAGAAGCGGCTTTTTATCGATAGACGAAAGATGGATAACTAGGAGGACGGACATGACTGTAGAAACAAACCTACCAGTAGATCGAGAGTATATCCGCTCTTTTTCAGCAGAAAAAGGCGAAGGACAATGGCTGGCGGATTTACGCTTGGCAGCTCTTGAGAAAGCAGAGGAACTCCCGCTGCCAAAAGCAGACAAAACAAAGATTACAAATTGGAACTTTACACAGTTCCCGTCTCATACAGTAACAAGCGAACCTTTTTCTTCTCTGGAAGAACTGCCGGAAGAAGTAAAAACGCTGATTAATATGGAAGAAGCAAATAAAACTCTTTACATTCAACGCAATCAAACACCTGCGTTTCTCTCTATTTCCGAGGAGCTGGCAGAACAAGGCGTTATTTTTACAGATATCGCTACGGCCGTTCGCGAGCATAGCGACCTCGTTCAAAAATATTTCATGACAAGTGCCGTTCAACCGGATGAACACAAGCTGACGGCTCTGCATGCCGCTTTAATGAATGGTGGAGCTTTCTTATATGTGCCAAAGAATGTTGAAGTAAAAGAGCCGATTCAGGCGGTATATCTTCAAGATAATTCAGAGGCGGCACTATTTAATCATGTGCTTGTTGTGGCAGATGATAACAGTGCGGTTACTTATGTGGAAAACTATGTGTCAACCGTTGCAGCAGAAAGCGGAGTTGTTAACATTGTGGCAGAAGTAATTGCCGGCACGAATGCTAAAGTGGTTTACGGTGCAGTGGACAACTTGGCAAGCGGAACAACCACTTACGTCAACCGCCGCGGGGTTACAGGCCGCGATGCCCGTATTGAATGGGCTTTAGGTATGATGAATGATGGAGATACTGTCTCTGAAAACGTAACAAATTTAATTGGAGACGGTTCATTTGCGGATACTAAACAAGTCGTTGTCGGCCGCGGAAGCCAGTCTCAAAACTTCACAACAAAGGTCGTTCATTTTGGCAAGCATACGGAAGGCTATATTTTAAAGCACGGCGTTATGAAAGATGCGGCTAAATCTATTTTTAATGGAATCGGCAAAATCGAGCACGGTGCTTCTAAATCGAATGCCGAGCAGGAATCAAGAGTGCTTATGCTTAGCGAAAAAGCGCGTGGGGACGCCAATCCGATCCTTCTTATTGATGAAGATGACGTAACGGCGGGACATGCTGCGTCTGTCGGCCGTGTCGATCCGCTCCAGCTTTATTATTTAATGAGCCGCGGAATCAGCCGCCACGAAGCAGAGCGTCTAATCATTCATGGATTCTTGGCGCCTGTAGTGGAGAAAATGCCAATTGAAGGTGTGAAGCAGCAGCTAACTAGAGTCATTGAAAGGAAAGTACGCTGATGGACGCGCTGGAAATCAAGAAATATTTTCCTATCCTTGATCAAGAAGTGAACGGCCATCCGCTTGTCTATTTAGATAATGCAGCGACTTCTCAAAAGCCTGTACAGGTCATTGAGGCGCTTGATAAATACTACCGTGAATATAATTCGAATGTACACCGGGGAGTGCATACGCTTGGCAACCGGGCGACAGATGCCTATGAAGGAGCGCGTGATAAGGTGCGTAAGTTCATCCATGCAAAAGCGCGTGAAGAAATTGTATTTACCCGGGGAACGACAACAGCGCTTAATACCATTGCACAAAGTTACGGACGCGCCAATGTAAATGAGGGCGATGAAATCGTCATTACGTATATGGAGCATCACAGCAATATTATCCCGTGGCAGCAGCTCGCTAAAGAAAAAGGAGCCGTGCTGAAATATTTGCCGCTTCAAGAGAACGGATCGGTTTTACTTGAGGATGCCAGGGAAATGATTACTGAAAAGACGAAAATTGTATCTATTATGATGGTGTCTAACGTACTTGGCACGATCAACCCGATAAAGGAAATTGCAGAAATTGCTCATCAAAAAGGTGCGGTTATGGTCGTAGATGGAGCGCAAACAGCTCCTCATATGAAAATCGATGTCCAGGATTTAAATTGTGATTTTCTTGCTTTTTCCGGGCATAAAATGTGCGGGCCAACAGGTATCGGTGTCATGTACGGGAAGAAAGAGCATCTGGAAAAGATGGAGCCGATCGAATTCGGCGGTGAAATGATTGATTTTGTCGGATTGTACGATTCAACTTGGAAAGAACTTCCTTGGAAGTTCGAAGGAGGTACACCGATTATTGCAGGAGCCATTGGTCTTGGAGCGGCGATTGATTTTCTGGAAGAAATCGGACTGGACGAAATTGAGCAGTACGAGCACCGTTTAGCTGACTATGCGATGGAAAAAATGAGCACGATTGAAGGCATGACGATTTATGGACCGCTTGCCGGCGAAAAGCGCGCCGGACTTGTTACATTTAACTTGGGCGATGTGCATCCGCATGATGTGGCGACTGTGCTTGATGCGGAAGGAATTGCTGTCCGTGCCGGCCATCACTGTGCCCAGCCGCTGATGAAATGGTTAAATTGTTCAGCGACAGCACGAGCAAGCTTCTATGTGTATAATTCAGAAGAAGATATAGACAGACTCGTCCAAGGACTCGTTAAAACAAAGGAGTATTTCAGCGATGTCTTTTAATAATTTAGATCAGCTTTACCGTCAAGTTATTATGGATCATTATAAAAACCCGCGCAACAAAGGGCAATTGGAAGAAGGATCATTAACGATCGATATGAATAATCCGACTTGCGGGGACCGTATTCATTTGACAATGGATGTTGAAGATGGCAAAGTGTCAGAAGCAAAGTTTGAAGGGGAGGGCTGTTCCATTTCAATGGCTTCCGCTTCCATGATGACACAGGCGATCAAAGGCAAAGATATCGAAACAGCGTTGAAAATGTCGAAAATCTTCTCAGACATGATGCAAGGAAATGATTATCCAGATAACTTGGATCTTGGCGATATTGAAGCATTACAGGGAGTAGCCAAATTTCCAGCACGCATTAAATGTGCGACACTTGCGTGGAAGGCTATGGAAAAAGGCTTATCTGAGCAAGAATAATAAGACTAACAGGAGGAATGAAACATGGCGAAAAAAATGCCGGAGATCGGGGATTACAAATACGGCTTTAAAGACAAAGACGTTTCAGTGTACCGTTCAGAGCGGGGCTTGACACGTGAAATTGTTGAAGAAATCTCCAAGCTGAAAGATGAGCCGCAGTGGATGCTGGACTTCCGTCTGAAATCATTGGAGCATTTTTATAATATGCCGATGCCGCAATGGGGCGGAGACTTATCAGCTTTAAACTTTGATGAAATCAACTACTACGTGAAGCCATCTGAGCGTGCAGAACGCTCATGGGATGAAGTGCCGGAAGAAATTAAGCAAACCTTTGACAAGCTTGGCATTCCGGAAGCAGAACAAAAGTATTTAGCTGGTGTTTCTGCGCAATATGAATCTGAAGTAGTTTATCATAACATGAAAGAAGACTTGGAATCCCTTGGAATTGTCTTTAAGGACACGGATTCCGCGTTAAAAGAAAACGAAGAGATTTTCCGTAAATATTGGGCGACGGTTATTCCGCCAACCGATAATAAGTTTGCGGCGCTCAATTCAGCGGTATGGTCAGGCGGCTCCTTTATCTATGTGCCGCCAGGTGTAAAGGTGGATACGCCGCTGCAGGCATATTTCCGCATTAACTCGGAGAATATGGGGCAATTTGAGCGTACGTTGATTATCGTTGATGAGGACTCTTCTGTCCATTATGTAGAAGGCTGTACAGCTCCAGTTTATACAACCAATTCTCTTCATAGTGCAGTCGTTGAAATTGTTATTCGCAAAAATGCCTATTGCCGTTACACAACGATCCAAAACTGGGCAAATAACGTGTATAACCTTGTAACAAAGCGCGCGGTATGTGAAGAAAATGCCACAATGGAATGGATTGATGGAAACATCGGCTCCAAGCTGACAATGAAATATCCGGCGGTTATTTTGAAGGGTGAAGGCGCGCGCGGATTAACCTTGTCGATTGCTATTGCCGGCAAAGGACAGCACCAGGATGCCGGAGCAAAAATGATTCATTTGGCGCCAAACACCTCTTCCACTATTGTTTCAAAGTCTATTTCGAAGCATGGCGGAAAAGTAACATATCGCGGTATTGTCCATTTTGGCCGCAAAGCCGAGGGAGCTCGTTCAAACATTGAGTGTGATACACTCATTATGGATAACCAATCTACATCTGATACGATCCCGTACAATGAAATTTTAAATGACAATATTTCACTTGAGCATGAAGCAAAAGTGTCCAAAGTATCTGAAGAGCAACTGTTTTACTTAATGAGCCGCGGTGTTTCTGAGGAAGAAGCGACAGAAATGATCGTTATGGGCTTTATCGAGCCATTTACAAAAGAACTTCCAATGGAATATGCCGTTGAGATGAATCGTCTTATCAAATTCGAGATGGAAGGTTCTATCGGTTAATACTCATCAAAAAAGCAGCCCGCGGGCTGCTTTTTTTCAATTGTGAAAGCGCAGAAGGCCTTGTGAGGTTAATGTCTGCGTAGAAACGGATAATAAGTAAGGAATAGCTGTTATATGCTACAATAAGAGCGAGGTGAAACCGATGTTGTATGTAGGTGTAACTGGCTGGGGAGATCATGACACGCTTTACAAGAACGGGATTGCTCCTCGGGATAAATTAAAAGAATATGGGGCCCATTTTCCGACTGTCGAGGTGGATGCAAGCTTTTATGCCGTACAGCCGCTTCGTAATATGCAAAAGTGGGTGGAAGAGACACCAGAAAGTTTTCAATTTATCGTGAAGGCCTACCAAGGCATGACTGGGCATGAGCGGGGTGACATTCCCTTTGAAACGAAGGAAGAGATGTTTCAGGCATTCATCGATTCGCTTGCACCAATGAGAGAAGCGGGAAAGCTGGCAATGGTGCTGTTTCAGTTTCCGCCATGGTTTGATTGTCAGCGGAAAAATGTGGAATATTTGCGTTATTGCAAGAGATTGATGGGGGATGTGCCGCTTGCAGTGGAGTTTCGCCACCAATCATGGTATTTGCCGGATTTTTTAGAGAAGACGTTAGCTTTTTTGCAAGCGGAAAAGTGGATTCATACAGTCTGTGATGAACCGCAGGCGGGAGAAGGCTGTGTGCCGATCGTCTTGCGGGCAACTGATCCTGGGAAAACCCTCGTGCGTCTGCACGGCCGCAACAACCAAGGATGGCAAAAGCAGGGGAACAAAAACTGGCGCGACGTCCGTTACCTCTATCGTTATAATGAGGATGAATTGCACCAATGGGTGGAGTTCACTAAAAACCTTCAAAAACAAAGCGAGCATGTGTATATGCTGTTTAATAATAATTCCGGCGGCGATGCTGCTGATAATGCCAAGCAATTTATTGAGCTGGCTGGCTTGACGTATGACAATCTGGCTTCGCGCCAATTGGATTTATTTTAAGGAGGGAAAGCAATGGGATGGATCGTCCTTCTGTCCATCGGCTTTTCGGCAGGCGCTCTGGGAGCGCTCGCCGGCATTGGGGGAGGGATCATCATCGTTCCTTCCCTTCTTTTTTTGGGGATATCGACTGCTTTGCTCCCCTCTATTTCTCCGCAGCAGGCGGTGGGAATTTCTCTTGTCGTCATGATTTTCACGGGGCTATCATCCACGCTTGCCTATATGAAATATAAAACGGTTGATTACAAGAGCGGCTTGCTTTTTTTCATTGGCAGCGGACCGGGCGGAATGGTGGGGGCCTTAGTGAACAAAGCGCTGAGCACGCATTCTTTCTATATTTATTTCGGTATCTTTATGATTTTCATCGCGGTTGTTCTCATTTTCCGTTCGAAAATTAAGCCGCTGTCCTCCAAGAAAGAAGGAGGCATTGTCCGCACGTTTACAGAAAAAAGCGGCAAGATGTATACATATAGTTTTCAGCCGGCTGTTGCCATTTCCATTTCCTTTTTTGTTGGCTTTTTTTCAGGGATTTTCGGCATTGGCGGCGGCGCCTTGATGGTGCCGGCAATGATTCTGCTGTTTGCGTTTCCTCCGCATGTAGCGGTAGCGACTTCCATGTTTATGATTTTTTTATCAGCGCTTGTTAGTTCTGTTACCCATGTTATGCTCGGAAATGTGGTTTGGCTGTATGCGCTGCTGCTGATACCGGGCGCTTGGGTCGGGGCGAAATGCGGCGCATTTGTCAATACGAGGATTCAGTCGGATGCCCTCGTCATGGTCCTTAGGCTGATTTTGATTGTCACGGGCATTCGCTTAATTTATGAAGGACTTGCTTAATAAGGCGGGGGTGAAAGTTTGAAAGAAACGATTCATATTTATCATACAAATGATCTTCACAGCCATTTTGAGAATTGGCCGCGCATCCGCCGCTTTTTGCAGGAGCGGAGAAAGTGGCATGAAGAAGCAGGCGAAAGTGTGTTTATCTTTGATATTGGCGACCATGTGGACCGGTCGCATCCAATGACGGAAGGATCGCTTGGAAAAAGAAATGTGGAGCTCTTAAATGAAGCCGGCTATGACGCGGTGACGATCGGCAATAACGAGGGAATCACCTTGCCGAAAGAAGGGCTGGAAATTTTATATGAAGAAGCTGAATTTCCGATCGTACTTGCCAATCTGTATGAGGAAGACGGAAAACGTCCCGAATGGGCGCAGCCTTTTTGCTTGGTTCATTTACCGAACGGAATGACCATGGGACTGACCGGAGCTACAGCCTTTTTCTCAGGTGCCTATGAACAACTGGGCTGGACATTGTCGGAGCCTCTTGCTGCACTGAAGGAACAAGTCGATCAAATCAGCGGGAAAGCAGATATAGTTGTGGTGCTTTCTCATTTGGGCATTTATGAAGATGAGAAAATAGCTCATACGATGCCCAAGGCGGACGTTGTCCTAGGCGCTCATACTCACCATTTGCTGCATGAGGGCAAGGAAATTAACCAAACACTGCTTGCAGCGGCTGGAAGATTCGGCTATTACGTCGGGCACGTGATGATTGAAGTGGACACTGAAACAAAGCAAATTCTTAGAAAGAAGGCTTGCGTATATAACACGATGGAGGCGTTGCCTGCCCCGGCAAACGAGCACAAGGAAATAGAGGGCTATGCGGAGGAAGGAAAAAAAGCGCTTGCTCAACCGGTCATTTCTTTGTCTGTCCCGCTTGCGAGCGACTGGTTTGCTCCTTCCGAGCTTCCGCAGCTGCTTTGCGAGGCGCTGAGAGAGTGGTGCGGCGCGGATGGCGCTTTATTAAATGCCGGTGTTTGCTTAGGCGGTCTCGAGGCTGGAACCGTTACGAAATACGATATTCACCGCATGCTTCCTCATCCTATCAATCCTTGTCTCATTGAACTGTCAGGAGCTGAATTAAAGGAAGTATTAAAGCAGACGACAGACGACAAATGGCCTCACATGACCATCAAAGGGTTGGGATTCAGAGGCAAAGTGATGGGCCGGTTTATATATGACCGTTTAAGTGTAGATATGGAACAATACCGCTTTAAAGTGAACGGCGTTGACATTGTGAATGATCACCAGTATAAGCTGGCTACGCTTGATATGTTTGCCTATGGCCGCTTTTTCCCTCCGCTTTACCGCGCGCCTCAGAAAAAGCATTTTATGCCGGAGTTTCTGCGGGATGTCATGGAGTGGAAGCTGCTGCATCACGGATTTCACTTGAAAAAGTAAAACTTTATTGCATGATCCTTCCTTTTTTTAGCATAGATTAGCTAAGAAGGAGGGATTTTTTTGGCTGCACAAAAAAGGTGGAGATCGAAAAGAGGGCCGCTCCCTCTTCGTTATGTACTCTTAATTACTCTTGTGCTCTTTACTTTTTCAACTGCGGCTAGTTTATGGGTCATTAATAAAAATGTAAAGCCAACATTGATGGGATATGCCCATGCGGAGACGAAGAAAATTGCCGCGATGGTAATTAATAAAGCAATTAATAAAAAAGTTGCGAGCGTCATGGACATTAATGACATCATTGAAAGTGATCCGAAGAACCCGTCAACGACAAGGCTGAATGCGAAGATTATTAATCGGGTGATGGCGGAGACGACGAATTTGGTGCAGCTAAATTTAAAGGAGGCGGAGCAGGGCAATCTGCAGGCATTGGAGCTCTTGTCTGATGTAGAAATTGAAAAGGATCCGGAAGAGCGGACAGAAGGCATTGTCTACTATGTTCCGCTTGGCCAAGTGACGAACAATATCTTGCTTGGCAACCTTGGACCGAAAATTCCTATTCGCTTTCATGCTATCGGTGAAGTAACATCCAATGTCAAATCTAATGTCAAGCCATACGGCATCAACAATGCTTATGTGGAAGTCTTTATTGAAGTAGAAGTAAATGTGCAGATTATTGTTCCGTTTGCTACAGAAATGACAACGGTCGTTCAGGATATTCCTGTAGCCATGGGGATGGTGCACGGTGATGTGCCAGAGTTTTATAACGGCGGCGGGGGAATGTCTCCATCTATTGAACTGCCTAAAAAGAAATAAGGAGCTGCCGGGAAGACTTCGGCAGTCGGGGAAAACAGCCTTCAGATACCGTGCAGAAACGGTGTCTTTTTTTATGGGCTTCATCCAGTTAATATATTCCATACGAATAATATATACAAGTAGTGAATAAGATGGACTACCGGAAACAGACTATATGAGGAAAGGAGATTGAACATTCTCGCTTATCAAAAAATTATTTTCATAAAGCGAAAAAAGTATTTACTAATTCCATTTTCCCGTTTATACTATAGGAGATTATCGAAATTATCTGAAAATATTATCTTTTCAGTGAAAAGCAGGAGGGGTTTTTATGGATCAACAACGTCCTATGTTTGGTTCAAGAGCTGGATTTATTTTTGCTGCTGTTGGGTCCGCTATTGGTTTAGGGAATATTTGGCGTTTTCCGGCAGTAGCTTACGAAAATGGAGGGGGGGCCTTTTTTCTTCCGTACTTATTCGCGTTGCTAACGGCCGGAATTCCATTGCTTATTTTAGAGTTCACCATAGGTCATAAGTATCGCGGCTCCAGTCCGCTGTCCTTTGCCCGCTTGAACAAGAATGCGGAATGGCTCGGCTGGTGGCAGGTAGCGATTTCCTTTGTTATCGCCACTTATTATTCGGTTATTATTGCCTGGGCTCTGTCTTATACTGTGTTTTCATTTAAACTGTCGTGGGGCAACGACCCGACAAACTTCTTGTTAACTGATTACCTGCAGGTGGCTGATGCCGGCGCGTTTGGCGGACTGGTACCACAAATTTTGGTAGCGCTTGCAGTGGTGTGGATTGTTACCCTCGGTGTTTTAGTGGCCGGCGTGAAAAGAGGAATTGAAAGGGCTACTAAGATCATGATTCCGCTCCTTGTCTTCTTGTTCTTAATCGTTGTTATTCGTGCACTTACATTAGAGGGTGCGATGAATGGACTGAACGCCTTCTTTAAGCCGGAATGGTCACAATTGACAAACGGTAAAGTGTGGATCGCTGCTTACGGACAGATCTTCTTCAGCTTATCCATCGGCTTTGCCATCATGATCACCTATTCCAGTTACCTTCCAAAAAAATCCGATATCACAAACAACGCTTTTATTACGGGATTTAGTAATTCCGCATTTGAGCTGCTGGCTGGTTTTGGTGTTTTCTCTGCCTTGGGCTTCATGGCGATGCAACAAGGAGTGGGAGTGGATGAAGTAGTCAAAAGCGGAGTGATCCTGGCTTTTGCGGTCTTCCCGCAAATTATTAACGAATTCCCGTTCGCCAATGAACTGTTTGGTGTTCTCTTCTTCGGCTCACTGGTCCTCGCCGGTTTTACTTCCTTGATTTCCATTGTGGAAACGTTTGTGGCAGGCGTGCAGGAAAAGTTTAACGTATCACGTACAAAGTCCGTCTTAATCGGAGGCGGGGTGGCTTCTCTTGTTTCGCTGCTGTATGCAACAAGAGGAGGATTAAACTTCCTTGATACGGTCGATTATTTCATTAACAACTTTGGTGTCGCTTTTGCCGGACTGGTCGAAGTTATCTTAATTGCTTGGGTGTTCAAACAGCTTGATCCATTGAAAAGCCATGCAGATGCCGTTTCGGATATTCGTTTAGGCGCCTGGTGGAAAATTTGTTTAAGCATTGTAACACCGATCGTTCTTGGCTATATGATGTTTGATAATATCCGTCAGAACATTGCCGGCCCATACGAAGGGTATCCGCAAAGCTTTGTTAATACGTATGGCTGGACAGTTGCTATTGGAGCTATCGCAGTAAGCTTCATCTTTATGTTTGCTAAGCGATGGAATACGAATACGCTGAATCATTCCGCGTCTTCTTCTAAAAAGGAGGTATTGTAATGGATGGCAGCGCAATTGCAATGATGATTGCCGGAGTGGCAATTATTTGGGGCGGCTTAGGCTTAAGTATTGCTCACGCAGTCAAAAAAGCCAAAGCGGCCAAATAAAGATAAGACAAAATGCGGGGGAATGGGAGCCGGTTCTAGCAGTTAAGAGCCGGCTCTTTCCCATTGCCTGAGGTGGGGATAAGGGTCAAAGGACCATTCTGTACGGCCGTTATCCTTATACATTCCGTAATGAAGATGAGGAGGGAACTTGCCGGAGGTACCCGGCGGACCATAGCCGGTGCTGCCGACTCCGCCGATCACTGTCCCTGGCTTCACGGCTTCTCCGAGCTTTAGATCCTTAGCAAAGCCATTTAAGTGGGCATAATAATGGTAGGTATTATTAATATCACGAATTCCTACCCGCCATCCGCCGTACCGGTTCCATCCCTTCATTTCAACGATGCCATAGGAAGTGGAACGGACAGGCACACTGTAATCGGCAAAGATATCTGTTCCTTCATGGATGCGGCGTCCTCCCCAGCCGCGGGCATCTCCCCACGTATTTTTAAATGTATAATTAAAGCGGCGCGGAAGAGGGAATACTTTCTGTTGCAAATCAAGCTTCCCGAATGCTTTATACATTTTAGCATTGCCTACAACGATACTGACCGCTTTATCCCGGCCGTAGTACCGCCAAAGGGCAATTTTAAGGTTGTCGTGGTCGGTTCCATAAGTCATCAAGTACCGGCCGATTGCGGCTAACACGTCCTCGCCATTTAAGCGATCTGCTTTGCCATCTCCGTTTCCGTCTATGCCAACTCCTTGAAAAGCCGCGATAGTAGCTGGATTTTTATCTTTCTGATTAGGGTTTAATGGTCCAGCCCATTTGCTCTCTGGAATGTATATGGAAATAGTATCGGGTTCAGGCAAGTCCTTCCGAATAAAGCGCAAACTCCGTTCATATTGATCTATGCCGGCAAAGTAATACCAAGGAATGGTCGTTGCTGCTTCCATTTTTTCGAACAGTTCCATTCTCTCTTTGTACATTTGTTCATCTTTTTCATGATCAGCCGCCTTGACAGGAAACGCCATTAGAAAGAACAGAATACATAAAAACAATGCCAATTTTTGCAATGCGCTTCTCTCCCTTTTAGTGTTCTTTATTTATTTTGTGAAATTCTCCTTGTTTCATGCAGAAAAGTGTCTGAAAAACATGAAAAGAGTAAGAGTTGTGTTAGAATATGGACTATGGTACAGTGGCTAGGGAATTATTTTTCTTTCAGGCAAGAGGTCATTTGTTTAAAGCAGAATGATGGGAGATGAAGGAATGAGCAAGAAAGAGGAACATTTACGTAAACCGGACTGGTTAAAAATAAAATTGAATACAAACGAGAACTACACGGGCTTGAAAAAAATGATGCGTGAAAATAATCTTCATACAGTATGTGAAGAAGCAAAATGCCCAAATATCCATGAATGCTGGGCGGTGCGCCGGACAGCAACTTTCATGATTCTAGGTGATGTCTGTACGCGTGCTTGCCGTTTCTGTGCCGTGAAAACGGGCTTGCCAACTGAGCTGGATTGGGCTGAACCGGAACGGGTAGCCGATTCCGTACAGCTGATGAACCTTAAGCACGTGGTTGTAACAGCTGTGGCCCGGGATGATTTAAAAGACGGCGGCGCAGCTGTATTTGCGGAAACTGTACGGGCGATCCGCCGCAAAAATCCGTTTACTTCTATTGAAGTCCTGCCTTCTGATATGGGCGGAATAGAAGAAAACTTGAAAACGCTGATGGATGCACGCCCGGATATTTTAAACCACAATATTGAAACAGTGAAGCGCCTGACACCAAGAGTGCGCGCACGTGCGACTTACGACCGTTCTCTTGAGTTCTTGCGCAGAGCAAAAGAAATGCAGCCTGATATCCCGACGAAGTCCAGCATTATGCTGGGCCTTGGGGAAACGAAAGAAGAAATTATTGAAGCGATGGATGATCTGCGGGCAAACAATGTAGATATTGTCACGCTCGGCCAATATTTGCAGCCTTCGAAGAAACATTTGAAGGTGCAAAAATATTATCACCCGGACGAGTTTGCAGAGCTTCGTGAAATTGCTATGACAAAAGGATTCAGCCATTGTGAAGCTGGTCCGCTTGTCCGCTCTTCTTATCATGCGGATGAACAAGTCAACTCGGCAGCGAAGTCAAAACAGGAACTAGGCGAAAAAGAAACGCTTGAAGCCTAAGGAAGAATAGGGTAAGAGCCAGCTTCTGATTAGCCGGAATGACAAACGCTCTGCTTATTTCGAGCTGACATAAAGCACCCGGTCTCTTGCGGTATCAAAAAATGATGCGAAAAGAGGCCGGGTGTTTTTGGGTGAAAATATTTAGATCAAGCTTTTCGTGTTAGTAGAGGGAGCAGCTTTATCTGACACTGGATGGATTATCTTGATCATCTGGTCCTGTCGTCCAGTTGATCCCCGGTGTGCCTGTTGTTTGGGGAGTCCCGGTATTATGCGGGGCTCTTTTTGTATCAGTGGTTCCATTTGTATTATTCATCTGATGATTCATTCCATTAGTTCCTTTTTCCGATTGCTTATAGCCTTGAGGAGTTCGCTGCTTCATTAATTTAATGGTATCGCGGATGGAATGACGGGCTGTATCCATTCCTCCATTGATTTGAGCGATGTTTTCAATGTCGCGGCGCAAATCGGTGTCATCAGTTACGTATACGTGATACCAGCGCGGAACAACGCTTAATGCAGTTCTTTTCACTTGCTCTGCTGCTTCTCTGCGTCCGTTATCATTTTTCGCGTCTGTATCGTAAGCAACCAGCACTTCCTGATCGGTAACAAGTACGGAAGCATCATTGATGTTGGGAAGCCCTAAGCTGAGTCTGCTAATTGTGTCCGCCGTCTTTTCACGGTCAAGGGTGTGCAGATTTCGGTAAGAAACGGATTGCCCTTGAACAGATCCTTTTTGGTGGCGAACATATCCAAAATTATCTTTTCTGTCGTCTGTCATTAATTCATTTTTAGTTGTCAGGTCGTTGTCAGTGCTGCCGCCGATTCGGCCATCACGGCCATCACCGCCATTGGCAAGATCTCCATTATACATGTCATAGCGGTTGCGGTCATAACGGTCACTGACATTTATCATATTGCCGTCCCGGTTGTTGTCTACGCCGGCAAGGTCATTTTTATTGTTTGCATTACAGGCAGCCAGTAATAAAAAACTGGAGACCCCTACAGTTAACAATGGTTTTTTCATGTTAACACCCCCTCAACACGTAGATTGCCCTTTTTGGTTCATTTTTTTCTTAGTAATTAATGGCTGATCGGCTATAATAAAGGGAGAAGGAAAGGAATGAGGAGAGATGATTTGCATTCAAAATCATTGCTACCAACTCATTGATGAGCGGAGCAACGGATTTAATGAAGAGGTGTTCAAGGAGCGTTACAGCGACATTCTCACAAAGTATGATTACATTGTTGGGGATTGGGGATACGGCCAGCTTCGCTTAAAAGGTTTTTATGAAGATGAAAACCAAAAAGCAGCCTTTGATTCAAAAATCAGCACGCTGAAAGAGTATTTGTATGAGTATTGCAATTTCGGCTGTGCCTATTTTGTTGTGAAGAAAGTCCAAAAGTAAAATCGAGCGGAAACGCTCGATTTTTTAGGTGTTGTTAGGCGGAATATCCTGATATTCCCTTTCTTGCTCTTTGTCTTTGTCATCATGAGTCGGATGAGCGCCCGGAAACTGACGGGGCAAGCCTTGGTGCAGTGATCTGTTTTCATAGGTGAAGGCAGAATAAAACTGCTGTCCTTCTTTCCAAGGAGTTGATTTGTTCTCCACCGGTTCATCCTTTCCTCTTGGCGCGCCGTATGGGCCTTCCGGTGTTTGTTCTACTGTTAAAAAGTGGCGCATCTTTTCAACATTGGAAAAATCAGTGTATTCTTCTTCATCTTGAAATAGCACAATTATAACCTCCGCTGCTTTAGAGTCAGCGTCAGACACCTCACTTTTGAAAGCAAGCTAGCGAGCATGTCCGGCTTTCCTTAGCATGCCCATCAGGCGGCTCTCTATGCTTTAAACGACTTCGTATAAAAAGTCTCGCAGCTCGGCGGCTTCCGCTTCCGAAAGTTTAAAAATGTGTTCAAGATAACCGGGTTCATCTAAGTCATCTCGCCCAATAATCGCAAAGCGGCTTCCCTGGATATCAAGGACGATACATTTGCCAAAATAGCGGTCCGTTCGGATTAAAGCAAGATCAAAGCGCTGATGATCTCCCATAAAGCTGACATAGCGTGTTTTTGTTGCTTCGGTTTCATCGTAAAGGAAAAATCTTTCGGTCATAACGAGTCACTCCTGTCTGTTTGTTTCGATTGTACCATGACTTCTCCCGGACGAAGATATGTTTTGTTCGCCGATTCATGATAAAATAAGAGGGGACATTTAGAAAGTATAGAGAAGAGGTGACCGCGGTGTATTTTGTGGATCGTGGAAAAATCGAAGAAATATTAACCTTTATGGAAGGGCAAATGACCGCATTTGCCGGACAGGCTCAATGGAAAACGGCAATTGAGCAGGCTGCTCTTGAGAGAATTGCCCAGATGGTCATTGAATCCGTATTAGACGTCGGTAATGCGATGATCGATGGATTTATTATGAGAGATCCGGGAAGCTATGAAGACATTATTGACATTCTGGAGGACGAAAAAGTCATCGAAAAAGAAGCGGCTGCATCTTTAAAAGCAGCTGTTGCTTTAAGAAAAATGCTCGTTCAACAGTATACGGCTGTTGATCATACAGAAGTTGAGCGCACATTGAGTGAGCACATTTCCGCATTCGAGCAATTTCCAGAGCAAGTCAGAAAATATTTAACGGATGAATTAGGTCCGGTTTCAGCATTCAAGCCGTAATTATCAGCGCTTTCATTTTGAAAGCGCCTTTTTGTATAAGGAGGAAAAATGAAAACATACACAGGATACTTGATTGATTTAGATGGCACGATGTACAGGGGAACAGAGGAGATAAAGGAAGCCCGTTCTTTTATCAACCGTTTGCAGCAGAAAAATATCCCTTACTTGTTTGTGACAAATAACTCATCGCGAACGCCGGAACAAGTGGCAGAAAAGCTACGGGGCTTCGATATTGCTGCCGGGGCAGAGCAAGTGTTCACCACTTCAATGGCGACAGCTAATTACATTTGGGAAAAACATCAGCAGGCCGCTGTTTACATGATTGGCGAAGAAGGACTTCACCGAGCGCTTGATGAAAGGAGTTTGACGCTTGTTGAGCATGAACGGGCAGATGTGGTCGTTTGCGGAATTGACCGCCAGATTAATTACGAGAAGCTGGCCACAGCCTGTTTGGCAGTGCGAAGCGGGGCTGATTTCATTTCAACAAATGGGGATGTCGCCATTCCGACCGAGCGCGGGCTCCTGCCGGGAAATGGGGCCCTAACTTCAGTTATTGCTGTATCAACCGGTGTAAAGCCAGTGTTTATCGGCAAGCCAGAATCCATTATTATGGAGCAGGCTTTAAAAGTCCTGGGCACTGCAAAAGAGGCTACCCTCATGGTCGGTGATAATTACCAAACTGACATCTTGGCTGGTATCCGCTCGGGACTTGACACCCTGCTTGTTCATACAGGAGTAACTCAAAAAGAGCATCTCGTTCATGTAGAGCAGCAGCCGGTCCATATAAGAAACAATCTTGACGAATGGGAAGTATAAAGACAAAACAGGCAGCACTAAACAAAAGCGAGTGAATCTCATTTGGCCGTCAGTGCGGCAGCAAGAGTGGATAACCATCATAATAGTCTGTCGACAAAAGGGGTTGGGAATGGCTTGATTCCGGCCCCTTTTAAGGTGGAGAAAAAGCGGCATGCTGCCATGAAAGGCGTACCCGGCAAATGATAACTAAAAGAGAAATTCATGTGCCTCCTGTGGATTGAAATGGAAGGAGCGCAGACTCCTGCGGGATCAGCGCCCGCCCCGCGGAAAGCGAAGCTCCTGGAATGGAAATCAACAGTTCTCATCCGCAAAAAATAAAAAACTGCGGACAAACTTCAATTTTCATTGAGTTTATCTGCAGTCTGCCGGTTCAGTTATTCAGTGTGAGCTGCTTTGTGGGCAAGCCGGCTAGAAGCAGCTGCTGCAATAGCACCGACAATATCATCAAGAAAAGTATGAACCTTTCCTGTTGATTTATCATTTAAATGTTCTAAAATGCCAGGTTTTACTTTGTCAATGTATCCGTAATTGGTAAAGCCGATCGAACCGTAAACATTCACGATAGCAAGAGCTAAAATTTCATCGACGCCATACAAGCTTTCATCGCTGGCAATAATCGATTGCAGCGGCTCATCCAACAATCCTTTCTCCGCCAGTATATCAAGCTGGATGCCTGTCAAGATAGCATTTTGCACTTCACGCTTTCGCAAAACTTTTTCTATGTTCTCTTTGCATTCTTTTATTTCCAGATCAGGATGATATTTTTTTTGTAAAAACATAACAAGCTCCGCAATATCGTCTATGGTCACTCCCCGCTCGCCAAGCCAACGGCGTGCCGTTTTTTCAGACATGCTCATTACTGATTTGTCTTCGATAGTCATATGATCACCTTTTTCTCTAATATGTTAATAATGAATCTTTCCCTTGTAATAAGAATTCCAGACTAGACAGTAAAATCCCTTTTTTTTATTAGGCTTTGTTAAACGCTGATGTGAATAATGATTCTTTTCCTAATAAATTAAAGCATTTAACATGGCCTTCGAGTGAAAAAAGCATTCTGTACCTGGATATCCTCAGGTATATAGACTATTCAATTAAACAAAGGGGGCAAGCAAATGGACGGAAAGCAGTTATTGCTGAAGCATTTTCAAGTTGAAGCGGAAAGGGTGCCCTTTCAGTCCAAAGAGATATGTTATGAAAGCAACGGATTACTTTATCATATTATTGATGCAACGGATAAGGAACAACAATATTTATACGAACTTCATCAAATGGCACAGCATATGGTCCGGCAGGGAGAAAAACGGACCGCCGTATTTTTGCGTGCCCGCAACGGCCGTTTCTTGGTTACGGAAGAAGAAAGGGACTTTGTTGTTCTCGTCAGCAGCCGGCCTGCTCCAATGAGGGCTTTCACCGGTGAAAGATTGGCCCGTTTCCATTTGCGCGGGCAATCCCTTTTGCTGCAGGTTCAGTCGGCTAGTGAATTAGGAAGCTGGAGGGCAAGTTGGGAACAACGTTTGGAGAAAATAGAGAAATCTGCAAATGGGCTATTAAAAGAGCAGGATGACCCTTTTGCCCGCCTGATTGTTGAATCTTTTCCTTATTATATGGGATTAACGGAAAATGCCCTGCAATATGTGGCGGATACAGAAATAGATGAAGCGCCTCAGCAATGGGACTTGGGAACAATTTGTCACCGTTCATTCAGCGAAAAGTCCTGGCTCAAGGAACCAGCTGTACACCAGCCGTTCAATTGGGTATTTGATTATGCAGCACGGGATATAGCTGAATGGATTCGGTCGGAATACTGGCAGGGGGCTTTGTTTTATCGGACTCGCTTTATTGATTTTATCCGGCAATATGAGCAGGTTCGCCCTCTTTCTCCTTTCGCCTGGCGTTTGATTTATGCCCGATTATTGTTCCCTGCTCATTATTTTGAATGCATTGAAAGGTATTTTGCGAAAGGTTCCTTGCACATAAAAAAGGAAAATGAAGAGAAATTAAAAAAGTATCTAGCCAATTCCCGCGAGTATGAAGAATTTTTGGCTTTTTTCTATGACCGGGCGGGAGTATCATCACGTCGGTGGAATATGCCCGCTATTCATTGGCTGAAGTAATCTTTTTTATTACACGGAGCATTTTTCCGAACTATGCTAAAATGGGGGAGTGAATATAAAGAAGAAAGCAGGTGGAGATGTGAAGCCGCGTGTATATGTAACACGAAAAATTCCTGGAGAAATTGTAGCAAGACTGCAAGAAGATTATGAAGTAGATATGTGGCCAAAAGAGGATGTGCAAGTACCTCGTGAAATCTTACTGGAAAAAGTGAAAAAAGCGGATGCACTTTTGACGGTGATTTCTGACCGGCTTGATGATGAGGTATTTTCAGCAGGGGAGCATTTAAAAGTAGTGGCCAATATGGCGGTTGGTTATGACAATATTGATTTAGAATCAGCGAGCCGGCATAACGTAGCTATTTGCAATACGCCGGATGTGTTAACGGATACAACGGCTGATTTGGCATTCGCCTTGCTTTTGGCGACAGCCCGCCGAATGATTGAAGCCGCCGAATTTATAAAAGAAGGAAAGTGGAAAAGCTGGTCGCCTTTGCTTCTTGCTGGCACGGATGTCCACCATAAGACGATTGGAATTGTCGGCATGGGAAAGATAGGAACCGTTGTGGCTAAACGGGCCGCTGGTTTTGATATGGAGATTATTTATCATAACCGAAACCGTCATGAAGTAGCGGAAGAGATGCTCGGTGCCCGTTATTGTTCATTAGACGAGCTGCTTGCGGAAGCTGACTTTGTTGTTTGCCTTGCCCCATTAACGCCAGAAACAAAAGGCTTATTTCAGCGTGAGCAATTTCAAAAGATGAAAAAAGAGGCGATTTTTATTAATGCCAGCCGCGGGCCAATCGTGAACGAGGACGCCTTGTATGAAGCACTCCAGGCAGGAGAGATTGCAGCGGCCGGCTTGGATGTATTTAACGAGGAGCCGATTGACGCTGACCATCCTCTTCTTCAGTTGAAAAATGTGGTCGCTTTGCCGCACATTGGCAGTGCCACGAAAGAAACACGCCTTGCGATGATGGAAACATGCTGTGACAATCTCGATGCCATCTTTGCGGACCGTGCGCCGAAGACACTTGTCAATAAGGATTTTCTAGGTTCAAGAAATTAAGAGACAGCCAAGAGGAGAAGATGGAGCTCAATCATTATAAAAAAAGCAGAGACGCCCGTCAAAGAGCGCTCTGCTTTTTTTATTATATTAAGAAATACTCTGCTCAAAGGTGAATTAAAATACTTGCTCCACTTCAACCACACCTGGCACTTCTTCCAAGAGAGCCCGTTCAATTCCCGCTTTAAGAGTAATGGTAGAGCTTGGGCATGATCCGCAAGCGCCGAGCAGGCGCAATTTCACAATGCCGTCCTCAATGTCTACTAATTCACAGTCGCCGCCGTCGCGAAGCAAAAATGGGCGTAATTTATCTAATACTTCTCGTACTTGCATTTCCATTTGTTGTTCATCCACGATAATCCACTCCTTTCTCAATCTCTCTTTTATTATAATGATTATAATGAGAAAAATCCATTGATTGATAAATATTTGGCCAAGGAGCTTGTAGTTCCGCACTGGCCGGTTTTTCGTTAAAATGAAAGGAAATGACAGGAGGGCGAAAATTATGAAGAAGAAAATAGAAATTACTATTTACGGGACGGAGCAGCTTTGTCCAAGCTGTGTGAACCTGCCGTCTTCTAAGGAAACATACGAATGGCTGGAGGCCGCAATTTCCAGAAAGTATCCGGATCAGCCCTTTAGGATTAGTTATGTGGATATTCAAGCGCCGCCGAATGATGAGAAAAAAAGAGAATTTGCCCAAAAAGTGATGGAAGAAGAGATGTTTTATCCAGTTGTGCTTGTGGAAGACAGAATTGTGGGGGAAGGAAACCCGAAATTAAAAACCATTTATTCAGAAATGGAGAAATATGGGTATATTGCCCGGGAAAAACAGTAAGTATTTTGAACTTTTAAGTCAGATACGACTCATTGAAGTCGCACCTGACTTAATTGTAGTCTGTCTATTCGTAATAATAGAAGTATTTGCGCCTTTTTAAAAGTTGGCACGCTTTTTGCATATAAATTGATTGTAGAAAGTAATTTCTTTTAGAAAAGGGGAAAAGCATCATGACAAGAAAATTTGCAAAAGTTAACGGCAGCCTTCCAGGTGAAAAGGCGAAAGCATTATTAGAGAGAAGACAAAACGCTGTGCCAAAAGGCGTGTCCAATGGTGTACCTACTTTTGCCGAAAAGGCTGAAGGGGCATTAATCCACGATGTAGATGGAAATACGTTTATCGATTTCGTTGGTGCTATTGGCGTAATGAACGTGGGTCACTGCCACCCGAAAGTAACAGAAGCAGTACACAAGCAAGTGGATCAATACATCCATCCAGGCTTTAACGTAATGATGTATGAGCCATATATTGAGTTGGCTGAAAAATTAGCCGCTATCGCTCCTGGAGAACATGAGAAGGAAGTTATCTTCTTTAACAGCGGAGCAGAAGCGGTAGAAAATGCAGTGAAAATTGCCCGCAAATATACAAAGCGTCCAGGCGTAGTTTCATTCTCCCGCGGTTATCATGGGCGTACACTATTGACAATGACGATGACAAGCAAAGTAAAGCCTTATAAATATGAATTCGGCCCATTTGCTCCGGAAGTGTATAAAGCACCTTATCCATACACTTACCGCCGTCCAGAAGGCATGACAGAAGAACAATATGAAGATATGATCATCGAGCAGTTCCGTGATTTCTTTATCAACGATGCAGCACCTGAGTCCATTGCGGCTGTTGTGATGGAGCCGGTACAAGGTGAAGGCGGATTCATCGTTCCATCTAAACGCTTTGTTCAAGCTGTATATGAAGAGTGTCAGAAACATGGCATTATCTTTATCGCTGATGAAATTCAAGCAGGCTTTGCCCGTACTGGCCGTTACTTCGGTATCGAGCACTTCGACATTGTTCCTGACTTAATCACTGTTTCTAAATCAATGGCTGCAGGCTTGCCACTCAGCGGGGTAATCGGCCGCAAGGAAATCATGGATGCTTCCACACCAGGAGAGCTTGGCGGAACTTATTCGGGAAGTCCGCTTGCTTGTGCAGCTGGACTAGCTGTTCTTGATATTATTGAAGACGAAAAGCTAAATGAGCGCGGTGAAAAATTAGGAGAGCATGTGATGGACCGCTTCCGCAAACTAGCTGAGAAATATGACGAGATTGGTGATATTCGCGGGCTTGGTTCTATGTGCGCAATGGAATTAGTAAAAGACCGTCAAACAAAAGAGCCGAACAAAGAATTGACTAACCTGCTTATTAAAGAAGCAAATGATCGCGGTCTTCTCTTAATGAGTGCAGGAGCTTACGGAAACGTACTTCGCTTGCTAATGCCGCTTGTCATTACTGATGAACAAGCAGAAGAAGGATTAGATATCCTCGAAGAAGCATTGGAAGCAGCAGTTTCTCAATTAGCAGTTCAAGCTTAATTTGCAATAACGAAAACGGCATGCTTATCTCTCGGGCGTATTTTTGCTATAATGGAAACAATATAACCCGAGAGGAAGCTTGTCATGAATCGATCTCATGATCCCGTACGTGATGAATTATTTGATATTTTTGAATCATCCTTCGATGAAATTTTGGTGACGGACGCAAGCGGCATTGTCATTCGTGTAAATGCTACTTGCCGCAAAAATTATGAACGGACAGCCGGAGATTTGGTAGGCAAGCATGTAAAAGATCTGGAGAAGATGGGGATTTTTTATCCATCGGCTACCTTAAAAGTGATCGAGAGCCTGCAGCCGATTGAATTATTCCAAACAGCCGGCACCGGCCGTTATTTTCATGTGCGCACGAGGCCTGTTTTTCATCCAGATGGTTCGTTAAAGAGCGTAATCAGCTATTCGCGTGACTTGACAGAGCTCATGCAGCTGCGCAATAAAATTGAAGAGATGGAAGACGAGCTGGCTACATATAAGAAGGAATTAAAAGAGCCGCTTGAATTCGATGGACTCATTTCAAAAAGCGAGCAGATGGAGAAGATTATGCTGCTCGTCCGCAAAATTGCCAAAGTAAATTCCACGGTGCTGCTTCTTGGGGAAACGGGCGTCGGCAAAAGCAAGATTGTTCGGCTTATTCACCAATTAAGCGACCGGCGGGATCAGCCGCTGAACGAGATCAATTGTGCTGCACTTCCTGAACAGCTGATTGAATCAGAGTTGTTTGGCTATGAAGGCGGAACGTTTACCGGTGCTTTTCGT
Source organism: Pseudobacillus badius (assembly GCF_002189605.1). Taxonomy (NCBI): domain Bacteria; kingdom Bacillati; phylum Bacillota; class Bacilli; order Caryophanales; family Bacillaceae; genus Pseudobacillus; species Pseudobacillus badius. Next base: position 89,510 of record NZ_MWMM01000012.1, read on the forward strand.
GAAGGGAAAAAAGGGCTCATTGAGCTTTCTAATCATGGCACCTTGTTTTTAGATGAAGTGGGGGAGCTGCCGCTTGCTGCTCAAGGCAAATTGCTGCATGTCTTGCAGGAGAAGCAAATTCGCCCGGTTGGCGGCCGGCAGCCGATTTCCCTCGATATTCGGATCATTGCCGCTACGAATAAAGATCTGAAAAATATGGTAGGCAGAGGCAGCTTCCGCAGAGATTTATATTATCGTCTCAATGTTGTGCCTATTCATATACCGCCGCTTCGCGAGCGTAAAGAAGATATTGCTCCGCTTACGTATCATTTTTTAGATTACTTCAACCATTTATATGGAAGCAATGTTCGCTTCTCACCGAAAGTCCTTCAAGCATTCCTCAGTTTTGAATGGAAAGGGAACATCAGGGAGCTGGAAAACATGGTGGAGCGGCTTGTTGTAACAGGGGATGAGGTAGTGACCTTAAATGACTTGCCGCCGGATATGTTTGAACAGGAAATAACAGAGGCGGGGATGACTCTTCCGGAAGTGATTGAAGAGGTAGAACGCAAAATGATTGTTCAAGCCTACAACAAAGACAAATCAACCTATAAAGTCGCTAAATCGCTAGGAATTAGTCAATCATCCGCTGCACGAAAGGTCAGAAAGTACATTGGGGAAATAAAAGAATCATAGAACAAGAGGAGGAGAAATAATGAAAAACTGGAAAATTTATATCAATGGCGAGTGGATGGAAACAGAAAAAACAATTGAAGTCATTAATCCGGCAACTAAAGAAGTGATTGCAACGATTCCGGACGGCGGAACAGCTGAAGCGGAACAGGCAGCTGATGCGGCTTATGGGGCGCTAAAAGCTTGGTCCAAACTGACAGCTAATGAGCGTGCAGATTACTTAATGAAATGGTACCGCCTCATTGATGAAAATAAAGAAGAAATCGGCAAGCTGATGACTCAAGAGCAAGGAAAGCCGTTGGCGGAAGCGATCGGCGAAGTCGGCTACGCTAACAGCTTCATTTCCTGGTATGCAGAGGAAGGAAAGCGCATTTATGGTGAAACGATTCCTGCTTCTCATCCGAATAAGCGCTTATTTGTCCAAAAAGAGCCAGTGGGCGTAATTGCAGCGATTACTCCATGGAACTTCCCAGCAGCGATGATTACTAGAAAAGTCGGTCCTGCTTTGGCAGCTGGCTGTACAGCAATGATTAAACCAGCGACACAAACGCCTTTAACGGCTATTCGTCTTGTAGAGCTGGCAGAAGAAGCTGGCATTCCTAAAGGGGTTATCAACATCGTAACTGGAAGCGCACGCCAAATCAGCGAAGCGTGGATGAAGGATGGACGTGTCCGCAAAGTTTCCTTCACCGGTTCTACAGAAGTCGGCAAGCTGTTGATGCGCGGAGCGGCTGATACAGTGAAAAAGCTGTCTCTGGAGCTTGGCGGACATGCGCCGTTTATCGTAACTGCAAATGCAGATATTGAAAAGGCAGCGAAAAACTTAATTGCTTCTAAGTACCGCAACGCGGGACAAACATGTGTATGTGCCAATAGAGTGTACGTTCATGAGTCCATTGAAGCAAAGTTTGCCGAGGCATTCAAACAAGAAGTGGAGAAATTAAAAGTCGGAAACGGCCTGGAAGAAGGCGTAACGATTGGTCCTTTAATTGATGAGCAGGCAGTGGATAAAGTGATCAGCCAAATCGAAGACGCAAAACAAAAAGGCGCACAAGTTCTTGCTGGCGGCAAAGCTGCTGACGGGGAGAAAGGTTATTTCCTTGAGCCGACAGTGATCACAAACGTGACGGATGACATGCTATGCATGAATGAAGAAACGTTTGGCCCGCTTGCACCGATTGCTACGTATCAGACAACAGAAGAAGTGATTGAGCGCGCTAATAATTCACCATACGGTTTAGCAGCTTATGTATTCAGTGAAAACATTACAGAGGCTATTACAATTGCTGAAGGGCTTGAATACGGCATTGTCGGCTTGAACGATGGACTGCCGTCTGTTGCGCAAGCGCCATTTGGCGGCTATAAAGAGAGCGGACTTGGCCGTGAAGGCAGCCACTTTGGCATTGATGAATATTTAGAAATTAAATATATCTCTTTAGGGCTTTAAGAGACTGGCGAATTCCGTTCGCTAACAGATAAAAAAGACATCCGGACTGTGAACTGCACCCCAATTGTTAGACACAGCTAACAATTGGAGGTGCAGTTTTTCTATGACCAAATATTCATTACAAACTAAATTAAATGCCGTCCA
>NZ_MWMM01000013.1:0-72744 GCF_002189605.1 Pseudobacillus badius
GAGGTGGAAGCGTGGCGACACGTGGAGCTGACGAATACTAATCGATCGAGGACTTAACCAAAACGCCGTATGGCGTAAAGCAACAAACCATGGCACGGTATTGCCGGTTACTGACACATATTATCCAGTTTTGAAAGAATAATTTCTTTCCATTTTATACAGTCTGGTGGCGATAGCGAAGAGGTCACACCCGTTCCCATCCCGAACACGGAAGTTAAGCTCTTCAGCGCCAATGGTAGTGAGGGGCTTCCCCTTGTGAGAGTAGGACGTTGCCAGGCACCCTAAACAGAGAGCATTTTAATGCTCTCTGTTTTTTTATGCAGATTTTCATAAGCATTGATCTGACGAAGTAATTTTCTTGTAACTTATTCCTTCTTTTTTATCTATTTAATTTGTGATAAACTTACGTCATTGTTTCGGAGATTACTAATTAAAGGAGGATGCCCCATGCTGGAGAATGGATTGGTTATGGCCTTAATTATTTTAATTATTAATGTTTGTTACGTATCATTTTTTACAATTCGGATGATCTTAACGTTAAAGGGGTATCGTTATTTTGCTGCTTTTGTCAGCATGGTTGAAATTATCATCTATATTATCGGACTGGGTATGGTACTCGATAATTTAAATGAAATTCAAAACGTTATTGCTTACGCTGTTGGTTACGGCTTAGGAGTAATTGCCGGAATGAAGCTCGAAGAGAAGCTGGCACTTGGCTACATTACAGTGAACGTCATTACGAAGGAATACGATAAGGATTTACCTAAACAGCTTCGTGCTCAAGGCTATGGCGTTACAAGCTGGGCAGCTAACGGGCTTGAGGGAGATCGGATGGCTTTGCAGATTCTGACACCGCGAAAATATGAATTAAAATTATACAGTCAAATTAAGGAACTAGATCCGAAAGCGTTTATTATTGCCTATGAACCTAAAACGATTCACGGCGGATTCTGGGTAAAAAGTGTAAAAAAAGGGAAGCTGGCAGAATGAGCAAAAAGAAAAAATTTTATTTACAGGAAAACGAAACGATTGATGAGTGCCTGCAACGCATGTCGGCAGAGGGGTATGTCCCTGTGCGCAGGATGGAGCAGCCCATCTTTAAAGAAGAAGTGGTCAATGGAGAAAAGAAATACATCCCTGTTGGGAGAGAAATCATTTTTGAAGGAAAAATAAAGCCTTAAACACGAACATTAAAAAACAGATAAATATAATCGTTCGATTTTTTATTGACAATAACCTTTTAAGCTTGTTAAGATGTAGATGACAAATATAGCGCCTCATATAATAGCGGGAATAAGGCCTGCAAGTTTCTACCCGATCACCGTAAATGATTGGACTATGGGGAAAGTATTTCTTATCTGGGATTTAGTACGATTTTAATGAGCTTGTTGCCCGGGTGAGCTGCTTTCTCTTTGGAGAAAAACAGCCATCCGGGCTTTTTATATTGTGATTACTTACTTTAAGGAGGCCAATCATGTCAGTAGAAGTTGGCGTAATTATGGGAAGCACCTCTGATTGGGAAACGATGAAGCATGCCTGCGATATGTTAGAAGAGCTCGGTGTTTCATTTGAGAAAAAAGTGGTTTCTGCACACCGGACGCCTGATCTTATGTTTCGATACGCTGAAGGCGCAAGAGAGAAAGGTTTAAAGGTCATTATTGCTGGTGCAGGTGGAGCGGCCCATCTGCCAGGAATGGTGGCAGCTAAAACAACTTTGCCGGTGATCGGCGTACCTGTTCAATCAAGAGCACTAAATGGCTTAGATTCCTTATTGTCTATCGTGCAAATGCCAGGAGGCGTGCCGGTAGCAACTGTAGCCATCGGGAAGGCTGGAGCAATTAACGCCGGACTATTGGCTGCTCAAATTTTATCTGTGACGGATAAGGAAGTGGCTGCAAGGCTGGAGGAGCGCCGCCAAAAGATTGAAGAAACTGTATTGGAAAGTAGTGATCAACTTGTCTAGAGAGATGATTATGCCCGGACAAACGATAGGAATTATCGGCGGCGGACAGCTTGGCCGGATGATGGCTCTAGCGGCCAAAGAAGCGGGTTTCAAAATAGCTGTTCTGGAGCCGGGAGAACATTCCCCGTGCGGACAAGTAGCGGACGTGGAGATTCATGCGGCTTATGACGATCCGGCAGCTCTGGATCAATTGGCGGCTGTCAGTGATGTTATCACCTACGAATTTGAAAATATAGATTATGACGGCTTAAAAAAGCTGCAAGAAAAAGCATTTGTTCCACAGGGAGCAGAATTGATCAAAGTGACGCAAAACCGCGTGGCTGAAAAAGAAGCCATTACCAAGGCTGGCGTGCCGGTAGCCCCCTATGCGGTGATCACAGAAGCAGAAGAAATTTATGATAAGATAGATAAGCTCGGATATCCTGCTGTCTTGAAAACAGCGCGCGGCGGCTATGACGGCAAGGGACAATTTGTCATTAAAGAAGCGGCTCAGATTGAAGAAGCGGCTCAGCTTTTAAAGCATGGTGTATGTGTACTGGAAAAATGGATTCCGTTTGAATGTGAAATTTCAGTGATTATTACACGAAATATCGAAGGGGAAACCACTTATTTTCCGGTCGGAGAAAATGTACATAAAGAAAACATTCTCCATGAAACGATCGTACCGGCAAGGGTGACAGATAGCGTCAAAGACAAGGCAGTCCAAGCTGCTGAGAAAATTGCTGAAGCGCTCTCGCTCGTGGGCACGCTGGCTGTAGAAATGTTCGTCGGAAAAAATGGGGAAATTTACATTAACGAGTTAGCACCACGACCTCATAATTCGGGGCATTATACAATTGAGGCGTGTGACATGTCCCAATTCGGCCAGCATATTCGCGCGATTTGCAATTGGCCGCTGAAAACGCCTGAATTATTGAAGCCTGCTTTGATGGTCAACATTCTTGGTGAGCATGTGCCGGGAGTGCTGGATGGAATCGCGGAGCATCCGGAGTGGTCTGTTCACCTATACGGAAAGGCGGAGGCAAAGATCAAGCGGAAAATGGGCCACATCACAATTTTAACAAACGACATAGAGGCTGCACTTGAAGAAGTAGAGGCTAGCGGGATCTGGAGCAATAATGGAAAGCTGATCGGAGGACAAAAGAAATGATTGAACGTTATACGCGTCCTGAAATGGGAGCTATCTGGACAGAGGAAAACCGTTATCAAGCTTGGCTGGAAGTTGAGATTCTTGCTTGTGAAGCATGGGCGGAACTTGGTGAAATCCCAAAGGAAGACGTCCAAAAAATTCGTGAGCATGCGGGCTTTGATGTGAACCGCATTAAAGAGATTGAAGAAGAGACACGCCATGATGTGGTGGCCTTTACACGCGCGGTGTCTGAAACACTTGGAGAAGAGCGAAAGTGGGTCCATTACGGCTTAACTTCTACAGATGTAGTAGATACAGCCTTGTCTTATTTATTAAAACAAGCCAATAGCATCTTAAGAAAAGATCTTGAGAACTTCGTTGATATTCTTAAGGAAAAAGCAAAAGAGCATAAATACACTGTGATGATGGGACGGACGCACGGTGTTCACGCAGAACCGACTACATTCGGCTTAAAGCTTGCTCTTTGGTATGAAGAAATGAAAAGAAATCTTGAGCGTTTTAACCAAGCAGCAGAAGGAGTAGAGTACGGCAAGATCTCGGGAGCTGTCGGCACATATGCCAATATTGACCCGTTTGTTGAAGCGTACGTTTGCAAGCGGCTTGGTACAAAGCCGGCGCCTATCTCCACACAAACGCTGCAGCGTGACCGTCATGCCCATTACATGAGCACACTTGCTTTAATTGCGACATCAATTGAGAAGTTTGCTGTGGAAATCCGCGGCTTGCAAAAAAGTGAAACACGCGAAGTGGAAGAGTTCTTTGCCAAAGGACAAAAGGGTTCATCCGCTATGCCGCATAAGCGCAATCCGATCGGATCCGAAAACATGACGGGGCTTGCCCGTGTCATTCGCGGCCATATGTTGACAGCGTATGAAAATGTTCCTTTATGGCATGAGCGTGATATTTCACATTCTTCGGCAGAGCGGATTATTTTGCCGGATGCAACGATTGCCTTGAATTACATGCTGAACCGTTTTGGAAACATCGTGAAAAACCTAACCGTTTTCCCTGAAAACATGAAGCGCAATATGGATCGGACATTAGGCCTGATTTATTCACAACGCGTTCTGCTTGCTTTAATCGATAAAGGCATGGCACGCGAAGCTGCCTATGATACGGTTCAGCCGAAAGCGATGGAGGCGTGGGAAAATCAAGTTCCATTTCGGACATTGATTGAAGCAGATGAGAAAATCACATCAAAGTTAACCGCTGCAGAAATCGCTGACTGCTTTGACTACAACTATCATTTGCAGCATGTAGATACGATCTTCACCCGTCTTGGATTAGATCAATAATTAAATAGCAGTTCCCGTTCAGGCGGGAACTGCTTCTACCTACTAGTGACTGAAGATTTTTATTATTTTTACAAGGGGGAAGTTGCGTTGGAAAAGGGCCCAATGCTTTATGAAGGAAAAGCGAAAAGGATTTATGCAACGGATCAGGAGAATGTAGTTTTGATCTCCTACAAAGATTCAGCAACAGCTTTTAACGGAGAAAAAAAAGCAGAGCTGGCAGGCAAGGGAAGGCTGAATAATGAAATTAGCAGCCGTATCTTTTTAAAGCTTAAAGAGCTCAATATCCCCTCACACTTTATTGAACAGCTTTCGGAACATGAGCAGCTGGTTAAGCATGTAACGATTATTCCGCTTGAAGTCGTAACGAGAAATGTGGCGGCCGGAAGCCTGGCTAAACGTCTTGGACTGCAGGAAGGACAAGTATTTGATCAGCCAATCGTTGAATTCTACTTTAAAGATGATCAACTTGGTGATCCTCTTCTTACTGAAGACCACATTCAGTTATTAAATATTGCTGCCAAAGAAGAAGTAGCTGAGATAAAAAAACAAGCTTTGGCGATTAATGAAGCACTCCTTTCATTATTTGCAGAGATGGAAATCGATTTGATCGACTTTAAAGTCGAATTCGGCAAAGACCAGGATGGCGCCATCCTGCTGGCTGATGAAATTTCACCAGATACGTGCCGCCTGTGGGAAAAGAATACAAATCGCAAGCTGGATAAGGATGTGTTCCGCCGCGATTTAGGAAACTTAGTAGAAGCATATAAAGAAGTGTTTAATAGATTAGGAGGAAACCAGCATGTATAAAGTAAAGGTATTCGTTACTCTAAGAGAGAGTGTATTAGATCCGCAGGGGAAAGCAGTTCAGCAGTCATTAACTAATCTTGGCTATGAAGGTGTGCAGGATGTGCGCATCGGCAAATATATGGAGCTGACTATTGACGGAAGCAATCAGGAAGTAGAGAAGACGGTGCAGGAAATGTGTGAGAAATTGCTGTCTAACCCCGTTGTCGAAGATTACAGATATGAAATTGAGGAGAGTGTTCAGCAGTGAAATTCGCAGTGATCGTATTCCCGGGCTCTAATTGTGACGTTGATATGTTCCATGCCGTACAAGATGAATTAGGCGAGGAAGTAGAATATGTTTGGCATGATGCGGATGACTTAAGCGAATTTGACGGTATTTTGCTGCCAGGCGGCTTCTCCTATGGAGATTATCTTCGCTCCGGAGCGATTGCTCATTTATCTAAGGTGATGAGCGAAGTGAAAAAAGCAGCTCAAGCAGGAAAGCCCGTTCTAGGTGTGTGCAATGGATTTCAAATTTTGCTTGAGTCAGGCTTGCTGCCAGGTGCCATGCTTCGCAACAAAGACTTGAAGTTTGTTTGCAAGCCGGCCCAGCTCAAAGTCGAAAATAACGAAACGATGTTTTCTTCTTTATACAGCAAAGGAGAAAAGGTAACAATTCCTGTCGCACACGGAGAGGGAAACTACTACTGTGATGAAGCGACATTACAGCAATTACAAGCAAATCAGCAAATTGTATTTACGTATACAGACAATTTTAACGGCAGTCTCGAGTCCATCGCCGGAATCGTGAACGAACAAGGCAATGTTCTTGGCATGATGCCTCATCCTGAGCGGGCGGTTGATGAGCTGCTTGGAAGTGCGGACGGATTAAAATTATTTCAATCAATTGTAAAACAATGGAGGGAATCTCATGTCGTTAATGCTTGAACCGAGTGCATCACAAATTAAAGAACAGAAAATTTACCGTGAAATGGGCATGACGGATGAGGAATTTGCCAAAGCGGAGGAGATTCTTGGGCGTACACCAAACTATACGGAAACGGGTCTTTTCTCTGTTATGTGGTCCGAGCACTGCAGCTATAAAAACTCTAAACCGGTGCTCCGTAAATTCCCGATAACAGGCGAGCGCGTTCTTCAAGGTCCGGGGGAAGGAGCCGGAATCGTTGATATCGGCGACGAACAGGCTGTTGTATTTAAAATTGAAAGCCACAACCACCCTTCAGCGATTGAGCCCTATCAAGGCGCTGCCACAGGTGTCGGCGGGATTATCCGTGATGTGTTCTCCATGGGAGCCCGTCCGGTAGCAATGTTAAATTCATTGCGTTTCGGAGAGCTGGATTCCAGCCGCGTGAAATATTTATTCGAGGAAGTCGTAGCAGGCATCGCCGGTTATGGCAACTGTATCGGCATTCCGACAGTCGGCGGAGAAGTGCAATTCGACCGTACCTACGAAGGCAATCCGCTCGTTAATGCGATGTGTGTTGGATTAATTGATCATAAAGATATTCAAAAAGGCCAGGCAAAAGGCGTCGGCAATACGGTCATGTATGTAGGAGCCAAAACAGGCCGCGACGGCATCCACGGAGCTACATTCGCTTCTGAAGAATTGAGCGAACAATCTGAAGAAAAGCGCCCGGCTGTTCAAGTAGGCGATCCATTTATGGAAAAGCTGCTCTTGGAGGCTTGCCTTGAGCTGGTGAAGAGTGATGCGCTCGTCGGTATTCAAGATATGGGAGCGGCTGGATTAACCAGCTCTTCGGCAGAAATGGCAAGCAAAGCCGGTTCCGGGATCGAAATGAACCTGGATGTTGTGCCTCAGCGCGAAACGGGAATGACACCATATGAAATGATGTTATCGGAATCACAGGAACGGATGCTCATCGTTGTTAAAAAAGGGCGTGAACAAGAAATCGAGGAGCTTTTTGCCAAATACGGTTTAGAAGCAGCGACTGTTGGCCGTGTCACTGATGATGGCATGCTTCGTCTGCTTCATAAAGGCGAGATTGTTGCAGAAGTGCCTGCTGATGCCTTGGCTGAAGATGCTCCAGTGTATTATAAGCCATCCGAGGAACCGGCTTACTATCGCGATTACCAGGCGATGGAGCAGGAAACTCCTCAAGTGGAGGACTTGAAAGAAACGCTTATGCAGCTGTTATCTCAACCAACGATTGCCAGCAAAGAATGGGTCTACGGGCAATATGACTATCAAGTGCGGACAAATACAGTTGTCGCACCGGGCTCTGATGCTGCCGTTGTTCGTGTGCGCGGCACAAACAAAGCTTTGGCGATGACGACAGACTGCAACTCCCGTTATTTATACCTTGATCCTGAAGCTGGCGGGAAAATTGCTGTAGCGGAAGCAGCTCGCAACATTGTGTGTTCAGGCGGTGAGCCGTTAGCCATTACCGACTGTTTAAACTTCGGAAATCCAGAGAAGCCGGAGATTTTCTGGCAGCTTGAAAAAGCAACAGATGGAATGAGTGAAGCTTGCCGGGTATTGAGCACGCCGGTCATCGGCGGAAATGTCTCTTTGTATAACGAAACAAATGGTACAGCTGTTTATCCAACGCCAGTTGTCGGCATGGTCGGCTTAATCAAGGATCTTTCCCATATTACTACCCAGACGTTCAAGCAGGCTGGCGATTTAATTTATATGATCGGTGAAACAGCAGTTGAATTTGGCGGCAGCGAACTGCAAAAGCTGCAAAATGGCGGGGAAATTTACGGCAAAGCTCCCGCAATCGATTTAGCTGTAGAGGAAAAGAGACAGGCCAGCTTATTAAAAGCGATCCAAGCAGGCGCAGTGCAGTCTGCACATGACATAGCAGAGGGCGGCTTTGCTGTAGCGCTTGCTGAGAAAGCTTTCGGAACGGAGCTTGGAGCGAACGTTAGACTTGCCGGTCATCTTGAGGCGGCAGCTGCTTTATTCAGCGAAACACAATCCCGCTTTATCGTGACAGTCAGCAAGGAAAAGCAAGAAGTGTTTGAATCCATTGCTGCTGATGCCAAGCTCATTGGAGAAGTAACAGCAGAAGCGGCTTTAGTAATTAAACAGCAAGAGGAAACGGTCATCGAAGCAGCAGTAAATGAACTTGAAGGAGCTTGGAAAGGAGCGATCCCATGCTTGCTGAAGTCAGAGGCTTAAATGAAGAATGCGGCGTATTTGGCATATGGGGACACGAGGATGCGGCACAGATTACGTATTACGGCCTGCAGAGCCTGCAGCATCGCGGCCAAGAAGGAGCCGGAATCGTGGCGACAGACGGCAAACACCTGCACGGCGTCAAGGGTGAAGGGCTGGTAACAGAGGTCTTTACCCAGAAGAAGGTCCAAGAATTGCCTGGCTTCGGTGCCATTGGCCATGTAAGGTACACAACAGCAGGGGGCGGCGGATATGAAAATGTTCAGCCGCTGCTGTTTCACTCACAATCCGGGAGCCTTGCACTGGCACATAACGGAAATTTAATTAATGCTACCTCGCTAAAACACCAGCTGGAGGGACAAGGGAGCATTTTTCAAACGACCTCGGATACGGAAGTGCTGGCGCATTTAATTCGCCGCGGAGGCTTCGGCACGATGAAAGATCAGGTAAAGCATGCTTTATCCATGCTGAAGGGCGCTTATGCGTTTCTGATCATGACAGAAAATGAATTAATGGTGGCGCTTGATCCAAATGGTTTGCGTCCATTATCGATTGGCCAGCTTGGGGAGGCCTTTTGTGTTGCTTCTGAAACATGCGCATTTGATATCGTCGGCGCAAAATTTATCCGCGATGTGGAGCCGGGTGAGCTTCTGATTATTAATAAAGACGGTATGCGCTCTGAACGCTTCTCCATGGCAACAAACCAGTCCATCTGTACGATGGAGTACGTTTATTTTTCCCGCCCTGACAGTGACATTCACGGAATTAATGTGCACAGCGCGCGGAAACGCTCAGGCATTCAGCTGGCGAAAGAAATGAACATTGAAGCCGACGTGGTTACTGGCGTGCCGGATTCCAGCATTTCAGCTGCCATTGGTTTTGCGGAAGCAACTGGCATTCCGTATGAAATGGGGTTAATTAAAAATCGATACGTTGGCCGGACATTTATCCAGCCTTCCCAATCCTTGCGCGAACAGGGAGTGAAAATGAAGCTTTCTCCGGTTCGCGGTGTGGTGGAAGGAAAGCGTGTCGTGATGGTGGATGATTCTATCGTTCGCGGCACGACAAGCCGACGGATTGTCAAAATGCTGAAGGATGCCGGGGCATTGGAAGTGCATGTGTGCATTACCTCACCTCCGATTAAAAATCCTTGTTACTATGGCATTGACACTTCGACAAGAGAAGAATTGATTTCGGCAAGCCACTCGGCAGAAGAGTTGAGACAAGCAATTGGTGCAGATTCTTTAACCTTTTTAAGTGTGGAAGGCCTGATTGAAGCGATTGGCCATGAAAAGCAAAATAGCCATTGCGGCCAATGTCTTGCCTGCTTTACAGGCGAGTATCCGACAGAGATTTTGCCGGATACTATGCATCCGCATGATAAAGAACTGATGTGTTAATGAAGGAAAACTGGCTGTTCATGCAGTTAAGAGGAGATAAGGGGGACCTACGAAATGGCAAAGTCGTATGAAGCGGCAGGAGTAAACATTGAAGCGGGCTATGAAGCGGTTGAACGGATGAAGAAGCACGTAAAGCGGACGAACCGCGCCGGTGTGATGGGGACACTGGGCAGTTTTGGCGGTATGTTTGACTTGTCTGCTGCGGGTGTAAAAGAACCGGTATTAGTATCCGGCACAGATGGGGTTGGCACGAAATTAAAGCTCGCTTTTATGATGGACCGGCATGATACGATCGGCATTGATTGCGTGGCAATGTGCGTGAACGATGTAATTGTCCAAGGAGCAGAACCGCTTTACTTCCTTGATTACATTGCCTGCGGCCAGGCTTTGCCGGAAAAGATCGAGCAAATCGTCAAGGGAGTGGCCGACGGCTGCGAACAGGCAGGCTGTGCTTTAGTCGGCGGAGAAACAGCCGAAATGCCCGGTATGTACAACGATGGTGAGTATGATATCGCTGGTTTTACCACAGGGGTTGCTGAAAAAAGCAAGCTAATTACAGGAGAGACCATTGAAGCAGGCGATGTGCTTATTGGGTTGCCTTCAAGCGGTGTACACAGCAACGGGTTCTCTCTCGTGCGCAAAATCTTTTTCGAACAGCATGGCCTTAAACCGGATGCGGAGCTTGAAGAACTGTCAGCGCCTCTTGGAGACGTGCTGTTGACACCGACAAAAATTTATGTGAAGCCAGTGCTTGAAGTATTAAAGCAAATGGAAGTGAAAGGCATGGCTCACATAACGGGCGGCGGGTTTATCGAAAACGTTCCGCGTGCGCTGCCGGAAGGCTTAGGAGCCGTTATTACAGAAGGCGCCTGGGAAGTTCCGGAGATCTTTGAAGCATTGAAGGTATACGGCGAGCTTGATACGAAAGAAATGTACAATATTTTCAATATGGGCATCGGATTAGTGATGATCGTGTCCGCGGAAGAAGAGGAACAGGCGAAGCAGCTGATTGCTAAAGCAGGGGAGAAAGCTTATACAATCGGCCGGGTCATCTCAGGCGAAGGGGTTCAATTCGAGTCATGAAAAAAGGGGAAAAAGGCAGCATCGCTTTATTTGCATCCGGAAGCGGGAGCAATTTTCAAGCGATTGCAGAAGCCGTTCAACAAGGGGAAATTCCAGCTCATATTGCTTTGTTAGTTTGTGATCAGCCAGATGCTTATGTCATCAAACGTGCGGAACAATTGAATATTCCAGTGTTTTCATTTCGGGCAAAGGACTATGGCTCTAAGGCAGAATTTGAACAAGAGATAGTAGGCAGGCTTCGGGAGGCGGGAGTTGACTTTGTTTTTCTAGCAGGATATATGCGGTTGATTGGAGAAACGCTTTTAGATGCGTACCGCGGAAAAATCGTCAATATCCATCCTTCCCTGCTGCCTGCTTTTCCAGGGAAAGACGCCATTGGCCAGGCATTTAACGCCCGGGTAAAGATTGCCGGAGTAACGGTTCACTTTGTAGACGAAGGAATGGATACAGGTCCGATTATTGATCAAGAAAGTGTTCGGATGGCAGAAGACGAAACACGGGAATCATTGCAGAAAAAAATTCAGGAAGTAGAACACCAGCTGTATCCGCGGGTAATTAAAAAACTTCTAACTGAAGCAGCTATGGAGGGAATAACAGAATGAAAAAACGCGCTTTACTAAGTGTATCAGACAAAACAGGCATTGTAGATTTAGCGAAAGAGCTCATCGCTTTGGATTTTGAGATTATTTCTACAGGCGGTACAAAAAAGATGATCGAAGAGGCAGGATTGCCGGTGATGAGCGTGAGCGACGTGACCGGGTTTCCGGAAATTCTTGAAGGCCGTGTGAAAACGTTAAACCCATTTATCCATGGCGGCCTTTTAGCAAAAAGAGGCGAAGCGGATCATGCAAGACAGCTTGAGGAACAAAAGATTGCGCCAATCCATTTAGTTTGCGTTAACTTATATCCATTCCAGCAAACGATTGCCAAACCAGATGTAACTGTAGATGATGCGATTGAAAATATTGATATTGGCGGTCCGGCTATGCTGCGCGCTTCCGCTAAGAACCATGAGTATGTGACCGTTATTGTAGATTCAGCAGACTATGAGATAGTGCTGGCTGAACTGAAATCCACGGGGGACACAACAAAAGAGACGAGAAGAAAACTGGCAGCGAAGGTATTTCGCCATACAGCCGCCTATGACGCCATGATTGCCGGCTATATGACAGGATTGACAGGCGAACAGCAGCCAGAAAAAATGACATTTACATATGAATTAAAGCAGCCGCTTCGTTACGGAGAAAACCCTCATCAACAAGCTGCTTTTTATGAGCAGCCGCTTGGTTCTGCCTTTTCGGTTGCCCGCGCTAAACAGCTGCATGGGAAGGAACTTTCCTACAATAATATTCGTGATGCAGATGCCGCTTTGCAAATTGTGAAGGAGTTCGCTGAACCAGCAGCAGTAGCAGTGAAGCATATGAACCCATGCGGTGTTGGAGCAGGAAAAACTATTCAAGAAGCGTATGAGCGGGCGTATGAGGCAGATCCGACTTCTATCTTTGGAGGAATCGTTGCTTTAAATCGCCCTGTAGACGAGGCATTGGCTGAAAAACTGCATGAGATCTTCTTGGAGATTATTATTGCACCGGAATTTACAGACGAAGCACTTGCTGTTTTAACGGCAAAGAAAAACCTTCGGCTGTTAACCCTGCCATTTGATAAAGGCAATGATAATGAGAAAGTATTAACCTCTGTAGAGGGCGGCCTGCTGGTTCAAGATTTGGATCTTCATTCGCTAGATGATGCTGATCTGCGTGTTGTAACAAAACGAGAACCGACAGAAGAGGAATGGGCAGCTCTTAAGCTGGGCTGGAAAGTTGTCAAGCATGTTAAGTCGAATGCCATCGTTGTGACAGACGATAAAATGACGCTTGGTGTTGGAGCGGGACAAATGAATCGTGTTGGCGCTGCCAAAATCGCTCTTGAACAAGCAGGGGACAAGGCAAAGGGCGCGGCTCTTGCTTCGGATGCTTTCTTCCCGATGAGCGATACAGTGGAAACAGCGGCTAAAGCGGGCATTACAGCGATTATTCAGCCAGGCGGGTCTATTAAAGATGAAGATTCAATTAAAAAAGCAGATGAATACGGCATTGCGATGGTGATGACCGGCATTAGACATTTTAAACATTAATCGAGCAGGGAGGAACAAAAATGAACGTTCTTGTTGTTGGCCGCGGAGGAAGAGAACATGCGATTTGCAAAAAGCTTTCGGAAAGTCCGCAAGTGCAGACAGTTTTTTGTGCCCCTGGAAATGCGGGCATCGCCCAGGATGCAGAAATCGTGAAGATTGATGAAATGGATTTTGCCGCACTGAGCGAATTTGCTGTGAACCAAAATGTTGCTCTTACCGTAGTCGGCCCTGAAAATCCGCTTTCTGCCGGAATCGTCGATTACTTTCAAGAAAAAGGATTAAAGGTGTACGGGCCAGATAAGGCAGCGGCAGAGCTTGAAGGCAGTAAATCGTTTGCTAAGATGATGATGGAAAAATACAGCATTCCTACTGCCCGTTATGCTGCATTTGACAATTACCAAGAAGCAAAAGCTTATGTTGAGGAGCAGGGAGCGCCGATCGTGCTGAAAGCAGATGGGCTGGCCGCTGGGAAAGGCGTGACTGTTGCTTTGACGCTGGAAGAAGCACTGTCCGCTCTTGAAGAGATGATGGTAGCCAAAAAATTTGGAGAAGCTTCTTCGAAGTTGGTGATTGAGCAATATCTCGAAGGAGAAGAATTTTCCTTAATGGCGTTTGTTCACGGAGAGAACGTCTATCCAATGCAAGCAGCCCAAGACCATAAGCGGGCTTTTGATAATGATGAAGGACCGAATACAGGCGGCATGGGGGCTTATTCACCGATTCCCCACATTTCTGCTGATGTGATTGAGCAGTCTGTTCAGGATATTCTGCTGCCGATTGCCAGAGGAATGGCAGCGGAGGGACGTCCATTTACCGGTATTATTTTTGCTGGTCTTATGCTGACAAAAGAGGGACCGAAGACGATTGAATTTAATGCCCGTTTCGGCGACCCGGAAACGCAAGTGGTGCTGCCGCGCCTTCAGTCCGATCTTCTCCAAGTTTTCCTTGATGTGCTGGATGGCAAAGATCCGGAGCTTAAATGGAAAGATGACGCCGTGCTTGGCGTTGTGCTTGCGGCAGACGGCTATCCCGAAAGCTACGAAAAAGGCCATCCTATTAAAGGACTTGAAAACATTGATCCTTCCGCTGTGCTGCATGCCGGAACATTCAAGGACGAAGCCGGTTTGGTTTGTGCAAATGGGGGACGGGTGCTGCTTGTGACCGGTATTGCCCCATCCATTCATGAAGCGAAACAAGAAGCCTATAAAAAAATAGCGAAGATTGAAACAGATCACTTCTTCTACAGAAAAGACATTGGAAGCCGCGCAATTGCGAGCGCCCAATCAGCAAATTAAAAATAAGGCCGCAGTGCGCGGTCTTATTTTTCGCTATATCACAATGGATGTTTGTGAAAGGCTCTGCTTGGGAAGGAATAATCATGACTGGGCCAAGAAAGCTCAGCCATGATTATTGAAGTGAAAGGCGGAATGACATGTTTCATTATACAAAGAAAGTTTCTCTTCCTTTAGAAGAAGCTATTGTCCAATTAGAAGAGGCTTTGACAGGCGAAACGTTCGGCGTGCTTTGGCAACTTGATATTCAGAAGAAATTGCAGGAAAAAGGCGTGGGCTTTGACAAAAAGTTTATCATATTAGAAGTATGCAATCCGCAGGAGGCAAAAAAGGTGCTGGAAGAGGAAAACTTGGCCGGTTACTTTTTGCCCTGCAAAATTGTTGTGTATGAAGAAAGCGGACAGACGAAAATTGGGATGCCAAAGCCGACAACACTCATTTCCATGCTCGAAAATGACAAGCTCAAAGAAGTGGCTCAAGGGATCGAAAACAGATTGATCGGCTGTATTGATGCTGTTGAATAAAAAGAAGAGCGGTCCGCCTTCTCAGGAGCTATTTACAAGTCTATGAATGAAAAATGAATGCTGATGGAAAACAGACTCGATAAGCTTCCGGGTCTGTTTTCTTTTGCTCTATTCACAAGCAAAAACACAAACAAGCAAGAGTCATATTTAAAGGAGAAATATAATAGTAAATGGTATGCGCATTTTTTCACATATTGTTCAAAAAAAATATAATTCTTTAATGCTTTAACATATAGAATATGTTAAGATGACACTAATCTAAAATACGGGATGATTGCTTCCTTTCAGGAGGGGTGTTTAGATAGATGTTAGAACAGAGACATCAATGGAAAAACAAACAATTAAGAGAACATGTAGCAGTGATAAACGGTGACCTTTCTCCTACTCTTGTATTAAAGAATGCCCGCTTTTTGCATTCTGCGCTTAATCAGTGGATGACAGCTAATATATGGGTATATGAAGACCGGATTGTTTACGCGGGAGAAGAGATGCCGGAGAATCATAGAGGCGAAATATATGATTGCAGTGGAAAAACACTCGTTCCAGGTTATATTGAACCGCATGTGCATCCATTTTTGCTTTATAATCCGCAAAGTTTTGCCGAATATGCTGCGAAAACTGGTACAACGACATCTATCAATGATAACCTCATGTTGTTTTTGGCGTTAGAAGAAAAGAAAGCGTTTTCTTTACTGGAGGAATTTCGCTCGCTGCCTGTCAGCATGTACTGGTGGTGCCGGTATGACGGACAGACCGAGCTGGAAAATGAAGAAGAAGTCGTTTCCAACGCAGCTGTGAAGTCATGGATTGAACATGATGCAGTCGTGCAGGGAGGCGAGTTGACCGGCTGGCCGAAGCTGTTGGGCGGCGATGAAATGATGCTTCACTGGATTCAGGAAACGAAGCGGCTCCGCAAGAGAATTGAAGGCCATTTTCCGGGGGCTTCCGAGAAGACATTAACAAAGATGGCTTTGCTTGGAGCAGACAGCGACCATGAATCTATGAGCGGACAGGATATTTATAAGCGGCTGATGGCTGGATATATGGTTTCCCTGCGTCACTCATCGATTCGCCCGGATCTGGAAGTGCTGCTTCAGGATATGAAGGATATGGGCTTGAATCAATATGACATGATGATGTTCACAACAGATGGCGCAAGCCCTTCGTTCTATAGAGAGGGCATACTAGACTGGATGATTGCGAAGGCTATAGAATATGGCATTCCGCCTATCGGTGCTTATCATATGGCCAGCTATAACGTTGCCAGATATTATCGCATGGATCATTTGCATGGCATGATTGCGCCGGGCCGGATCGCTAACATTAATATTTTGCAAGACGAGTTTCATCCTTCACCGGTTTCTGTGCTGTCGAGAGGACAATGGATTAAGAAAGAAAAAGAGACCTTATCCTTTCCAGAGATTCAATGGGAAAAATTTGGATTTGGGCCGCTGAAATTGGATTATAGCCTGAAAGAAGAAGATTTGCAATTCTCCATGCCCTTTGGCATAGAGCTTGTCAATAATGTAATTACTAAGCCGTACTCTCTTGAAAGGGATATGTCAGCGGAGGAAATAGCGACTACAGACGATGAAAGTTTCCTGGTGCTGCTTGACCGCCAAGGAAAGTGGCGAGTGAACACAACTCTTAAAGGGTTTACTTCCAAGGTGGAAGGGCTTGCCTCTTCTTTCTCCAACACAGGGGACATTCTTCTGATTGGAAAATGCAAGCGAGAGATGGAACGTGCGTTTAACCGGATGAAGGAAATTGGCGGCGGCATTGTCTTAGCGGAAGGAGAAAAAGTCATTTATGAAATTCCGCTCGCGCTTTCAGGTATTATGTCCACGAAGCCTTTTGAGGAAATTATGGATAAAGAGGAAAAGCTGAAGGAGCTGTTGACGGAACGGGGCTACTTATATAACGATCCGCTGTATACATTGTTATTTTTGTCATCGACGCATCTGCCGTATATTCGCATTACTCCGCGAGGAATGTATGACGTGATGAAGAAAACGGTACTCTTTCCGACAATAATGCGTTAAAATAGTAAAGTATAGAGAAAGATATATGGGAGTTTATGTATGAGAAAATTGACCATGCTTGCTTTATTAACAGGCACTTTGCTTATGGGCGGCTGCTGGGGAGAAAAAGAGACGAAAGTAGAAAAAGACAGCGGGCAAGAAGCAAAGGGACAACATTACACGTTTCCGTTAACTGGGAAACAGACAAACGAACGGCCTGAACAGCGCTCAATTGCTGTTGTCATGAATAATCATCCTCAAGCCCGGCCGCAAACCGGCCTGGCTGAGGCGGATATTGTCTATGAAGTACTCGTTGAAGGAAACATGACAAGGTTTCTCGCAATTTATCAAAGTGAACAGCCTAAGGAGGCGGGCCCGGTCCGCAGTGCACGAGATTACTTTATTGATCTGGCTGAAGGCTATGACAGCTTATTCATTGCTCATGGATACAGTCCGGAGGCAAAAGAGCGGCTATTTAGCGGAGAGGTCGATCAAATAAACGGCATTCAGCACGATGGAACGATTTTTGAAAGGGACTCTTCCCGCAAGGCACCGCATAATTCTTATGTTCAATTTGATAAGGTGCAGGAGAAGGCCGAAGAAAAAGGATACGGGATGGAAGAAATGCCGGACCGGCTAAACTTTCTCAAGTCCTCAGATGCCGTAGCGGATGCCGGACAGAACGCATCGTCTGTTCAGGTGAATTATTCGACTAAGCCTGCTTTTCAGGTGGAGTATAAATATGATCCGGACAAGAAGAGCTATGAACGGTTTGTTGGGGAAGAACAGCAATTTGATCGGAAAACAAAAGAAGCCATCAGGGCGAATAATGTATTTATCATTGAGGCCGAACACCGTGTAACAGATGGAGAGGGCCGCCTGGATATTGACCTTTCTTCAGGCGGAAATGCCTACCTTCTTCAAAACGGGGTCGTTCACACGGCTGAATGGTCGAATGTGGACGGGCGGATTTTACCTTTTAAAGATGGCGCACCGATGGGATTTGTGAAAGGGAAAACGTGGATTAACATTATTCCTGCTTCTAAAGGGTTAGATAAGATGGTAGCTTTGAGAAATAACTAAAAAAGGGGTTTGACGCTTAATATGCAAATTGAGAAGCTGCGTGGAAGAGAATTGGACCAATTGTTTGAAGCGGTTCTTTCACTTCGCGATTTAGAAGAATGTTATTTATTTTTCGATGATCTTTGCACGGTAAACGAAATTCAGTCTCTGGCTCAGCGTTTAGAAGTAGCCCGCATGCTTAAAGAAGGAAAAACCTATCATAAAATTGAGAGCGGGACAGGTGCCTCCACTGCTACCATTTCACGGGTCAAGCGCTGTCTTAACTACGGAAATGATGCGTACCAGCTTGTTTTGGACCGCTTGAAGGAAAAGCAGGTCTTAAAAGAACAGCAGCCCTAAAAGGACTAGCTATATAAAAGTATAACGTTAATTGTTGATTTCTTGCCTTCAGCGCTTGCTGAAAACAAAAACTGAAATTAATGCCGTTAATTAACAGAGCTAAAATAGAACAGGGTCTGCCCTCCATCGCCTTTATGTACGGATGCGGTGAGGGGCAGACCTTTGTTTTAGCATAGGGAAACAAATGTTATAATGATGGGGTGCCAATTTGCCGAAGGGGCAGCCGGCACAGCCAAAAGAATGGAGGAAATTGCTAGATGTATGATGTGCGTGAATGGCGTCATGTGTTTAAGTTAGATCCCAATAAGGAGATAGATGATGTAGCCCTTGAGCAGATATGCGAGTCGGGAACAGATGCAATTATGATCGGCGGCAGCGATGGCGTGACCTTGGAAAATGTATTAAATTTAATGGCGCGTGTCCGTCGTTACACGGTTCCTTGTGCATTGGAAATATCAACGATTGAATCGATTACACCGGGATTTGACCTTTATTTTATCCCCATGGTATTAAACAGCAGCAGCGTTGAGTGGGTAACTGGCCTCCATCATCAAGCAGTGAAGGAATACGGAGAGCTGATGGATTGGGAAGAGATTTATATGGAAGGCTACTGTATTGCCAATCCGGATTGCAAAGCGGCAGCGCTAACGGCAGCAAATGCGCAGCTTGATATAGAGGACATCACAGCGTATGCGATGATGGCTGAAAAAATGTTTCAGCTGCCTTTGTTTTATTTAGAATACAGCGGAACCTATGGGGATATCACAGCCGTAAAAGCCGTGCGCGACACGCTGGATAAAACAGTATTTGTGTATGGCGGCGGCATTAGCGGGCCTGAACAGGCAAGAGAAATTGCCCAATATGCAGATATCGTTGTGGTAGGTAACGCTGTATATGAAAATTTAAATCAAGCACTTCAAACCGTTGCAGCGGTGAAAAATGAGATATAATAGGAACGAATGTTCTGATAGGCGGTGAGAGTAGAATGCAATTTTTAACAGAAAAGCTATTAACAGGTTTGAATGAGCAGCAGCAGGAAGCGGTTAAAGCAACGGAAGGACCGCTGCTCATCATGGCAGGCGCGGGATCTGGGAAGACGAGAGTGCTGACGCACCGCATTGCCTACTTGATGGTAGAAAAACGGGTGAATCCGTATAACATCCTGGCCATTACATTTACCAATAAAGCGGCGCGGGAAATGAAGGACCGGATTAGTGCTTTGCTTGGCGGAGCGGCGGAAGAAGTGTGGATTTCCACCTTTCACTCTGCTTGTGTCCGCATATTGCGGCGGGATATTGACCGGATCGGCTATAACCGCAACTTTACGATTTTAGATACAACAGATCAGCAATCGGTGATTAAAGGGATATTGAAGGAGAAGAACCTCGATCCGAAAAAGTTTGATCCGCGCGGCATTTTGGCAACGATCAGCTCCGCGAAAAACGAACTGATTGATCCGGAAACCTTCAGCAAGCGCCAAGGCGGCTATATGGAACAAATAGTTGCTGAAGTCTATACGGAGTATCAAAAACGCCTGAAGAAGAACCAGGCGCTCGACTTCGATGATTTGATTATGATAACGATCCAGCTATTTCAGCGGGTTCCGGAAGTGCTGGAGTTCTATCAGCGCAAATTTCAATATATTCATATCGATGAGTACCAGGACACGAATAGAGCACAATACATGTTAGTGAAGCTGTTGGCCAGCCGTTTTCAAAACTTGTGTGTTGTAGGGGATTCTGATCAAAGTGTATATGGCTGGCGCGGGGCGGATATTGCAAATATCCTCTCATTTGAGAAGGATTACCCGCAATCGCGGGCGATTTTTCTTGAGCAGAATTACCGGTCAACGAAGCGGATCTTGCATGCGGCGAACGAGGTTATTAAAAATAACTTCAACCGCAAGCCGAAGAACTTATGGACAGAAAATGCGGATGGATGCAACATTTCCTATTTCCGCGGAGATACGCAGCAAACAGAAGCTCAGTTTGTAGCGGGAAAAATTAAAGAGATGACGGCCAGCGGAAAGCGAAAATGCTCGGACATTGCCGTGTTATACCGGACGAATGCCCAATCCCGTGTGATTGAGGAAATATTGATGAAATCGAATATTGATTACACGATTGTCGGCGGCATCAAGTTCTATGACCGCAAAGAGATTAAAGACTTGCTCGCCTATTTGCGGCTCATTGCTAATCCGGCTGACGATATCAGCTTGCAGCGGATTATTAACGTGCCAAAACGTGGACTTGGCTCAACGTCTCTTGATAAAATATCACGGTATGCGCAAGAAAATGATTTGACGATGTATGAAGCCTTGGCAGAGGCTGATTTTATCGGTCTAAGCGGCAAGGCGGCAAAGACGGCCCTAGAGTTCCGGCGCTTAATTGAAACATATACCCAGCAGCAGGAGTACCTATCGGTTTCTGAGTTAGTGGAAGAGGTGCTGGAGCGCACAGGTTACCGTGATATGCTGCTAGCGGAAAAGACGATTGAATCGCAAAGCCGGCTGGAAAACATCGAAGAGTTTCTTTCAGTGACAAAGAGTTTTGAAGATAATAGTGAAGACAAAAGCTTAGTAGCCTTTCTGACCGACCTGGCCCTCATTGCAGATATTGATGAAGTAGGCAAAGAGGAAAAGGTGCAGGATGCAGTGGTATTGATGACTCTCCATGCTGCCAAGGGTTTAGAGTTTCCGGTTGTCTTTTTAATGGGAATGGAAGAAGGCGTCTTTCCGCACAGCCGCTCTTTGATGGATGAAAATGAAATGGAAGAAGAACGGCGTTTGGCGTACGTTGGGATCACAAGGGCAGAAGAAGAGCTCTATTTAACGAATGCTCAAATGAGGACATTATACGGACGGACAAGCATGAACCCTGTTTCCCGGTTTATTGGGGAAATTCCGGCGGATTTAATCGATGATCTGGCAGCAGCCAGAAAGGTCAATACGTCCTTCGGATTAAAAACACCGCCGTCCCGCCGCCCGGTGACACGGCCGCAAATCAAGACTGCCAATACAAACAGCGATTGGAAAGTCGGCGATAAAGCAACCCATAAGAAATGGGGGACAGGAACGGTGGTTAGTGTAAAAGGCAGCGGAGATAGTATCGAGTTAGATATCGCCTTTCCAAGCCCAATTGGGATTAAGCGCCTTTTAGCGGCTTTTGCCCCAATTGAAAAAGCGTAAATGAAGGAGTGGTCAATATGGACTTGCAAGCTGCTGAAAAGAGAGCACAGGAGCTTCATAATCTATTAAATCAGTATAATTATGAATATTACGTGCTGGACCAGCCGTCTGTTCCTGACTCGGAGTATGACCGCTTGACGCAGGAGCTGCTCAAGCTGGAGGAGCAGTTTCCGGAGCTGCAAACGCCTGACTCGCCGACTCAGCGTGTGGGCGGTGAAGTGCTGGACGCTTTTAAAAAAGTACGGCATAATGTGCCGATGCTCAGTTTAGCCAATGCGTTCAATGAAGAGGATTTACGGGACTTTGACCGCCGTGTGAGCCAGGCCCTTGATGAAAACAGCTATTCCTATGTATGTGAATTGAAAATTGATGGACTGGCGGTTTCGTTAAAATATGAAGATGGTTTATTCGTTCAGGGATCTACACGAGGAGACGGAGCGATCGGTGAGGACATTTCCGCCAACTTGAGAACGATCCGCTCCATTCCTCTCCGAATCAAAGAGCCGCTGACAATGGAAGTGCGCGGTGAAGCCTTTATGCCGAAGCAATCTTTTATTGCCTTAAACGCTATTCGTGATGAAAAAGGAGAGGAACCGTTTGCTAATCCGCGCAATGCAGCGGCGGGATCTTTGCGTCAGCTCGATCCTCGCATTGCAGCTTCCCGCAACTTGGATATTTTTCTCTATGGAGTGGCTGAAGCAGAAGGAATAGGGGTGAAAACCCACAGCGAAAGCTTGGAGATGCTTGATCAATTAGGTTTTAAGACGAACCAAGAGAGAACAGTGTGCCGTACGATTGATGAGGTTATTCGCTATGTCAGCGGCTGGGGAGAGAAGCGGCCAAAGTTGCCTTATGAAATTGATGGCATTGTTATCAAAGTAAATGCGCTGGCGCAGCAAAAAGAAATGGGAGCGACGGCGAAAAGTCCTCGTTGGGCGATTGCTTTTAAGTTTCCGGCCGAGGAAGTGGTAACGAAACTAACAGGCATCACATTAAGTGTAGGCCGGACCGGCGTCGTCACGCCAACCGCTTTGCTGCAGCCGGTAAAAGTAGCCGGGACAACTGTACAAAGAGCGACATTGCACAATGAGGATTTAATTAGGGAAAAGGATATTAAAATTGGTGATTTTGTCGTCATCAAAAAAGCGGGCGATATTATTCCTGAAGTGGTGAACGTGATTGCTGACAGGCGGACCGGCGAGGAAGAAGAGTTTCATATGCCGACACACTGCCCGGAATGCAACAGCGAACTCGTCCGTCTGGAAGGAGAGGTGGCGCTCCGCTGCATAGACCCGCAGTGCCCTGCGCAAATCCGGGAAGGCATGATCCACTTCGTTTCCCGCAATGCGATGAATATTGACGGTTTAGGGGAAAAGGTGGTAGCCCAGCTGTATAGAAGCGGTCTTGTGCACGATGTGTCTGATTTATACAGTCTCAAAAAGGAGCAGCTGATTCAGCTTGAGCGGATGGGGGAAAAGTCCGCGGATAATCTGCTGAAGGCCATTGAAGCCTCGAAAGAAAATTCGCTCGAGAAGTTATTGTTCGGTCTCGGCATTCGCCATGTCGGTGCCAAGGCGGCAAAAACACTGGCCCAGCACTTTGAAACGATGCAGGCACTGGCCGAGGCGGAGGTTGAACAGTTAACAGCTATTCATGAAATCGGCGGCAAGATGGCGGAAGCAATTGTCACCTATTTCAATCAGCCGAATGTCAGTGAATTGATTGCCAAGTTGCAGGCTGCAGGAGTAAATATGGCTTATAAGGGGCCAAAGCTTGCGGCTGTAGAGGCATCTGATTCATTTTTTGCCGGAAAAACAGTGGTTTTAACCGGGAAGCTCCATGAATTGACACGCAATGAGGCGAAGGAGCAGATTGAGGCTCTCGGCGGAAAAGTGGCTGGCAGCGTCAGCAAAAATACCGATCTCGTCGTTGCCGGTGAAGAAGCAGGATCGAAGTTGGAGAAAGCGTTGCAGTTAGGGATCGACGTGTGGGATGAACAAAAGCTGTTAGATGAACTTAATAAGTAAGAGGTGGCTCTTTTGAATAAAAAAGTTTTTTCGGCGGCCCTTGCAGCGATGCTTCTTGTGAGCGGGTGCGCGCCGAAATTAGAGAAGAAAGAAGAAGTGATCCGGGGAGACGGGAAGCAGGAGAAAGCGATTATTCCCAACTACCAAGTTTCTGAGAATTTTTACCGGACGATCATCCCCTTTAAGCCGGGAAAGGCAAGGGGAATGGTGGTCTCTAATCTGAATACACGCTATGACATTGTAGAGTTTGAAACGGGGTTAATGAGAATTGCCCAAGACAATTTTTCTCCGAAGAATTATTTGTTCCAAGAAGGGCAAATGTTAGATGGAGATGTCATCAAAGCGTGGCTGAAGCGGAAGTATACCGATGAACAGCTCAAGAAAAAAGAACTGAAGCCGGAAGAGAACCTGGGGCTGAATCCGATAGACGATGAAAAAGGCTCTGTGGAGCAGCGGAATAAAAAGAGTCCGATTTATTTGTCGCATATCATGGAGCACGATTATTTAACTAAAACAGAAAACAATTCCTTGCAGTTATCGGGAGCGGTTATCGGCCTGGCTTTGAACTCAGTGCATTATTACACGAAAGAGAAATACGGGGCGGTATATGAAAATAAACTGGACGATGAAGTCGTTGAGCAGGAAGGGAAGAAAATAGCGGAAGAGGTAGCCAAACGAGTCCGGCAAACAAAAGGGTTAAAGGATGTGCCTGTCACGATTGCTTTATTTAAGCAGGCGCCGAAAAACTCAGTTGTGCCCGGCAATTTTATCGCTTATACCCATCTTGATGCCGATGAAAGCGACATTAGAGGATGGGAGAAGGTGAAGGAGAAATATTACCTGTTCCCATCGCCTGAAGCGGAAAAAGACCATAGGGATGATATGACCTACTTTTTGAACTTCAAGCAGGATTTGGAGAAGGAATTCAAAAACTATAATGGTGTTGTCGGTACCGCTCTTTATAATGGAGAAGAGCTTGTTGACTTGAAAATCAAAATCCCTATTCAATTTTACGGAAAAGCCGAGGCCATTGGCTTTACACAGTATGTGACAGGGCTAGTGATGGATCACTTCCCGGCCTATATCCCAATCGAGTTAACGATTTCCTCAGTCAATGGGCCAGAAGCATTGATTGTGAAAAAAGCGAATGAGAAAGAACCGCAAGTGCATATATATGAGTAACTGAAAAGAGGGGGCAGACCCTGCTTCAGACCGCAGGCAGACTTGAATGGACATCGAGTTTGCCTGCGGTCTTTTTGTATTGCCTGCGAACGAGGGCGAAGAATCGTTAGTTCTATACGCCTGTTTGCAAGCCGATGTCCGGGAGCCGTAGCCAGCTAGGCAGCGGCTGGTCATTCTCTCTGAACTCTTGAAGTCTGACAAACACCTCTGTTATGAAAAGGCCGTTCATTTATTTTTGATTTCCTCCAGCAGGGAAATCATTTTTTTATTTTGTTCAATTATCGTTTGATTTTGCTTTCTCAGTTTTGTGAAGTCAAATAAATAAATTAATAGGATCGCGATAACGAGGAATCCCATACACTCACTCCTATATCTTCTTTTTTCAAATTATACCATTTTTTTGTGGTGGATGGATTGGCCGGCCCGGCTTTGCAGCCAGGACCATGGAAAGATAAAGAGAATTTTTGATACACAGGAGCGAGAACGTTAAACTCGGCTGCTGTTTTTAAATTTATCAAAAAAGGTTGATATTTCCTGAAAACTGTATTATAAATATTAATACAGTTAATACGGTTTGCCGAAAGGAAGCGAAGCGATGTTTACGATTGATACGAGGAGCCGTGTGCCGATTTATGAGCAGCTGATGAGCAAGTTAAAGGAACTGATCATTCGCGAAGTGTGGAAGGAAGACGAAAAGCTGCCGTCTGTTCGGTCACTGGCTCAGGATTTGACAATAAATCCTAATACGATTCAAAAGGCGTACCGCGAATTGGAGCGGGAAGGATATATTTATTCGGTCCCGGGCAAGGGAAGCTTTGTCGCCCCTGTAAAAAAAGAAATCAGCGAGGAGCGGATGATGGTGCTGAAGAAGGAACTGGAGAGGGTTGTAGGAGAGATTTTATTTTTAGGCGTATCAAAAGAGGATATTATTCGTTTGATTGAGACGATGGATGAGCCGGAAAGGGGGGGCGAGGATGATTACAGCTGAAAACATATCGAAGCGATTCGGCCGCTATGAAGCGGTAAAGGATGTATCCATTCATGTGAAAAAAGGATCTATCTACGGGCTGCTCGGCTCTAATGGAGCTGGAAAGACGACCTTTTTAAAAATTATTACCGGAATCATGCGTCCAGATAAGGGAGCAGCAAAAATTGGGGAAGCAGCCGTCTATGAGCAGCCGGAGGTGAAGGAACGAACGATATTTATCCCGGATCAGCCCTATTTCTTTCAGCAATCGACGCTGATGCAGATGGCAGCCTTTTATAAAGCGGTGTACACACGCTGGAATGACCGGCGCTTCGTTCAACTGTATGAGCATTTCGGTCTGGACCCGCATGCCAAGCTTTCAAGGATGTCTAAGGGGATGCAGCGGCAGGCGGCCTTTATCTTAACTTTATCAGCGATGCCAGACGTGCTTGTGCTTGATGAACCATTTGACGGCCTTGATCCGGTTGTGCGCCAGCAAGTAAAGAACCTCTTGATCCAAGATGTGAGCGAGCGGGAAATGACAGTGATTGTCTCCTCCCATAACCTCCGCGAGATGGAGGACTTTTGTGACAGTGTCGGTATTATGCATAAAGGCGGGCTGTTATTTGAGCGTGAATTAGAAGAATTAAAGACGGATATTTGCAAGGTGCAGGTGGCTTTCCGGCAAGTGCCTGACCAGTCGTTCTTGGACGGCTTAAATCTTCTTCATTATGAAAAACGGGGCCGCGTGTTTATTTGCATCGTCCGCGGACAGGAGGAGGGCATCGAACGGCATGTTCAATCATTTGAACCGGCTATTTTCGATATCCTGCCGCTGACGCTTGAAGAGATATTTACGTATGAAATGGGGAGTGTCGGCTATGAAATCCGGAATCTTATCGTTTAATAAGGGGCTGTTTCAGCAGCATGCCCGCTCTGTTTTATGGGTCAGCATCTTTTTTGCGCTGGCACTCTTAATCATTCTGCCGCTCGGCATGTGGATGGTTTTCTTGAATACGGAAACGCCGGAGGAGCTTTTGCCCATTAAAGGGAAAAATGGACTGCTTCATTTCTCTTATGAGTTTCAGTACATGACTTTCCTTGTCTTTCCTGTTATTACCGGCTTGATTTTAACGAGTTACATGACGAAAAAAGGCTCGTCCGATTTTATGAACAGCCTGCCATTTAAGCGGGAAACTTTATTGACTCATGTGTACGCGGCGGGCGGTGCAGCGCTGATCCTGCCGGTTGTGTTAAATGGAATAGTGATGCTGCTGATCCGGCCGTTTCTTAAGCTGCCGCTTTACACAATCAGTGATATTTTCAGCTGGATGGGCCTTGCACTGATTATCATTCTGCTGTTGTTTACAGTAACGGTGTTCGTCGGTTTATTTATCGGCTCTACGCTGCTGCAAGGAGTGATGGCTTACGGTATTTTCATTTTGCCGGGGGCGCTCATTATGCTGGTTTTGGCGAATGCCCGCTTTTTTGTGAACGGTCTGGCTGCTGATGCTTATATAGAGGATGTATTCCAAGAAGGAATTTTCCTGATAAGGGGTTCTTTGATTGAGAACAAGCCCTTCAGCGGCTTAGAACTGACTCTTTATCTTGCACTGATTGTTGTGCTTGTCGCCGTTTCGTACTTTGTTTATAAAATCAGACCCGCAGAAGCCGTAGATGAGACGATTGCTTTTCCGTTTTTCCGCTCTTTATTTATCTTTAGCCTGACGCTGATGGCGATGCTCACTGGCGGGCTGTACTTTGCGGAATTTTTGGATGGAGCGCTCGGCTGGACGATGTTTGGCGGTCTCATTGGAGCTTTTGCCGGCTATACGATTATGCAAATGATCGTTCAGAAAACCTTGCGCCTCTCCTGGCCATGGAAAGGGTTTGTTCTTTATATCGCTGCCCTCCTTGTTTTGCTTGTGCCGACAGCCATTTTTGCCAACGCATATGAGAAGAAAGTTCCTGAAGAAAATGAGGTTACATCCGTCTATATCGGGGATCATTTCTTTGACAGTGGAGCGTATATTCCTGATTCTGTTGCTGTAGATAAAAAGATGGCAGGGGAAATGAAGGAAAAAGAATCGATCCAGCAAGCGATCTCCCTTCATAAGCAGCTAGTGAAGAAGGGGAAACCATCCAGGCAGCGAGGGTACCCAGTCGGAATTAAGTATAAGCTGAAGGACGGCAGCCAAGTGCAGCGCCATTATTATGTTGAATCGAAACAATTAGCTGGAATAACAAAAGAAATAAGAGATAATTCGGAGTTCAAAAGAAAGTCTAATCCGCTGTTTGCGATTTCCCGGCCTGAAAAAATTAGTTATTTAACGGTCGTTGAAACGCAAGCCCAAGAAGTGCTCCGGGTGACAGAGCAGAAAGAAATGATGGATTTGCTCCAAATGATGAAGAACGATGCTTTAAATGACACGTCGCCTCAGTTTAAAGAGTATGACTTTTCATATGTTGGCGAGGTGCAGGTCTGGTTTACCGATGGGGAAATGCTATCGGTGCCAATTTACCTTGGACAGGAACAGACAGTTAACTATATTCGCCAAAAGGTTAAGGGAGGCAGCAGCTTTGCCTCAGCCGAACAAGCGTTGGAAGCGTATATCTTCACGACAGATACAGAAGAGCGCCGCCAGCAATTCATTGATTATATGATTGGACATTCTTTCGTGGATCAAGCATCTCCGCTTGGTGATTTCCCGGTGCCGGCTCAGCAGGTGAAAGATCCTGCTCAATTAAAGAAGCTGCTGGATCCTGCGAATTTAAGCGATGAAGGCAGCAAGACGCTGCTCGTCAGATGGAAAGGAAATAAAGAAGTATCTGCTGTGGGAATAAGAGAATAACAGAGGTTGCCGAGAGTTTCTCGGCAGCCTTTTATTTTTTTGTCGAAAAGAAAATTTAAAATTGTTTGAAAAAGGGGGTTTCCATTTTTTTATCTCTGTTATATAATACAAACATAGAAAGTTAACTGTTTTATAACAAAGAGTGATCAACTAATCAGCCACGAACATAGAAGCAGCGGGCATGCAAAGAGGGAATGCCGAAAAAATAAGGGCAGTGCTGTTACATAACTTTTTCAAACAGCCATTGCATAACATTCACAAAAACGTATGGGAGGAATCAAAATGACAAACGAACGCGTACAGCAATTACAAGAGCAATGGGAGAATGATAAAAGATGGCAAGGGGTTACTCGTCCGTATTCTGCGGAGGAAGTGATTAAGCTGCGCGGATCTATTGATATTGAACATACATTGGCACGCCGCGGAGCTGAAAAACTATGGAACTATTTAAATACAGAAGACTTCATTAATGCGCTTGGTGCTTTAACTGGAAACCAGGCTGTCCAGCAAGTAAAAGCCGGACTGAAGGCTATTTACTTGAGCGGCTGGCAAGTGGCGGCGGATGCAAACCTTTCTGGTCATATGTATCCGGACCAAAGCTTGTATCCGGCAAACAGTGTGCCGAGCGTAGTCAAGCGCATCAATCAAGCATTGCAGCGCGCCGACCAAATCGCTCACATGGAAGGCGATGACTCCATTGATTACTTTGCGCCGATCGTAGCAGATGCGGAAGCAGGCTTTGGAGGTCAGCTGAACGTATTTGAATTAATGAAGGGCATGATTGAAGCAGGGGCAGCGGGCGTTCACTTTGAAGACCAGCTTTCTTCAGAGAAGAAATGCGGCCATTTAGGAGGAAAGGTGTTGCTTCCAACGAAAACAGCAGTGAAAAATTTGATTGCTGCCCGCCTTGCAGCTGATGTCATGGGAACGCCGACTCTTCTCGTTGCCCGTACAGATGCCAACGCCGCAGATTTGATTACAAGTGATTTTGATCCGGCCGATGCGCCATTCATCACTGGCGAGCGTACACCGGACGGCTTCTACCGTACAAAAGCAGGACTAGATCAAGCGATTGCCCGCGGATTAGCTTATGCTCCGTATGCTGATCTGATCTGGTGCGAAACATCCGAGCCAAACTTGGAAGAAGCCCGCCGTTTTGCAGAAGCCATTCACGAGAAGTTCCCTGGAAAAATGCTTGCGTATAACTGCTCGCCTTCTTTCAACTGGAAAGCGAAGCTTGATGACGAAACGATCGAAACATTCCAAGTAGAGCTTAGCAAAATGGGCTATAAGTTCCAGTTTGTTACATTGGCTGGCTTCCACTCCTTGAACCATAGCATGTTCCAGTTGGCGCTTGGCTACAAAGATCGCGGAATGGGTGCTTACTCCGAGCTGCAGCAAGCGGAATTTGACTCCGAAAAAGACGGCTATACAGCTACCCGCCACCAGCGTGAAGTGGGCACGGGCTACTTCGACCAAGTGTCAATGGTTGTATCCGGCGGCGAATCCTCCACAACTGCGTTGAAAGGTTCAACCGAGGAAGAGCAATTTCAAACACAGGGCTGATTCAACGAGCTGCCTCCATTAATGGAGGCAGCTTTTTTGGAGTTTTTGTTTGAAAAGACCATAAATGGTTTTCTTCGGAATACAAGCTATTTGAATGGACAAAAGCGTGCTAAAATAAAGGCTGGAGAAATCCGTTGGCATATTGCTAGTACGCCTTATTATTTGATAAGATGAATAGTATTGTGACCGTTTTACATTTTTCTTGGAGGTGAAGGGAATTGTCACGAATTTCCGAAGAGCAAGTCAGACACGTCGCTCATCTTGCGCGTCTGGCGGTAACAGATGAAGAAGTAGAAAAATTCACCGCTCAGCTTGACAGTATTATTCAATTTGCTGAGCAGTTAAATGAACTTGATACAACAGGCGTGAAACCGACGTCGCACGTATTAGACATGAAAAACGTACTGCGCGAAGATCAATCCAAGCCGGGGCTGCCGCGTGAAGAAGTATTGAAAAATGCTCCAGATCACGAAGATGGACAAATCCGAGTGCCGGCGATCATTGAGTAAGGAGAGAACGAAATGTCATTATTTAATCATACGTTGACTGAACTTCACGACCTTTTACATAAGAAAGAAATTTCGATCCCTGATTTAGTGGGTGAATCTTATAAAAGAATTGGCGAAGTAGAAGAGAAAGTCAAAGCATTTATTACATTGAATGAAGAAAATGCCCGCAAACAAGCAGAGGCCTTGCAGGCGAAGATTGGTACAGATGAATCTAAAGGGCTGCTGTTTGGAATGCCAATCGGGATTAAAGACAATATTGTCACCAAAGGACTGCGCACAACGAGCGGCAGCCAGATTTTAAATAATTTCGATCCGATTTATGATGCGACTGTGATGAATAAGCTTCAGGACGCGCAGGCCATCACCATCGGAAAATTAAATATGGATGAATTCGCCATGGGGTCATCCACTGAAAATTCCAGCTACCAGAAGACAGCAAATCCATGGGACTTAAGCAGAGTGCCGGGAGGATCATCGGGCGGTTCAGCGGCAGCGGTTGCGGCAGGGGAAGTTCCGTTCTCGCTCGGATCTGATACAGGCGGCTCCATTCGCCAGCCGGCAGCTTTTTGCGGCGTGGTCGGGTTGAAACCGACATATGGCCGTGTTTCCCGTTTCGGCTTGATTGCTTTTGCGTCATCTTTAGACCAAATCGGCCCGCTGACACGCAACGTAGAGGATAACGCCCGTTTGCTGGAGGCTATTTCAGGAGTGGACCCAATGGATGCCACATCGGCTAACGTGCCAGTTGACACTTACTCCGATGCGTTAACAGGCGACATTAAAGGCCTGAAAATTGCGGTGCCGAAAGAGTATTTAGGTGAAGGCGTCGCAGCTGATGTCCGTCAGTCTGTCATGGACGCTTTGAAGGTATTGGAAGGCTTGGGTGCTACATGGGAAGAAGTGTCTCTTCCGCACTCACAATACGGCTTAGCCACTTACTATTTACTTTCTTCTTCAGAAGCATCTTCTAACCTTGCCCGCTTTGACGGCATCCGTTACGGCTATCGGACAGAAAATGCGGAAAGCTTAATCGACCTTTACAAAAACACGCGTGCAGAAGGCTTTGGCGATGAAGTGAAGCGCCGCATCATGCTCGGTACATTTGCTTTAAGCTCCGGCTACTACGATGCCTATTACAAAAAAGCGCAGCAAGTCCGCACGCTGATTAAGAAAGATTTTGAAGACGTATTTGAAAAGTACGATGTCATCATTGGGCCAACAACACCGACACCTGCTTTTAAAATTGGTGAAAATATTGCTGACCCGCTGACAATGTATGCAAACGATATCTTAACGATTCCAGTGAACCTTGCAGGGGTTCCGGGCATTTCCGTGCCATGCGGATTCTCAGGCGGCATGCCGCTGGGTCTGCAAATTATCGGCAAGCACTTTGATGAAAAAACAGTTTACCGCACGGCTTATGCATATGAGCAGGCAACAAATTTTCATCAACAGAAACCATCGCTGTAAGGGGTGACACACATGAACTTTGAAACGGTTATTGGGCTTGAAGTCCACGTAGAATTGAAAACAGAATCAAAAATCTTTTCTTCTGCTCCCGCTCATTTTGGAGCAGAGCCGAACACAAATACAACAGTTATCGATCTTGCCTATCCAGGTGTGCTCCCTGTTTTAAATAAGCAGGCAGTAGAGTTTGCGATGAAAGCGGCTATGGCGTTAAACTGTGAAATTAACACAGAAACGAAATTTGACCGTAAAAATTATTTTTATCCTGACAATCCAAAAGCTTACCAAATTTCCCAATTTGATAAGCCGATTGGCGAAAATGGCTGGATTGAGATTGAAGTCAACGGCGAGAAAAAGAAAATTGGCATTACCCGTCTTCATCTGGAGGAGGATGCCGGAAAATTAACGCATTCCCGGAACGGTTATTCGCTTGTCGACTACAACCGTCAAGGCACGCCGCTTGTTGAAATCGTTTCTGAGCCGGATATTCGCACGCCGGAAGA
Organism: Pseudobacillus badius; assembly: GCF_002189605.1. NCBI lineage: Bacteria > Bacillati > Bacillota > Bacilli > Caryophanales > Bacillaceae > Pseudobacillus > Pseudobacillus badius. The sequence goes on from NZ_MWMM01000013.1 coordinate 32,494, forward strand.
AGCCTATGCCTATCTTGAAAAGCTGAAATCCATCGTTCAATATACTGAAGTGTCCGACTGTAAGATGGAAGAAGGGTCTCTTCGCTGTGATGCCAACATTTCCCTTCGTCCATACGGTCAGGAAGAGTTCGGTACGAAAACAGAGTTGAAAAACTTAAACTCTTTCAACTTTGTTAGAAAAGGGCTGGAGTATGAAGAAAAGCGCCAGGCAGATGTATTGTCTTCCGGCGGTGTCATCGAACAGGAAACACGCCGCTTTGATGAAGCGACAGGCAAAACCCTGCTTATGCGCGTGAAAGAAGGGTCTGATGACTACCGCTACTTCCCTGAGCCAGATCTAGTCGAATTGTATATTGACGATGAATGGAAAGAGCGTGTCCGCGCTTCTATTCCGGAATTGCCGGATCAGCGGAAAGAACGTTATATGAACGAACTGGGCCTGCCGGCGCATGATGCCAAAGTGCTGACGATCACAAAGGAAATGTCCGACTTTTTCGAAGCGACTGTTCAAGAAGGAGCCGATCCTAAACTGGCTTCTAACTGGCTTATGAGTGAAGTGTCAGCTTACTTGAACGCCGAAGGAAAAGAGTTAGGAGAGGTTGCCCTGACACCACAGAACCTGGCGGCCATGATTGCTTTAATCGAGAAAGGCACGATTTCTTCTAAAATTGCGAAGAAAGTCTTTAAAGAGCTTGTTGAAAACGGCGGTGATCCGGAAACAATCGTCAAGGAAAAAGGACTTGTGCAGATTTCGGATGAAGGGGCCTTGATGCAATTTATTACAGAAGCACTCGATGCGAACCCTCAATCTATCGAAGACTTTAAAAATGGCAAAAGCAAAGCAGTCGGCTTCCTTGTCGGCCAAATCATGAAAGCATCTAAAGGACAAGCCAATCCGTCTGTATTGAATAAATTATTACTTGAAGAAATTAAAAAACGGTAAACCCAAAGCCTCTTAAGCTGTCTGCTTGAGAGGCTTTTTCTTATGAGCGAAGAGCTGATGAGAGGCAGAAGCAAATGAGCGTCGTTCGTAAAGAGATTTTATAGCAGTGTTGCATGAAAGGTTATCTTATCTTCCATGCGATGACCCGGCTTTTATTATTTTGAAATCTCTCATCAAAAAGGAATCCCCTTCATTTGAATCTCTTTCTAAAGCTAAGGCGAGAGGATCTTTGTACAGCAGGGAAAAGTAAATGATTTTGTGGTCTAAACCGGAAAGAGAAAGTTTTAATTCCAAGTTGACTTGTGGGGAATTAAACGTTAATATATACATAACCTATAAAAATAATCGGAATTGAAAGGGGAGCCAATAATGAAAGAGCAGTTTACAGTTATTCCAGGAGCAGAATCGTTTTACTTTGAAGGAAGCGAAATTGGTATCTTGCTGTCCCATGGGTTTATTGGTACGCCGCAAAGTGTGCGGTTTTTGGGGGAAGAGCTTGCAAAGCAGGGCTTTACCGTATTGGCTCCTCGTTTAAAAGGGCATGGCACCCATTACCTTGATATGGAGCCGTGCACGCATGAGGATTGGTATAAGAGCTTGAAGCAAGGATATTTACAGTTGAAAAAGCGCGGAAAAAGAGTGTTTGTGATGGGACAGTCAATGGGTGGGACGTTAGCTCTTAAGCTGGCTGCTCAGCACAAGGATATTGAAGGCATAGTTACCATTAATGCAGCTTTGACGTTGCCTGCCTTTGAATATTTGAAAGCATCACCAGCTCCCCGTTTTATAAAAGAAGGAGCCCCTGACATAAAAAAAGAAGGCGTTCAGGAAATTGCGTATGAACAAGCGCCTGTCCGGGCCATTCGCGAATTGCAGAAATTAATGGCTGAACTTCCTCCGATTATCGGAAGAGTTTCCATTCCAGCTTTATGTATAAAATCAATGACAGATCATGTTGTTCCTCCTGAAAACACGGTTTTCATTTATCGGGCGCTCGCCTCCGAAAACAAACGGCTTGTTACGCTGCCTAACTCCTATCATGTCGCTTCCATGGATTACGATAAGGAGCTCATTGCGGAGCAGGCGGCCCGCTTTATTCATGCTGTTTCTGCGACTTCTTCCTATGTTGCAGTGAAATAACCTTCCGCTCTTGCAGAGCGGGAGGTTATTTTGGTTTCCATCTGCATAAAAAGAGGTAAATATAAAAAGATAAAACAAAGAGGTGAAGATGATGAGAAGAAGTTTGGGGCCACTCGCTATTATTGCCATTATCGTTATTGTATTGGCGGCTATGCTCATAACAAGCTATAACAGCATGGTTGCAAAAGAGGAGGATGTTGACCAAGCTTATGCCCAAGTGGAAAATCAGCTGCAGCGGCGAATGGATTTGATTCCTAATCTAGTGAATACGGTGAAAGGCTTTGCTAGTCATGAAAAAGAAGTGTTAAAAAATGTTTCGGATGCCCGGGCAAAATTAGCCGGAGCCGGATCGCCGCAAGAACAAGCTGAGGCGAATGATGAGCTGTCCGGGGCATTGAGCCGATTGCTGGTCGTTGTTGAAAATTACCCGCAGCTGAAAGCGGACGCTAACTTCAGGCAATTGATGGATGAATTGGCTGGAACGGAAAACCGGTTAGCTGTTGCCCGTCAAGATTACAATGCCCAAGTGGCAGCATACAATAAAAAAGTAAAAAGATTCCCCGGTTCTTTGATGGCAGGAATATTTGGCTTTGATGAAAAAGAGTACTTTAAGGCGGAGGCAGGAGCAAAGGAAGCGCCGAAAGTAGATTTTGAGGGTGTACAGGAATGATGAGAAAAGCTGCTTTCTTTTTGGCAGCAGCGATTCTTTTCATTCAATTGCTTACTTTGCCGGTTTTAGCCGCTCCTGCTCCGCGGGGAGATATTTATGTTCAGGATTTTTCCGGTGTATTGTCCGCTGAACAAAAAGCTGAACTGATCCAGCTGGGCCGGCAGCTTGAAGATGCTACCACTGCTCAAGTGGCTGTTCTGATTGTGCCCACGACGGAAGGAAAGCCAATCACTCAATATGCCAATGAAGCCTTTCGGCAATATGGCCTGGGAAGAGAAACGGACAATAACGGAGTGCTGCTCGTTTTGACAACAGAAAAGGAAGAAGGGAAGCGGCACATTCAGGTAGAGGTTGGCTATGGACTGGAAGGAGCGCTGCCGGATGGCAAGGTTGGCCGGATTTTAGATGAATACGCGACGCCTTATCTGAAAAATGAAGAGCCGGCTAAGGCGGTGATGAATACTTATAAAGCTCTGTACAACGAAACAGCTGCTGAATATGGCTGGGATGGCCATGCAGCAGAGGCAATGCCTTATGCTGGGGATGAAGGCATAGGGATTTCTCCGCTTTTGCTTATTGTTATTGCTGCCATCGTGATTTTTTTGGATATGAAATTTTTTGGCGGCTTTTTAACTCAAATTTTTCTTGTCTTTTTGTCCCGCGGAGGCGGCGGAGGCGGAAGCCGTGGCGGGGGAGGCGGCTCATCCGGAGGCGGTGGAGCCGGCCGGAATTGGTGAGGTGAAATATCAGGGAGAAGGGGTGACTCTACAAAAGAGTCACCCGTTTTTTGTTGTGCTTTCGCAGGCATGCTCTTTAATTGTTTCAATCAACAGAGCTGCTGCCTGCTCAATTTCTTTTTCTGTCACATTCAGCGGCGGAAGAAGACGGATCGTATTCGTGCCGGCCGTTAGAATGAGCAGTCCTTTTTGGCGCGCTGCCGAGAGGAGCGGCGCAGCTTCTGCAGTTAGCTCTATGCCAATCATTAAGCCTTTGCCTTTTAGCCTTTTCACTTGCGGAACAGAAGAGAGGGCTTCTGCGAGCAAGGAAGAAAGCTTCTCTCCTTTTTGTTTTACCTGTGACAAAAAGCTTTCATCAAAGATGGTTTCAAGCGTTGCTTTCGCTGCGGCAAGAGAGATAGGGTTGCCGCCGAATGTGGAGCCGTGCGATCCTGGCGAAAATGCTTCAGCCAATTCTTTTTTGCCGATGATAGCGCCGAGGGGCAGGCCGCTGGCAATGCCTTTCGCGCTGGAAACAATATCGGGGTCAAGGCCGATATGCTGGAAGGCAAACGGTTTGCCTGTGCGTCCGATACCCGTTTGGACCTCATCCACAATAACAAGAGAGCCGTTTTTATGAGCCCATTCTTCTGCCTGGCGCAAAAACTCCGGGTTGCCGGTGTTGAGTCCGCCTTCTCCTTGAATTACCTCAAACATAACAGCCGCCGTTTCTGTATCCAATGCTTCTTTCAATGCTTTTAGATCATTGAAAGGCACATACTCGAACTTTTCGAGCATGGGGCCGAATCCGGTTTTGATCTTTTCCTGGCCTGTTGCTGCCATCGTACCGAATGTGCGTCCATGGAAGGAATCAACAAATGTGATGATTTTAGATCGTCCGGTTGCTTTGCGTGCCAGTTTGATGGCTGCTTCATTCGCCTCTGCTCCGCTATTTGCAAAAAAGACTAAATCAAGCCCTGAGGCATCTGTTAATTGTTTAGCTACTTCCTCCTGCAATTCAATTTGAAAGAGGTTGGATGTATGCCAAAACTTTTCAAGCTGGTCATTCACCGCCTGTTTTACGTGATCAGGCACATGCCCGAGATTGCATACGCTGATCCCGGTTGTAAAATCTAAATATGTTTTTCCATTTTTGTCTGTCAGCCATGCTCCTTTGGCCGACACAGGCGTTACATCCCAGCGGGCATAAGTCGGAAACAAATTGCTCATACTGTTATCTTCTCCTTCACAAATTTTGTTCCAAGCCATTGACCTTGTTCATAAAAGGCTTTTTTTCCGGAAACGATATGCACGCTTTGCACATGATCGGAAAAAGCCTTTAAGGCAGAATGGACTTTCGGAATCATTCCGCCGCTAATGACTCCCTCATCAATAAGTGCTTTCGTTTCTGTTTCAGTAAGCGTCGGCACAAGCTTTCCGTTTTTTAAGACGCCGTCCACATCGGTCACCATAAGAAAGTGATCCGCCTGCAGGGCATTGGCTACCGCACAGGCAGCGTGGTCTGCATTAATATTCAATACTGTGCCGTCCGGACCTGCCGCGAGCGGAGTCATCACAGGAAGCAGCTGCTCCCCGCATAATAGCTGAATCAAGCGGCTATTCACGGCTGTTATATCTCCAACGTAACCGAGCTGCTCTTGATCAATAAAGTCGGCCTCAAGCAGTCGGTTGTCACTGGAATTTAAACCGATTGCCGGGATTCCGTGTTTTTCAAGCAGTCTGACAAGCTGGCGGTTTAAGCTGCCGGCAAGAGCCAGTTCGGCTGTTTGAAGTACTTGTTCGGATGTCACACGCAGCCCGTTTTTAAATTCTGTTTTCACTTGCAGCGCTTCAAGCATAGAGTTGATCTCAGGACCGCCGCCATGTACAAATACGATCGCATAGCCTTGCTCCTTTAGTTCCTTCATGCTATCAAAAAAGGCTTCCGATAATTCCCCCAATACACTGCCGCCGCATTTTACCACGATCGTTTTCATAAGCTCCTCCTTGTAAAAAGCCAGCAAGGAGCCAACGTCTGCAGGCTCCCTGTATAAGACAAATTATGTTCTGTAGCTGGCGTTAATCTTGATATAGTCGTAAGAAAGGTCGCATCCCCAAGCGAAGCCATGGCCTTCACCTAAATGCAGGTTGACGGTAATTTTAATTTCTTCTCCTTTTAAGTAAGCAATGACTTCTTCTTCTGAATAGTCGGCTACTTCACTTTGAGAGAGGATAAGATGATCGCCGATAGAGATATCGATGGTGTCAGGATTGACTTCAATATCGCTGTAGCCGACAGCGCTAATAATTCTCCCCCAGTTGGCATCCGCTCCATAGACCGCTGTTTTGACCAAGTTGGAACCGACAACTTCCTTGGCGGCCTTCTTGGCTTCTTCATCCGATGCGGCACCTAGAACTTCCACTTCAACAAGCTTTGTAGCCCCTTCGCCGTCACGGGCAATTTTTTTGGCAAGCTGTTCACTGACTTGATGCAGCATTGAAAGGAAGACCGTCCACTCCGGATGATCAGGGGAGAGCGGCGCATTGCCAGCCAGCCCGTTGGCCATCACCACGACTGTGTCATTAGTTGAAGTGTCGCCGTCAACGGTAATTTGGTTGAACGTTTGGTCTGTAATTTCGCTTAATGCCGTTTGCAAATGGACAGAAGAAATAGCTGCATCTGTTGTCACATACGCAAGCATGGTCGCCATGTTTGGATTGATCATCCCGGAACCTTTGGCAGCTCCGCCCATTGTGACAGTTTTGCCGTCAATGGTCGCCTGTACAGCCCACTTTTTTGTAGCCAGGTCCGTTGTTAAAATAGCGGATTCGAATTGTTCGGCCGCGGCTGCTTCAGGCACCGGATGCAAACTGGAAATTCCGGCTTTTATTTTATCCATTTTTAAATATTCACCGATGACCCCGGTTGAGGAAACAGCGATCAAGTGTTCAGGAATATTTAAATGCTCTGCCAGCCATGCACGTGTTTGATAAGCATCAGCTAGTCCTTGCTTGCCGGTGCAGGCATTGGCACAGGCGCTATTGACCAAGATGGCCTGCAGCTTATTTTCCACTGACAGGCTGTCTTGTGTTACTTTGATCGGGGCAGCTTGAAAGTGGCTTGTCGTATAGACAGCGGCACTTTCGGCAGGAACTTCACTGAAAATAACCCCTAAGTCATTTTTAGAATGGCGCAAGCCCGCATGTACGCCGGCAGCGGAAAATCCTTTTGGCGAGATAATGGAGCCTTGCGGCAATGTTTGAATATGGACCGTTTCTTTAATGGCATTCATAATAGGAACCTCCTAAAAGTGGATTATGGATAGATCGGGAATCCTTTCAAGCCGGCAGTCTCCTCAAAACCAAACATCAAATTGGCATTCTGAATGGCCTGGCCTGCTGCTCCCTTCATTAAGTTATCTATAACTGACACAATAGTGACTCGATTCGTGCGTTCATCAACAGTTATTCCAATATCGCAGAAGTTCGAGCCTGCTACTTCTTTGACTCCCGGAAACTCGCCGAGCGGCCGGACTCTGACGAAAACGTCATCTGCATAGGCTTCTTCGTATAACTGGTGCAGTTCAGTCGCTGTCATTGTTTTTTTCAGCTGAGCATACATTGTTGTCATAATTCCTCGGGTGATAGGCAAAAGGTGAGTAGAGAAAGTAACAGGGCTGACCTTGTGATCCCAAAGAAGCAGCTGCTGTTCAATCTCAGGAATGTGCTGGTGCTGATTTACCTTGTAGATTTTAAAGTTATCGTTCATTTCCGCAAAGTGAACAGCAAGGGAAAGGCCGCGGCCAGCACCGGATACACCTGATTTAGCGTCAATGATAATCCCTGCTTCGTCAATGACTTCTCCCTGAATCGCCGGAGCCAGACCGAGCAAGGCAGCTGTCGGATAACAGCCTGGATTGGACAAGAGATTTGCTCTTTTGACAGCTTCTCTGTTCCATTCTGTTAAGCCATAGACCGCTTGATTTAACGTGTGAAGATCAGCCGGAGTTTTTTTGTACCACTTTTCGTAATGTTCTGGATTTTTCAGGCGCAAGTCGCCGGATAAATCAATCACTTTCGTGTTATTTTTCAAAAGCTTAGGCGATAGAGCGGAAGAAGCTCCAGAAGGAACTGCCAGAAAAACGGCATCGCATTCGCTTGTGATTTCTTCAGGATCAATTTTCATTAAAGGCAAAGGACAAATATCTTTCAAATGGGGATAATCTTCTGTTGCTGGCACCTGATCTTTGCTTGATGAATAGACAGAATGAAGGGAAAAGTCTGGATGATTGGATAAAAGGCGTATAAGCTCAATTCCTCCATACCCAGTAGCCCCAATAACTGCAGCTTTCATTGTAGCCTCCTGTTGTATTTTTATTTATAAAAACTTATAAATATTAATAATTTTTTATAATTATAAAGTGGTTGCTGAATTAAATCAACCACTTTTAGAAAAAAGCCGCACTTTATGAGATAATAAGAAGAGCCATTCAGTTTATGGATCATTGCCTGTTTTTTGCGCTGTTCATAACTGTGGCCCTGTTCCTGTCAGGCAGGATGCTTAGGCGGAGCGGTCAAGGAGACTCTGACAAATTGCTTTAGATAAACAAGAGTGACTGTCTATCCGGCTGAAAATCTTCATAGAGCTTGACAAATCAGGAGAGAATAAAGGATTTCTGGAAAGAATAGCGAATAACAAAGAAGAAGTAACGAGGCTTCTTAATCAATAAATGGAGGAAAAGACCATGGATTTGATGGATTGGTTTCAAAAGGGTATCCCGGCAGATGAATACATGAAACAGATGAAAGAAAATAAGGAAAGAGTTCAACAAATTCAATCCTCTTTTCATATTCAAAAAGACGAAGCTTCTTTTTTAACAGGTTTGCAGGCAGAGCCGTTGAAAGTGATTGTGCTTACGGAGGATTGGTGCGGCGATGCTATGCTGAATGTGCCGATTCTGCTTGAAATTGCCCGTCATGCCGGCATGGAAGTTCGCTTTTTATATAGAGACGAAAACTTAGAGCTGATGGATCAATATTTGACAAATGGAACGTCCCGGGCAATACCGATTTTCATCTTTATAAACGAGCAGGGAGAAGAAAAGGCTGTTTGGGGACCGCGTGCCCAAGCGCTGCAGGAACTGGTAAACAGCAAGCGCTCCAGTCTTCCGCCGCTCGATCATGAAGAGTTTGCGGAAAAGCAGAAGGAAATGTATAAGGAATTGCAGGATGCGTTTCTTACTAAAAGGGAATTGTGGCAGGAAGTATACCGGAGCATTAAAACAGCCTTAGCTGAGCGGCTGTTTTAACGGCCTCTTTCAAAAGGCTTTCGGAAGTTTTTCCGGAGGCCTTTTTGCTGTGTCCGATTTTACTGCTAAGCCCGTTTTGTTCGGCTCCCCGCTGCCGGCCGCTCGTGCAATATGGCCCAACCTTTCTTTTTGCCAAACTTCCTGCGGGAAACAATCCGGTTTCCATGTTACGATAAACAAAAGAAAGAAGAAGGTGGACATATGGATGCTGTATCAGCATATTTGGAACAGCTGAAAATGAACAAAGAACAACCAAGCTTAAATTATTTGCAGCGGCTTATCCAGCATCATTTGTCGCTGATTCCCTATGAAACATTCAGCAAATTTCATTACTTTACGAAACATGGCTGCCGCGTGCCGGGGTTTGCGCAATTTGCCGTTAATCTTACGAACAGAGGATGGGGCGGCACTTGTTATTCATTGAATATGAACTTTGCCCGCCTGCTTAAGGAATTGGGCTTTTCCTGTTCATTTGTCCGTGTGCTTCCTGGGCATGCAGCCATTATGGTTCATATGGGCGACCGTCATTTTTATGTGGATGTTGGCTACGGTTCGCCCATTACCCGCCCGATTGAGTTAAACAGCCGCCCGAGGCATGTGCTTCACGGGTTTGGAGAAGAAATTATTTTCACAAGCCGCAATGAGCAGATATTCCAGCTTGAACGGCGATCGCATGGAAAAACATTTGTAACGAAGCAGATCGTTTGGGAGCCGTTGACAGAAGAAGATTTACAGCAGGATATTGCGGCCTCTTATAAGGACTGCAGCAGTAATATTACGATGCGAAGAATCTCGGCCGTCCGCTTTCAAGGAAACAATTGTTATTTTTTGCGAAATCAAACCCTGAAAGTAATCAATTACCGGGATATTCGGGAGTATCATTTTCGTGAACAGACTCCCTGGCTGCGCACTGTGGCGGAGGCTTTCCAGATTGACGAAAAGGGAATAGAGGAGTCGCTGGCGTTTTTGAATGAGCGAGGTGTTCATTTGTTTACAAAATAGCCAAAAATTGAGAAATAGCTTTTTTACGAAAAAAGTAGTAAGATATAAGGCGGAATGTAAGTGGTAAAATTAAACATGATCATAAATGAGACTGGGATGGATAGAGATGAAAAGAGCACGAATTATTTATAATCCTACTTCAGGGCGCGAACTGTTTAAGAAGCATTTGCCGGAGGTGCTGCAAAAGCTTGAGGAAGCCGGCTATGAAACGTCTGCCCATGCGACTACTAGTTCAGGTGATGCAACAAGAGCGGCTGAAATAGCTGTAGAGCGCCGGTTTGATGTAGTGATTGCAGCTGGCGGTGACGGAACGTTGAATGAAGTCGTCAACGGTTTAGCGGGAAAGGATTATCGCCCGAAATTCGGCGTGATTCCGATGGGGACAACCAATGATTTTGCCCGGGCCCTGCAGATCCCCCGCGACATTGATGGAGCTGTAGATGTGATTACAGCCGGGAAAACCATCCCGGTCGATATTGGACGAATGAATGATAAATACTTTATTAATATCGCTGGCGGCGGCCGTTTGACTGAGCTGACATACGAAGTGCCGAGCAAGCTAAAAACGATGATCGGCCAGCTGGCTTACTATTTAAAAGGGATTGAAATGCTTCCTTCCATTAAAGCCTCTGAAGTGACGATTGAATATGATGGCAAGTTATTCGAGGGAGAGGTTATGCTGTTTTTAATCGGGCTGACCAATTCTGTCGGCGGCTTTGAGAAGCTGGCGCCTGATTCTTCTGTCAACGATGGCTTGTTTTCCTTATTGATTTTAAAGAAAACGAATTTGGCGGAGTTTATTCGGATTGCTACGCTTGCCCTGCGTGGAGAGCATTTAAATGACCCGCATGTGATTTACACAAAGGCGAACCGCATTAAAGTGCACGCGCCAGAAAAGGTGCTGCTGAATCTTGATGGCGAGCCGGGCGGCACACTGCCGGCAGACTTTGAAAATTTATATCGCCACTTGGAAGTGTTTGTTCCGGTTGACCAGCTGCGTCCGCAAGACCGAATTTATTAAAAAGAATGAACAAAAGAGGTTCGGAATCAAATCATGCCGAACCTCTTTCTATTTTTTAAAGATCCTTTTCAAGCTATTCGAGAGAAAGATAGACCTCTTCGAATTGCTGATTCAGACCATTTTCGGACCCCGCCAAGTCATCAATAAAAGAAAAATCAACCGCTGCCTCCGCTTTGCGAACCAGACAATTGTTTCCATTGGATTCCGTTGAATGGGAGTGTGCTTCGAAAGCATCTTCATCACCTCAAGCGTTTTATTTACTTTAAAACAGGTAATCATTATACGGCTACCCTAACTTTGTAAAGAATGGAAGGCGCGAAGACTCCTGCGGGATCACCGCCCGCCCGCAGAAAGCGAAGCAGCCTGGAATGGAAATCAACAGCCCCCATCTACAAGCAAAAGAAAAAGACTGCGGACCACAACTTCAATTTTCATTGAGTTTGTCTACAGTCCGAAACTGCCGAAACATTCGGCAGTTTTTTGTTTTGTACCCATAGCGGCGGGCAATCACATAAAGATGAATATTGCCTATTCTTTTTGTCGGAATTTATGATACAATAGCAAAGTCGGAAAATAGTTACCTAGGTAATTAAAGGAGAAGGTGTATGGAATTACATGTTTTGTTTCACTCGGTTCATCAATTGTCCAGGCAAATTATGAAGCGCAACAATACCGTTTTGCAGAAATACGGCCTTTACAGTGCGCAATGGTCTGTGCTGTATGTGCTGATGCAGCAGGGCAGGCTGACACAAAAAGAGCTAAGTGAGTACTTAGCGGTGGAAGCACCGCCAATGACCCGGACGATCCAGCGCCTTGTCAAGCAAGGGTACGTGAGGCAAGTGCCGGGTGAAGATAAGCGGATGAAGTTTATCGAGCTGACCGAACTGGCACAAAAAGAGTATCCGGTTTGGGAAAAGGCTGTGCTGGAAATGAACGAGCAAACCATCAAAGGGTTTTCAAAAGAACATCAGCGGCAATTGCAGCAGCTGATGGCAGAGTGGCTATCTTCATTGGAAAGTCAGCAAGGAGAGGAAGAAAAGAAATGAATAAAGAGCCATTATGGACGAAGGATTTTATCAGTGTATCAGCGAGCAATTTCTTTTTGTTCGTTGCTTTTTATTTTTTATTGGTGACCATGCCGGTATATGCTCTTCAATCATTAGGGGGAAGTTCAGCACAGGCAGGGCTGCTGACAACATTTTTTCTTATTTCGGCGATTATTGTTCGTCCTTTTGCCGGGCAGTGGATTGAGAAGTTCGGCAAAAAGGCGGTTCTCATCAGCTCACAAATCATTTTTCTCGGGGCTTCATTATTGTACTTTTTCCCTGATACACTCGGTATGATGCTAGCGGTCCGGTTCATTCACGGCATTGGGTTCGGGATGGCGACAACGGCTACAGGAGCCATGGTTGCTGAAATTATTCCCGGTTCCCGGCGCGGGGAAGGAATGGGTTATTATGTGATGTCAACGAACTTGGCGATGGTTATCGGTCCTTTTTTGGGTCTGACAGTGATGCAATCGCTGGGAAATACGGCGATGTTTGCGATTAATGCAGCAATCGCCTGTTTAGCTGTGACAGCTGGTCTAGTTATTCATACCGATGAGCAGAAACAATCTGTTCCTGTTGTCTCCATTTTTCAATTGAAATTCAATCTGCGGGATTTGTTTGAGTTTTCGGCGATGCCGATCGCTCTTGTCGGCGGGTTTTTTTCAATTATATACGCTTCTTTGCTATCATTCGTTTCGGTGTATGCAGAGGAGCTGCACATTAGCGGCGTAGCTAGTTACTTTTTTGTTGTATATGCCGTGGTCTTGTTGATGTCACGGCCATTCACCGGCAGATGGTTTGACCGGTACGGGGCACATGCGATTGTCTATCCGTCTATCCTTCTGTTTGCTGCAGGGATGTTTGTGCTGAGTCAGACAGAAACGGCTCTTGTGTTTCTTGTGGCAGCCGGAATGATCGGACTGGGCTGGGGCACGTTGTTTCCAAGCTTTCAAACCATTGCGATTCAAGAAGCACCGCCTAAGAAAAAAGCCTTGGCTACAGCAACCTTTTTATCCATTTATGATTTAGGCATCGGTGCCGGTTCATTTATTATCGGCTGGGCTGTAACAGGCATGAGCTTCAGCACACTGTATTTGTCCTGTTCGGCATATGTCGCTGCCGGTTTGGCCGTTTATTTTCTGTTGCAGGGCCGCCGCAAGCAGAAAAGCCGGCAAACTATTTGATGGGAATGGCTGCTTGGACTATACTGTGGAAAACAAAGCTGTGAAGTGATGGCTAAGAGCAGGTGACAGAATGAAACGTGTGTTATCTTATTTAAAACCTTATCGAGGCTATATGGCCTTTGCCTGGCTGCTTATGCTGGTAGAACTGGCAGTGGAGCTGACTCATCCCTTGTTTATGGCGAAAATTATTGATGAAGGCATTGTGAAGCAGGATATGGGAGCCGTTTATAAATGGGGAGCTTTTATGCTCGGCACGTCTTTATTAGCCTTTGCTTCAGGGATTATTAATTCGTTTGCCGCTGCCCACGTCGGCCAAAATTTCGGCTTTGATCTGCGGGAGAAAATGATGGAGAAAGTGCAATCCTTTTCTTTTGCTAACTATAGCCGATTTGCCGCTTCGTCGCTCATCACCCGGCTGACCAACGACGTAACGCAGCTGCAAAACGCGGTATTTATGAGTTTGCGGATTATGCTGCGCGCTCCTTTAATGGTCATCTTTGGAACGGTGATGGCGTTCTTGATTCATGCTAAGCTGACGGTGATCCTGCTGGTGACGATACCGCCTATGCTTATTTTTCTCTTTATGATGATGAAGAGAAGCGCTTCTCTATTCCGGTCGGTCCAGCAGCGGCTCGATCGTGTCAATAATGTGATACAGGAGAACTTGACAGGGATGCGCATTATTAAAGCTTTCCTTAGATGGAAGCACGAGGTCAGCCGGTTTCAGGAGGCAGGCGAAAAGCTGATGTCGCAGACAATCCGTGTGCTGCGCGCAGTGGAAGCAACAACTCCGGTGCTGCTTCTCGTGATGAATGCCAGCTTGATTGCTATTTTATGGTTCGGTTTTGCTGAATTTGCGAACGGCACAGCTACTGAAGGGCAGATTGTCGCTGTAATTAACTATGCAACGCGGATCATTTCCTCTTTATCGATGTTTACGTTTATTTTAATGGCTTTTTCAAGAGGAAGAGCTTCAAGCCAGCGGATTGGCGAACTGCTGGAGCAGCCGGAAGAAGAGGCGGACCAGCGCTTAAAAGGAACCCCTTTTCAGCCGCAAGAGGGGAGCATCGAATTTGAGGAGGTTGGTTTTTCTTTTCCAGGGAGCAGCGCGCCTGTTCTTGACGGAATCACTTTCTCCGTCCAGCCTGGAAAGACGGCCGCCATTTTAGGGGCAACCGGGTCGGGAAAATCGACGCTTTTTTACCTCATCCCCCGCCTGTATGAGCTTGATGCAGGGAAGATTCTGATTGACGGCCAGGATATCCGTACGCTTCAGCCGGCATCTCTCCGTGAACAGATTGGTTTTGTTCCTCAAGAATCGCATTTATTTACCGGAACGATTCGCGAAAACATTTCTTGGGGGAAAGAAGATGCTTCAATGGAAGAAGTCATCGAAGCGGCCCGGCGCGCCCAAATTCACGAAACGGTTGAAAGCTTGCCGAAGAAATATGATACGATGATCGGCCAAAAGGGCGTGAATTTATCAGGCGGCCAAAAGCAGCGGCTATCTATTGCGCGGGCGCTCATTCGCAAACCGCTAATTCTGCTGCTGGATGACAGCACGAGCGCTCTGGATGTGCAAACAGAGGCCCGGCTATTATCAGAGATCCGGAAAGAAAGCTGCACGACAGTTATTATTACGCAAAAAATCAGCACAGCGATGCAAGCGGATCAAATCATTTTGCTGGAGGATGGAAAGGTGACCGCTTCCGGCAGCCATGAAGAGCTTGTAGCCGGAAGTGAATTTTACCGCCGCATTTTAGCTTCTCAGTATGGAAAGGAAGGGATGTCTTATGTCAAGGTCAGCCGTTAAGCCGGCCCATCCCCACAGCCGCCATGCTCAGCTTGGGCCGAAGCCGAAAGTAAAAGAGCTGCTGCCGACATTGAAAAGGCTGGCGGGATACTTAGCGAGAAGGAAGGGGCTTCTCTTTCTTGTTGTTCTCATGGTTGCTGCGAGCTCTGCGCTTGGACTGCTTGGCCCTTATCTTGTCGGCCGTGCCATCGATGATTTCATTATGACAAAAGATAGGCAAGGCTTGGTTTTATTGCTTGTGTTGCTGGCTGTTGTCTATGTTTTCTATTCGGCAACGATTTTTCTGCAAAACTATTGGATGGTCGGTGTGGCTCAAAAAACGGTATATGAAATGCGGACGGAATTGTTTACTCATCTGCATCAGCTGCCGCTGTCTTTCTTTGATAAACGTCAGCATGGTGAGCTGATGAGCCGGGTGACCAATGATATTGAAAACATCAGCAGCACGCTCAACAGCTCGGTCATCCAGGTTGCTTCCAGCGTATTGACGCTGACGGGAGCTATTGCGGTTATGCTCTATTTAAGCCCGGTATTAACAGCTGTGACTTTATTAATTGTTCCGCTTCTGTATATCGGCATGAACTGGATTACAAGCCGGACTCGCCGTCTGTTTAAGGAACAGCAACGCCACTTGGGCGAACTGAACGGCTTTATTGAAGAGGCTGTGTCAAGCAAGCACATTGTGAAAATGTTTTCTCGTGAAGAAAAAATCGCACTGGCGTTCAATGAACGAAATGCCAAGCTGAAGGAAGCCGGCTTTTGGGCGCAAACGTATTCCGGCTTTATTCCCAAGCTGATGAACATGCTTAATAATATCAGCTTTGCGCTCATTGCCGGAGCAGGGGGGCTGCTGGCGCTGTACGGCCATGTGACAGTTGGGGTCATTGTTGTTTTTGCTGAATATTCCCGGCAGTTCACCCGTCCGCTCAATGACTTGGCGAACCAGTTCAATACGCTGCTCTCAGCCATTGCCGGGGCAGAGCGGGTATTTGATATTTTGGATACGGAACAAGAAGAGAAAGAAAAAGCTGCCGATGTTCAATTAGATAATGTTCGCGGAAAAATTGAATTTCGGGACGTATCCTTTGCTTACGAGAAAGGCAATGAAACGATCAGGAAAGTCAGCTTTACAGCAGAGAGCGGAGACATGGTGGCGCTCGTAGGGCCGACAGGTTCAGGCAAGTCGACCATCATTAATTTGCTCGCCCGCTTTTATGACCCGGACAGCGGCGCCATCTTGGTAGACGGCTGCAACACTGCCAGCATTCCGCGGTCTGAGCTGAGAAAGCATATGGGATTTGTGCTGCAGGACGCGTTTTTATTTGAAGGAACGATCAAGGAAAATATCCGCTATGGCCGCCTGGAGGCAACGGATGAAGAAGTCATAGCGGCCGCTAAGTCTGCTAATGCCCATTCTTTTATTATGAAGCTGCCGGACGGCTACGAGACAAAGCTTCAAAATGAAGGCACAGGCATTAGCCAAGGACAGAAGCAGCTGCTTGCTATTGCCAGGGCGATGCTTGCGGATCCGGCTATTTTAATTTTGGATGAAGCAACAAGCAGCATTGATACGATTACAGAAATGTATATTCAGGAAGCGCTCAGCAGTCTGATGAAAGGGCGGACAACTATTATCATCGCTCACCGGCTCAATACTATCCGGCAGGCTGATCAAATTCTTGTGCTGAACCAAGGGCAGATTGCTGAGAGAGGCACGCACGACACGCTTATACAGAAACAAGGCCAATATGCCGGCTATGCTCAACGCCTGGCTCCTGTCGCTGCCGAGCAGTAACGGGGCCTGGCTTCTTTTATAGGCCAGCAGAAGAACCGGGTGATTATCGGAGGCCGAGCGGGTTTGGTCAAAAGGCCGCCTTGCCATGTGCCATCCTTTTTTGCCGCAGGTTCTAGATATATGGTAGAATAGCTTTCGATTCTTAAGAAAAAATAAAAAGGGTGGATAATCGTGGCAAAAATTCAAGCCCCTGTTCAAAAAAACCAACTAATAGATGTTTCTTTCGAAGATTTAACCCATGACGGACATGCGGTGGCAAAGGTAGAGGGCTATCCTCTCTTTGTAGCGGGCGCGCTGCCCGGGGAAAAGGGCCGCATTCAAGTGACAAAGATTAATAAAGGCTATGGGTTTGGCCGGCTGATTGAACTATATGAAAGCAGCCCGCAGCGGATAGATATCCCGTCTTCAGATCTCCATAAATATGGAGGGACCCAGCTTTCACATATTAGCTATGAAGGACAGCTTCAATTTAAAGAAAAACAAGTGAGGGAAGTGCTGGCACGAATCGGCAAATTGGAAGATGTAAACGTTCATCCCATTTTAGGCATGAAGGAGCCGTGGCATTACCGCAATAAAGCGCAAGTACCGGTCGGAGAGAAAGCCGGCCGTTTGATTGCCGGCTTCTTTAAACCGCGCAGCCATGAAATTGTCGATACGAATGAAAGTGTGATTCAACTGCCGGAAATCAATGAAGCCGTTCAGGCGGTGAAGGAAATTTGCGGCCGGCTTGGCGTGAAGGCGTATGATGAAGTGGCACATAAAGGCGTGCTTCGCCACATCATGGCACGCTGCGGAAAAGCAACAGGAGAACTGATGGTTGTTTTGATTACACGAACAGCCGATCTGCCGCATTCCCGCAAACTGATAGAGGAAATCACACGCCGTTTGCCGCAAGTCAAATCGATTATTCATAATGTGAATCCTCAGCGGACGAATGTGATTATGGGAGAACAGACGAACGTGCTGTGGGGAAGTGATGTCATTTATGACTATATCGGTGATGTGAAATTCGCGATTTCCGCCAAATCCTTTTACCAGGTAAATCCGGTGCAGACGAAAGTGTTGTATGATCAGGCGCTTGAGTATGCCGGTTTGACCGGCAATGAAACCGTTATTGATGCTTATTGCGGCATCGGCACCATTTCGTTATTTCTCGCCCAGAAAGCAAAACATGTATTCGGCGTTGAAATCGTTCCCGAAGCCATTGAGGATGCCAGGAGAAATGCCAGCTTGAATGGCTTGGATAACGTTGAATTCGCTGTTGGCAAAGCAGAAGAAGTGATCACGGACTGGTATAAGCAAGGCAACAAAGCAGACGTTCTTGTGGTTGATCCGCCGCGCAAAGGCTGCGATGAAGCACTCTTGCAGACCATTATCGATATGAAACCGGAAAAAGTTGTCTACGTGTCCTGCAACCCGGCTACACTTGCCCGTGACTTGCGCCTTTTGGAAGACGGCGGCTATCAAACAATGGAAGTACAGCCGGTTGATATGTTTCCGCAGACGACTCATGTGGAAGCTATAGTGTTGCTACAAAGACAATAAGGCTTTTCAAGAAGTATCGAGGGTTATCATATGAGATAAAAAATTAAAGAAATTCAACTCTAAGGCAATGAATGCAAATTAAAGTTTAAAGTTATCACTATGAAAATTTAATATCTACAGCAAGAGACGTTTCGATTGAAGCGTCTTTTTTTGTGCAAACAAGGAATGTTCTCTTATCCTGCGGGGCCTGCCATTTCTAATTTAAAATTGTAATAAATAACTTGAATTTCCATATTACATACAACGAAATTATAATGTTTGGTTGAAAATTCAAGAAAAAACGATATAATTATACCGACAGACAGTCGGTCTATAAGGAGGAGTTGGATGAGAAAAGAAGCTGAAGTACGCAAGAGCGAAATTCTTGGCGCGGCAGATGAGCTTTTCGGTCAGAAGGGCTTGGACGGGACAAGTACAAACGATATTCTCGAAACGGTCGGTATCGCGTGGGGGACAATGTATCATCACTTCAAGTCGAAGGAGGATATTATAGATCCGCTGATTGAGCGGCACAATGTCCGTCTTTTGGGAGCGGCGCAGGAAATTGCTGCCGACAAGAGCATACCCGTAGTCGAGCGCATTATCCGTGTTGTTATGGCACTAAACATAAGTGACGGAAACAGCAAGGAAATTATGGAGTACATTCATCAGCCGCAGAACGCGCTT
The DNA here is from genome assembly GCF_002189605.1 of Pseudobacillus badius. Taxonomy (NCBI): domain Bacteria; kingdom Bacillati; phylum Bacillota; class Bacilli; order Caryophanales; family Bacillaceae; genus Pseudobacillus; species Pseudobacillus badius. Next base: position 51,347 of record NZ_MWMM01000013.1, read on the forward strand.
ATGCATCAAAAAATACAAAAGGTCATCGTCAATGGCGTTCCGCCGATACTAGCGGAAATCATCCGCGAGGGTATTGAGCAGGGAATGTTCAACACACCATTTCCGTATGAGTGTATGGAAATGGTTGTGATGTATGCAACTGCCGTTTTTGATGATGATGTGGCGACAATGACAAACGAGGAGCGCTTTTCACGAGTGCTTGCCTTTATCTGCAATGTAGAAAGGCTGCTTGGAGCAGAAAGCGGAAGTCTGATGAACACTTTAAAGATGTTTGGTATGGGAGGTGGAAGCAACAATGAATAACTCAGTAAAATCCTTCAATAAATTTCTTTTACTTTGGTCGGGTCAGCTTGTTTCCACTATAGGAGGAGGTCTTACGTCATTCGGGCTCGGGATTTATGTTTTCCAGCAGACGGGGAAGGCGTCGGCAATGGCACTAGTCACCTTGCTTGCGTTTATGCCTTCGCTTCTCTTAAGCTCTTATGCGGGCGTTCTTGCAGATCGCCATGATCGAAGGCTGTTAATGGTCTTAGGTGATAGTCTTTCCGCACTCGGACTTGTCTTTATTTTAATTTGTATGCTTCGCGGAGAAGCACAGCTATGGCAGATTTGTGTGGGAGTTGCCATTAGCTCTGTGTTTTCTTCGCTGCTTGAACCCTCATATAAAGCGACGGTTACTGATTTACTTACTGAGGAACAGTATACGCAGGCAAGTGGTCTTGTCCAATTGGCGGGCTCGGCAAAATTTCTGATTTCGCCTATAATTGCGGGATTTTTACTCGCTGTTTCGGATATAAAGCTGTTGCTTATCATCGACATTTGCACTTTTTTTGTCACTGTTTCAACTACGCTTGCTGTACGAAGAGGTCTTCCTTCTAAGACATGTGAACAGACTAAATCTTTTATACATGAGTTCAAAGAAGGTTGGTATGCCATTTCTAAAAACAGAGGAGTGCTTGTTCTTGTCATCGTCACATCCGTGTTGACTTTTTTCCTCGGATTTATTGAAACACTCTCTATACCGATGCTTCTTGCTTTTACGGATAGTTCTGTAATTGGGACAATTGAAACTATTGTTGCTTCTGGAATGCTTGTATCAAGTATAATCCTCGGGTTTTTTTCAATAAAAAAAGATTACGTGAAAATTCTTTCGGTTGCGCTGTTTTGTGAAGGACTCTTTATGGCGGCATTCGGATTTCGCGAACATATTATTTTGATCTGTATTTCCGGATTCCTCTTTTTTGCAATGATGCCATTTGCAAACACAACCCTGGATTTTCTTGTCCGCACGAACATTGATCATTCTGTTCAGGGAAGAGCATGGTCACTGATCGGGGTAATTTCTCAGCTTGGATTTGTTGCTGCTTATGCGCTTTCGGGTATACTTGCAGATTTTGTGTTCACGCCTTTATTAGTGGACGGCGGGATGCTGGCTGACAGTGTGGGGAAAATTATTGGTACGGGCAGCGGCAGAGGAACCGGATTCCTCATTATTATTGCCGGGCTTTTGTTATGTGTGACTTCAGTCATTCTATATAACTTGAAATCAGTTAAAACCCTTGAAAACAGAGGGGACCCATGTATTACAGAATAATCCGAAATGACATTTCAAAAAGCAAGCTGATCACACTGACAACAACGATATTTGTCACTTCCGCGGTTATGCTTGTTTCTCTCCCGGCGATACTTGTGGTCAATCTTTCCGGTGCGAAGGTTGTAATGGACGGAAATTCGCTTGCGGACAGACTGATTACACCTCTCGAGGATTTGAAGCAAACAGACCGACAATAGTACGATCAAGATTTTACCTATTTTGCGTTCATAAGCGAGTAACGAGGTAAATCCTTTGTATCCACATACTTGTGCCCGCTCATGTGGAAAGCCTCGCTTGCTTAAAACGTACCTGATAAGCAGCGGCTGATCAAAAGTCTATAAAAAATACGGCAACGGCTCTGATCGCATCTCTTTGCGAAGGAGCCGTTCTTTATTTTCTATAAAAAATAAGCTTGATCAATAAAAGTTGATGCAATGTGATGAAGGGATTTGCGCAATGAGAAGCTTCAGAGCAACGGCACGCTTACATTTAATCATTGCAAGAAGCTGGATCAAGATCCATGGAAAGACTTTTCACTTTTTACCAGCTTTTAAATAGCTTATAATATATTCATAGATAGGAATATTTTAATCTGTCAATAAAAGTGTTATACTATAAGTAAAAGTGATATACTATAACCAGGTACAATCGATACAGAAAAGGTGTGTGTCAAGTCGCGCCTTGGCTTGCTTGTGACGCCTAAGAAGGAGCGACTCTATCTTTTCTGCAAATCTTAGGGGATAAGGAAGGTAAAAATGAGCAACAGAGAAACGAAAACAGACGTCATCTTAATTGGTGCCGGAATCATGAGCGCGACTTTAGGTACACTTCTAAAAGAACTAGCACCAGACTGGAATATTACAGTGTTTGAGAAACTGGCAGACGCAGGAGAAGAAAGCTCTAACGAATGGAATAATGCTGGAACAGGGCATGCTGCATTGTGCGAGCTCAACTACACCTCTGAAAAATCAGATGGATCCGTTGATATTACAAAAGCAATTAAAGTAAATGAACAGTTCCAGGTTTCTATGCAGTTTTGGTCTTACCTTGTAAAGAGCCAGCTGATCAATAATCCGCAGGAATTTATTATGCCCTTGCCTCATGTCAGCATGGTGCAAGGAGAAGAAAATGTCGCTTTCTTAAAGAGACGTTTTGAAGCGATGTCAAAAAATCCCCTTTTCAAAGGAATGGAGTTTTCTGATGACGCGGAAAAACTGAAAGAGTGGATTCCGCTCATTATGCAAGACCGTCCAGCAGATGAAGCGATTGCAGCAACAAAAATTGACACAGGTACAGACGTCAACTTTGGCGCTTTAACACGTATGTTAATTGACCACTTAAAAACTAAGAACGTTGAGGTTAATTATAATCATAGCGTTGAAAGTGTTAAGCGTACAAAGGATGGCCTATGGGAAGTAAAAGTACATGATGTCGACGGCTGCAAAATGAAGTATGAAACGGCCAAATTCGTCTTCCTTGGAGCTGGAGGAGGAAGCTTGGAGTTGCTGCAAAAATCAGGCATCCCAGAAGGAAAACACATTGGCGGCTTCCCGATTAGCGGATTGTTTATGGTATGCAAAAATCAAGAAGTCGTTGAGCAGCATCATGCCAAAGTATACGGAAAGGCTAAAGTTGGCGCTCCGCCAATGTCCGTTCCGCATCTTGACACACGCTACATCGATAATAAAAAATCCTTATTATTCGGACCGTTTGCCGGTTTTTCGCCTAAGTTCTTAAAAACCGGTTCAAATATGGATTTGATTGCTTCTGTAAAGCCGCACAATATTACTACCTTATTGGCGGCCGGAGTAAAAGAAATGGCATTGACGAAATATCTGATCCAGCAGCTGATGCTATCAAAAGAGCAGCGCATGAAAGAACTGCGTGAATTCATTCCAAATGCCAAGAGCGAAGATTGGGATATGGTGGTTGCCGGCCAGCGTGTACAAGTCATTAAAGATACGGAAGCGGGCGGCAAAGGAACCCTTCAATTTGGTACAGAGGTTGTAAGTGCTTCTGACGGTTCAATCGCTGCCTTGCTGGGCGCTTCTCCGGGGGCTTCCACTGCGGTTCACGTCATGCTTGAGGTTCTTCAAAGATGTTTCCCTCAACATATCGGCGAGTGGGAAGCGAAAATCAAAGAGATGATTCCTTCTTACGGCATGTCGCTCATGCAAAATCCAGAGCTTTTGGAGGAAGTCCACGCTTCAACAGCGCAGACGCTTGGGCTAAGCGACAACAAGCAACAGTTGCAGACCGCAGGACAAGGCGTATAACACGCGCATAAACTGCCGTGATGAAAGATCCGGCAGGCTATCCTGCTGAAGAAGCTTCCCGCTTTTTACGGGAAGCTTCTTTTTTGACCTTTTATACACTGGCTGTTCCCATTCAAAGAGCCGGCACTAGAAGCTAGTGCCGGCTCTTTTTGTTTCATTAGAAAGCAGGGATGACGACTATTTCAGCTTTGCCGGGACCGGCTTGGAGCCGGCAAGCTACCCGGCAATTTTCTTTAAGCGTCCTGCCAGCGGCAAGACAATCAGCCCGGCGATAACAACCTGAAGGACATTTCCAGGGACAGAGCCGAACGGCTGTATCCAGTTAGCATACAAAATCACTTCAGCAAAATAATAGCCGACGACTTTAATCGCCAATGCGGCAGCAATTGCCAGTGTGTTGACGATGATTCTCTTGCCGGGCACTTTCTCAGAGATGAGGCCTGCTGTAAAGCCCATTGCCCCAACGATAACAAATGTAAACGGCGCCCATATTGTCCAGCCGGAAAGAAGGTCGAATAAGGCCATTCCGAAGGCTCCTGCTATCGCTCCGGTTTTTTTGCCGTACACGAAGGCGGCGATAAAAAGAGGCACATTTCCCAAGTGGATGAGGCCGCCGTTTCCCATGATTGGAAGCTTTATGTTGATAAACATAGTCGCTACAAGAGTTAATGTAATAAAAAGTGCATTAATGACGATCGCCCTAGTTTTCGTCCTAGCGGCTCCTGCCGATGAAAATGTTGAATCCATATGACAACCTCTTTCTGTTTTTTATCTACTATCATACTCTTAATCAGGCACTTAATAAATACCTAATCCTGTTTATTGGAACAGGTAAAGAATAACAAGGATAGAAATAACATATAGGTGGAATGAAAGCCGGATACAGTCTATTCGTAGCTGCAGAATTCAAGTAAGTTTCCATCTGGATCGCGCAAATAGAGTGATTTCATTTTGCCTTTCACGCCAGTTCTTTCCACCGTGCCAGTTTCTAATTCGATGTTCTTCTTTTCCAGTTCATTTTTAAAATAATCAATGCTCCCGTTCACTTCCAAACACAAATCAGCGCTTCCCGTTTGGATATGCTTGGCGTGCGGAGATAATTCTTTTCCTAAAAAGTGCACATTAATTTTGAAGTCGCCAGCGAAAAGCTCCCAGCGTTCATTTGTATTTTTGGCCGTAAAACCCAGCTTTTCATAAAAGGAGATGCAATTTTCCATATTTGCGGTAGTAATGACCAAGTGATCGATTTTTTTAATCATTGATTTGTCCCTGCCTTTTCATTCAGGCCGATTGCCTAATCGCTTCCCTTTCGTAAAGAAATGGTGCTTTAGGATTATAGCATAAATTGATAGATTCTTCTAATCATTCTTAAATTTTCGCTTCTTACTTGCCGCTTCAATCGTTATTTTTGTTGATTTTTATTATAATTGATATTATTATCAAATTTAATAACATAATGAATGAGGGGAAAACATGATGATCGAAAAAGAGATAATCATTGAAAAAGATATTTTTGCCACAGTCACATGCCCGCAGCAGGCCGGAGTGTTTCCGGCAGTCTTGCTTATCGCTGGTTCGGGGCCGATTGATCGCGATGGAAATGGGAAAAAAGGCAAGTATCCAACGAACTTATATAAAGAATTAGCTGCTTTCTTTACAGAACTTGGTTTTATGACGCTTCGTTATGACAAGCGCGGGACAGGAAAACGCCAAGGAGACTGGAGGGACGCCGGATTGTCTGACTTATTGTCCGATGCCAAAGCGGCTGCGGCTTTTTTGCAGGGACAGCCCAATGTTTCGAAGGTGATTGTATGCGGCCACAGTGAAGGAACCATCTTAGCGACAGATCTCGCGGCGACCATGGCGATAGATGGCTGTATGCTTCTGTCCGGCGGGGTGGATAACTTAATGGAGGCGCTCATTCACCAGCGGAAGCAGGCCTATCGGGAGCTGTTAGAGATGCCTGGCTGGAAAGGGTGGATTAATCGGAAGCTGAAGGTAGATGAAATAAATGAAAAAAAGGCGGAAAAACTACTGGAGAAAATGAAAGCGTCCAAACGCGACACGATTCGGGTTCAAGGCATTAAGCAGCCGGCAAAATGGTTTCGTGAACATGCAGACTACCAGACGAGAGCGGCTTTACAACGAGTCACTTGCCCTGTTTTCGCCCTGCATGGCAATAAAGATCCGCTTGTGGACAGCACTGTGCTGGAGGAACTGGCAGGGCTCGTGCAAGGAGAAAGCGAATACCATGTCGTCGAGGATATGGAGCATGGCCTGCGCGAACAGGCAGAACCGAAAAGCATATTAAAAACAAAGGCACTGATGAAAACAGTTTTGACACGACCGCTTCATAAAGAGGGACTGCAGCTGATGGCCGGCTGGCTCAAGCGATTTTTAGCGGAAGACTGAGTTTTTTAAGCGAAAAGAGCCTTTCAAGTCGGAAAGGCTCTGACGTTCTTTCCGATTTTTCATTCCGATTGCAGCCATTTGTTGATTGCCTTTACATAATCATCTTTTGGGTAGTCTTTGTATAATCCGCTGGCTAGCCGTACAGGATCGCCGAAAAAATATCTTTCATAGTGGGTTTGCCTTGTGCCAAACGAGCTCATGGTGAGATCCCAAGCTAAGCGGAATAGCTTCGTCCGGTCCACTGCCGTGTTGTTTGCTGCCTGCAAATATTGGTCAAGGTCTTTTCTGATGGCAGACTGAAAGGCTTTTTCGGTTGGCAGAGATACCATCCCGCTGGCGCCGATTAATTGAATGATTTCAGTAAAGCGAGGGTAAATTCTCGGAAAGACGTTGCTTGCCGCTTGGAGGGGGATAAGACTCGGCCGCATCGATCCCCATTCATCTAATTGGGCATCATTCTCCGATTTCTCAAGCAATGCTCTCATTGTTTCCAGCCCGATCATAATCTCCGATAGCTTTTCTTGAATGTGCTGGTATTCGCTGACATTAATCGTTTGGACGAGAAGCTCTGCCACACCTAAAATAAATTCTGTTTTTATAGTTTGTCTTGTGACGGCCTGGTGAACGGCAAACGGAGAAAAAGAGCTTTTCTTGAGAAAGTCGTTCGCTGCTTTAATATTATCGTAGAAGAAGACACGTTCCCATGGAACGAGCACATGATCAAAGACAATAACAGAGTCCATTTCTTCATATTGCGAGCTTAAAGGATGATCAAAACGGGATTCGCTGTTCAGAAAAGACTCTCTGCAAATAAACTTTAATCCTTTCGTATCGGAAGGAATGGAAAACGCGAAAGCCTCATTGGATTGAAAAAACAATTTAGGAGCATGGAACACTAGCACCTCATCCGTCAAGCCGCCTTGAGTAGCAAGAAGGCGGGCTCCCTTAATGATCAGCCCCTGCTCATTCTTGTCAACGATTTGAGCAGAGATAGGTTCATTAGCATCCTCGGAATAGATTTGGGAGCGATTCACTTGCGGCGTGATGAATGTATGTGTGAATGAAAGGTCTTTTTCGCAAGCCAGCTCATACAGTGACCGAATATGTTCAGGAAAGCAATTTTCCCTGCCGGTTAAGAGCTCTGCTGAGGAAGCAAAGCTCATTAGCACGCTGTTTAAGTAGTCAGGGCTTCTTCCCATCAGACCGCCTGTGTGTCTGGCCCATTGTTCGATCATTTTTCTCCTCTTCAGCAAATCCTCCTTTGTTTTCGGCTGTAAATAAGACAGGCCGACACGTTCGCCGGTGCTTGGCGATACAAAAGTCATTTGTTCCTTCAACTCAGGCTGGCATTGCAAATCGTAAAGGGAAGCTTTTGTTTGCAGCAGTCCTTTAAAGGCAGGGTGCTCAGAGAGGTTGCCTGCGACTTTTTCTCCATCAAACCAAATTTCTGTTTTGAGCTGGTTTAAACGGTCGATAAACTTTTTTCCGTTTACTACTCCCATGTTTTCACTCCTTTGAATTTTAAATGGTTGAATATGTTATTTTATTAGAGGATGGGAGAGGAGGTGATTTTCAGATGACTGATGCGAGAGGAGATACATTGAATGAGATCAAGTAAAGATAGCTGTAGTTAAATCTCGCAGGCTCAGTGGTTGAGAAGAGCAGTCGAGATTTTTTTATGAAAAGGATGAATGAGTCAAGAGTTTGCAATGCAATGGAATTTATAGGTTCATTTGGAATCTTTACTATATAATGAAAAGGCCCGATTGAAACATATCGAAGAATCTTTTCCGCGGGGAAGCAAGGGTTTACACGAATCCCAAGCAATCAGTAGGAAAGAAATCATAACCGTTCCAATGAAAAAGGGAGTGTTTTTCTTTGAATGCTTGCGGCTGATGCTGCAGTCTCAATGTCTGGAGCTCCATACAGCCGCAGCTGGCTTAAATGTATGAAAGAAAAGAACTTTTAATCATTGATTAATTTTTATATGAGGTGTGCAATAACATGGTGATCCTGCAAATGAAGCAAATAGAAAAGAATGAAGGGAATACAATTATTTTTCCAACATTCGATTTAGATGTACGTAAAGGAGAAATAGTGGCGATTAAATGCCATAGTGAAGCGGGCAGACAGCTAATAAAAATGGTCATCGGCGAGGTTCCGTTATCAAACGGCGAGATCTTACTAGAGGGCGTACCTTTAAATCGCCATTTTAAGAGCTTATCTGCCCGGATAGGAATCTTTCAGCTGGATGAAGCTCTATATGACCGTTTGACCCCACAGGAATATTTGGAGTTCTTTCAACGGCTGTATGGTGCGAAGGGGAAAACGGAAGGGCTTCTCGATAAGGTTTGCCTAGCGGAGAAGGCGAAGGTGAAAATTATGAAGCTCTCTTATTCGGAAAAGAAGAGGCTGCAGCTTGCTAAGGCTGTTTTGCATCAGCCGGATTTGCTTCTTATGGAAGAGCCTGACCAAAATATGAATATTGAAAGCAAGATTATTATGCAAAGAGTATTGGCAGATTTTGCAGAGCGAGGAAAAGCTGTTCTAATAACGACCGATAACTTTGAAAGCGCCATATCCATGACGAATACTCTTTACCAGTTGAATGAAAAAGGCTTGAAAAAAATTGAAGTGGTCGAGGAGGAACATAAAGAGTCAGCTGGCACCGAGAATCAACTAGCCGCCGCTCAAGAGGAGCTTCCCGATGAAGAGAACCTTTCCTTTGCTGACAGGCAAATAAAGGTTGAAAAAATTCCGGCAAAAATGAATGAGAAAATTGTTCTTTTTGATCCGACTGAAATCATTTTTGTAGAGAGCAATGAAGGGGTTGCCCAACTGCATGTAAATGGAGAAGTTTTCCCCTGTTCCGCTACATTAAATGAATTATCTGAACGGCTGCAGCCCTTTGGTTTTTTTCGTTGTCACCGTTCCTATATTGTTAATTTGCAAAGAGTTCGTGAAGTCATTCCCTGGACAAGAAACAGCTACAGCTTAATTCTCGAAGATTCAAAGAAGACTGCTATCCCATTATCTAAAGGGAAGTTGAATGAATTGAAAAATATTATGGGAATTTAATTTTAAATGAGAGTCTACTAGCGGACTTTTGAATAAAATGTTGCTCCATTCAACGGAAAATTGACGCTCCTTAACTGCCTTTTCGCTCTTTTGGCCTTGATATTACGGCGTTTTCCTTCTGTTGCCACTACACTTGAGGTGCCGTAGTGAAAAAGAGAAAAGGAGCAAGCAGAATGGAAAATGTTATTGAAGTAAAGCATTTAGTGAAGTCATTTGAGAATAAAACCGCCTTGAAGCGTGTGGACTTTAACGTAAAAAAAGGGGAGACGATTGGATTTTTAGGTCCTAGCGGATCGGGAAAAACGACTATAATAAAAATTTTAACAGCGCAGCTTCACCCAACGTCTGGGGAAGTCAAAGTGTTTAATGAACCCATACATAAGTTAAAGACGCCCGCTTATATGAAAAAAATCGGTATTTTGACAGATAACAGCGGTCTTTATGAGCGGCTTAGCATTTATGATAACCTTGCCTTATATGGCGATTTGTATGAAGTAAGGAAAAGCAGAATAAATGAAGTGCTTGAAGCTGTCAATCTATTAGACGAAAAAAAACAGATTGTACAAAAGCTGTCAAAGGGGATGAAGCAGCGGGTTACGCTAGCCAGGGCCATCTTACACAAACCAGATCTTCTGTTTCTGGATGAACCAACTTCCGCTTTAGATCCAGTCAACACAAAGTATATTCACGAAGGATTAAAGAAGTTGAATGAGGAAGGAACAACGATTTTTTTAACTACCCATGATATGCAGGAGGCCGAGGTGCTTTGTGATCGGGTCGCTTTTTTGCATGACGGCGAAATAAGGCTGCTGGATACACCGCAAAGCTTGAGGGCTCGGGAGAAAAACATATCGATCTCACTCGTATTAAAGGGCGGCAGAACAGTCGTCGTTAAGAAAGACGAGGAAGGGGCTAAAGCCATCTGTGACTATATTCAAACAGGCGAGCTGCTAACTATTCATTCAAATGAGCCGACACTTGGGGACATCTTTGTCCGGTTAACAGGGAGGAACTTATAATGACCTTTTCAATGAAAAGAGCAAATGCCATATTTATCAAGGATTGGAAAGACCTTCAAAGAAACTCTTATATTCTTTTTACAGCAGCTATTCCGTTATTTTTTGCTGCATGGCTCGGGCGCATAGGGGCAGACAGCGCCATCCTGGCTTCATATCCGGTTAATTTAGCTCTTGTGATTGCCGGTGCCTTTATTCAAGCAGCTATGGTAGCAGAGGAGAAAGAAAAAAATACACTGAGAGGACTGCTATTGTCACCGGCAAATACGCTGGAAATCTTAGTGGGAAAAAGCGCTCTATCCGCTGTAATGACTATTGTGATCATCACGGGGTCCATCTTATTGTCAGGCTATCGCGTTCCGTCCCTGCCGGTATTTGCAGTGAGTATATTGCTCGGCCTAATTATTTATTTAGCTATTGGAACTATTCTTGGCTTGCTGTCACGGACGGTCATGGAGAGCAGCATTATCGGCATGCCTGTACTGGTGGTCTTTGGAATGGCTTCTATGGTGAAAACGACGATAGAAAATGAAGTTCTTGTCAAGGTGATCGATTATTTGCCAAGCGAACAATTAAACCATATTTGGGTCCGCTTAGGCGAGGGCGAGGGCTTAAGTGCTGTCAGCGGCAATATGGCGGTACTGTTGCTGTGGGCTGCCGCATCATTTTTTGCCACTATGCTGATTTATCGGAAAAACAGTATGGATTACTCATAATTGCTAAGCAGGCATTCTTGTTAATGCCTGCTTTTTAGTTTGCCGCTCTTTAGGTAAAGAGCGGGAACTTTTGAAGCAATCAACTTTAAGTTAAATATTTTTTTCGTTTTTTTCATATAAATAGGTTGCTGTTAGTTAAAGCTTGATGGCAAGGAGGGGATTCGGTAATGATCGGTTTATTCGTTATCTTGCTGCTTGTATTGCTGCTGCCTTTCCTCGCGAAAAAGGTGGAGGAGAATTTAGAAGTATTTTTATTTGTGATGGGAGGTTTGGCGGCTGTCAGCGGCCATGTGCTGGATCGGGCTTTACTGGAGAAGGCGCTCAAAGATCCGATCAGCATTACGGCCGCTGTATTGGCGGCCGGCCTTTTGTTCAAGTGGCTGAGAAAGCCATTAGAAAAAGGGATTTGTCGACTTCAGACGGGGATGCCCTTTCGCTTGTTTATTGCCCTGATTGTTGTTATTTCAGGGCTGCTGTCAAGTGTGATTACAGCGATTATCGCCGCTCTGATTTTAGTTTTGGTAGTGAGTGTTCTGCCGCTTGATCGCCAATCTGAGGTCAGGCTTGTCATCTTAGCTTGTTTCTCGATTGGGCTGGGGGCTTCTTTAACACCAATCGGGGAGCCTCTGTCCACGATCGCGATCAGCAAGCTGGGAGGAGATTTCTTTTATCTTTTGCGGCTGATCGGACCGGAAGTGTTAGGGGCTGTCCTGCTTTTAGGCATTCTTGCGATGATGGTTGTTCACCCGGCGGCCGACCAGGACAGCCTGAGAGATCGCCGGACGGAGGAGTCCTATGAAGAGATTGGCGTGCGAACGGTGAAGATTTACTTATTTGTAATGGGGTTGACCTTGCTTGGTGCCGGGTTTGAACCGCTCATTAACCAATACCTTCTTCAGGTCGATACCGGTGTTCTATACTGGGTGAACATGATCTCAGCCATACTTGACAATGCGACCCTCACTGCTGCTGAAATTAGCCCTTCCATGGACGAGCCGGCTGTAAAGGCGATTCTGCTGGGTCTTTTGATCAGCGGAGGAATGCTTGTTCCAGGCAACATTCCAAACATTATTTCAGCAGGAAAGCTGGGAATCACGAGCAAGGAATGGGCGGAATTTGGACTGCCTGTCGGCCTTGCCATTATGCTTCTCTTCTTTATGGTCCTTACCTTCCTATAAAGATTTAGAATACTGCCTGCACGTTCGAGCTTAAGAGTCAATTCTTAAGCTTTTTTCTCTTTTTATTGGGCAAAGTAACTAGTGATAAGCCGTTCCAGGGAGTGAAGCTGCTTGCTTGCCGGAGCGCCAGCGCCTTCTTTAAGTGAAGAGAGCGCGCTTTCCACAAGAAATCTGCGAGGGTTTCTCGCATGAAGAAGCTCATCTTGAATAAAGTCCAGCAATTCGCTGCATTTCAGCTTTTCTTCCTGGCAGTGACCGGCTTTTTTCAACGCGGAAATAATGCTGCAAAGTTTTTGCTGAAATGTCTGATCGGCTTTTTTGCAATCCGGAAGCCAGTTGTCCAGGAATTCAGGACGAATTAATTGCTCACCGGATTCGGCTGCTTCGTTTACAACGCCGACAATCCTGTTGACGCTGTATCTTACTGCTCGTTGAAGGCCTGCTTTTGACTCATGAACCAGCGTGTAGTATCTCAATGTTTGATGCAAAATGCCAATCAGCATAATGGCGCCGTCCAATAAATAGGGACGATGACTTTCGTCGAAAATATCCGTAAAGCGCTGATGTACCCAGCGGATCGTAAGCAATTGGCCTCTCTTCATAAATTGCTTTAAATCCTCGTCATTTGTCACGAGTACTTCTTCAAAGAGAGCGATTAACTTATTAGTCCGGTTTGTCTGCATTTGAAGTTCAATTTGTTTAATGAAAATTTCAATATCAGAAGGGTCTTGGCCGATAAGCAGCTCGTTCCGTTCCTTTTCCAGCTGGCGATAAATTGTTTTAAACAAAGCGATGAGCAGTTCAGTTTTGGAAGGAAAATAATTATAAAATGTACCCTTCGAGATACCGCTGTAGTCCAATATATCCTGGATAGAAGTGGCTTGGAACCCCTTCTCAATAAATAGCTGGTGAGCCATTTTAATCACATGCTGTTTTCTATCATTCATTTGATCACCTTTATTATTAGTTAGACTGCCTGTTCAAAACTATAGTACATTATTTTTCAGACTAGTACAAACTCAATAAAATAAAGGTACTTTTAGGTTGCAGAATTTGAACTTATAGTATATGATAGCTGTTGTGTGAAATGATGGTACAAAATAATAGACTGAATGTACACGGAGGGGAATAGATGGAACATTCAATAGAAAAGACATCTCGCCCGCAGTACGGAATTCTGGCCGTTCTGATGATTGGGGCTTTTATTGCATTTTTAAATAACACGCTGTTAAACATTGCGCTTCCTTCTATTATGAAGGACTTAAAGGTTGACGCATCGACTGTGCAGTGGCTGACAACAGGATTTATGCTGGTGAATGGAATTATGATTCCAACGACCGCTTTTTTAATTCAGAAATATTCGGTTCGCCGTTTGTTTTTGATCGCCATGAGCTTATTTACGATAGGGACCATTATCGCTGGAGTGGCTCATGTATTTCCTATTCTGCTGGCTGCACGCATGGTTCAAGCCTCTGGCTCGGCCATTATGATGCCGCTCTTAATGAATGTCATGCTTGTGAGCTTTCCTGTAGAAAAAAGAGGAGCCGCGATGGGGGTGTTTGGGTTAATCTTAATGGCGGCTCCAGCTATCGGCCCGACTTTATCCGGCTGGATTATTGAGCACTACGATTGGCGGATGCTGTTCCATTTTGTAACGCCGATTGCTGTTGTTGTGCTGTTAATTGGTTACTTCTTGCTGAAGGACAAAAAAGAAAAGGTGAATATCCGCCTTGATTTATTTTCCTTGTGCTTGTCAACCTTGGGATTTGGCGGTCTGCTGTACGGGTTCAGTTCTGCCGGCAGCAAAGGCTGGGATAGTCCGCAAGTATATGGAACGATCTTAGTAGGGGTTGTTGCTTTAGTATGGTTTATTTTGCGCCAGCTGAAGATGGATATGCCGATGCTTAACTTTCGGATCTTTAAATATCCGATGTTTGCCTTGTCATCATCCATTACGATGGTTGTAAATATGGCCATGTTTTCCGGTATGCTGCTGATTCCTATTTACGTGCAGACCATCCGCGGGATTTCACCAATGGATGCTGGTCTGATGATGCTGCCGGGAGCACTTGTGATGGCGGTGATGTCACCGGTCACTGGAAGATTGTTCGATAAGTTTGGCGGCCGTGTGCTAGCTGCTACCGGCTTATTGATTACAACGGTTACTACGTACTATTTCAGTAAGTTAACGCTGGATACAACTTATACCCATTTAGTTTTACTAAATGCTGTACGGATGTTCGGCATGTCAATGGTTATGATGCCTGTTTCCACCAACGGCTTAAATCAGCTGCCCGCCCGCTTTTATCCGCATGGCACAGCTATGAACAACACGTTGAATCAAGTATCGGGCGCCATCGGAACGGCTCTGCTCGTCACGGTGATGTCTAATCGCACGGAAACACACGCGGCAGAAATAGCGGCCGATGCAATGAAGCATGCGGCTGCGCAGCCGACACCGGCAGCTTTGGCGGAGATGAAACAGCAAATTGCGATGAAAGCGATGCTTGAGGGAATTAACGATGCCTTTTTCATTGCTACTTTAATTGCTACAGTGGCGCTTATTCTTTCGCTCTTTATTAAGCGCTCTAAGCCGGCTGAAGATCGTCCACAGGAGAGACAGGCGAAGCAGCAGCTGGCAGAGAATTAACCAGTTCGTCTGGGCGTTAATAATGCCCGGCACTGTATCCGAGGCGCTGAAGTCATGTCTGCGGCAAGCGTCCGCCTATTTTTGAGAATAAAAAGGAACCGCCTGATGTTTGTTCAGGTGGTTCCTTTTTATTTGGCGATGGATTTTTTTTGAAACACGGCATACCCAGCAACGATCAGCGCTCCTGCCATTCCTGAAAACAAATCGGTCATTGTGTCTTTGTTGCTGTCGCTTTCCAATGCGCCGATCAGCGTGCCGACAAATTCCACGCCTTCCCACATGACGCTGGAAGTGATGGAGAAGGATAAAACAAATAGAAAAATGAGCCAAGACGAAACATGGCGTTCTGCTGATTCAGGGATGTACCATTTGTATAAAGCGATGGCCATGAAAGCCATAAAGGCGCTTCCGAGAAAATGAGTGGCTGTATCCCACCAAGAGAACCGGTCATAAAAGCGCAGCATGGCTCCGAGGAAAAAGGTGCTGAACAGCAAAAGGTAGTAGCCGGCTATAAGCGGCAAACTGAATGGAATCCGCTTGCAAAACAGAAGCAGCAAGGGCAGGGCGCTAGTTAAAACTCTTCCCAGCATATCAGTCCAGTCAAAAGAAGCACCATTTATGTAGTTGACGACGGAGCCGCCAACTACTAAAAGAGTAAAAAGGATGCTCAAGATCCATATCGCTTTCTTTTTCATTTCTATCGCCTCATTTATTGAAGTTCTTAACAGTATGTCCATTCCTGTGTGATTTACCAGCTAAAATAAAAAAGATTAGCCTAGCGGCTAATCTTTTCAGACTGCGGATGGGTCTGTAGATTTCTATTCCAGGCTGCTTCGCTTTCCGCGGGGCGGGCGGCGAGCCTCCTCGGTGCAAGGCACCTGCGGGGTCTCGCCTGTCCCGCTGATCCCGCCGGAGTCTTCGCGCCTTCCATTTCAATCAACAGGATGTACAAACAGAGGGCAGCTGTATAATGATGCTTATTTGAAGGGAATGAATCACCTAAACATCTTTTCAGGCTGTGTCCTGCTTTAGCGTCATGTACAGAAAGCAGAGACCATCAAAAAGTGGTGACCCGCCATGTTTGGCAGAAGCACGTGGAGGAAGCCGATCATCTTTGTCATTCCATAAATAAAAAAAGATCAGCTCAGCGGCTAATCTTTTTTAGTTATGAAATAGTAGCCTAATTTAGATAATAGGTACAAGGTGAAAATCACCATTAAAGTTTTTGATATTACATAACCATCAATAGCCAATTCATACCCTTTAGGTACTAAAGACTTTGTATTAAAAGCAAAGTAAGTTGATATGGCTAAAGATAGAACAATTAAAACGTAAGGTAAAATAGGTTCATTTCGCATGAAAAGTCCGCCTTTCATTATGTATTTAACAAATAATAACATTATTTCAAAAATATTAAAATAATAGATGTTGAACAGTTATTATTCAATAACCATTCTTCTATTCAATCTGCGGGTACTTTTCTGCTTCAGGAGAGCAGGAGGGAGTTGATGGGCTGTGTCCGCTTTTTTACATGTCCTTGACTCTCATCTGACAAATTGTCTTTTGTCATTTGTAATATCCTTTTGTTTGTACTTGGCTTATTTGTGGAAAGATGGGAATACATAACATCAATTTCAAAAGAATGGGAGGGGGACGTCATGGCTGCCAAAGTAGAGAGTGACAACGTGGATTTGCACCGTTCTGGCTATTTATCCAAAAATGTGTGGTCAGGTTTTTTATTTGGCGTAGGTTTTATTGCCTTTTTTGATGAAGCGGTTTTCCATCAGCTGCTTCACTGGCATCATTTTTACGACAAGTCAACAACAGCGATGGGATTGGTTTCCGACGGTTTTTTCCATGCTTTTAGCTGGTTCGCGACAATCGGCGGTTTATTTATGCTTGCCGATCTCCGCAGAAAGCAGGGGTTCTGGCCTGCCAGATGGTGGGGCGGTGTATTGCTTGGAGCTGGCGGATTTCAGCTATATGATGGGATCATTCAGCACAAGATGATGAGGATTCACCAAATTAGATATGTCGAAAACATTATCGTGTACGATATGATCTGGAATCTCACCGCTCTTGCCATGATCCTTGTCGGAGGAATCCTGCTGATGCGGACGCGGAACAAACGGGAGCGCTCCTCATGATGGGATCAGATATTTGCTACGCGGGAGAGCAGCTGTCCAAAGCGGCGCCGCAAGTGCTTTTGGCGCTCCCATTTCTCTTCGCCTTATGTCTATACCTAGCTGCTGTCGCTGTGTCTAACCGTTATCGAAGAAAGTGGCCTTTCTTTCGCACAGCCTGCTGGGTAGCAGGGATTTTGCTGGCTTTGAGCTCGGTCACTGGGCCTCTTGCTGCCCGGGCGCATGTGGATTTTACAGCCCATATGGCCGGACACTTACTATTGGGGATGGCTGCGCCGCTTCTTCTAGTGCTGGCCGCGCCAGTCACTTTGATTTTGCGGACATTGCCGGTGGGAGCCGCACGCGCCCTTGCCCGTTTATTAAAAAGCAAGCCCATCCGGCTTCTGAGCGATCCTGCAGTGGCCGCTCTCCTGAACGTTGGCGGGTTATGGGTTCTTTACACCACTGAGTTGTATCGTGCGATGCACGAATCCCTGTTTTTGCACCTCTTCATCCATTTTCATGTATTTTTAGCCGGCTACTTGTTCACTGCCGTCATCCTTTATATTGATCCGATTCCTCATCAAAAGAGCTTCCTATACCGAGCGCTGGTCCTGATCCTTGCGCTCGCCGGCCATGGAATATTATCCAAATACATTTATGCCCATCCGCCGGCCGGTGTGGCTGAAGCGCAAGCAAAAGTGGGCGGGGTCTTCATGTATTATGGCGGCGATGCCGTCGATATGATCCTTGTTTTTTTGCTTTGTTTGTATTGGTACCGTTCTGCCCGCCCGCGCAAGTCTTTGGGAGAAAGCGTTTCAAAGACTGTATAGCCTGGCAGCAGGAAAGTGACAAAAGCGCGATGATGGCGTCACTTTTTCTTTTTGCTGGAACAGATTCACGTTTTTATTATAGACGCTAGGGGGAATGAAATAAGAACAGACGAAAATAGAAAAAGCTTCTGGAAGAAAGGAGCGGACAAAGTGAAGGAATTCATAGGGTTATTAAAAGCCGGCAGCAGGTCAGCTTTATGGGCGGCGGTAATAAATACCATCGTTGCACTGATTAAGACAGCTGCTTATTTAATCACGGGCAACGTCGCCATGTTTGCTGAAATGATGCACAGTTTTGGCGATGCCGCTAATCAGCTGTTTGTTTTTATCGGTTCCTCATTAAGTAAAAAGGAGCCGACAGAAAGGTTTCCAGGAGGGTTTGGCCGCTTAGTGAATTTAGTTCTGCTCGGCGCTGTGTTAATTGTAGGGGTATTGGCGTATGAAACAGTGGTTGAAGGCTTTCATCATATTTCCAGCCCGGTTCATTCCAAAGACTGGTTTTGGCTGAACATTGGCATTCTCGGAACCGCCGCTGTATTGGAGGCAACCGTTCTTTACAAGGCAATGAAAGAAATTACCGAGCATTTGCCTCAAGAAAAAGTAAAAGGGCTTAAAATTATTCCGGAAAGCTACAAGCATGTGAAGAATGCCAAGCCAGCTACAAAACTTGTTTTTTTAGAGGATAATGTAGCTGTTGGCGGTGCCCTTCTTGCTATGATGGCTATTATCCTGGCTGCCTACACGCCTTTTCATAGTGCTACCGGGTATGCTTCTATCGTCATCGGCCTGATGCTTATTCTGGTTGTCGGCCGGATATTTCTAGATAACGCGGCAGGAGTACTGGGGGTGGCAGACGTTAAGCTGCAAGCAAAAATCGGCGCCCGGGTGCTGCAGCATCCTGAAATAAGGGATATTCAGGATTTGGACGTTATCAAGGAAGGGGATGATCTCCATATAGAGCTCCGCTTGGAGGTAGATCCCGAAATGAAGATCAAAGCAGCTGATGATATAAGGGACCATATTGAAGCGAATATCAAGAACAGCATAACGAATGTCACGGATGTTGTGATCGAATTCGACGAGGATGATCACGTAGCTACTTGGAGTGGGGGACCGCAATAACAGGTGCTGTGCGGTACGCCCTTTATTTTGATTAGATGCGAATGGTGTAAAGGAGCGAAGTAGATAAAAAATTTAGCAACTCTGCTGAAAAAACAAGCAGAAGTTAGCACTTGACGCCCCGCCGATCATAGATTATTATATTAGTATAAACTGAATATTCCTTTTAAGGGGAGTAGCTTTTACAGCAAAGTCGTCATTACAGAGCGGTCAGCTCTCGGCTTTGTTGGCAGCGATGAACGTTGTTAGCAAGACCTTACCAAACGGTATAGGTCTTTTTGTGCGATCAAAGCCTGTACCGCCATCCGGTACAGGCTTTTTTGTTTATCTGCTTATGGTTTTAAGCAGCAGGGAATCCATTGAATAAGGAGGGGAAAGCATGAAGAAAAAACGATTGGCTTTTCAGCAGCTAGTGGCCAAGAATAAAGAGGAATTGATGAAGGATGAAAAGATGATTGAAAAAATTGAAAAGAGGCTGGAAAGTAAATATACGAGCCGCATGGAAGACGAAAAAGCTGTTTAATTGATTGAAAAACAAAAAATGGAGGGTTTTTTATATGTTGAAAAAAATTATGGCATCACTTTTTATCTTTAGTCTATGTTTTGCGCCGATCAGCCACGTGTTTGACCACCAGCCGCAATCGGCAAGCGCCAAGTCGTATAAATCAGGGAAAAAATCTTACAATTCTCCTGCAGGGAGCAGCCCGTCCTTTTTAAAGAAGGACAAAGACCAGCAAGTGAATAAACAAAAATCAGCGACGAAGGATTCAAAAAAATCAGCAGCCTCTAAATCAAACAAAGGCGGTCTTCTAAAAGGACTGTTTCTTGGCGGTGTAGCCGGCTTGCTGTTTGGCAGTCTGCTTGGCAATCTGGGGATTTTAGGATCTGTGCTTGGCTTTTTAATTAATATGATTGTTCTCGTGGCAATTGTGGTGCTCATCCGGAAGATTGTTGTTTCCTTGTTCAAAAATAAACGGAAGGATGATCATTCATGGAACAGATAAAGCTGTCTGAGCAAGATATTATTAATGCTCTTTGTTTATATGTTTCTGACAAAAAAGCCGTTTCACCCTATGAGGTGGAAATAGAGTTAATGTTCGACGATGATTACGGCTTTTCTGCTGAATCGCATGTTGCCGGACGAAAGCAAATTTTAGTCACGGTGAATATAATTGAAGCGATTCGCTTTTGGCTGGATACGAAGCTCCAAATGGATCCATTTGCGGCTGGAATTGAGCTGGAGCTTGATGATGACGAAGGCATTATCGCCTGGATCAGGTAAGCCAAACGCCGTTGTGCCTGTTTGACTGAAAAGGAGAGATTCCTTATGAAAAACGGACTGATCACCCTTGGTGAAGCATTGATTGATTTCATTCCAGCTGACCCCGAAAATAGCACCTATATAAAAAGCCCAGGCGGTGCTCCAGCCAATGTGGCGGTTGGAGCCGCCCGCCTGGGAATGGAATCTATGTTCATCGGGAAGCTGGGAAACGATGTGCTAGGCACTTTTTTGAAAAAAACGCTGGCTGCCTATCAGGTAGATACTGCCTCTCTTATTTTCACAGATACTCATCGGACCGGCCTGGTGTTCGTTACTTTGGACAAAAAAGGAGAGCGCAGCTTCAGCTTTTACATCAAGGAAAGCGCCGATTTCTTTTTGGAGGAATCGGAGATAAGAGAAGAATGGTTTATTGCTAAAAAAATATTTCATTTCGGAACTATCTCGCTGTTAAGGGAGCCTGCCAGGGGGGCTACCCAAAAGGCGCTTGCTTATGCAAAGAAACATGGATTGATGGTTTCGTTCGACCCTAACGTTCGCCTGGCTCTCTGGGAAGATGAAGAGCTGCTTAAACAAACGATATTTACGATGATGGCAGAAGCAGACATATTAAAGCTGTCGGAAGAAGAACTCTTGTTTCTAACAGGAGGAACGAATACAGAAGCCATAAAGCAGTGGATAGACAGCTATGATCTTTCGCTTGTTTTGCTGACAAAGGGAGAGCATGGAAGCATCGTATTCACAAAAGCTGCTGTTGCCGAAATAGACGCCTGGAAAGTGGAAACAGTTGATACGACGGGGGCTGGGGATGCCTTTATGTCGGGTTTGTTGTACGGATTGAACGAGCGGAATGAAGCTATTTCTTCCATAACCCTGGATGAAGCGGCTGATATGGCCCGCTTCGCCTCGATATCGGGAGGATTGGCAGCTTCGCAAAAAGGAGCGATGGCCGCACTTCCCTCCTTGGAAGAGGTCAGGAAGATAATAAGAGAAAGCAGAAGATAAGAAAAAAACAAAAACAACTGCCGGAATGATCTGAACCCAAAAAGTTAGACACAAATGTTAGGCTGCCTCAAGGGCATGATTCCGATAATCAACCGGGCTCATGCCCTTTAATTTTGCCT
>NZ_MWMM01000014.1:0-65941 GCF_002189605.1 Pseudobacillus badius
CGGAAGCAAGCTTCCGTCAAGTCCGCTCGACTTGCATGTATTAGGCACGCCGCCAGCGTTCGTCCTGAGCCAGGATCAAACTCTCCAAAAAGATGTTTGACTTGCTCATGTTTTAAAAATAAGAATTAACTTACTGGCATGTTTTTGTTCAGTTTTCAAAGATCAATTTCTTAGCTTCGCCTCAATGGCGACTCTATTAATTTAACACATCCACTTTCTTTTGTCAAAGTTTTTTTGAAAAACTTTTTGGAAGTGTTTTTCAGCTTCGCTAACTTGTTTCCTTAGCGACTCTTAATACTATATCAGGTGTTATCAAAACCGTCAACTCTTTTTTGAAAAGAAAATTCAACCTTCCGTTATGTCTCATCATTCTCTCGCTTCCAAACTAACAAGGATGCTAAGCAGCAGAGAGGTTTCTCCTCTTATTCACTCAATCTGCTTACCTTGATCTTGCGGCCTGTTTATTGAAGGGAAATTTTCTTGTTAGCTTTTATCGTTTAACGAAGCGAAAAAAAGAGGCTGCCCTGCATAGGGCAGCCTCTCTAATAAGCCTAAACTAAGAAAACGAAATACAGCACAAAGATAATAAACAATAGATACATGATCGGGTGGATTTCCTTCCCTCTCCCTTTTGTGATCATTGTAATCGGATAGAAAATGAAGCCAATAGCAATTCCAGTTGCGATACTGTATGTCAGCGGCATCGCAATAATAGTTAAAAATGCCGGAACGGCTATTTCAAACCTTGACCAGTCAATTTGCCCAAGAGCTGACACCATCAACACACCGACAATGATTAAAGCGGGCGCGGTTACCGGTGCCGTAATTACCTCAAGCAGAGGAAAGAACAACAATGATAATAGAAAAAACCCAGCTGTAACAACAGAAGCAAAACCTGTCCGGGCACCAGCAGCCACCCCGGCAGAAGATTCAATATAAGAAGTGGTTGTCGACGTTCCAAGCAAAGCACCGATCACTGTGGCACATGAATCAGCAAAAAGCGCTTTTCCGGCACGAGGCAATTTATTCCCTTTCATTAAGCCCGCTTGATTGGCCACAGCTACAAGCGTTCCGGCTGTATCAAAGAAGTCTACAAATAAAAAGGTCAAGACAACGACCAGCATTTGAATCGTAAAAATCTCTGATGGAGATTGAAAAATTGTTTCTAACGCCACACCGAAAGTCGGTTCAATGCTTGGCACAGTTCCGATGACCTGCTTTGGCCATTCAATCAGTCCGGCCATCATCCCGACTGCTGCAGTAATAATCATTCCGATAAAAATACCGCCATTGACTCCTTTTGTCATTAACACCACTGTAATAATGATCCCGAAGATAGCAAGCAATGTATTGCCAGCGGTTAAATCGCCGAGCCCTACAAGCACAGCATCGTTATTAATAATAATTCCCGCGTTTTGAAATCCGATAAAAGTGATGAACAGTCCAATTCCCGCTCCTACAGCAAGCTTCAACTCCGTTGGGATGGAGTTAATAATTTTTTCACGCAAGCCTGATAGCGTGAGCAAAATAAAAAACAGTCCGGAAAATAAGACACCCGCCAATGCTGTTTGCCAGGGAACACCGTATGTTAAAACAACCGTATAGGCGAAAAAAGCATTTAACCCCACACCCGGCGCCAGAGCAACTGGATATTTTGCCAGCAGCCCCATGAGCAAAGAACCGATCGCCGCTGCAACCGCCGTTGCTACAAATACAGCCCCATAATCCATTCTCATAGCATCTGGCAAATCCGGCACATTCTTTAACGACAGCGTTACTGGATTCACAATAAGAATATAAGCCATGGA
The DNA here is from genome assembly GCF_002189605.1 of Pseudobacillus badius. Classification (NCBI taxonomy): domain Bacteria; kingdom Bacillati; phylum Bacillota; class Bacilli; order Caryophanales; family Bacillaceae; genus Pseudobacillus; species Pseudobacillus badius. Next base: position 1,809 of record NZ_MWMM01000014.1, read on the forward strand.
CAAAAATGTTGTTAAGCCGCCGATAAATTCCCGGCGATAATTTGTTCCCAGCTCTTCAAACTGAAAAAACTTTTTCATGATAATCTCCCTTCTCTTCTCCCTCAGAATAAGTGCAAGCATCAGATTTCTTTCTTTATTCATTAAGCTTCACTGGAAATCCGCAAAATCATTCCTTTGCATAAATCCATAGATATCAGCATGCTTTGTTCTCAGAATTGCCGTTAAACGAAAAAACGCTTCGGACAAAAGCGTCCGAAGCGTGACTAGGATACGAAACGACAGAGAAATATCTATCTGTTTGCACCTCGTAGTCAAGCTATTTACGGCAGCTCGGTAGAAACTTTTGGGCCATATCCCCAAGATTATACGAAGAAAACATAAAGATTTAATTCTCTCTCATTTTATCGGTCTTCTTACCATCGGTCAAGAAGAACACGAACATTTATTGCGTTATTTTATTTTTTATTCGTCTTTACTCCCACTCGATTGTAGCAGGCGGCTTGCTTGTAACGTCATAAACTACACGGTTTACGTGCGGCACTTCATTAACAATACGTGTAGAAATTTTTTCAAGAACATCCCAAGGGATACGTGCCCAATCAGAAGTCATGCCGTCAATAGAAGTTACTGCCCGAATGCCAATCGTATAATCATACGTACGGGCATCCCCCATCACACCTACGCTGCGAATGTCCGGCAGCACAGTGAAGTATTGCCAAATCTCCCTTTCCAAACCATTGAGACGAACTTCTTCGCGCAGGATCGCATCAGATTCACGAACAATTTCCAGCTTTTCTTCGCTGATCTCTCCCAATACACGAATGCCAAGGCCTGGTCCTGGGAATGGCTGACGCCAAACGATATGATCAGGAATACCAAGCTCTGTGCCAAGAGCACGAACCTCATCTTTAAACAGGGTATTTAAAGGCTCGATTAACTTAAACTGCATATCTTCAGGGAGCCCGCCCACATTATGGTGGGATTTGATCGTTTGAGCTGTAGCTGTGCCGCTCTCAATAATGTCAGTATACAGCGTTCCTTGAGCTAAGAAATCAATGCCTTCGAGCTTAGTTGCTTCATCATCGAACACATAAATAAATTCATTGCCGATAATTTTACGTTTTTGTTCAGGGTCAGATACACCCTTTAATTTGTTCAAGAAGCGATCCTTGGCATCTACCTTGATAACATTCATATTAAACCCTTGAGCAAAGGTTTCCATCACACTGTCCGCTTCACCTTTGCGCAGCAGCCCATGATCCACAAAAATACATGTCAGCTGATTGCCAATCGCCTTGTGAATCAGTACAGCCACGACAGAAGAGTCCACTCCGCCGCTTAAAGCGCACAGCACTTTTTTGTCACCGACTACTTGGCGGATTTTTTCCATTTCAACTTCAATAAAGTTTTCCATCGACCAGTCGCCTTTGCAGCCGCATACCTCAAACACAAAGTTTTTCAGTAATTCAAGGCCATAGACGGAGTGTTTTACTTCCGGATGGAATTGTACCGCGTAAAGCTTCTTTTCTTCGTTGCTCATAGAAGCGATCGGACAAGAAGGATTAACAGCGTCAACAGAAAAACCTTCAGGAGCAGCTGTGACTAAATCGCCATGACTCATCCAAACGACTTGCTCAGCCGGCAGTCCTTTAAAGAGAGCCGTTTCGTTTTTCACTTGAATAGCGGCCTTTCCGTACTCACGGTGTGAAGCAGGCTCGACTTTCCCGCCAAAATGCTTCGTCATCAGCTGCATGCCGTAGCAAATGCCGAAAATAGGAATATTTAATTCAAAGATCTTTTCATCACAATGAAAGGCCGTTTCCGAATAAACGCTATTTGGTCCGCCGGAAAAAATGATGCCTTTCGGATTCATTTCTTTTACTTCTTCTGCAGTAATTGTATGCGGATGAAGTTCACTGTACACGCCAAACTCCCGGATACGGCGGGTAATTAATTGATTGTACTGACTGCCAAAGTCTAAAACTAGAATCATTTCCTGGTTATGTAATTCCGGTTTTCCTGTCACTCTTTCCACTCCTCTGTTGTGCAATAAGATACTGCTCGATGTACATAAAATAAAAACTAGAATCCTTTCAGCGCTGAAAGCAGAATTCTAGTTGTTTACAAAAAGAATCTGCCCTCATAGTCCAATCATTTACGGTGATTTAGTAGAAACTTTCGAACCATATTATCGAAAATATATGAAGGAGACATGGATTATTCGAGCTAATTTGAACTCATTTTATATCTATCGACCACAGCGGTCAAGCTGTTCTGCTGTTAATTAAATATTCAGTAAAAAACCATTTCGATGTGTAACCGTTTTTTTGCTGTCCTTCCAATTTTGCCTGTCTTGGATAGCTTTTCATAGAAGCATTTCTCCCGAATGTCTACATCTTGATGATGCGTCCATCATTAGGATGCCCGCAATTCCATTTCTAAGCACAAAATGCATAAATGATCATAAAAAGCCAGGAACCTTTGCCGCTATGTATACAACGGCAAAGGAGGAACCTGGCTTTTTATGCATTCGTTAATTGACTTTGACTGGTACATTATTCAGCAGGCTGATCGTGGTTTCACGGATCAGACCCGGCAAAACGCCAAAGGAGTAAGGCTTATACACCCTTTCCGTCCACTTATGGCCGTCTTTCCCATATACGCCCATATTGATAGAAGGAATATTTAAACGGCGGATTTCTTCAACTGGCAGCGTATAAAGATTGCCCACGTTCGGCAAGTTGTTCAACAAGCTTTGCAGCTCCTCATTCGTTTCATGGATGGACAAGTAGCTGCCATCCGCCAGATAAGGGAAGAACTTTTTCACTTCAAATGTTTCGCCGCTTTCTTGCTGTGCTTGTTCAAGCACCTGCTTCATCGTTGTTAAAATCGCCTGCTCTGCCAGATTATCCTCCCGAAGGAAGTTATGAGGCAAATATGGAGGAGCAAAGAATAACACGACACGCGGTTTTTTAATTGGGTCCATTTCATTCAGCACTTCAACAATTTTAAAGGCAATCATCCGGACATCAAGCATTTTGTGCTCTTCTGTCACCTTTGCGCATACCGCCTCTACATCAATTCCTCTGTTCTTTAAGTCTCTGCTGTATTCTTCAAGAGATACGACTTCAATATCCCAAGTCAAGTGTTTGCGAGGAAGACCTGAGCGGTGCAGGTACTGCTCATACTGGCTTGATAAATACTGTGTGATTTCCTGGCAAGCTTCAGCAGTAATCTGGCGCAGCTTTTGCATAACATCAGCCGCAGAATCACGGTAGAGGAAATAGTTAAAGTATAGATAACTGCTCGTTGCTGTTTGGACGTTGTAGGTGAATTTATTATCCCGCTGGAACAAACATGTCGGCGGCAGCACCATTTCATCTGGAATGTTTTCACATAGCTCCACGTTATTGTGAATTCTTCTTGTTAGTTCAGCTGCGATGAAATTCGGATCGACCCCTTGCAATGTGTCTCCGACGTGAGCTTCCCTTCCATAAATATAAAAGCTCGGAAGGATTTTGCCAGCGGCTCCTGTATAAATATATCTTGTTGTATCTCCATCATATTGCGGCGTAATGAAATCATTATTAATGGCTGCTACATATTCTAAGCCCCATTCATTTTTTAAGCGCTCCAATTCGAATACCGCACTTTTCACTCCAGCGTGCTGGCTTTCCTCATCCGGGTTAAACATGACGAGTAAATTGCCTGGCAGTTCGTCGCGATGCTCTGTGAAATAAAGAAGGTTAGCTAAATGAACCGCCGCGCCGCTTTGCATATCAACCGAACCGCGTCCGAACAACCAGTCACCAGACTGCGCATCCGCTTGAACATCCGCATCCTGCTCAAACCCTTTAAAGAAGCTTTGGAGATAATCGGGATCAAACGCATGAGGACGCAACGCACCAAAATCTTCAATCCCGACCGTATCAATATGAGCATGGTAAACAATCGTCTGTTTTGCATTGATACCGCCTTTGACAAATGCAAAAACATTTTTTCTGTTTAAAGCATCATTGATGGCCGTTTGCTCCCAAACAAGCGCTGGATTCTCTTGAAAATACGGGTAAGAACGCAAAATATCTAAAATAGCATCTGCTACCGCTACCTCGCCGCCCTCTGAAGCGTTAATGCTTGGGATGCCAACCAATGTTCTTGTTAATTTCTCTACTTGCTCCTGCACAGATAAATGTTTTAATTCATCATACATAACGATCAACCTTTCCATGATGTTTTCAAAGCCCGAATTCTTTTTAATCGTTACAAGACGGATCTTGTTATTTTCCTACACTATGTGTTTGTTCTTGTTCTTTGTTCTCTTTTTTAATATAGCGGTTAATATAATCTTTGGTAAGCTCTCTTACTTCTCCGTTCAAGAATAGTAAAGCGATCACGTTTGGCAAAACGATCATAGCAAGCATTAAATCAAGGAACTGCCAGATGAATTGCAATCCGCCAACCGCTCCGGCAATAATAGCCGCTAAATACACAAATCGCATAATTTTGGAAAATTTCAGGCCGAATAAATACTCCGCCTGTTTCTCTCCGTAAAACACAATCACAACAACCGTTGATAAAACAAAGAAGAATAAACAGATTGAAATCAGTGTTCCAGCTATTCCTGTACCTACGACATTCGATAAAGCGGTTACGACCATAGTGGATGCTTTGTCTGCCGTTACATCTTGCCAAGCTCCTGATGTGAGAACGACCAGAGCCGTCATCGTACAAACAACAAGCGTATCAACAATTACCTCGAAAATCCCCCACAATCCTTGCTTCGCCGGATGCTCTGTTTTAGCAGCCGCATGAGCGATTGGTGCTGTTCCCATCCCAGCCTCGTTCGAATAGATGCCGCGTGCCAGTCCCCAGCGAATCGCAGCTGCGACGCCGGCGCCGGCGAACCCTCCAGCAGCTGAAATCGGAGCGAATGCCGATTTGAAAATCAAGGCAAAAGCAGCAGGAATTTCAGTTACGTTAGCACCTAAAACAATGAGAGCGCTTACTAGATAAATACCCACCATTAATGGAATGAATTTTTCTGTGACAGAACCAATGCGCTGAATGCCGCCCAGCGTCACTAAAGCTACTAATACAAGAACAATGATCCCCGTCGCAAGCGGCGGAATATTAAATGAAGATTCCACTGTTTGGGAGAGAGAATTGGATTGAACCATCGTACTTGCCACAATTTCAATCATTAAGAAAAATGCGAAAAAGACAGCTACCGGTTTCCAGCCAAGACCCTTTTCAATATAATGCATCGGGCCGCCTACCCATTCTCCTTCTTCATTTTTTGTACGGTACTTAACACCAAGCACAACCTCAGAATACTTAGAAGCCATCCCGATCATCGCAACGACCCACATCCAGAAGATAGCTCCTGGTCCTCCTAGAGCGATGGCCACCGGAACCCCAACTATATTGGCAGCGCCTATCGTAGAGGCAAGCGCAGAGGTCGTCGCTTGGAAAGGCGTGACTGAACCTGGCGCATCATCTTTCACAAAAATTTTGCCAAATGTTTCTTTCATCACATGCGGCAAATAACGAAATTGGAAAAAGCCTAAACGGACCGTTAAAAAAAGACCGCCGCCTAACAACAGCAGCATCATGGGAGGTCCCCAAATCCAATTCGTTACTGAAGCCACTAATTCTTCAAAGTTCTTCATATCGTTCCCCCTCATTGTTCATCTTTGTGGAAATACTTTGTCTATTCCACCCATTCCTTAGAATTTCGTAAAAATTGCAGGAAAAAAAGAACAAACTTATAATTACACCTCCAATTATAGAATATTTTGCGCATAAAGAAAGCGCTTTTATTTTTTGCGCAAAATATACTTGCGGATAGAAACAAAAAAAGCATAATTATTTTACAGTAAATAACATAACGGCTGCCCAGTAAAAAAGGACCTCCCCCTTCTCTGAAAGCGGACGACATAAAAAGGCATCAGGGGAAATAAATTTCCCTGATGCCTTTTCCAGCCCTGCTTTATTTCCAAAAGTCATCAAAAATGCTAATTGGCAAGTGCCGTTTGTGACGCGAATTTAAATATAATTGTTCAATGCGCTCGTTTGCAGCTTCCGGCACTTCTTTTCCCTCAAGATAGTCATCAATATATTCATAAGACACCCCAAGAGCCGCTTCATCAGGAAGCATGGGCCGGTCCTCTTCCAAATCAGCCGTAGGCACTTTTGTATATAAATGCTCGGGACAATCGAGAGCTTTCAGCATTTGACGGCCTTGCCGCTTATTTAAGCGGTAAAGCGGAACCAGGTCGGAGCCTCCGTCTCCGTACTTTGTGAAAAAGCCGGTGATTGCTTCCGCTGCATGATCCGTTCCCAGAACCACGCAATTTTTCATCGCGGCAATGCTGTATTGAGCTTTCATTCGTTCCCGCGCTTTTTCATTTCCTTTAGCAAAATCGGAAAGTGTGATGCCCGCTGCCTTTAATGCTTGTTCGCTTGCATCTACGGCCGCCTTGATATTCACAGTAAGCGTTTCGTCAGGCTGGATAAAATCGAGAGCATCCTGGCAATCCTCTTCGTCCTTTTGCACGCCATTTGGAAGTCGGACCGCATAGAACTTGTAGTCTTCTGATCCAGTTTCAGCCTTCAGCTCATCGGCCGCCAGCTGTGCCAGCTTCCCGGCAAGAGTAGAGTCTTGGCCTCCGGATATCCCGAGAACAAATCCTTTAAGAAAAGAATGTTTTTTTACGTAGTCTTTCATGAAATCAATGCTCTTTCTGATTTCTTCCTGCGGGTCAATCACTGGCTTTGCTTTCAGTTCCTCAATGATCTGCTGCTGTAAATCTGTCATTCATTATTCTCCTCCTCAAGCTGTCGCTGCTTTAATCTTTTCTCTGTTTGCTCTTTTACTTTCTGAATAAGCTCCATTTTATTATTCCAGCATTTTTCGCTTAAGTCGACTGGATAGGCCTCCGGATTCAAAATTCGTTTATACTCATCCCACAACAGCCCAAGGCTGCTCTTTAAATATTCACGGATAGCTGTTAATGACGGCAATTCATACACAAATTCACCTGCAACGAAAATGTCTTCATGCAGATCACGCGCTTCAAAATTTGTGACAAACTTGGAGATATACGTATGGACGGGATGAAACATTTTAATTTTCTCCTGTTCCTCCGGTTTTTCGTCGTCCAACACAATATAGTCGCCTTCAGACTTGCCGCTTGCCCGGCTGATAATCCGGTAGACGCGCTTCTTGCCGGGCGTAGACACCTTTTCGGGATTACCGGAAATTTTAATCGTATCCTCAAGTTCGCCCCGTTCATTTTCAATGGAGACCAGCTTGTAAACCGCGCCTAAAGCCGGCTGATCGAAGGCTGTGATCACTTTGGTGCCTATGCCCCATGTATCGATCTTGGCCCCTTGCGCCTTTAAGTTTAAAATGGTGTATTCATCAAGATCATTGGAGGCAACGATTTTTGCCTCATGGAAGCCCGCCTCATCAAGCTGCTTTCTCGCTTCCTTAGACAAATAAGCAAGGTCGCCGCTGTCAAGGCGAATCCCCATAAAACGAATTTGACTGCCCATTTCCTTAGCAACTTGGATGGCATTTGGAACACCTGATTTTAAGGTATCGTACGTATCCACCAGGAAAACACAATTCTTGTGCGACTCCGCATACTTGCGGAACGCTGTATATTCATCCCGATACGCTTGAACCATCGCATGAGCATGTGTGCCTGCTGGCGGAATGCCAAACAGCTTCCCGGCACGAACATTGCTCGTAGCGTCAAAACCGGCAATGTAAGCGGCGCGCGTGCCCCAGATCGCAGCGTCCATTTCCTGGGCCCGCCTTGTCCCAAATTCCATGACTGTATCTTCTCCGCACACCGTCTTGATGCGGGCGGCTTTTGTGGCAATTAACGTTTGAAAATTAATGATATTAAGCAGGGCTGTTTCAATTAATTGTGCTTCAATAAGCGGCGCTTCTACCCGAATGAGGGGTTCGTTGGCAAAGACAAGCTCTCCCTCTCTCATCGAACGAAGGCTTCCTGTAAATTCTAACTTCCCCAAATATTGCAGAAAGGCCTCGTCATACTCACCGATACTGCGCAAATAGCTAATATCACTCTCTGTAAATTGGAGGTTCCTTAGATAATGGACAGCTCTTTCCAGCCCTGCAAATACGGCATAGCCATTTTCAAAGGGCATTTTTCGAAAAAACAGATCAAACAAAGCCTTCCTTTCATGGATGCCATCTTTCCAATACGTATAGGCCATATTAATTTGATACAAGTCTGTATGCAACGATAGACTGTCATCTGTAAATAAACGCGTCACCTTCATCGCCCCTTTATCGGTTATGTTACCACGATTCCCGCTTCTTCAATCTTTATACAGCTGTTTTTACCCTTTCATTTGTCAGTTGTCCCAAACATTGGTATTCTTTTAAGCAGTGGTTTATACTTTTTTATTCAGCTTTACCTGAACAGGTCTCTCCCAAGAAAAAGTGGGTATAAGACTAGTAGAAAAAGTAAAGGGAGAAGAAATCAATATGAATGAAAAGCTATTGATATGCTGGAATAGCCCGGATGAAAGCCTTTCAGACGAACTCTATATTGAACAGCTAAAACAATCGTTTAAAGATAAAAAAATAAAACAATTAATTAAGCAGGCCAAAGCTCTTTATAAAATCGATAGACCTGAACTGCAGCCGCCAGCCTATTCGTTTTCTGTTATCCATGCCGATGTCCCGATGGACAAAGATTCCGATTTCCAGCCGGTTGAAACAGAAGGCTTTGTTATTTACGAAGGGAAGGGCAACGATTACAAAGAATTCCTGATTGCCGTCAATACGGTGTTGTCTCTTATCCACCCATCTTCGGAAAAGTGTATTTTCATTATTAAAATTGCGGCAGAGCTTAAATACCTGAATAGGGAAGTAGGCACAAGATTTATTAATGACCTGGCGGAAGAAGTCTTTTTATATTCAAGAAAGAAAAAATAAAACGATTCCGGTCTCACCGGAATCGTTTTATTTTTAATGAGAAGATATCCGGCTTTATTTTCAAACCAGCTGCTGATCGTTCTCAAGAGGTCAATTATTTAATTTCTGCCGCCTTATTTTCGTTATCTTGGCGGTGCGTATAGTCATAGTCTGACGGATCGACCGGTGTAAAGCCCTGCGGCGTATAGAAGCGCAGCAAGTCTTCGTTCAGCACTTTGTCTGACAGACGGAGCTTTTTCCCAACGATTTCTGCTTGCTTCTTCAGCTCTTCTGTTTCTTCTATTTCTTCGCCGGTTTCTGTGCTGTAATACTTATCATTGATAGCTGTTACGTCCTTGCTGATAAAATCTCCATTGCGGAACGGCACGACTTCGTTATGCTGCGGCGACAATAAATCCGTCCCCATCTGCACATACGGCTTCGTATCAATTCCTAATAAATGAAGAACCGTTGGCAACAAGTCTATTTGTCCGCCGTATTGGTGCTGCACCCCGCCTTTGACGCCAGGCACATGAATAAACAGCGGCACCCGCTGAAGCTGGGCATTTTCAAACTTGCCTACTTCCTTGCCTGTTACCACAGACATGGCTTTGTTGTGATTATCGGAAATGCCGTAATGGTCTCCGTACATAATAATCACTGAGTTGTCATACAGCCCCGATTTCTTCAGGTAAGCAACAAACTCCTCCACCGCTTCATCCAAATATCTGGCGGTTTGGAAATAACCATCTACTGATTTATCGCCCGTATGATGAGGTTCAATCGTTGCTTCCTCTTGGCTCATCGGGAAGGGAAAATGGTTCGACAGTGTAATAAACTTCGCATAAAACGGCTGCTTGACTGTTTCAAGCAATGAGGTTGATTCTTTAAAGAACGGCTTGTCCTTCAACCCGTAGTTCAAGACGTCTTTTTCATTCATATCGTAGTAGCTGGAATCAAAAAATTGATTGAAGCCTAATGACTTGTAAATTTCATCGCGGTTCCAGAAGGATTTTTTGTTGCCGTGAAATACAGCGGACGTATATCCTTGCTGCCCTAAAATAGCTGGTGCCGCCTGATAGGTGTTATGTCCCTTCATTGAAAAAGCGGAGCCTTGCGGCAAGCCGAACAAGGAGTTTTCCAGCATAAATTCAGCATCTGATGTTTTCCCCTGGCCGGTTTGATGGAAAAAGTTATCAAAATAAAAGGTATTCTGATCATGCGCCAATGAATTCAAAAACGGCGTTACTTCTTCTCCATTCAGCTTGTAATCAATAATGAAGTTTTGCAGCGATTCCAGATGAATATAAATGACATTTTTCCCTTTCGCTTTCCCGAAATACTCCGGGTTCGGCTGAGCATAAAGCGAATTAGTGAAGTTGACCACTTCCGTGATGTCGCTGCTGTCTGCCAGCGCTCTCTGCGTAGAAGCTTTTGAGCTTTGGACAGCATCATAAATGGTGTAATTGTACATTCCTAAATACTTCACCAAGTAGTTGCGGTCAAATGTTCTCGTTAACAGCTGCGGACGGTCTGTTTCTGCCAGTCCCAAGTTGACAGCAAAGAGAATAATAGCTGTTAAGAAAACCGCTCCTACTTGACGCCCTTTTAATTTGATCGGCTCCGGCTTCACATACTTAGAAAGCAGCAGCCCGATTAAAAGGACCGTATCAAGAAAATAAATGAAATCATATGGATGCAGCAAAGCACCAATGCTTTTTCCTAAATCACCTGCATTATCCGTTTGGGTAAGCGTCGGCAATGTAATGAAATCGGTAAAAAAGCGATAATACACGATATTCGCATATAGCAAGAAAGATAATAGAAAATCAATAATAATCATCCATATAAACGATCTTCTTCCCTTGGCAAAAAGAGCGAAGGCGAGGAAAAGGACTGCAGAGCTGATCGGGTTAATAAACAGCAAAAATTTCTGCATGACGTTATCGATGCCAAGATCAAATTCTATTTGATAAGCTGCGTATGTTTTAAGCCAAAGGAGAACGACAGCCAATGAAAAGAACCCCATCGGCTTGCTAAGAGAAAACAATTCCTTATTCATTGCTTTCTTCACTTTCTTTTCACCCCTGTTCTATCTAAATACTATTAAGATGGAAATCTGCTATTCGTCAAAACTTTGATTCCCGAAATAAAAATGAACATAATACATAATAGGGAGCGTGGGAAAAAAAGTCAACTATAATATGCTTAAAAACGAAATCACCTTCTTTTTCCGCAACTGGCATAGCAAGGCCCACTGCTAACATGAACAGCGGCCTCTCCTGCCTCTTCAATTTATTCATCCGATTTAAAAATATCCCCATCAGCTGAAAATCGCTTTTTTGGCAGCTGCGGCAAGCTGGAGCGTTTCAAGCGTTTTACAGTATTCATAAGTAATCTCTCCATTGATCTCCTCATGTTCTTCTTGCAAATAATCAATCACTGCTAAATGCTCAAACCAATCCCCAGGCTCCGCCGGAGAGTGTCTGGCATTGGCCCAGGCGAATCCCAGACTAGGGCTGTACAGCCGGGCGGCCCCTTCCCTTAGCTGGCAAGCCTGAAGTCTTTTTGTAAAGACTGAACCCGGAAGACCTTCATTAACATCGTTAAACAGATGCGGCCAATAATCTTTTCGTGATCCGGTATGGCGATGGCAGGCTGCCCAATTGACCACCTTCCCTAGCTGGCTTTTGTCTTGGAAAAGCAAGCGGTACAGCTGCTTTCCCAATTTAATCCGTTCATGCAGGGAGGAAAAGTGATGCAGCGTCAGCCCGATCAGCCCCGTCCTTTCTGTCTGAGGGCCGGCATCAAACGGAAAGAGCAGATGGCTGGCGGACAGAAGATCCTGAAAAACGAATTCTAACGTCTGAAAAACTCGCTCCTTGAACAGCGGATTTTGAATCACTCTTTGTTCCAAATAGCTTTGTTCGTTAATAATGAGGGCACAGGTGAGAAGAACAGAGCCGCCCTTTCGCCAATAATGGTTCCATATTACTTCCATAAATGTTGACACATTCAAATAAGGCAATAAGTAAAATAAGCTTTTGCTCCTCCTCTTGCTTTCCATAAATAATAACAGCTGCGGATAAGCATCTTGAAAGATGAGCCAGTTGCCCCGTTCCAGAAAACTGAAAAAAGCTTGCCGCTTCTCTTCATTTAAAAGGCGCGAATGAAGCTCTCCTCTTAAGTCAGTCATATTCCATCCCCCATTCCGGGAGATCATATGGGCAAGAAACGCCCAGTGAATTTCCGGGTACATCCAATAAAAGTCTAAATAGGCTTTTGTCCGCGTGATGTTATTTGCATTAAGCCGTTCTGTTTCCGAGCGGATGTTCCGAAGCAGCTTCTGTTCTTCTCTTGAAAGGCTTTTCTCTCCCGGCATGGGTACAGCTTGAAGTCTTTTCTTGCAATCCTCTTTAATCTCCGCAAGAGCGGCCGTCAGCCGATTTTTGTTCTTCTTTTTTGGAAAAAAAATGACCATTCACCTCCGCCAGCCTTCAACTTGAAAGAATTCTTTTTCCCGAAAGGAATATGTATAGAAAAAATGTGTTTACCTGAGGGGATGATGCATCGATGAAGTTGCGTGTAAACGATCTGATTGCTCAAATAACTGAACAGCTCAAACGATCGCAGACAGCGGATGGTTCGTGGGCTTATCCATTCGAAACGGGCATTTCCACAGATGCTTATATGATTATTCTATTAAGGACCTTAGGGATAAATGATGAAGAGTTGATTCGCGGATTAGCAGAAAGAATCTTGAGCAGACAGGCCACAAACGGTGCATGGAAGCTTTTTCAGGATGAGAAGGGTGGCAATGTGACCGCAACAGCAGAGGCCTATTATGCTCTTCTTTATTCTGGCTATGTTGCCAAAGGAGACGCACGCTTGCAGGCCGCCAAAACATTCATCCGCGCCAAGGGCGGAATCGAAAACACTCATATGCTGGCGAAAATCATGTTTGCTTTGACCGGCCAATACCGCTGGCCTCCTTGTTTCCCCATTCCGATTGAAGCCGTTCTTTTGCCTCTTTCGTTCCCAGTCAATCTCTACGACTTGTCCGTGTTCGGCAGGGCCAATCTGATTCCTATCCTGGTTGTGGCTGCTAAAAAATACAAAAAGAAAACAAAGAAAAGCCCTGACCTCTCTGACTTGTTCATCTCCAGATCTGACGACAGCTTTCACTGGCCGAACAACCAGGAAACCCAAAAGCTTCGTGCAGCTATGGAGAACGAAATCAAGCATTTGCCGCGACTGCCCTACTCTATCCATTCAGCGGCGATGCAGCGGGCGAAACAATACATGCTTGATCATATCGAGCCCGATGGCACGCTTTACAGCTATTTCAGCTCTACTTTCTTGATGATCTTTGCCCTTCTGTCACTCGGCTATGCCAAAAGTGACCCGGTCATTCTGGAGGCGGTGGCCGGCTTAAAATCCATGAAATGCACAATCGGCGGCCATCCGCATATCCAGTACACAACAGCTTCTGTCTGGAACACAGCTTTAATTAGCTACGCTCTGCAAGAAGCCGAGGTTTCTCCATCTGATCCCGTCATTCAAACAGCAAGCCGGTATTTGCTAAGAAGACAGCAATATAAATATGGAGACTGGGTGTTTCACAATCCAAAGGCCTTTCCCGGCGGCTGGGGCTTCTCCAATATCAATACAATGAATCCGGATGTGGATGATACAACGGCCTCTCTAAGGTCGCTCGCCTCTCTGGTCAACAGTTCTTCGACCGTCTATCAATCATGGAAAAAAGGGGTTGGCTGGACCATGTCCATGCAAAATACAGACGGCGGCTGGCCGGCTTTCGAAAAAAACAGCAATAAGAAACTATTTAACTTCCTCCCTATTGAAGGCGCGCGATTTTTACTGACGGATCCGAGCAGCGCAGACTTAACAGGAAGAACACTTGAGTTTTTTGGCAGCTATACCAACATGCAGAAAAAACACAGCCTCCTTAAAAAAGGAACTGACTGGCTGATAGAGAATCAGGAAACAGATGGTTCCTGGTACGGCCGATGGGGCATCTGCTATATTTACGGGACATGGGCAGCGGTGACAGGTTTAACAGCAACTGGAACAGGCACACAAGCACCAGTGATCCAACGAGCAGTTCACTGGCTATGCCGAATTCAAAATGAAGATGGCGGCTGGGGAGAATCTTGTACAAGTGACATCAAGCGCACGTATATCCCGCTTGGCTCCAGCACCTTAATCCATACATCGTGGGCGCTCGATGCCCTGATTGCAGCTGCTGATAAGCCGACTAAGGAAATCCGGGCTGGTCTTTCTTACTTGCTCCGCTCCTTCCATAAAAACGATTGGACGATAGATTATCCTGCAGGCCAAGGAATGGCTGGCAGCTTTTATATTCACTATCACAGCTACCGCTATATCTTTCCTCTTCTCGCCTTGGCCCATTACAAAAGGAAATTCGGCGGATAATGCCTGTCCTGCTCGCTAATAAAAGCGGCCATCAACGAGATTCAAAATCGCCTTAGCTCCAATCTTTTTTAATCTTTCGCTGGCGCAAGGTTATCTGAAAAAGATAGACCTCTCTACGTTCAATTAGCCATTTTCTTAAAATTCCAGACAGCGGCTCCCGCAGCAAAGCAAGAGAATGTGCCCCCTATTGATGGGAATGAAAGGCGCGAAGACTCCTGCGGGATCAGCGGGACAGGCGAGACCCCGCAGGTGCTTTGGCACCGAGGAGGCTCGCCGCCCGCCCCGCGGAAAGCGAAGCGCCTGGAATGGACATTAACCATTTTCGCACACCAAATAAAAAGGACGGCTGATTTTTCACTCAGCAGCTAAATGAAGGCATGATGATTCCATTTTCATATAGGATGGCTAGGCGGCTGGCCTCTTTTTGTGTCCCCTGTTGATGGGAATGAAAGGCGCGAAGACTCCTGCGGGATCAGCGGGACAGGCGAGACCCCGCAGGTGCTTTGGCACCGAGGAGGCTCACCGCCCGCCCCGCGGAAAGCGAAGCAGCCTGGAATGGACATCAACAGCCCTCATCTACAAGCAAAATAAAAAGACTGCAGACCAACTTCAATTTTCATTGAGTTGGTCTACAGTCTGAAGCTGTCTCTTAAAGGGGACAGCTTCTTTCTTCATGATTAATCCAGCAAGCGGTTATTTTCATCTACCGACATGATTCTTGCGGAATCAAAGCTGTTCTCTGCGCTAATATGCCCTGTTCCTCGGCAAACACTGCAGTTATATTGCCAGCCTTCATCATCGGAAAGCATGCCTGTTCCTTCACACGCTCTGCAGGTGCTTTCTCTATCTACCATTTCTATTCCTCCATCCGGTTTATGAATATGATCTTGTCTTACATTAAGCATTTTTTTGTTTGTCCTTCACCCAGTTAATCATTCCTCCCTTTAGCATCACTTCAACCTGGCGCTTAGACAGAGAATGCTTAACTTGGATCGGCTGTGAACTTCCTTTCACATGAATCGTGAATTCGTCTCCTTGCTGAATACTGTTTCTCAAATTAGACAGCTGTAATATATCCCCCTGGTTTAAACGGTCATAGTCTTCCGTCTGCACAAAAGTAAGTGGCAGAATGCCGAAGTTCACAAGGTTTTGCCAATGAATCCGGGCGAAGTCTTTTACCAAGGCCACCCTTAAGCCTAAATAACGAGGGGCCAGCGCCGCATGCTCCCGGCTGGAACCTTGACCGTAATTCATGCCGCCGACGATCGCATGGCCGCCGCTGGCGATGCTTTCCTTTCCGCGCGTATAGTAAGTCTTGTCAATAATCTCAAACGAAAACTTACTAATTTCCGGCAGATTGCTTCGGTACGGGAGCACACGCGCTCCGCCCGCTAAAATTTCATCAGTAGAAATGTTGTCGCCCATTTTCAACAAAATCGGAAGTTCCATCTCATCAGGCATGGCGTCCATTTCTGGAATAGAAGCAATGTTTGGCCCTTTATGGAGCTGGATAGTCTTGGCCTCCTCATAAGGCAGCGGCTTTTCCAGCAAATTTACATCCACTGTTGGCCTTTCTGGCTCCTTAATTTGCGGATAAGGAAAACCAAGTGTTCTGGGATCAGTAATCTCACCCGTTAAAGCGGAAGCCGCCGCTGTTTCAGGGCTGCATAAATACACGCTGTCCTCCCTCGTTCCGGACCGCCCTGGAAAATTGCGGGGCGTTGTGCGCAAGCTGTTGCGTCCTGTTGCAGGCGCTTGGCCCATTCCGATACAGCCATTGCAGCCTGCCTGGTGCAAACGCGCGCCTGATTGCAGCAAACTGGCGATATGGCTTTCCTTCACTAAGTCTGTCAGCATTTGTCTTGAAGTCGGGTTAATATCAAAAGAAATCCCTTCTGCCACTTCCCGGCCTTTAACTATTTCGGCTGCGACTGCAAAATCACGAAACCCCGGATTGGCTGATGACCCGATGTAGGACTGATAAATCGGTGTGCCAGCCACTTCTGTCACTGGTACAACATTGCCTGGACTGGATGGCTTGGCAATGAGCGGTTCAATTTGCGCCAAATTTATTTCCTCGTTCACATCGTATACAGCCCCTTGATCTGCATGTAACTCCATCCAGTCCGCTTCCCGATCCTGTTCTCTTAAAAATCGTTTGATCTCCTCATCAGATGGAAAAACCGTACCCGTGGCACCTAATTCTGCCCCCATGTTGGCGATCACATGGCGATCCATCGCGCTCAGTGTTTCGACTCCCGGCCCATAATATTCAATCACCCTTCCAACGCCGCCTTTTACGCCGTGCCGGCGCAGCAGCTCCAGAATCACATCCTTGGCGCTTACCCAATCACTAAGCTTTCCAGTCAGCTTAATTCCCCATACTTGAGGCATTTTCACATAAAAAGGCTCCCCGGCTATAGCCAAAGCGACATCAAGCCCGCCGGCTCCCATCGCCAGCATTCCCATGCATCCGTTTGCGCACGTATGACTATCTGAACCGAGCAATGTCTTTCCCGGCTTTGCCAGCCTCTGCATATGCACAGGATGACTGACTCCGTTTCCCGGCCGGCTGTAGTATAATCCAAAACGGCGGGTAGCACTTTGCAAAAATAAATGGTCATCCGGATTTTTGCTGTCCGCCTGGATTAAATTATGATCTACATACTGAGCCGACGCCTCTGTTTTTGCCCGTTCTAATCCCATCGCTTCCAACTCCAGCATCACCATCGTACCCGTAGCATCCTGAGTAAGTGTTTGGTCAATTTTCAGTCCAATCTCTGTTCCGGGAACCATCTCGCCGGATAGAAGATGCCCTTTTATCAATTTTTGAGTTATATTTAACGGCATGTTGTTCTCTCCTGTTCATTAGCTTCTCAGCTGCTATGTATGCTTTCTATCCTCCTTTATATAGGGTAATCCGCCTGCAGGAAAATATACGCTGGAAACGAAGACAACAAAACAAGACCGCTGGCGGTTTTGCGGTCTTGTTATTCTGTCTCTTTAAGTATGTGTGAAAGGAGAGTAGCCCGCCGGAAAAGAAGCGCTTTGCAAGCCGCTCTCTTCCAGCTTCCGATACAAGGTGGCAAGGCTGATATTTAACCGGGCAGCAATCTGCTTTTTTGCCTTTACTGAATGGCCGTACTTTCTTAGCATATCCTGCAGAATTTCCTTTTCATGAAGGCTCAGCATCGCTTTCAGGGAAGAAGGCTCAGAAGGGATATTTTTTTGTTCAAGTATCCGTCCCGGCACACTCTGAACCGTAATACGGTTAGACTGTTCCATATTCACTGCATATTCCACGGCGTTTTCCAACTCTCGTACATTCCCGGGCCAATTATAATTTTGAAACAACTCAATCACATGCGGATCAAATCCATAAATATTCTTTCGCAAAGAAGCCGTGTGCTTAGACAGAAAATGATTCATTAAAATAGGAATATCCACTTTCCTCTCGCGCAGCGGCGGCAGATAAAGCGGAATGACGTTTAACCGGAAATATAAATCCGCTCGAAACTCCCCTTCCTTCACCATTTTCTCCAGGTTTTGATTCGTGGCGGCAATTACTTTAATGTCAACTGGCAGAGGCTGCCCCCCGCCTACCCGTTCTACCTTTTTATGCTGAAGCACATGCAAAAGCTTGACCTGCAAATGCAAGGGAAGGTCGCCAATTTCGTCTAGAAAAATGGTGCCGCCATCGGCCATCTCGAACTTGCCGATTTTCCCTTCCTTATTGGCGCCGGTAAACGCTCCTTTGGCATAGCCGAACAATTCGCTCTCAAGCAAGGTTTCCGGGATAGAGCCGCAATTAACAGAGATAAAAGGGCCCGAGGCTCTATTGCTGGCATTGTGAATAGCCATGGCAAATACCCCTTTTCCTGTGCCGCTCTCGCCCGTGAGTAAAATATTAGAATGGCTATTGCTCACTTTCATCGCTTGCTGCTTTAAGCTTTTGATCACATTGCTTTTCCCCTTTACTTCAGCAAAGGATAAATCGAGCTCCCCTGCGGTCAACGAATAGGCCAGCTTTCTGACATCTGACATTTTGCGAATGGAAGCGACAACTCCATAAATATGATTCTGATTGAAAATGGGGGTGGCTGTGACAACAAAATGGAAATGTTGTTTAGCTGTTTGATAAATCTCTTCTTTTTCCGTGTATCCCCTGCCGGATTCTAAAACAGACAGCATCGGCGATTCTGGCAAAACCCATTTCAGCGGCTTGCCCACCATTTGATCTTTCGGAGTATCCAGAAGCAGTTCGACGGTAGAATTGCAATGGGTGACCGTTCCGCAATGATCAATCGCAAGAATGCCGTCCTGAATGGATTCTAAAATAGTGTTTAATTTATTCTTTGTTAAGAGCAGTTGATTGGCCGCTTCTTTTTCAGCTACTTTCCCAGTTATCAGTTCAGACATGCGCCACAAAAAGTTTAACATTTGCTGTTTATTCTTAATGAGGCGGCTATGCTGCTCCTGGTTAAACGCCAATAACCCAATGACTCCAATTGCCTTCTCTTTATACAGAATTGGGCAGCAAATTTCCGCCACTTCCTCCAGCTCCCCCGTGTCAACGAGCGGATCATACATCGGATCATTGCGGGCATCTTCGACGACAAAAGCCTGTTTTGTAATGAGTACGCGCCCATATACATAGCCGGCTTCCTTTTTTCCGCCTTCTTCGATGGTGTTGACCCGCTTTCGGCATTCTCCTGTGCCGGCCATGACAGTCATCGTTTCATCCACTATTTCCGCTTCCACCTTCAATGCAGCTGATATAGCGTCAGCCACCTGTTGAACCAGCTCCTGTATCCCTTGTAAAAAAGTCACGCCCTCACTCCTGTTCATTAGGAATTCATACTGACTAACTTCTCTTTTCAATGAAAAAATCCTCTTAAGGGCCTAACCGGAATATGTATGGCCTTCCCTCAAAAAGGAGCTGTCTCCAAAGGGCATGAAACACAATCTCTGGATTCGGCTCCTTTTTACAGATAGGCGCAATCAGCTATGCTTGCTCTGTTTCCATGACTTCCAGCTTTTTGCTTTCCAGATCATAAAGCTCTCTTCTCCTGTCTTTCACGGGTGTAACCGTACCGATATTCCGGCTTCTTCGCAGCGTTTCCAGATCTACTTCCCCGACGATGATGGTTTCAATGTTCGGGTTGCACTCACCGACCACGCCCTTTTCCGGAAAAGTGAAATCACATGGCGAAAAAATGCCGGATTGCGCGTACTGTACGTCCATATGAGGCACATGTGTTAAATTTCCGGCCGTACCCGCAATAACCGTGTACACTTGGTTCTCAATGGCCCGCGCCTGCGAGCAATACCTGATTCTTAAATAGCCTTGCTGATCCTCTGTTGAGAAGGGAGTGAAAATAATTTGGGCTCCCTTATCAGCAGCGATGCGCGCCAGCTCGGGAAATAAAATATCATAGCTGACTAACATTGAGATTTTCCCGCAATCAGTATCGAACACATGGATATCATTGCCCGGCTGGATGCCCCACCATTTGCGGTCATCGGCTGGGATATGAATTTGGCGCTGCCTGTCCACCGTACCATCACGCCGGAACAAATAAGCAATGTTGTAAATCGAATGATTCTCCTCTACAAAATGAGAGCCGCCAACAATATTGACGTTATACTTAATCGCAAGGTCCGTAAATGTCCGGATATATTGTTCTGTAAAACTGGTGAGCTTCTTTACCTGCAAGCTGGGAATATCCTCTCCGAGAAAGGATAAAAGCTGCATCGTAAAAGCCTCTGGAAAAACAGCAAAATCCGATCGAAAATTGGCACTGGCGTCAATAAAGTATTCACACTGGCTCGCAAAATCCTCAAAGGAATGGATTTGCTTCATCATATATTGCACGACGGAAATTCTTACCGGGAAAGACCTTTTATAATGATGCTGAGCTTTCGGCAAATAGTCGACATTGTACCATTCCATTAAGGTGGCGTTTTTCAACGACGCTTGATCATCCAATAAATAATTAGCGTTCACCCTTTTCAGTACAAAGCCATTCATCATCTGAAAGGTGAGAACGGGATCGTACAGGTTTTGTTTCATTACTTCGTCTACATACTCCCTGGCCGTTAACCGATCCGCATGCTTGCTGTAATTAGGAATTCTTCCGCCGATGATAATGCTTTTTAAATTTCTTTCCCTGCACAGCTGCTTCCTTGCCTCATACAGCCGCTGACCTATTTTCATCCCCCGAAAATCCGGATGCACAGCCACATCAATCCCATATAAATGCAAGCCGTTCGGATCATGATTTCTTATAAATCCATCGTCTGTGATCTCATCAAAACTATGATCGTCATCATACTCTTCAAAATCCACAATCAAACTTGAACACGAACCGATAATTCGTCCGCCATACTCCACACAAAACTGCCCTTCTGGGAATATTTTCAGATGGCTCTCTAAATGCTGCACTTCCCAAGGCTCCATTTGCGGAAAAGCAATCTTGGATAACTCGATAATTTCAGGAAAGTCATCTGATCGAATGTTGCGGACAATGATTTTCTTATCAAAGTTTGATGGTTTTTTACCTGGCATAGAAACCGCCCTTTCTTTTTAAACCGGGAGATAAGGCTGGTGCTTCAGCCCGCACCCGGCTGCCTCCTTATGAATGAGTTTTTATTTGCATTTGCAGAGCCTGTCCCATTGTGAATTGAACGGAACAGCGGTTTTGCCTACACTTCCTCATTCAATGCGTATGCCTCACTGTTTGACTTTATTCCAGCTTTTTTAGCACACGGGCGTGCTCTTGCCAGGCGGACGAGGAAAGAAGAGGCTCCTTTTACAGATATCTGCTGCAAAAAGAGCCCCTTCTTATCTCTTATATTCTTTCAATCTCCATTAGTCGGCAAACCAGCCTGTCGGCTCGACCTTTAATGTGTTAATAATTTGCTTGACCTCCGTATATTCCTCGAATCCGTACGTGCCGAGCTCCCGTCCGAGCCCGCTTTCTTTATAACCGCCCCAAGGCCCCTCCACCAGATTTTGTTCATACGTATTAATCCATGTCACTCCAGCCCGGATGGATTTGGCCATCCGCTCAGCCTTGGCGCTATCCGATGTGAAAATTCCTGCGGCTAAACCATAAGGAGAATCATTGGCGAGGCCCAGCGCCTCTTCTTCTGTCTCAAAAGGAAGGACGCAGAGAACAGGACCAAAAATTTCTTCCCGGGCGACAGTTGCCTGCGGATCCACATCTATAAATATAGTCGGCTCGATAAAATAGCCTCTGTCACGTCCCTGATCCAGCAGGCGGCGTCCTCCACAGGCAAGCTTGGCCCCTTCTTGGCGGCCAATGGCGATATACTTTTCTATTTTTTCCATGTGCTGCTTGCTAATGACCGGTCCCATTTGCGAGGCAGGATCGGCACCGTTGCCGACCCGGATTTTTTGAGCCGCTTCTGTTAAATCCTGCACGAACCGATCATAAATGCTCCTTTCTACCAGCAAACGGGAGCCGGCTGAACACACCTGCCCGGAATTGTTAAAAATGGCGAATGCGGCATAATCTAAAGCGCTTTCATAATCAGCGTCGGCAAAAATGATATTTGGTGATTTTCCGCCCAATTCAAGGGACACCTTTTTCAAGTTGCTTACTGCTTCCTTCATTATTCTTTTTCCGGTAACGGTACCGCCTGTAAAAGCAATCTTGTCTACCAGGGGGCTGGTCACAAGCGAATGTCCGGCGCTCGGACCGGTCCCATTGATCAAATTCACGACTCCCTTCGGAAAGCCGGTTTCATCTATAAGCTCAAATAGGCGGATAGCAGTAAGCGGCGTGAGTTCCGAAGGTTTTAAGATACACGTGTTGCCGGCAGCAAGCGCCGGCGCCAGCTTCCAAGCGGCCATCAACAGCGGATAATTCCACGGAATAATTTGTCCGCACACTCCGATCGGCTCTCTCACCACCCGGGAAACGAGGGGCGCTTCGGTCTCAAAGGTTTCTCCCGAAGGCTTCGTCGCCAATCCCGAATAATACCGGAATGTTTTGACTGCCTCTGCCACATCCCCCCGGGCCTCCTTTAATGTTTTGCCGTTGTTGGCTGTTTCCATTTGGGCAAGCTCTTCTTGATGCTCTTCAATTTTAGCGGCTAATTCCATCAGCAGGGCCGCCCGCTGATGGGCAGAGGCAGAGCGCCAGCTGCCTTGATCAAAGGCAGTTCGCGCCGCACGAATCGCTTTTTCAGTATCTTTTTCCGTGGCTGCCGCTGCTACCGCAATCGTCTCGCCGGTAGCTGGATTAATAACAGGCATGGTTTCCCCATTAACCGGCTTGATCCATTCGCCGTTTATATATAACTTCCTGACATTCTCCTCATCCATCCACGCCCCGATTTTTATAGCTTTTTCGATTTGGCTCATTGCCTATCTGTCTCCTTCCTCCTTTATTTAAAACAAAGCCTCAGGCTGTGCTGCTTGCCTCGCCAGGAAACCTTCGCAATCAGCCTGATAGCAAGTTCTATGTTCCAAATAAGAGCGGTAAATTAACTGGTAACCGCCGGCTTTTTGGCAAGGTGAGCCACATGCTTGTCAATTGCATCGATCACGGTATCCATCTGTTCGTACGTAATAACAGCAGGTGGCTCAATGCGGATCACCGTTGCATTATTTAGCGTGCCTCCCACAAGGATCTGATCATTAAATAATCGTTTCGCCAGCTCAAAGCCGATTTCATTCGTCGCAAATTCCATTCCAATTAACAATCCTTTTCCGCGGACAGCAACCATGACCTCTGGATAGCGCTGTTGAATCTCAGCTAATTTTTCTAAAATATAGTCGCCTTTTTCCCGGGCTTGTTCAACAATATTCTCTTCTAAGATCGTCTTAATTCCAGCAATGGCTCCGGCGCAGCAAAGAGGATTTCCGCCAAATGTCGAAGAGCCGAGCAGGAATGGATTTTCCTCCATCTTCTTCCAGACATGAGGACGGGCGACCATGGCGGTAATCGGCATGACTCCGCCGCCGAAGGCCTTGCCAAGTGTCATGATATCGGGTACAACCTTCCAGTGATCAATGCCGAATAATGTACCTGTTCTCCCCATTCCGGTTTGAATCTCATCGACAATCAATAAACAGCCATGTGCATCACATATGTCTCTTAATCTCGGAAAATAATCCTCCGGCGGAATGTTGATGCCTCCTTCTCCCTGAATCGGCTCTACGATGATGCCGGCTACCTTTTCTCCTGTTGCTTCCAATTGTTTAATCGCTTGTTCCATCGCCTCTGCGTCACCAAACGGCACATGGTGAAATCCTGGAACAAGCGGCAAATACGGCTCCCTGAATACTGCCTTGCCGGATGAAGAAAGAGCGCCAAATGTTTTTCCGTGGAATCCATTGACAGTGGAAATAAAATGCGTTTTGCCTGTGGAAAGCCGGGCTAATTTAAGAGCCATCTCATTCGCCTCGGCACCTGAGTTCGTGAAGTAGGTGTACTGCATGTCTCCTGGGGTAATGGCGGCTACAAGCTTCGATAAATAGCCGCGCAGCGGATCTACCAATTCCTGGCTGTGAAGAGCATATCGTTTTAATTGGGCCTCCACCGCCTTGACGACCTTCGGATGGCGATGCCCGAGCAAGTAAACCCCATAGCCTCCAAGGCAATCGATAAACTCCCTGTTTTTCGTATCGCGGAAGATGGCTTTCTCATCCTCCCACTCAACAAATGAAAAATCCGTAGAAGCCGCTTTCCGGTGATTCAGGATCGCCTTGTTGACAAAATGGGTGAAGTTATAAATGGAGTCCTCGATAATCTGCTCTTTTTGCTCCTCGCTAAGTGAATCACTTTCAATCAGTTCTAAAATTTCGGTCGCAATCTGAAGTGCTTCTTCATTTGATTTTCTCATCTTTTTCATCCCCTCATGATATGTTCATACCTTCCTCTCTATTAATGCAACTGCTGTGCCAACCTTCAAAGCGGATAAAACCAGCGTTTTTCTTCTCCCTTCTTTCTCATATTTGAGAAACCTGCCGTATTTTTAATGACAACAGCCGAAAAGTAGATCGCTTTTATGACGATTTCTTCTCTTTTCTCATTATTGATAAATATTTATCAAAATTGATAAGTTGCTTCATTCATTAACAAAAAAACTGCCCCTATGCGGACAGTTTAGGTTACATTAAAAAAGTTTATCGAGCAGCCGGTAATAGTACTTCATTACGCTAACAGCTTTGGCGTGCTGATGATAAAAAGGAATAGGAGTTAAAGCTGTTTTCTCCAGCGGATTTTTTCCTTCCCCCGTCTTCATGACATTAGCGGCAATTAATTTTCCCATCAGCGTTGACATGGCTGCTCCATGCCCGGCATACCCAAAGGCGAAGTGAGTGCCATCGGCCAGCTGGCCGATATAAGGCACCTTTTCTTTAGTAAACGCCACTTTTCCGCTCCATTGATACTCAATACGAAACTCTTTTAAATCCGGAAATACCCGGATCATTCCGTCATGCAGCTGCGAAAACAGCTGTTTGGCCTCCCGCCGGCCGGCCGTTCTTCCTGAGCCGCCAAACGCCAAACGGTGATCGTCAGTTTTTCGAAAATAATACAGCAGGTTTTTCGTGTCATATATCCCTCGGTTTTTCTTAATTAACCGCTTTAACAAATCAGGAGGCAGCGGCTCCGTCGCAATCATAATGCTTTCCACCGGGATCACTGATCGGCTGATTGCTGGATGCAAATTGCCAGAATAAGCATTTGTCACAAGGACAATTTGGTCGGCTGTTAGGCTGCCTTCAGTTGTGGTTACCTTAATTTTTCCATTGGAATGCCTGGCAAGTTGAAGAGCTTCTGTTTCTTCATAAATGATGCCTCCCTGCTCCTCTGCCAGATTAGCTAAAGCGAGCGCATAATTCAGCGGATGAAAAATCGCGCTCTTGTCATCAATGCTGCCTCCTGTATAAAAAGAGCTGTCTAATTCCTGCTGCATCTCTTGTTTCCCGATGATTTTCACTTCGTAGCCGAAATCGCGCTGCAGAACATCTTGTTCCCTTTTTAACCACTCTACATGCGCCGGCTTATAGGCCGCTTGAAAATGCCCTTCTCGATGAAAGCCGCATGAAATATTATTCTTTTTAATAATCTCCTCAATTAAATCAATCGAATCCAATGTCAGTTGCAGCATTTGTTTGGCCGTCGGCAGCCCGTATTTTTTTATCAGCTTGCTCATAGAAAGCACATAGCCAGTCAGTATTTGTCCCCCATTTTTTCCGCTGGCCCCGCTGCCAATCCTTCCTCTTTCAAGAACAGCCGTTTCGCATCCCTGCTTCTGTAAATGATACGCTGCCGATAACCCCGAAAACCCCCCGCCAACGATTACCACGTCACATGTCCGGTCACCTGCCAGCTTTTCCCGATGCTTTCTCCCTTTTTCAGTCGCTTCCCATAACGACAGTTGCTTCACGCGCTTCCCCTTCCTTCTTTCCGCTTACCGTTCCGCCTGCATTTCTATATACGGCTCCTGTGAAGGCTTCCCGGCACAAACATACATCTTTTTTGATGAGAGATTCATAATAATTGAAAAAACAGTTTCCATTCGTCTGTGAGGAGGAAGTTTCTCATTGCTAAAGTGATTGATAGAATCCGGAGAATTATATTGATCTGCCAGCCATTCTTTAAAGCTGGCCTCTTTCACTTTTTTATTTTGGCCCCTGTGCAGCCGTATCAGGTCCTGTGCCCGTTTCATCCTTATCATAGAATCGGTCTCAATCGAATCATTCAGATCGGTGATATATGATTGGATCAACGGGGAACAAATATGGTTGGTGTGTACAATAGAGCCGTCCGCGCTTTCCTCTACGTCCATCCCAGCAGGACTTACCTCCACGTTCATCACGAGACCGTTTTCGTTTTCAGCTGACCCGATTAAAAAATTTGCGGCAGAAGCGATAGCGCCTTTGTCTATTTTTAAAAGGGCTTCCGAATAAGTAAAAGAATTCAGCACACTTCTTAAGCCTACATGCACCGGAAGACGGTCCGACTTTCTATCCGTTAACAGCGCATTCAAACAAACACCAATGCCAGCGGAATTGCAGCCTATTTTTCCGATCATCCCGCCTTCTGTTATCATGCGGATCGCCGGCTTGCCTTTCTGTTCTATTTCCGTGTACAGAAGACTTTTCGACTGGACCGGCTTCCAATCCCAGTTTTGCCCGATGATAATGTCAGAAGAAACCGGAGGCATTACCCCGATAGCTGTGCAGCCATCCGCAAACCGGGTATATTGGCCGGATAATGCGATTTCACTCCGGGCATTTAAAGCTAAAATATCTTCAAAATCCACGCCAGCTCCCGCAGCCACCCCTTCCATCTCTTCAATTAAATCACTGTCATGCCGGGAAATTGCCTCGATGTGCTTTAGCGCCAGCTCCCTTGCTTCTTTCCAGCGGATCTGGCTGTAGTCATAGAAAAGCGTTTCGTAGGTTTCCAGACTGTTCAGCACTTCTCTTTTCCCTTCTAACCCATGTTTTCTTCCTATTTCCCGATAAGAGCCCTGCAAATAAATTTTTTTAATCATCTCATCACCACTAACTAAATATTCTAAAAATTAGAATCCATCATCTTGCCGCTTACTATTTATTAGATGAATCAAGGAGCCATTTTATCCATCGTTCTTACAAGCCCTTCACTCTTCTGTCCGCTTTCAGCTGGAATCCGATCAATCTTAATATTGAAATAGCCATAAATAACAGCGATGATCGGGCTAATCCAAGCAAGGAATGCATAGGGTGCATATTCAAAGGCACTTACGCCGAGCACACCGAGCATAAAGACCCCGCATGTTGTCCAAGGAATGAGCGGCGAGCTCATCGTGCCTGCATCTTCCAGTGTACGGGCCAATACCTTCGGATGAAGGCCTCTTTTTTTATATTCCGATAAGTACATGCGTCCTGGAATAATAATTGACATGTATTGTTCACACCCGACAGCGTTAGCTGAAAAGCAAGTAACCACTGTAGTAGCAATTAAGCTGCCGGTTCTTTTTATTCTGCTCACTAACGCCTGCACAATGGTTTCTAGAATCTGCGCTTTCTCAAGCACGCCTCCAAAACTCATAGCGATCAGTACAAGCGCAATCATGCTCATCATATTTTCAATTCCGCCTTGGTTAAGCAGCTCATCTGTAATCACATTGCCAGTATCAGCCGCAAAACCGGTGTGCATAGCAGCGATGACATCGTTCAGTCCGGCTCCTTGCACGAATAGTGCGCACAAAGCGCCTGCAATGGACCCGATTGTCAGCCCAGGTATCGCAGGAATCTTAAGCACAAGTATGACAATAATAAAGAGAGGCGGAATCAGCAGTAACGGAGAAATAATAAATTGATCGGTCAGAATGCTTTGAATAAGCTCGACATCATTGACACGGGACCCTTCTCCAAAATATTTAATGCCAAGAATTCCATATAAAATGAGAGCAATCACCAATGCCGGGCCCGTTGTATAAATCATATTCCGAATATGATCAAACAAGCCGATGCCGACAACCGCCGGGGCCAAATTGGTGGTTTCAGACAAAGGGGACATCTTATCTCCAAAGTAAACACCGGAAACAATCGCCCCTGCCACCATTGGCAGAGGAACACCCAACCCTTGTCCAATTCCCATGAGCGCAATGCCGACTGTTCCTGCAGCTGACCATGCATTTCCAGCTGCCATGCTGACAATGCAGCAAATTAAGCAGGCGGCAAGCAAATAATAAGCCGGTGAAATGATTTCCAAGCCATAATAGATCATGGTCGGCACAATGCCTCCTGCCAGCCAGGTGCCCATCAGCGTTCCAATAATCATTAAAATAAGAATCGCTTGAAGCGACAGCATGATCGTTTTTAAAATGCTTTTTTCAATGTCTGTCCAGCTGTGCCCTAGCCGTACCGCAATCACCGCAGCGACAATCGTGCTTAGAAACAGCGGAATGTGCGGTTCTGCTTCAAACTTGATAACAGATACAGATAAAGAAACGACCATAAATAAAACCGGCACTAAAGCCAGCCATATAGAAGGCTTTTTCACCTTTTTCTTAACGTTTTCTTTCATATCGTTACCCCTCTCTTCATTTGTTTCGCAATCGGCATTTGACTAAGCTAAAACCGGCTTTATCGAGATCAGTAAAGCGCTTACATATAAATGCAAAATACATACCAATAAAAAACCGCTATTTTCCTCGACTAACGGCTCCATGTTTCTCATTTATAAGAAGCCTAAACAATGAACGGATCCTTCCGTGGCAAATGCAGGCTGTTTTCTCAGCCCTCAGCTGTCTGCACACTCCTTTCGCAATTTTTATAACGATTTCTTAACAATGAGAAGTTCTTGCCGCTGATTATTGTTTTGATGATGGCTCGTCTGCGGACCATTGCAGGTCGGCCCCTCTGCTTTCTTCTCTAAAACAGGCTGATAGGGGTGAAAACAGACGCTTTCGGCGGGCACAACTTTTTCCGCAAGTGCTTGAATAGATATCCCCGGATGTCCAACCGCCTGTTTAAAGCGGAAGGATGAGAAAGAAAGGCACGCATGATTAGCTATCAAGCAATTTGTTTCATTTGCCAAAGAGTACCTTTCCTATAAAAAATCAAAACGAACAGCACCTATGCAAAGATTGCACCATAAGAGCAGCGGGTCAGGTCACCTTCTTGCACACGGATGAAGAAGCCCTACCTCTTCTCGACCATAGAGCTTTTTACCTGTATTTGCCAATAATAAACGCGCAGCCAGCTGTTTTTATGCAAAATAAACTAAATTATGCAATATTTCATAGAAAAAGAGCGTTCTTTTTCCTATATTTTCTTCAACGTTTGACAACTTTAGTGCTTATTTAAATAAATAAACGGTTTTCACAGACGGATGAGATCAATTGGCGCAAAAATTGCAACAGTATACAACAAAGGAACTTTTAAGGCAGAAACCAAAGGAGGGAGGACGTATACAGGACTGGACCATCGCCTTAAAACCTCTCCATATTTCTGAATTTTCAAGAAATATGACTCTTTAAATAATGATTTGAACAACTTAGGAATAAAAAGGAGAGTGAATACATGTCAGAAAACCATACACTGAAACGTTCCCTTGGACTTTGGGCTATTGTCGGTCTCGGGCTGGGCTACATGACGCCTACTGTTGTGTTTGACACATTTGGAATCGTTTCCAAAGAAACAAACGGAGTGGTCCCCCTCGCCTACATCGCCGCTTTAATCGTTATGTTATTTACAGCTATTAGTTATGGAAAAATGGTTCAGGTATTTCCAAGCGCAGGATCTGCCTATACGTATACGAGAGAAACAATGAACCCTCTGCTCGGCTTTTTAGTCGGCTGGGCTTCCTTATTGGATTATTTGCTGCTTCCCATGATTAATGCCCTTATTATCCGTCTTTATATGGAATCTGTTTTTCCTGATATTCCTTCATGGATCTGGGTGGTTGTCTATGTAGTCATCATTACCGCCATTAATATGTGGGGAATGGGGAAAACATCCGGGCTGAATTCCCTTCTCGTCGTTTTTGAGGTCGTCTTAATCGGAGCTTTTTTAGTGCTTGCCTTCAAACAGTTATCGAGCGGAATGGGGCAAGGAACGATTTTTACGACTCAGCCGTTATTCCATGCCGACATTCATCTGACGGCCATTTTAACAGGAGCGACTGTCGTGTGTTTCTCCTTTATCGGGTTTGATGCGGTGACGATGTACACCGAAGAAGCTGTTGATCAGAAGATTATGCCCAAAGCCATTATGCTTACAGTACTGATTGGCGGAGGAATTTTCTTTGTTTGCAGTTACTTTGCCCAAGCTCTGTTCCCGGACTTGTCGGGCTTTAAAGTAACAGACGATACATTGCCGGAAATCGGCTTATTCGTCGGCGGATCGATCTTTAAGCTCTTTTTCCTGTCGGGAGCTTTTGCGGCCACTGTGGCATCGGGGCTTGCCTCTCATGCCAGCGTCTCCCGCCTGCTTTATGTAATGGGCCGAAACGGCGTGCTGCCTCGCAAGATGTTCGGTTACATTCATCCGCGATTCCGGACACCTGCCTTCAACGTCATATTTGTCGGAGTTGTTTCATTGCTTGCCATTGCTCCAAGCTTGGAATTAATCTCAGCGGTCATTAACTTTGGCGCGCTGATTGCTTTCACATTCGTGAATCTATCTGTTATCGCTTACTTTGTATTCAAGCAAAAGAAATACAAAACACCAAAAGATATTTTCTCTTACTTGATTATGCCTCTTATCGGGGCAGGCTTAACCGGCATCTTATGGTATCACCTGCACATGGATGCGCTGATAGCCGGACTCGTTTGGGTCAGTATTGGTGTGGTGTACATGCTGTTCCTGATGAAGTTTTCTAAAACCAAACTGTCTGACATTCATATGGAGGAAGAAAAATCGGCTTCCTTATAACAGATGAAGGAGCTGTCCATACGTCTCTGAAATCAAAGCAGGCGGATTGTTCTCCGCCTGTTTTGAAGAAGAACAAAGAGACCGCCCCAAAAGATCATGAGAGAGGATCTTTTTGGGACGGTCTCTTTGACTGCCTTCTTCTTGAAATAAAAACGTTCAGGCAGTTTTGATGGCCGAGCGGCAGCTTCCAATCCATTTCAGGAAGGATTTCTCCGCGCCCAGATAACAACAGGAACAAGCAACAGCGACAGCAAGCCGCCAAGAAGCGAAAGGGCAGCATAGCTTGAATAAGCAGCTATTATGCCGGAAAGCACTCCGCCGGTCGCTCCAGACAAAGCAACCAGCACATCGACTGTCCCTTGAACCTTCGCACGGTCAGACGGCAGAGTGGCATCAACGATTAATGTGGTTCCGCTAATCAGCCCAAAGTTCCAGCCGAGCCCGAGCAAGGCAAGTGCGGCAATCAGCAAGAACAGCGAATCCGCAGGAGCGAAAGCCGCTAAAAGACCGGCAGCAAGCAATGTAACCCCAGAAGCAACAGCCATCGCTGTACGTCCCGCCTTATCAACAAGAAGGCCAGTTACGAGCGAAGGAAGGTACATGGCGCCGACATGGATGCCAATGACGAGCCCCACCTCGTTCAAATGGTGGCCATGATGTCCCATATGAACAGGGGTCATCGTCATAATCGCCACCATCACGAGTTGAGTCAGAATCATAATTGCGGCACCGACAACAACGCCTCGGCGGTCGGTGGCCAGTTGCCCCGCCTCTGCAGACGAGAAGGCTTTTTGTTCTTCTCCAACTGCTTTTGCGACGATCAAAGGATCTGGACGAAGCAAAAAGAAAATCACCAAACCTGCGAGCGTATAAGCAGCAGCGGCCAAAATAAAGGGCCCGGCTAAAGCAGGAACACCTATAGACATGGCAAACTCGCCCATAATACCGACGAGATTGGGACCGGCAACCGCACCAAGCGTCGTAGATACCATGGCGATGCTGACAGCCGTTGCCCTTTTGGTAGAAGCTGCTAAATCGGTTCCTGCATAGCGCGCCTGCAAATTGGTCGCCGTGCCGGAACCATAAATCAGCAAGGAAGCAAAAAGCAGGATAAGGTTATCTGTGACTGCGGCAAGAACTACCCCAATGGCTCCCAAACCGCCAGCCAAAAAACCGGCAGCTAAGCCGAGACGACGACCAAAACGCTGGGACAGCCTTCCGACTAACAGCGCAGCTCCAGCAGAGCCAAGAGTAAACAGAGCTGTTGGAACCCCCGCAAAGCCCTCTGTGCCTAACATGCTGCGGGCGAGCAGAGCGCCAACCGTAATGCCGGCAGCAAGCCCGGCTCCTCCAAAAATTTGCGACAGCACGACGATCATTAACGTCCGCCGGTACAGCTTGTTCTGCTTCTCCGGAGAATGTATATAACTTTGCAGCCAAGCCGGTTGCTCTTGGACTGCAGCTGAATCCCTACTTTTGTACTCCATCCCTGTCCCTTCCTTCTAACCCTTTTCTTTTATGCTTTTACTTTGTTTGATCCTACTGTTTTTTTAACACTGTCATTCTATTACATTAATAGCAGAATACTGCCACTAAATGATGCTCTGTTTCATTCTACTCTATAAACCCACCAGGGTAAATATGAAAAAAATCAAGAGCGGCAGCCTTGCTGAGATCCACCGAATATGGCTGCTTCCCTTACAAAAGTATATACGGTTAATCTGCCCTAATGAGAGACACACAACTTTCACACATATATTTACAAAAATGGAACAATGAAAGATATACTGGTTTTATATTCAAAAATGTGTGAAGGAAATTAGCAGATACCAAGCTATCTGCCGCCTTGCCAAAGGCTTGGGGAGGGATTTAAATGTCCGGCGTTTCGTTCATTGAATTAAGCAGCACCGCACTGTATATTTCTTTTTTCATTTATTTAATTGCTATTGTCCCTTGGGGTTTATCAGTAAAATCAAAAAAGAAAGCTTTTGCCAGAATCGGGCTTGCCTTAACCATAGCAGGCTTTGTCTTGCAATTATTTTACTTTATAAGCAGATGGTATGTTTCAGGGCATGCCCCTGTAAGTAATCTTTATGAATTTATGACCTTCTTTGGAATCATGCTGGTGGGCAGCTTCTTGATTATGTACTATCTTTACCGCCAACGTGTCATGGGGCTTTTTGTTCTTCCAATAGCTCTGCTCATTCTTGGTTACGCCAACGCTTTTTCCAAAGAAATTTCTCCGCTTATTCCTGCTTTACAGAGTAAATGGCTGACTATCCATGTGATGACTGTCGCTTTTTCAAGCGCTATTTTATCTATATCCTTCGTTACCGGATTCATATTTTTATTAAAAACGATTGATGTGAGCCAAAAAAGCAAACAAGCTTTTTTCCTGGAATTAACGATGTACTTTTTAACTGTTGTATTAGGCTTCATCATCATTACGACTTCATTTAATGTGACGGGATATAAGAAATATGTGATGTTTGAAAACCGCCAGCAAAAAATAGAAGTCTATGACTATCAGTTGCCGGCCATTACTGTCCCGAAAGATTCCGTTATTGTCAAGTCACCGGCCAGCACAGAGGCTTTGCGCGATAAAAACGGTCTGGTTGAAATCCCTGTCATCATAGACGCTAAAAAACTAAACACGATTATTTGGGCATTTCTAACCGGCTCCCTCGTTTATGCGCTCATTCGCCTCATAACCAAGCGGAAAATGATCTCTTTAATCAAGCCTTTTTCGCAAAAGGTAAATGCCGACTTAATGGATGAGGTCACATACAGATCAGTGGTCATCGGATTTCCTTTATTTGCTCTTGGCGGCTTAATATTCGCTATGATTTGGGCGCAAATGGCCTGGAGCCGATTTTGGGGCTGGGACCCGAAAGAAGTTTGGGCACTTATTACGTTCTTGTTTTATGCAGCCTTGCTGCACCTCAGGATTGGCAAAGGCTGGGAAGGCGAAAGAACCGCTTGGATGGCCTTGATCGGTTTCGGAATTATTATCTTTAATCAAGTGTTCGTCAATTTGATCATTTCAGGATTGCATTCTTATGCGTAATCCTATCTGGCCTCCGTCAAATCAATGAGACGGGGCTTTTTCTTTTGCCTCCGGATAAAATGCGAAATAACCATAAGAAGGCCTATTTGCTCCTTGTTTCTCCTCGGAAAACCCATAAAAACCTGCCTCCCCCTTGTTATTTTCTGTTAAAATATACACGTATTGGAGGGGAATGGTATGGAAGAAATTCATTTTGGTTTATTAGCTTTTTTGATGGCAGCTGGTTTTGCGGCGGCTTTTATTGATGCGGTGGTAGGCGGCGGCGGACTAATCTCTATCCCTGCCTTGTTGTTTACCGGTCTCTCTCCCGCTGTCGCATTAGGAACGAATAAGCTGGCAGCCACGATGGGAGCCCTGACAAGCACGATTTCTTTTCTTCGCTCGGGAAAGCTTCATATGAAGCTTGTATTAAAATTGCTTCCTCTTTCCATTATTGGATCTGCCATAGGGGTTTACATCGTACAACTCATACCGTCTGAATTTTTAAAACCGCTCATTCTGGTTCTTCTTATTCTTGTGACCGTCTATACACTGCTGAAAAAAGATTGGGGAATGGAATCTACCTTTAGGCAGCTGTCCTTTAAAATGGCGCTGTTCATTATTAGTGCCGCCTTCGTGATCGGATTTTATGACGGCTTTTTAGGGGCCGGAACCGGCTCGTTTCTGCTTTTTGCTTTTTTGCTGCTGGGCTTTGATTTCGTTCAAGCGGCCGGCAATGCAAAAGCGTTAAATTTCGGCAGCAATTTAGCCGCACTCCTTACATTTATTGCGTTTGGTTCAGTGAACTTCTTTTACGGAATTCCCATGGGGCTAGCGATGGTGCTGGGCGCTCTGGCAGGGTCTAGAGTAGCGATAAAAAGCGGTGCCTCTTATGTAAAAGTACTGTTTATTATGATAACGGTCCTCCTCATCGGAAAAAGCTTCTGGGATTATATGCAGACCCGCCTGTTTTCTTAAATCAAAACCAGTGATCTTCCAAGCTGCTGCACTTCCCGGCAGCTTGAAGCGTTTCAGCCAAACGATCTTTCGGCCCCTCTTCCTTTTGTTCTGTACAGCAGAAAAAACAAGCGGCTCCGGCCATTGCGAATATATCGTCTATCTCCTTGCATAATGCTTTATAATCATGATATCTGTATGGTTGGAAAGGGTGATCGGTCATGATGACAGTAAAGGAGTTGCTGCAGCTGCCTATTACTAAAGACTTCTCGGTAGCAGCGGGCAGCCAGGCATTAAATAATCGAGTCCAACGTGTTGAAATTTTAGATTTTGAATTTGCTCCCGGTATCGAGCAAGTAAGGGATACTGTGTTCAACCCCGGCAGCCTTGTCCTGAGCAGCCTATTATTTGCGAGCCAGGCTCCCGAACGTTTAATTGATATGATGAAAAAACTGATAGAGTTAAAAGTAAGTGCTCTAGCCTATAAGCCTGTTATTTTTAAAGAGTTGCCCGATAACGTCCTCACTTTTGCCAATGAACAGGGCTTCCCTATTTTGCGCTTTGGCGGAGATGAGTTTTTTGAAGACATTATTATGGAGGTAATGAGCCATATAAAGAAAAAGGATCATTCTCTCTTTTTGGAGCG
This sequence comes from Pseudobacillus badius, assembly GCF_002189605.1. Classification (NCBI taxonomy): domain Bacteria; kingdom Bacillati; phylum Bacillota; class Bacilli; order Caryophanales; family Bacillaceae; genus Pseudobacillus; species Pseudobacillus badius. The sequence continues at coordinate 37,279 of NZ_MWMM01000014.1, forward strand.
TATGATGCAACGCTCTATCGAAGAGGAGCTATCAGAGAGTGACATCCAAGCCTTCCTTCAAAAAATAAATCAGCCGTTTGGAAAGTATGTATGTGCAGCCAATATTCAAATGAATGGAACAGCAAGCATAGAGCGGATGCCTGCTTTATCCCGATTGGCTCCTCTCTTGGAACCCGGCATGGCGGCTCCATTTAAAAACAGCCTTTTCATCCTTTTCACGGGCAATCACAAACAGCTGGCCTTCGAAAAAAAGGTAAAGGAGCAGCTCGCTCTTTGTTCCCTGCCCATCGATTCATTAACGATTGGCTACAGCCAGGTTCACTCCACGCACACCAGCCTCCACCTTTCTGTTAGGGAGGCTTATTACGCGCGCATCATGGCTGAAATCGGCAGGAGCCCTGTCTGTCACTATGAACAGCTTGCTTCTGATCAGCTGCTGATCGAGCTCTACCGAAAAGATGCGCCATTTGCTAATAACTATGTACATACATACCTGGGAAGGCTGTTGGAAGGAAAGGCTGATCGCGACCTGCTCGATACAGCGGTAACATTTGTACTGAAAAAAGGCAATGTAAAAGAAACGGCCGCCATCCAGCACTGCCATCCGAACACGATTCGCTACCGCATGATGAAGATACGCCAGCTCATTGAGCCTTTGAGCAGCGAACTCATTTTTTATGAGCATTTATCGGCAGCTGTTAAGTTGTATTTGCTGCAGCAAGCTATGGAGGAATCTCCTGCAGTGTTGGAATCTGCACAAAAATAAAACGAAAAATTTAGAAAATCACTTAAATCATTAGGCTGTTTCTCGTGATATGGTGGTAGTAGTCAGGAGGAGAAAAAATGAAACAATATATAGGGGATGGAATGCTGCTGATTACAGCCATTGTGTGGGGCAGCGGCTTCGTTGTCACTGCCATTGCACTTGACTATTTAAATGCTTATCAAGTGATGGCCGGGCGCTTTGTTTTGGCTACACTCATACTGATCGTGCTGTTTGGATATAAATTCAGGACATTCTCAAAGCCGGTCATTTGGAAAGGCGCGGTCTTAGGCACCATTTTATATATCGCCTTTGCCTTACAGACCGTTGGCTTGGAGTATACGACACCGTCTAAAAACGCTTTTTTAACAGCCGTCAATGTGGTGATTGTGCCGCTCATTGCATATCTCGTTTATAAACGCCGGCTCGACCGCTATGAAGTGGCCGGCTCATTCATCGCCATTACAGGGATTGGCTTTTTGTCATTGCAAGGTCCCTTGACAATCAATATCGGCGATGCCCTGTCTCTTGCTTGCGCGGTCGCCTTTGCCTTTGACATTTTTTATACGAACCGGTTTGTTCAAAAAGAAGATGCTATTTCCCTAACCATTATGCAGTTCTTTACAGCCTCTCTTATTAGCGTTATCGTCGTGCTGATTCGCGGCGATATACCTCACACAGTGGAGAAAGAGGCTCTTTACTCTATTGCTTATTTGGCTGTGTTCTCAACAACGCTGGCCTACCTTTTTCAAAATATTGCCCACCAGTATACAACAGCCACCAAGGCGGCCATTATCCTATCGATGGAATCATTTTTCGGCATGCTGCTGTCCGTTTTATTTTTGAACGAAGTGCTGACGGCCCGGATGGCGATTGGGGCGACACTTATTATGGCGGCCATCTTGATTGCGGAAGCAAAGCCGGCGTTTCCGAAAAAACAATTGGCGAAGAATGTGCGCTAATTTGAAGCCGGCGGCTTCTGCCGCACACAGAATAGCGGGGAGGTGTATCGCTCTTTTTGAACATGCCTGTATCAACAAAGAGCGATACACCTCCTTTTTTCATGATAAAAATATTCCAAGCCTTTATTTTCTTTTGCCTTCTATTCCGGAAAGGCGGACTTTCCTGAACTCCATCAGGCTTCCGATACAGCCAACCAAACCCGCAACAGCGAACAATGCCGGTATAAAAATCGATCCCGACGTTTCGGTCATAAGCCGGTACACACCGAACGTACATAGCAATAGATTACCGATTAAGCCGACGATCATTCTCGCCCGTTTGTTCATCCTTATCCCCCCAGTTCTGTTTACCACTCTTTGCTCCATTCTTCCCCTAGTATTTCGCCGTTTTCAGCGATATACTCCACCGCAACTGTCCCTTGCTTCACTGCCGCTTCCGTCTTCAGGAAGGAAATAAACTCCTCGACAAGCCGTTCATCCCCATCCTTCTTTTTGCGCGGCAAGGTCAAGCGTACCATGGGAGATGCCTGATAATCCTTATAGCTTCCCGGATGATCGGGTGAAAGCTTTAATGTTTTCCCGATCTGGTCGTCAAAAAAGACAGTCGCTCTTGCCCGCTCCCCGAATGTCTTTTTCACATAAGGAAGGATGTTGCTTTCTAACTCTTGCGTCCAGCTTTTGGCAACATACGTGTCTGTCATTTGTTCAGCCTCGCTGTCATAATAAACTAAGAACTCTATGCCGTTTGCTTCATCTCTCACCTTAGCAGCATAGTCGAATTCAAAGTTTCCCATATTATCATACAGCGTATCGTACACTTGAAAGTGATCGGGAAAATTGGCTTTCAAATAGTGAGCCGCTTGGCTTCTGACTTCTTCTTCCTTTTCCTTATCCGGCCTCATGCTAATAACAAAAGAAACATAGAGTACAATCATTCCCAGGAAAACTATAGCAGCAGCACCAAGAATCCCCTTCATCCATTTATTCAACTGACATGCCTCCTCCAAAGCCAAAACGCCTTAACGATTCACTTGCCGGTCTAAAAAAGCGAGGAAGCGTCTTTGAGCTTTTTCCTTTTTGATCATCCTGTTCACGCGAAGAGAGCTTTGCAAATACCATCTTACCTTCCGGTTAACAAAAAAAGAACGATGATAGCTTTCATCCGTGTAAATCTGTTTAAACCAATCAAATTGATTTAGCCTCGCTATATGACGGTCGATCTTTTTCGTGTCTAATGCATCATCCTGCGGAATGATTATGGAAAATAATAGTTCTGCTGCCCACTCCAGCATAAGATCCTCCGCCCTTCAATTCATGTGCGTATAGTTCTATCATACTTGATTGGCTAGATGATTTTAACCAAATCTATGATCTTATTTTATTTCAGCGAATTCCTCAGCCTGTCATCTGGCAGACATATTTTCACTAAATAACAAGCCGCCCCTGGAGAAGAAAACCTTTCTTCCGGGATGGCTTGTGTGAATGACAGCTATTGAAACCTCGCTCGTTCAAGAGTGAAAAATTAATCAGCTGCCTTTAGTAACCTTTCAGCCATTTTGGCTAAGTTTTGAGCACTTCTGCTGACTTCTTGGATGGTGGCCGAAAATTCTTGTATAGCGGCAGCCTGTGTACCCGTTAAGTGGTGGATACCGGTGTTTATCGGTTTTTCTATTTGGATCTGGTTCGCATCACAAGGTAATGATCAACATATTCAAGAAATCATTGCTTTAGGTACAATACCGACAACCTATTTATACTTATCAAGCATAGTTGTAATCTTAGAAACCAAGCGTCATTGGGTTTACACTCTTTAAGGTGGGGCCATTAGAAAAAGTATGGCGATTTATGACGTATGGCAGAAATACAGCATCCGTTAGGAAGTAATTACGCTATGAATGTCTTGTATTCAATTAAACAATAATAAGGTAGATAAGATGCGTAAATTACCATCTTTTGTGTGCTTTTTAAATTGATTCAAAGTATACTAATCAAAAAGAGGTGTAGTGATGTCTATATATATCCAACCGATACTGACCGCCTTTATTATGTTTGGTGTATTGGGTTATCTGCTTGTCATCCCTTGGCTGGTATATAGCTATAGAAAGTATGGATATTTTAGTTTTTGGGCTTCCATCGTTGTTTACTCGTTTATTTTCTATATGCTATCAGCACTATTTTTAGTTCTCTTGCCGCTTCCGACAACTAGGAATACTTGTGCTTTTCAATCACCAGATACCATTTATTATTCATTAAAGCCATTCACTTTTATAGAAGATATTTTTAAAAGCGGTTCAATTATTTGGTCACAACCGAGGTCGTATATTCAGATATTCAATCAAAGCGCCTTTTGGCAGGCAGCATTTAATTTTCTGTTATTACTTCCTTTTGGCGTATATTTGAGATACTTTTTCAAAGAAAAACGATATTGGAAAAGGACATTAGCTTTAGGATTTGCCCTGTCTCTCTTTTACGAAGTAACGCAGATTACAGGAATTTACGGAATTTACAAATGCCCTTATCGTTTATTTGATGTTGACGATCTGATGTTAAATAGTACAGGTGCGCTCTTTGGTTTCCTTGTAGCTCCAGTCATATTGGCTTTATTCCCTTCTAAGGAAAAACTATTGGCGAAAGCGGAAAAAATGAAGAAGAGCCGTCTAGTGCCGCCGTTGTCGCAATTACTTGCCGTACTTATAGATTATATTTTCATTAAATTGACGTTTACTTTCACAGTCGGACTGCTCACATCGAGTGGATTGGCAGAAATGATGTATACAACAGCGGGCTTTGTGGCGCTGTACTTTGTTTTGCCTCTTCGATGGGGAGGAAAAACAATCGGAACGAGTATAATGAGATTCAAACTTTCGAATTTGGAGGGGGATGTCCCTTCATGGCAAGCTGTGCTAAAAAGAACCATTGCCTTATATTTGCCTTGGCTGGCATCTATGTTATTTAACCTTCTTACTCACATTAAATTAGAAATAGAATCTCACTTTTACGCTATTCATGTATGGGTAACAACGGCTGTCTTCACGTTTGTTAGCATCATGTGGCTGACTTTATGCATTCATGCCGTTTTCGTCATATTAAAAAAAGGGAAACGTACCTTCTACTTTGACCATGTTGCAGATATTGTCCCAATAAAAAATGAGGAAAATTCTTAAAACAGGATGTGCTTCATTTTTAAGGTTTATTCGCGGAACCAACATTGGATCCGCACATAGAGGATCCCGACTGAGCCTGGCCATAGCCAATGACATGATGAAAGTATGCGCTGGAAGAATCACTATTCATGGTGAGGTTGGCTATGGAATAACGATTGACATTCAAATTCGATCGATGGCGCGTCTTTAAATTTAATTAACTACTATTAGAAAAGCCATTCACAAGAGATGAATGGCTTTTTATATCGGTTATAAAACTAATAAAGAAATAACGGTTAGCAGGACTGAAAATCCTACAATCGTTCCTACTACAATGGTATGGCGTTTGCGTTGCATCACGACAATGGCGATATATTCGCGAATCATGGCATTTGGCCAATAGTAGAATGCAGTTTTTGAACCGATTCCTTGACTCTTGAGGCCTGCCATTTTTGCATATAGGCTGGCCCTAAATAGGTGAAAATTGTTTGTAGTAAAGATGCTGTTGTATTCGCTACCTTTTACTGAGTCCATTATTTGTTTTGAGAAAAGCATATTCTGAAATGTATTAACTGAACGTGTTTCTGTTAATGTATGCTCAGAAGGAATTCCTTTCTCTATAGCATACTTTTGCATGGCCTCCGCTTCGGGAAGATTTTCATCCGGCCCTTGTCCGCCTGAAAAAAGCAGAATAGGCGGGAAGGCGGCATTCGCTTGTTTCCAATAAAAATCAATTGCCTTATTAATTCGACTGGCCAAAAGCGGCGGCACTTTATCGTTAATTAAACCGCTGCCAAGCACAATGATAAAGTCCTGGTTATATTTTGGCTTGTTAAATTGATACAAAAAATAAGCAGTTAAAAAATTGGTTAAGTGTAAAAAGAAATAAACTATTATTAAAGAAGCCCCAGCGTATAAAGATCGAAATTCAGCAGATAAAAAACGCTCAGGATTTATGGTTCTTAATAAGAACAATACTAAAAGAAAGATCCCTGAAATGAGGGTTAAACTGTTGGAGAATCGCCTGCTTTCTTTTTTCATCAGGATTCGGCCATTTAAAAATAACCCTATACTTAAAGCGAATAATCCAAATGTTGAGATAAAGAGCAGAAATACAAATGGAATAATAGCGATTATCATAAAAATCCGATTACCTGAGGTGAGCCCTACATAACCACAAAAAGCAAGGAATGAACAGAAAAACAGGTTAAATAGAAAACCGTTTATCATTCGTCTAGGATCTGTTAAATAAAATCCCAGGAAAACAACAAATAAAGCCAGAGTAATAAGTCCAAGAATAACCATTTTATACCTCAATTTCTTAAAAGATTGTCCAGTTCATTATACATGATAGCGGGATCAGTTTATAAAGCTTTTCTTATCATTTGAAAGTGGTCAGATGGGAAAAGGCAATATTTGTAACCTAGAAAAAGCAAATTTCCCTTTTTATTTATAGAAATCATGCATAAAGTTTCCAAACGGAAATTTTATGCTTTACGTCATATTTTGTAAGGGTTCACCTTAGCCCATTCTTCCTTGGCACGTAATGCCGCCTGATAAGCTGAGTCCGCATCGGAAACATCGGCCATTTGAAATTCCGTAATCAGCTGATCACCTAATTTGTTCATGTTTTTCCCGTCTCTCCATGCTCCTTGCTTACTTAAAGACTGAATGTTTAACATGATATCCCTCTAGCAGATTCAGATGTATTCTATCGCACGATTACGATCGGTATATGAAATCCCTTGCTTAGGATTTTATTGAAAGCTTTTAGAAAAAAATATATTTATTCTTACCAAATTCAGCTATATCATCTGTTTTTCACGATCGTTTCTTCTATTTTTTTCACAGGATTTACAATAAAAAAAGACACTACACTCAGTAGCTCCTGCAAAGCTCTTCCAGAGTGTTAGTGTCCTCTTTGTTTCCTATCGTTTACGTAATCCGGTAACTATAGACATACGTGTATATAAAAGAATCGACTGTTCAACCAACCGAGCCGATTGCTAATCCCCATTCTTTACAGCTGGCTGAATTGCATGTCGTCCATCAAGGCAGCTACTTTCTGTTCACCTTCTACTGCCCAGTTTGTTTTTTGATGAATCGGCGCATCTTTGTCTTCCGGGCTTTGGAATTGATCGAGCCCTGTTGTGGCAAGCGCCGGGCTTTCTTCATCATCCAAACCAATATTGGCAATATGCTTGATCACAAAAGGAGTTTTAAAGACAAGTAAAGCATCCTCTTCGTCCAGCATGCCCGATTCGACATCGAATGGCAGCCGCAGGTAAATGCTTTCTCCGCCATCGCTGTACAATGTCGTATCAAACATTCCTTGATCAAAATCCCAGTTCCCTCCAATGACTAATCCGTGATCTCCAAATAGCCGGCAGACTTCTCCATATAGTGCGCGCTTTCCTTCGAGCTCCGTATCAAGCTTAATCATGTTATCTCTCCTCTGCTGTTATTGCTTTCCATTTACCCGCATGGAAAGCTTCTAAACAACTAGTCAGAGAAGAGAGGCCATCCAGCTAGTTGGCCCCTTTGAGCCGCTGATTGAGAAGGTCAGCCTGCATTAACGCTTCCCGGTCCTGCAAAATATCGCCAGGCCGGTTCCCTTCCCCCAATATATAAGCAGAAAAGGGCAGCTTCAAGAAATCAAATGTATAACGAAATTGCTGAATGAGCGGCAGCCCTTTGATTTTTGGCTCATCCCCGCCGACGGCAAGCACGATCGCCTCTGCCGATTGGATACGCTCTGTCAATTGAGGAAACCGTTCATCCCGGATCGCTTGACTGAGCCGGTCAATCATGATTTTCATGCTGCCGGACATGCTGTACCAGTAAATGGGCGTAGAAAAAATAAGAACATCACTTTCAAGAAAGGCGTGAATAATTGTGTCATACTCATCCTCTACAGGCTGAAAGCCGCCTTCCTTATGGCGCAAATCATGGATCGGCTGAATCGCTAAATCTCGCAAATAGAGTTTGCGATGCTTGACCTCTTTCGTCACCAAATCCGCCAGCAGCTCACTATTGCTTTCTGCTCTGGAGCTGCCGATAAATGTAGTGATCTTCATTCAGTTCATTCCTTTCCTTATTGTCTGCTCATACGGCTAGAGAGCATGTGCATTTCTTTTTAAGGGGACCACGGGGCAGCTTCCCACTCCTCTCTCAGCATCCCCATACGGATCGAATCGAAATATTCACCATTATAGTAGCGTACATTTCTGATCCTGCCCTCCATTTTCATTCCAAGCTTCTCCCCCAGCTTTATCATCCGCCCATTCCCGGACCAAGTAGTATAGCCCACCCGAACCAATGGCATATCCTCAAATAAATGATTGATCCATAGTTGAAAAGCTCTTGTGCCATATCCGCCATTCCAATAGGCCGGATCATAGAGAGCAATCCCCATCTCAAGCCACTTTGACGGCTTGTGTTCCCAGTAATAATTGACCGTTCCAACAACCTCTTCATTGACTTCTATCGCCCAGCGATGTGCCTGCTTGACCATCTCTTCTTTTTTAGTGAGAAATTCTTCATAAGTGAGGCGCCTATGAGGAAAGTAAGGAGCATCCCACTGTTTCCATTCAGGCTCTTCCTCTTTATGCATCAGCTCCCAAAGCCGCGGCATATCCCGCTCTCCGATTGGCCGAATCATTACTTCCTTGTCTGTACAAACCATTTTCTCTCACCAAGCTCTCTATTTATCATAAAAATTAGGAAGGATACTTTCCCACGAGGACACCAGCTTTCAAAAACATGACGGCCCTGGCTCGTTTCCCAGCCAAAACCACCTGCGCTCTCTGTTGGAACTTCTATACATCCTTCCGCATTTCCTCTAAAAAAAGAAAGAGCGAGAGTATATCTCCCGACTCTTACCGAAGATAGCTGGTCAATAAAATCATTGTGAGCAGACCAAGGATAAAGGAAAGCGTTGATGAGCGCTCGTTGCCGTCTCCGTGACTTTCCGGAATCAGCTCCTTGTAGACAATAAATAACATCGCACCGGCAGCAAAGGCTAACCCGTAAGGAACCACTCCTGCTATTTTTTCTCCAAATGCCAGTCCAAATAAGGCAGCCAAAAGCTCAGTGAAGCCTGCCAGTGTTGTGTAAACAATCGCTTTCAACCGGCCTGCCCCTTGAGTGACTAAAAACAAGGCCATCAAAAAGCCCTCGGGGATATTCTGCAGGCCGATAGCAAAAGACACCAACGGACCAAGGTCTTTATATTCGCTTGCATAGCTGACACCTACGGATAACCCCTCGGGCAAATTATGCAAAATCATCGTAATCATTAACAGATAAGCACTGGCTGTTACTTGTGCTCCCGAGCGATGTTCCAGATCGACATGGGGCAAGCTTTTTTCCAATATAGTAAGAAACAAGGTGCCGACTAATATGCCAATGGTTAATACAATCACATTTGATAATTTAATAGCCGATGGAATTAATCCGTAAGTGGAAGCAGCCACCATGACTCCCGCGGTGAAAGCAAGTAAATTATCCTTCCCCCTGTGGGTCATTCTCCGGATAAACAAAATCGGAAGAGCGCCTAATGATGTGCAAAGAGAGGAATAAATAATGCTCGTCATATAGAGAAGTTCCATATATACCCCCTGCGTTTACTACTACCAATGTATGTACAACCCTTTCATAACAGTACAGAAAAGCAGGAATACAAAAAACGCCCTCTTCACGATCAGCACTCGCTGACAATAAAGGGGACGCTTTCGATTAGGCCCAGCCCAAGCCTCTTGCTATGGAAGCGGTCAAGAAAGTGACGGCAATGGCAATGGCCGTAGGTATGGCAAAGGCCATAAATGTCCATTTGGGGCTTTTCGTTTCTTTATAAATATTAAAAAGTGTTGTGCCGCAAGGATAATGAAGCAAGGAAAACAGCATCATATTCAGCGCAGTCAGCCACGTCCATCCGTGGTTGAGGAATACCTGCTTCAATTCTGACAGATCGTCAAGCTCAAGCATCGCTCCTTGCGATAAATAAGCCATAATCAAAATTGGAATAACGATTTCATTAGCCGGCAGGCCGAGGATAAAGGCAGCGAGAATGAATCCATCCATTCCCAAAGCTTGCCCGAACGGTTCCAACAACTGGATAAAATGCATTAATATACTCGTATCACCCACATAAATGTTTGCAAACACCCACGTTAAAATAGATGCCGGTGCGGCCACCATGACGGCACGCTTTAATACATACCATGCTTTATCAAGGCTCGCCCGCAAAATGGTGTTCCAAAACTTCGGCTTGCGGAAGGGCGGCAGTTCCAATGTGTAATGAGTAGGCACGCCTCTTAAGGCGGTTTTTGATAACACCCATGAGACAGTCAAAGTCACAATAATTCCAAATAACACCATACCCATTAATACAGCAGCTGTAACAAGTGTTCCGGCGGCGCCGGTGTAACCGACAGCCATAAACAAGGACGCTAATAAAATTAGTGTCGGCCATCTTCCGTTACAAGGAACAAAGTTATTCGTTAAAATGGCAAGCATCCGTTCACGAGGGGATTCAATAATCCTTGTAGACATGATGGCTGCGGCATTGCAGCCAAATCCCATTGCCATGGTCAGCGATTGCTTTCCATGCGCGCCGGCTTTTTTAAATAAGCGGTCCATATTGAAAGCTACACGCGGAAGGTATCCGTAATTCTCCAAGAGGGCGAATATCGGGAAAAAGATCGCCATGGGGGGCAGCATGACACTGATCACCCAGCCTGTTCCGCGAAACAAGCCCAGCACTAATACGCCATGCAGCCATGCAGGCGCATTGATTGCCTGAAACAACAAGGTCAGCTTCCCTTCTGCCCATCCAAAGGCTGAAGCCAGCATACTAGAAGGCACATTAGCGCCGGCAATCGTTAAATAGAAGACCGCGCCAAGCAGACATAGCATAATCGGAAATCCCCAAATGCGGGAGGTGAAAATCCGGTCGAGCTTTTCTGTCTGTGCTTGCGGCGGCTGTTTGTAATGAACCACCTCTTCACAAACAGCCCTGCTCGTTTGATAAATATTGCTGACAATCTGATCGCGAATTTCATGGCTCGAGGCCGATTTTGCTTCGTTGGCGATTTGCTCTAGCAATCTAGGAGTTGGCGCTGATTGGAAGCTCATTAGCTGTCACCCCATCCTTCTTCTTATCGATATACTCCTTCAATTTGGCCACAAGGGCGTCGTCCCCATCTAATAAACGGAGAGCGATCCACCTTGATGGCAGCTCCGCACCGAAAAGGCCGGTAATTTGCGCTTCAATCTGTGAAATCTTTCTTTCAATCTCTTCTGAATAAGTCATGCGGTAAGGAGAGGGAGTTATTTTTTCTTTCACCAAATGATCCAGGGTGTTCAATAAAAGGTCAATGCCGATTTTATTTCGTGCAGACATCTTTACGACAGGAACGCCGAGCTTCGCTGCCAGTTTTTTCTCATCAATGACAATGCCTTTCTTGTCTGCCTCATCGATTAAGTTAATACAAACGATCACCCGGTCGGTCATCTCCAGCACCTGAAAAGCCAAATTTAAATTCCGCTCCAACGATGTGGCATCCAGCACAACAATGGTCGCATCCGGCTGTTCAAAGACAATGTAATCCCGGGCGACTTCTTCATCGGCGGAATTAGAAAACAATGAATAAGTTCCCGGCAGATCCACAAGCACATATTCTTCACCTTTATGTTCAAAGGAGCCTTCTGCCCGGATCACTGTCTTTCCCGGCCAATTCCCCGTATGCTGCTTTAAGCCTGTTAATGTATTAAACAATGTGCTTTTTCCAGTGTTAGGATTTCCTGCTAACGCCACTTTAATTGCGCTCATGCGGGCCCCCTCCTTATGATTTCTCCGAAAATCAACGAGCTTTCTTCTTCGCGAAGAGCAATCGTTGTATGGCTCACACGGAAAGCAACCGGATCACCCAGAGGGCTTTTCTGAAGCACTAAGATTTCAGCCCCTGCAACGAAACCTAAATCTAACAGCCTCCTCCTCATCACACCTTCTACTTTCAATTCTCGGAGCAAAAAGCAATCCCCAGGCTGACATTCGGAAAGCGGCACTATTTTTTTAGAAACGGGCATATTTTATTCCCCCATAAAATAATGTTTACTCCATTTTTAAATGTTTCCTTGATGCAACTTTATGTTTAATCATATGCGCAAGCAAACACAATTGTCAACGAAAATTCATATTGGGCTTTAAAAATAAACACAAAAAAGCCTTCCACCCATTTAGCACATGGATGGAAGGCCCCGCTAACAAATCTGACTGGCACAGATGGCCCGTTCGTTTATTTATCCCCCGGAGCCGGCTGGTCTACTCCCCGCACGCGGTGCCGATGTCCGCTATCCTCTGTTGTATAAAAATCATAATAATGAACATGCATGCCATCCCCTACTGGAATCGCGGGTCCGGAATAGGCTTTATAGTGATGTGTATGGCCGTCTTCAAAAACAACGTATCCCTCTGTATAATGAATATGGCCATGGTTTTGCGTCTGTATCGGCGGAGAAGTCACATCTAAACACTGATGAACATGCCCAGCCTCAACAGACGTGTAATCAACTGAACCATGATTATGATGCGGCACAAAGCCTTTGACAAAATCCTCCCTGCTTATCTTCGGCATCAGCTACTCACTCCTTATGAACATATTCACGACCAGGTTGCTGCTTATTGGAGCCTCGCTTCTCAAAAACAACTGCCTGCTTGCATATTCAAAAAGCTGCGGCCGGCTGATTTCCCTTTCACCTCCGTGTCATTCGCCTTCCTGTTAATTTATACGGCGCAAAAGAGAAGATTATGTTGTTTGCCTGCAAGAAACAGCCTATTCCTTAACTGCTTTTTGAAGGCAGGGAAAACCGGGAAGCCGACTCTCTGCTGCAGGAAGGAAGCAAGCGCCGAGCGTCAAGATCAAAATAGGCTGGCGAATACAAACGGGATTTTTTTCATTTGCTTGACTGTATGACCTTTCTTCTTAATTCCCGGATCGGATACAGCCCCTCTGTCTCATGAAGCTTCCGCAATTCTACAGCAGCGAGTTTCGTCACGGCGTCATATTCACCCAGCACAGAGTCCAGCATAATAAATGCAGCGTCATCGTAAGCTTCATTTTCTGGATCAAAGTTCTTAATAAACAGCCGTACGTCCACTAAACCACTTTCCGGATCATACAGATAATCAAAGTACACATCTTCGCTGGATACCGTTATCCCGCCAAGGGCCACCTCATACTCTTCATCAGATGGCTGGCGAAAGGCGGTCACACGAAAGCCGTCGAGCTGCGGGGCCTTATCCACCAGTTCTATAACGGCGGGGAACGCTTCCTCCAACCCATCCGCACTAATAACAAACTCCCGCTTTCCATCGACAGGCTCTGCGCTAAACTCAAAAACAAGCTGCTTATTCACTTTTCCCAGCCTCTTGTCCAGCTGGTCAAACAGTCTTTCCAGTTCACTCTCCGGAAGCTCATAGTAGTCCTGCTGCACCTCCGCAAACCATTGCCAAAAAAGCGCTGCTTGGTCTTTTTTCTGAAATAATTTTCTAACCGGCATCTTTCCCGCCTCCCCTTCTTGATGCTTTAAGCATCATAATAAAACGCCTGTGTAAAGCTATACGCTTTGCCCTTCTCTTCACACCATTCGGCGAAGCCTTCTGTTTGACCGCTGCTAATAAACGCTGTCCAGTCATTCAGGAGCGCCTCGTGCCCGGCAATTGCCTTTTTCCACCCGTTTTGCCGCTCTTCATCTGTTATATACTTGTGCAAAGCTTTCAGCCGCTGGATCATTTGGCGGTCCTCTTCGATCTCCCCTAAGTAAGCATCTTCTGCAATGTGGTGAAAAGAGTACCAAACGCAGTGAGAATAAAAGTCCATGAGCGCCTCCAGCACCTGCTGGTCCTTCTTTCCGCTTTTTTCAAGGGCTGCTTCTAAATATTCCAGCCGGCTTTCCGAGCTTAAAAATAAACCGTGCCATTTGAACGGGCGGGCATCGCAGTCCTTCTCTTCCATCCATCCCTCCAGCACTGGCTTCAACAGCCTTTGCTCTAATGGATAGACAATCAGATCTCGGCTATTCTCTGCTGTTTCACATAAGGAGAATAGCCGGCTGACAAAAACTCTCTTCTCTGCCTGCTCCCACTCTCTTGTTTTCTGCAAGAAAGCATCCAGCTTTTGAAAGGACGCTTGACGAAGCCCTTGATCTTTGAGCCTGCAATAATCTTGAAATAATGGATACCCGGCCATGCCTGGGCTCGCCAAAATCAGCGCATACATATCGCTCATGTCTCTCACCTCCCCCGTTTTTCCAATGCAGCTACTGCTTTTCATCTTTCTATTATACAATCAAAACCACTAAAAATGGCGAAGGAGAAGAGCGGTTATAGGCCAAGCTGCCAAATCCAGCCCTTCTCCTTCGCCATGCTGGCCGCTTCTCAACGTGCGCAGATAAATTGAAGTTATATGGTATTTTTGTTGTATAATAGCATAAAAGGAGACTTTAGGATGATGGATCGAATCTATTTCGCAGACAACCCGTGGCCCAACGGTCACCGAATTGCCGCTTTCAAATGGGGAGCGCATTTTAAATATGGCGAAGAAGCCGAATTAGCCGGCCGAGCCGGATTGTATTTTGATTTACATGTAGAAACGGCTGATTATTATGAGGAAGATATCGATGAAGAGGACGAGGAAGAAGAGGCACTAAGTGATTGGCAGGCAAAAATTGTTTGGGGAAATTACCATAGCTGTACATTGTCTTCTGAAGAGTGGGGAGATAAAGGCTTTCTCGTCGGCAGCGACCAAGCTCCTTTTGACCCGGAAACGTTAGACGGGAGAGAATTTGCTGTTGATTTCCTGTCCCAAGAAGAGCAGGCGCTGATTGACTTTGACCAGACTGCCTTTGATGTGTACTTGCTCGGCCATGATGCCGCCGCCTTTCATACGATTGCCTTCGCTAAAAAAGCAGGCGCTGTGTACCAAATTGATTGGAAAGGCAAACTGGCCCTTGCCTATGTCGGCGATTATGAGTTCAAGTATGATTTTCATGCCTCTATCGCCGCAGCATCATTCAGCGGCATCGCCATCCCGGCTGAATTAACAGATGACGAGGCATATGGCTTGCTTCAGCGCTTTGTCAGCACCCCTTCATTCTTTCAGCTGCAAAACCATCAGGGCGAAAGACGATTTGTGTTTAAATAGGAAAAGCAAGTTCCCTGCCGCCGTCTTATTCAAGCAAAGCGAGGGCAGGGAGCTTGCCTGTAAAATGCTGTGCGCTCTGGGCCCCGTCTCTATAAAAAAGCAGTTCCTGTTCATCAGGCTGGCGTCTTCGATAATCGTTTAACCCTTAACGCTAAAAGCATAGAAACCACCAATAAACCGACAGCAAAGCCCACGATTCCATGCCAGCCAAACAGCGACCAAAAGACACCGCCGGCTGATCCGCCTATACTCGATCCTAAATAATAGGCAAATAAATACAAAGAAGAGGCCTGAGCCATGTCATGCGTGGCCTGCTGGCTGACCGATCCGCTGGCCACAGAATGGGCCCCGAAAAACCCAAACGTAAAAATGACAAGCCCAAGAAGCTGATAGACGATCGGCACAGGCAATGTCACTAACACACCTGCTATCATGAGCAGCATGCCGATGATTAAAAGCACAGGACGCCCATGCTTATCAGCCAGCATGCCGAACCAGGCGGAGCTGAAGGTGCCAACTAAATAAACGAGAAAAATCCAGCCTATAATGGTCAGGCTCAGCTCGTAAGGCGGCGCAGCCAGCTTAAAGCCAAGATAATTAAAAACGGTCACAAAGCTCCCCATGGAGAAAAAAGCAATTAAAAATAAAGGCACGAGTACCGCATCTTTCAAGTGGGAAATGAGCGACCGAAAAAGTGGTTTTAAGGCTAACGGCTGGGGCTGAAAATGCTTGGACGGCGGCAGCGCCCAAACAAAATAGATACAAGCGATTAAACTGATGCTTCCTAAGAAGACCAAGCCCGCCTTCCAGGAAAGCAAGTCCGTCATCGTTCCCATGAGCACCCTGCCAGAAAGCCCGCCAATCGTATTTCCGCTTATGTAGAGCCCCATCGCTATGCCTAAGCTCTTTCCTTCGATCTCCTCTCCTAAATACGCCATCGCTATAGAAGGGATGCCCGCAAACGCAACCCCCTGCACAATGCGGAGCGCAAGCAGCAGTTCAAAGGACGGCGATAAGGCAATCACTACCGTTAACACGGACGCGGCCACAATACAAATGGACATGATGTTTTTTCTTCCCCAGGCTTCAGAAAGTGAACCGAAAATAAGCAGTCCGAAGGCCAGTGAAAGCGTAGTGAGTGACAGCGACAAACTCGCCATTGCCGGAGTAACGTCAAACTCCGCCGCAAAAACCGGCAATAACGGCTGGGTTACATACAAATTGGCAAACGTAATAAAAGCCGCAGCGAACAGAGCGAAATTCGCTTTCTTAAAAGCCGGTGTCCCCTGTTGAATATATCTCTTGCTGCTTCCTTGTTCCTTACTCATCCCGCTCACGGCTTCTTTTCCCTGCCATCCGACAAGAGAATGCCTCCTGCCCTTTGCACCATTCCTTGGCAAAAGATCTTACTGTAGCAAGTTTCATTTTCAAGACTCCCTTTTATCCTTCTATTAACAAGGATACAGAAGTAGAATCAATAAATAAATACAACAGATGGCTTATACGGCTATGTACAAATAAAAAGCGGCATCATCAGGCAGAGGATCTGTTCAAAGACAGGATGGCAGGTAGCTGTTGATTGATTCACCTTCCATTCAGGAAGCAGTGATCTTTGCGCCGTCTCCGATGTCCGTAAAACCAACCAGTTAATAACCTTTATACATGAACAGCGCCCTCCTTTTGGCTGTTATTTCCTTAAGAGTACTAAAAACGAAGTTATGTACGTTAGAAATATAATAGAGTACTAAAGGAGTGACAAGATATGTCTCCAACTACACTCATTGAATTAGGTATATTAACTAGCGCTGCCCTCGGACTCAGTTTATTAGCCTTCTTGTTTCCTAAGAAAAGACGAACATTTATATGGATCGTTGCAGGTTTATTGCTGATTGGAGGAATAGCCTTTTACAGCGCGAGGCCATTGATTGTACAGCACCAAACAAATAAGGCGATCGAGGAATTAAACAAACACTTAATCAAAAAATATCCAAATGACCAATGGCAGATTTCCGGCAGAGACGTCATAGACATACGTCCTGCGGTCTCCTTGCATGTCGTATTCAAAAGCGAGCCAACGATAGTGTACGAATACACGGTTAAAGACAGCCGTATAAAACAAGTCTATCTGTTCATGCTATCTGGTGATAATGTAGAAGCTGCCAATGTAGAACCGCAGCACGACGAAGGCGGATCAAAGCAACCCATTGAAGAGTAATTCTTTATACACCCTATGCACCTGAACATCCCCCGCAAGCAGACCGAAAAGCCCCTTATCCAACAAGGGGTTCCTCTTTTTATTCTCTATGCACGGATAAGGGCGCTCTATTTTGCTTCGACCGTCTTTTTAGCTATAAAAAAGGTAATAGGATCATTGGTTATCCCCCTTGTTATTTACCATTCTCTCCATTCCTCGGTTATATCTTCCTCAGATTCTAACCCGGCTATTTTTGCTCCCTCCCCAATAAACTCAGCCAACTCTTCTCTCTCCATGGTTTCAATAAAGTAATCGTATTCGTCGTTCCATTCATTCAATCGACTAACCGCCTCTTCAACCTGTTTCAGTATAGCTTCCGCTGTCGGCCTCTCTCCAAGTTCTTTCAGTCCGCTGATGTAAGCATCAAGAACCTCATCAACAGCCTGGATATTCTCACCAGTGAAAAGATCATCTCCTTCATCCATTCTTTGCTTCCATGCTATTGTCGGCTTGCTTTGGATAAGCTCTTCAAACGTCATCATTACATCCTCCAAACATAATTAACTATCTTTCTTGCCTATCTTACCGTACTTCCTATCATGAAAGAAAATGTTTCCGAGAAGTTTAGCCAGTGTTGATAAACGGGCTGTTATTATCGGACCCCCTCTCTGCAAGGCCAAAAATCGCTTGTGGGCTTTCAATCGAAAACAAAAGAGCGCCAAACCTTGATACATCAAGATTTGGCGCTCTTTTTAAAGCGGCTTATTACATCATACCGCCCATTCCACCCATGCCGCTCATATCAGGCATTCCGCCAGCGTTTTCTTCTGGCTTGTCAGCAACGACTGCTTCAGTTGTTAAGAACATAGAAGCAACAGATGCTGCATTTTGAAGAGCGTAGCGAGTTACTTTGGTTGGGTCCACGATACCTGTTTCGATCATGTTTACCCACTCGCCAGTTGCTGCGTTGAAGCCGATGCCGACTTCTTCGCGCTTTAAGCGATCTACAACAACAGATCCTTCAAGGCCTGCGTTGAAAGCGATTTGGCGAATTGGTTCTTCCAATGCACGAAGAACGATTTTGATACCTGTTGCTACATCGCCTTCTGCTTCTAATGAAGCGACTTTGTTATATACGTTCACAAGTGCTGTACCGCCGCCGGAAACGATTCCTTCCTCGACAGCTGCACGAGTAGCGTTCAATGCATCTTCAATGCGAAGCTTGCGTTCTTTCAATTCTGTTTCTGTCGCAGCTCCTACTTTGATTACTGCTACGCCGCCAGCTAATTTAGCTAAGCGCTCTTGTAATTTCTCGCGGTCAAATTCAGATGTTGTTTCTTCCAATTGAACGCGGATTTGGTTTACGCGCGCTTCGATTTGAGCAGAATCTCCTGCCCCTTCAACGATTGTTGTGTTTTCTTTAGAAACGACAACTTTTGCTGCGCGTCCAAGCTGAGTGATGTTCGCAGATTTCAGGTCTAAGCCCAGGTCTTCAGTGATCACTTCACCGCCAGTTAATACAGCGATATCTTCAAGCATCGCTTTGCGGCGATCGCCGAATCCAGGTGCTTTCACAGCTACAGCGTTGAATGTACCGCGCAATTTGTTAACGACAAGTGTAGCAAGTGCTTCGCCTTCTACATCTTCAGCGATGATTAAAAGCGGCTTGCTTTGTTGTACAACTTGCTCAAGTACAGGAAGCACTTCTTGAATGCTTGCAATCTTCTTATCTGTGATTAAGATATATGGATTGTCAAGGATCGCTTCCATTTTGTCAGAGTCTGTTACCATGTATGGAGAAGCGTAGCCGCGGTCAAATTGCATACCTTCTACTACATCAAGCTCCGTAGTGAATCCTTTAGATTCTTCGATTGTAATAACGCCGTCGTTGCCAACGCGCTCCATTGCTTCCGCAATCAATTGGCCGACTTCTTCGTCAGCTGATGAAATGGCAGCTACTTGGGCAATCGACTCTTTGCCTTCGATCGGCTTGGAGATTTCTTTTAATCCTTCAATAGCTGTTTGAACAGCAAGGTCCATTCCTTTACGCACGCCAACAGGATTTGCGCCTGCTGTCACGTTTTTCAAGCCTTCGCTGATCATCGCTTGGGCAAGAACAGTGGCAGTTGTTGTACCGTCACCGGCTACATCGTTTGTTTTGCTTGCGACTTCAGCTACCAGCTTTGCACCCATGTTTTCAAAGGCATCTTCCAGCTCGATTTCCTTCGCAATAGTTACGCCGTCATTTGTGATAAGCGGTGAACCGAATTTTTTCTCAAGAACCACGTTGCGTCCTTTAGGTCCAAGAGTGACTTTTACAGCATCAGCTAATTGGTCTACCCCGCGAAGCATCGCGCGGCGTGCTTCTTCACTAAATTTAATCTCTTTAGCCATATGAAAAACCTCCCTGATTAGTTAAATTATTTTAATCGATAAAAGTGTCGTTTATTATTCACCTGTTACAGCAAGGATGTCGCTTTCACGAAGGATTAATAATTCTTTGCCTTCGTATTTCACCTCTGTACCAGCATATTTAGAGAAGATGATACGATCGCCGACAGCTACTTCAGGAGCAACACGTTCGCCGCTCTCCAGCATACGGCCGCTGCCAACTGCCACGATTTTTCCTTCTTGTGGTTTTTCTTTCGCTGAATCCGGCAACACAATGCCGCTGGCTGTTTTTTCCTCTGATTCAACCAGTTCAATTACTACGCGATCACCTAGTGGTTTTAACAAGTGAAACAACCTCCTTGGAATATATGTAATGTTTTTAATCATTAGCACTCTAACATGAAGAGTGCTAACCCAATTAATATAATAAATAAAATGATTTTTTTTTGCAAGAGTGAAGCTATCTTTTTTTTGCAAATCATTTTATTGATCATGGAGAACAAGCTGAATCCCTTCCGTTTGAATGATGAACGGTTTATTAGTAAAATATTCTTTAAGCACTGGGCGCTAGTGTCAGCGCTTTTCATTTTGAGGATAAAGGAGCTCTTTTCATTTTGAAGAAGGTATATGGCTATATCTTAATTATTTATATTTCCATGCAGCTATTGGGACTGGTTGCTCCCCGCCTCTTATTTGAGGTCGGGCTTTCGCTGGACATGGACCCGCAAACACTTCGGAACTTGATTCCCGGCTATTGGCTGCTGTTCAGCTTTGGCGTCACCCTGCTTATTGTATTGCTGCTTTTGCGAAAAGATGCCAGAGACAGCCGGCTGGAACGGATGGCTCCGCTGCCGGCGGCCCAGTCGGCCGGCTGGGCGGTCGCCGGGGTCTTCCTTGCCCTGCTTGGCCAGCGGGTTGCAATTGCGATTGAAGCCGCTTTAGGCATCCAAATGGGATCGGAAAATACGCAAAACATTATCCGTCTGATCGAATTGGTCCCGGCCACGATGGTCATCACAGCTATTTTCGGGCCCATTCTTGAAGAGATTGTTTTTCGAAAGATCATTTTCGGCAGCTTATATGAAAGGTTTCCATTTTGGGCATCCGCTTTAATCAGCTCGGCTATTTTTGCCTTGGCCCATGCGGAGCCTGAGCATATACTGATCTACTCAGCCATGGGATTCACTTTTGCGTTCTTGTATGTAAAAACAAAAAGGCTGCTTGTTCCTATATTCGCCCATGTGGCCATGAATTCCTTGGTCGTTGTTGTACAATATTTTTATGCGGATGAATTGGAGCGGATGATGAAGGAAGCAGAACAACTACAAAGCTTGATTACTTGGGTTTTTTAGGCTGACAGCTTGACAATCTGGAGGAATTGAATGAAACAATCACCATTAACAACCGGGATCTTCTATTTGATTCTCGGCGGGTTCTTTACTTATTTAGCCATTGAAGACGTTAATACAGGAGGCTTCGGTTTTTTTACGTATTTGCTCATTTTGCTGGCAACGATGGATATCGGTTCCGGCATTCGCTTAATCTTTATGCATATGCGTTTGAAAAACGGCCAAAAAAAATAAGGCTGTTCTCTAAAAGGCTGGCTTCTGCTCATCGCGGAAGTCCGGCTCTTTTTTTGGACAGCCTTGTTTTATTCTGCATTCCCTGCTTCCACTTCTGCCTTCAAAGCCTTTTTATAGCTGACTTTAGAAATCCAGATGCTGATTTCGTAAAGAATCACCAAAGGAATCATAACGATAATTTGCGATATGACATCCGGCGGCGTAATGACTCCCGCCACAACAAGCAAAATGAAATAGGCATAGCGGCGGACCTGGGCAAGAAACATCGGAGTGATGATCCCAAGCCGTGTCAAAAACATCGTAACGACCGGCAGCTGAAACAGCAGGCCGAATGGGAGGGTAATTTGGAATAAGAATTGAAAATATTCATTAATGCCAATAACCTGTTCAATATTCAAATTTCCGGATAGCTTTATCATAAAATGAACGATATACGGAAAGAGAATGAAATAGGAGAAAGCAATTCCGGCAAGAAACAACAAAACAGACAGCGGAATATAGCTAAGCGTTACCTTTCTCTCTTTCTCAAGCAATCCCGGGCTCACAAAGGCCCACAACTGATAAAGAAGCATCGGGCTCGTCAATATAAAAGCAATCACAAAAGCCATTTGAAAATAAATTTTCAGCGGGTCCGTGATCCGAAAAGCATTCATGGTCAGTTCTTTTGCTTCATCCGCATGCTGTAAATAGCGGATAATCGGCTCAGCCAAAAATAAACCGGCAATCATAGCCAGGAATAAGAAAACGACTACTATAATGAGCCGTTTCCGCAATTCGCCGATGTGTTCATATATTGTCATGTCATGTCGACTCATTGTCATTCATCCTAACCTTACTGAGGATCTTTCTTGTCCTCTGGTTTATCGTCATCATCCGCCAGCCCTTTTGTCGCGTTTTTAAACTCTTTTAATGTGTCGCCTGCCGCGCGTCCGAGCTCCGGAAGTTTCTTAGGTCCAAAAATTAATATAGCTGCTCCGGCAATCAATATGATACTGCCTATGCTCAATCCCATTTGTGCAGCACCTCCTTTTCTCCATCATAACCGATTTTTCGCCATAATTCTATTCTGACTTTTCATCGGAGGCATCTGGATAATTCTTCAGAAAATAGACTAGCGATTGCAGCTCGACAGCCAGGTCAATGTGATGCACCCGGATCGTCGGAGGAACGTTCAATCTCGCCGGCGTAAAATTTAATATCCCTTTGATTTGGGCTTCCGCCAGACGGTCTGTGATGCCTTGTGCGGCCGATGAAGGAACGGTCAAAATAGCGACCGGCACCTCCTTCAGATCCAGCCTCTCCTCCAGCTCATCTAAATGGTAGATTGGAACGTCTCCAATAACGGTCCCCACTTTTTCCTCGTCTACATCGAACGCAATTTGAATCTTTGTATTATTATTCTTCATAAAGTTGTAATTTAAAAAGGCTGTCCCTAAATTCCCTACCCCGATAAGGGCGACATTGGTAATCTCATCCTGATCAAGCGTTTTGCGAAAAAACGACAATAAATAGCTGACATTGTATCCATAGCCTTTCTTTCCAAGTGCCCCAAAGTAAGAAAAGTCCCGGCGAATCGTTGCTGAGTCTACTTTGACGGCCTCGCTCAATTCTGCTGATGACACCCTCTGTTTGCCGGAAGAGTGCAAATTTTGGATAAATCGATAATATAAAGGCAGACGCTTTGCGGTCGCCTGTGGAATCTTCGGTGAATCATGGTTCATATTTATACCCCCAGCGCTTGCTGCTTCCATTCTAATAACCTGTCGATTCAATCACTTCTTCCATCATACAATATTTTGCGCAGCTTGTCTTTTAACTTTATCATCCTTTCCATTATCTTGAAGAGGTGAAAGAAAATTGCCCGTCCTTATAGAATCGGCTACACTTATAGGTAGAAAACTGAGGTGAAAAAGATGATTTTACTGCAAGTCCAACAACTGACAAAATACTTTGGCGCAGAGCTGATTTTATCTAATATCAAACTTGAAGTGCAAACGAGAGACCGGATTGCCCTCGTCGGCAGAAACGGGGCCGGAAAGTCCACCCTTTTAAAAATAATCGCGGGCATTCTCTCTTATGATTCCGGGAATATCTTAAAACCGAAAGAAGTCACTATCGGTTACCTCGCCCAGAATACGGGGCTGGAATCTGATTTATCCATTATGGATGAAATGCTGTCTGTCTTTTCACATTTGCGCAGCATGGAAGCGCAGCTGCGCCGCCTGGAGGAACAAATGGCCGACCCGGCAGTTTATGGGGATAGCGGTCAATATGAAAGAGTCACGAAAGAATATGATTTGCTGCAAAATAAATTTAAAGAATCCGGCGGCTATCAGTTTGAATCAGATATCCGTTCGGTTTTGCATGGGCTGAACTTCCAAGACTTTGATTACAGTACAAAAATTTCAACCTTAAGCGGCGGCCAAAAAACAAGGCTCGCCCTCGGAAAGCTGCTGCTGACAAAACCCGACATTCTCATCTTGGACGAGCCGACTAACCATTTGGATATTGATACGCTTTCCTGGCTCGAACAATATTTGCAGAGCTATAACGGGGCGATTCTAATTGTTTCCCATGACCGCTACTTCCTCGATAAAGTCGTGAACCAGGTGTATGAAATTTCCCGTCAGCATATCAAGAAATTCCATGGGAACTACAGCAATTATTTAAATCAAAAAGCAGAGCAATACGAAAAGGACATGAAGCTATTCGAAAAGCAGCAAGAGCAGGTAGCTAAGCTTGAAGATTTTATTCAGCGCAATATCGCCCGCGCTTCCACAACCAAGCGAGCGCAAAGCCGCCGCAAGCAGCTAGAGCGCATGGAACGGATGGAACGGCCAGAAGGCGATGAAAAATCAGCAAATATCATGTTTCAGATTGAGAAGCAAAGCGGAAATGAAGTATTAAAAACCAACAGCCTGACAATCGGCTATGACAACGAAATAATCGCCCAGCACCTGAATGTATATATACAGCGCGAGGAAAGTGTGGCCCTGGTCGGTCCGAATGGAGCTGGAAAATCTACATTTCTTAAAACCCTTGTCAAAAAATTGCCGGCGCTTGCCGGAGAGTTCTCACTCGGTGCCAATGTCGCGATTGGCTACTATGATCAGGAGCAAGCTAATTTAACATCCAACAAAACCGTATTGAATGAACTGTGGGATGATTATCCGTCAAGCGACGAGAAAGAAATACGAACGGTGCTCGGCAACTTTCTGTTTTCGGGAGATGACGTCCTAAAGCCAGTCTATGCATTAAGCGGGGGCGAAAAAGCACGGCTTGCATTGGCAAAGCTGATGATGCAAAAAGCAAACTTTCTTATTCTTGATGAGCCGACCAACCACCTCGACTTAGATAGCAAGGAGGTGCTGGAAAATGCGCTGATCGATTATCCGGGAACGCTTTTGTTCGTATCCCATGACCGCTATTTCATTAACCGTATTGCCTCGAAAGTGATCGAAATGTCCAAACATGGCATGACCGAGTATCTTGGAGATTACGATTACTACGTCGCCAAAAAACAAGAACAAAAGGAGTTAGCTGAGCTGGAACGATCGGCGCTGCCAGTTGTTGAAGAGACCTCTGCCGCTGATTCATCCAATTATTATATAGATAAAGAACAAAAGAAAAAAGAACGGCAAAAACGCCGCCGTATCGAAGAAATTGAAGAAAGAATCGAGAGTCTGGAAGCAGAGATTGAGGAGGCTGAGGATCTGCTGTGCCAGCCGGAAGTATTTCAGGATCACGAAAAATCCCTAGAGCTTCAACAAAAAGTCGAAGCGTGTCAATCGGAAATTGAGCAGCTTATGCAAGAATGGGAAACGTTGCATGACTAGAAGGTGACAGCAGCAGGCATTTCAATTTGTTCACAGTTTTGTCCACAAACTACTCTACTGATTTGCCTGCTTTCTACTCACTTTTACACATTATCCACAAAAACATCTTGATTTATCCACCAATCCCACAGGTTTTTGGTCGTTTTAAAAAAGATTTTTCCACAGAATAATCTTTTTATACACAGGTTTTCCACAACTTGTGAACAAAAGAAAAGGACTGTTCATCAATTAGCCAGTTGCTAAGTTATGAACAGTCCTTTATCTATAAATCATCGACATATCCACAAGCCTGGGGACTATTGCTCGATGTCCAGCCCTGGATACCCATTCATCGCTAAATCCTCAAATTTTCCTTGCTCATACAAAACGGTGCCGGCAGCAGCAATCATCGCTGCATTATCCGTACACAAGCTCAATGGCGGAATGATCAATTCAATGTCTGCCAGTTCCGCAAACTGTTCCTCTAACGCTGCGCGCAAGCCTTTATTAGCGGCTACGCCCCCTGCCAGCAATACTTGCTTTACTTGATACTCTTTAGCTGCTTTTACCGTTTTCGCTGTCAACACATCAATCACACTTTGCTGAAAGCTGGCTGCTACATCTTCTGCCTTTATGGCCTGCTTGCGCTGCTCCGCGTTGTGCAGTGTGTTAATAACTGCTGATTTTAAGCCGCTGAAGCTAAAATCATAGGACCCTTCTTCCAGCCAAGCCCTGGGAAGATCAATGACCGGTTGCCCCTGTGCTGCCAGCCGGTCAATATGGGGACCGCCGGGATAGGGCAGGTTCAGCGTCCTTGCTACTTTGTCGTAGGCTTCTCCTGCTGCATCGTCACGGGTTTCACCAATTACTTGAAAGCTGCCGTGCTCCTCCATAAGGACAAGTTCAGTATGTCCGCCTGAAACGACAAGGGACAGCAGCGGAAAAGCAAACTCTTTCATTAAACGGTTGGCATAAATATGTCCGGCAATATGGTGCACACCGATAAGCGGCAGCTGATGAGCAAATGCTAAAGCCTTGGCTGCATTTACTCCAACCAACAAGGAACCGACGAGCCCCGGCCCTTTTGTAACAGCAATGGCATCCAAATCGCTAAAGGTCATGTCCGCTTGATGTAATGTTTCCTCTAATACAAGCGTAATTTGTTCCACATGGTGACGTGAAGCAATTTCAGGAACCACTCCGCCAAAGCGTTTATGGCTTTCAATTTGCGAAGAAACAACATTGGCTATGATATCCCGTCCATTCTTTATAATAGCTGCTGCTGTTTCATCGCAGCTTGTTTCCAATCCTAATATATAAATATCTTTTTTCATGATAATCTCACCCACATTACTAACGCATCTTCCTGATTGTCAGAATAATAATTTTTTCGAATCCCGCCTGGCTGAAAGCCGAGCTTTTTATATAAACCCTGTGCGGGCTCATTGCTCACACGCACCTCTAAGGACATCACCGCAGCCCCTTTCTTCTTGGCAGCATTCATTACAGCGACAAGCAGCTTTTCGCCTAAGCCTCTGCCTCGGTATTCCGGCAAAATCGCAATATTGGTAATCTGGGACTCGTCCAGGACAAGCCACATTCCGCAATAGCCAACGATTTCACCTTCGTATTCAGCCACATGATAAACAGCAAAGTAATTATTAGTCAGTTCATTCCAAAAAGACTCTTTTGTCCACGGCATCGTAAAGCTGTTTTTTTCGATCTCATGTACCTTATCTACATCCTCAACCGTCATCAAGCGGATATCAACTTCACTCATGTTAATTATCCGCCTTCTGCTGTTCCAGCCATTTCGCTTCAGCCTCCGCCAAACGGATATAGTTAGGAACAAAAGAATGCAAATCGACCACTGGCTCCTCTACCCCAAGGCGGGCAAGATCTGCGGGCCGGGGCGCGGAAAAAATGTCTCCTCTCACTAAAGCTTGGCCGCCTAATAGCTCCCGTATGGAGTCTTCGTGCAAAAGAACATCCTGGCCCACAAACAGAACCTCTTCCTTTAATTCCTTTAAGCGGCTGCACCAATCGATGAGGGAGATATTCTGATCTTCGTCAACCACGGTTAATTTCCCCTCTTCGAAGCGGTACAGTCCGGTGTATACTCTGCCTCTGCGCGCGTCAAAAACAGGTGAAATATAAGAAGGATACAAACGGGCTGAGGCAGCCAAAAGGGCTAAACTGGATACTCCGGAAAGAGGAATATTTAACGACCATGCCAGCGTCTTAGCAATCGTCACGCCAATGCGAACGCCTGTGTAAGATCCGGGCCCTTTCGCTACTACTATCTTATCCAAGTCTGCCGGTTTTACTTCGCATTCCTTCATCAGTGTATCAATTGCGGGCATGACTCGCAGCGAATGATTTTTCTTTAGATTTGTTATATATTCACCAATGACCTGTTCTCCGTCCAAAAGAGAGATGCCTAGTGTATAGGTAGATGTATCAATTGCCAGCACTTTCATTTCACTAACTCCTTACTCAGACTAACGTATCTTTCCCCTTTAGGTTCTAAAGCGATTTCACGATCATTTTCTCCTTTATGAGAAATAACAATCTTTAAGTAATGCTCCGGAAGCTGCTGCTCAATTAAATGAGCCCACTCCACCACACACACGCCTTCCCCATAAAAATACTCATCAAATCCTAAGTCTTCGTCCGCATCCGTTAACCGGTATACATCCATATGATAAAGAGGCAGGCGGCCTTTATATTCTTTTATAATGGTAAAGGTTGGACTATTTACATTGCGCTTAACGCCTAATCCTTTAGCCAAGCCTTGTGTAAATGTAGTTTTACCGGCTCCTAAATCGCCTTCCAGCAAAAGAACAGCTCCGGGCTCCAGCAAATGAGCCAGCCTCTCTGCGAAAGACTGAGTCTGTTCAGCGCTTGTAGTGGAAAATCTCAGTCTATCCATACAAAAACTCCCTTGTCGCATATAATATGTAGTCGTAAAAAAACCTTAGGAAATATCAATCCTAAGGTAGCTTTGATGAGTATAGTATATCTTAAATCAGTATATAAAAAAAGAAACGAAACAAAGTTTCGCATGATTGTAAAAGCTTATAAATAAATGGCGGTCCGGACGGGACTCGAACCCGCGACCTCCTGCGTGACAGGCAGGCATTCTAACCAACTGAACTACCGGACCAAGATTGCGGGGACAGGATTTGAACCTGCGACCTTCGGGTTATGAGCCCGACGAGCTACCAGACTGCTCCACCCCGCGACGATAAAAATAATATAGATATTCAGCCTGGCAACGTCCTACTCTCACAAGGGGAAGCCCCTCACTACCATTGGCGCTGAAGAGCTTAACTTCCGTGTTCGGGATGGGAACGGGTGTGACCTCTTCGCTATCGCCACCAGACTGTATAAAGTGGAAAGAAATTATTCTTTCAAAACTGGATAATATGTGTCAGTAACCGGCAATACCTTGCCATTAGATAAAACAGAATCTGCTTAAGCGCTTGGCGCTTGTGCATTTCAAATTAGGATAAGTCCTCGATCGATTAGTATTCGTCAGCTCCACGTGTCGCCACGCTTCCACCTCGAACCTATCTACCTGATCATCTTTCAGGGATCTTACTAG
>NZ_MWMM01000015.1:0-64808 GCF_002189605.1 Pseudobacillus badius
TTCAATATGTCAGGAACAGACTCTAAAGCCGGCGGTCCGGATTATTTACAGCTTCACATGCAAGCAAAAACAACATCTGAAACGTTCTAATTAAAGTTTCTATTGAGAGCCTCCGGTTGGGAGGCTCTTGAAGTGAAAATATGAAAATAAACGGGGGGAACAAGATGGCTAATACAGTCCAATCACAAGATATTATCAAGCAAACAGAAAAGTACGGAGCAAACAACTATCATCCGCTGCCGATTGTTATTTCTGAAGCAGAAGGCGTTTGGGTGAAGGATCCAGAAGGTAATAAGTATATGGATATGCTTAGTGCTTACTCTGCTGTAAACCAAGGGCATCGCCATCCGAAAATTATTCAAGCGCTAAAAGATCAAGCGGACCGTGTTACTTTAACATCCCGTGCGTTTCATAATGATCAGCTTGGACCTTGGTATGAAAAAGTTTCCAAGTTAACAAACAAAGAAATGGTATTGCCAATGAATACCGGCGCTGAGGCAGTAGAAACAGCTTTAAAAGCGGCACGACGCTGGGGATACGATGTAAAAGGAATTTCCGACAACCAAGCTGAAATTATTGCTTGCGAAGGTAACTTCCATGGTCGTACAATGGGGGCAGTATCGTTGTCATCAGATGAAGAATATAAACGCGGCTTCGGACCGATGCTTCCAGGTGTCAAACTTGTTCCTTACGGTGATCTTGAGGCTCTCAAAGCAGCTATTACTCCAAATACTGCAGCCTTTATCATTGAACCGATCCAAGGAGAAGCAGGAATCAACATTCCGCCTGCAGGCTACTTAAAAGCAGCTTACGAGCTTTGCAAAGAAAACAATGTTATGTTTATAGCAGATGAAATTCAAGCGGGACTTGCTCGTTCAGGCAAAATGTTTGCTACTGAATGGGAAGGGTTCGAGCCTGATATGTACATTCTTGGCAAAGCGCTAGGAGGCGGGGTATTCCCAATCTCTTGTGTGGCAGCAAATAAAGATATCCTTGGTGTGTTCAACCCTGGTTCACACGGTTCTACTTTCGGAGGCAACCCGATGGCTTGTGCAGTTTCATTAGCTGCTATCGAAGTGCTTGAAGAAGAAAAATTGGCTGAGCGTTCTCTCGAATTAGGCGAATATTTTGTGGGCAAACTGAAAGAAATTGATAATCCAATGATTCAAGATGTACGCGGCAGAGGCTTATTTATCGGGGTAGAACTAAATGAGCCGGCACGTAAGTATTGTGAAGCGTTAAAAGAAGAAGGACTGCTTTGTAAAGAAACTCATGACACGGTCATTCGTTTCGCTCCTCCACTCGTTATTACACAAGAAGAGCTGGATTGGGCGATCGAGCGTATTCAAAAAGTGCTTTCTGTATCTGGCACGAACTAACGATTAAATAACAAAAGAGGCGAATTTCAAAATGTCGGAAAATCTAAATTTATTCACATCAACTCAGGATGTCATTAAAGAAGCTTTGGCAAAGTTGGGTTATTCGGAGGAAATGTATGAACTCTTAAAAGAGCCATTACGTATGCTGACAGTACGTATACCTGTACGTATGGATGATGGTTCAACAAAAATCTTTACCGGTTATCGCTCACAGCACAGTGACGCGGCGGGTCCTTCTAAAGGCGGCGTGCGTTTTCATCCGGATGTGAATGAAGAAGAGGTAAAAGCATTATCAATGTGGATGACGCTTAAGGCAGGAATTGTTAACTTGCCATATGGCGGCGGTAAAGGCGGAGTCGTGTGTGATCCTCGCCAAATGTCAATGGGGGAACTAGAGCGTTTAAGCCGAGGCTACGTTCGGGCAATTAGCCAAATTGTCGGCCCTACAAAAGACATTCCAGCTCCAGACGTTTATACAAACTCTCAAATTATGGCATGGATGATGGATGAATACAGCCACATTCGTGAATTTGATTCTCCAGGCTTCATCACAGGGAAACCTCTTGTTCTGGGCGGTTCCCATGGACGCGATAAAGCAACGGCAGAAGGGGTAACCATTTGTATTAAAGAAGCAGCGAAAAAACGCGGCATCGACATTCAAGGCGCGCGCGTTGTAATTCAAGGCTTCGGAAATGCTGGAAGCTTCTTAGCGAAGTTCATGCATGATGCTGGCGCGAAAGTTATCGGGATCTCTGATGCTTACGGTGCGCTTCATGATCCAAACGGCTTAGATATCGATTATTTAATTGATCGCCGTGATAGTTTTGGTACAATCACTACTTTGTTCGAAAACACAATTACAAACCAAGAATTGTTAGAAGTAGATTGTGACATTTTAGTACCGGCTGCTATTTCTAACCAAATTACAGAAAAGAATGCTGCAAATATTAAAGCCTCTATCGTTGTAGAAGCGGCAAATGGCCCGACAACGATGGAAGCGACAAAAATCTTGACGGAAAGAGGCATTCTGCTCGTTCCTGACGTGCTAGCAAGTTCAGGAGGAGTGACTGTATCTTACTTTGAGTGGGTACAAAACAACCAAGGTTATTATTGGACAGAGGAAGAAGTGCATCAAAAACTTCATGACACTTTGATCAGTGCCTTTAATAGTATTTATGAAACAGCTCAAACTCGCGGAGTAAATATGCGTCTGGCTGCTTACATGGTCGGAGTCCGCAGAACAGCAGAAGCTTCTAAATTCAGAGGATGGGTCTAATTAGATAACAAGCAAAAAAGAACAGCCTCCATTAAATGAAGGCCGGTGGTCATCCACCGGCCTTTTTCTATCCATTTATAGTCAATTGAGAAAGCTACTCGCGACTTTCAAGTTTGCGATTCCTATTTACTTCTTCATCCGGTTTAAACAAGAGGGCAATGTTCACCAATCCTGCCAGCCCAACAAGTACGTAAATGATTCTTGAAAGTATAGAGTCTTGACCGCCGAAAATAGCTGCTACTAAATCAAATTGAAACAGTCCAATCAATCCCCAGTTGAGAGCTCCGATAATTGTCAATGCAAGTGCAAATCGTTGAAGCAGACTCATTTCTTTTCCTCCTTTCATCTATGACGATGTTTAGTATGCGCGAATTTATCGCTTACATACATGAAGCTAATGAATAAGATCAGCCAATGGGCCTTCTTTACTCCGCTTCGGCTTCTTTGCCTTTGCGTCAAGCTTCTTCTACACTCATCCTATTCCGTTCAGCCTCTTTTAGTATCTTGTCCCATCTTCTTAAACGGAATATTTGGTACATGTTGGTTATATATCCTGTTTGGAAAATTTGAAAACCTCTAATTGCAATCAACCGCCTATATATTGATGAATGGGAGTTAATTATTTTGGGGGAATTCTGAATGTATTATAAAATTAAGAAGAACAATTTTATAAAGGGAGAGCGTGATGAGATGAATCGATTTATTCAATATAATCCGGTGAAGTGGATTTTTGGAAAAGGCTCTATTAACAGGCTGCAGGCAGAGTTATCGCAGTTTGGCAAAAATATTCTGTTTGTTTATGGCGGGGGAAGCATTAAACAGTACGGGTTATATGATGAGGTGATCAAGCAACTAGAGGGAATGGAAGCAAACGTATACGAATTGTCTGGTGTGGAGCCCAATCCGAGGCTTGCTGTTGTCCATAAGGGAATAGGTATTTGCAAAGAAAAGAAAATTGATTTTATTTTAGCTGTTGGCGGCGGCAGTGTCATTGATTCAGCTAAGGCTATTGCTGCCGGTGCGAAGTATGAAGGGGACGTATGGGAGCTAATTGCAGAGGGGAAAAAGATTAGCGAAGCCCTTCCAATTGGTACGGTGCTGACGCTCGCCGCCACCGGTTCTGAAATGAATGCAGGGCTTGTCATTACGAACGCCGATACCCGCGAGAAGATTGATTGGCATAGCCAGCATGTATTTCCTCAATTTTCAATTTGTGATCCTGCTTATACGGTGACTGTTCCGCGCGATCAAACTGCCTTTGGCGTCATTGATATCATGTGCCATATTATGGAGAACTATTTCCATCAGGGAGAGGGGACAGAACTTCAAGATGGTTTTAGTGAACAACTATTGAGAATGTTAGTGGAGACTGCACCTCGGCTGTTAGAGCAGCCTGATCAATATGAATACCGGGAAAAGGTAATGTATGCAGGAACTGTTGCACTAAACGGAACATTGCAATCAGGTTATCGCGGTGATTGGACAGCCCATATCATTGAGCATGCGGTATCGGGCGTGCATGATATTCCTCATGCTGCCGGTCTTGCTATTTTGTTTCCGGCCTGGATGGAGTATGCCCTTGGCTCACGGCCGGTGCGCTTCAGCCAGTTTGCCAGCCGCGTCTTCGGGGTGAAAACTGCAGGAAGAACAGAGAGAGAAGCCGGGATGGAGGGCATTCAAGCACTCCGGAACTTTTGGAGACATCTTGGAGCACCGGCGCGCCTTTCCAATTATGGGATTAAGCATGACAGCCTGGAGGAAATAGCCGATCATGTCATGAAAAGAGGAGAGTTTGGGCGCTTTTGTCCAATGGATAGAGACGGGGTGTTATCTGTTTTGCGCGCGTCATTGTAATAAATAGCCATTAAAAATTCCGCCTGTTTGCGGAATTTTTTTTGTCGTTGGAGACACTATAAGAAAAAAGAGAGGGGATGAACATATGATTCAATTGCCTTCCTCACTAGAAGGAAAAAGCTTTAACTTGTATGATTTGGAGCTGAAGCTGAAGCCGCTCGGTTATTCGATCGGCGGCAACTGGGATTATGACCAAGGTTCCTTTGATTATAAAATCAATGATGAAGAGGGCTATCAGTTTCTGCGCCTGCCTTTTACAGCAGTGAACGGCCAGTTGGATTCTCCGGGTGCGATCGTTACATTCGGCTCTCCGTTTATTTTAGCTCATGTCTATGAGCGGGGGATTGATGAATTGGCTTCTCCAGGCAACATAGGAGGAGCATTCAATCAGTTTGCTGAACCGGAGGACAAAGATGCTGAAATCAAAGAAAAGTATGTAATAGCGGGAAAGCGGCTTCTCGAGGAAGCGGAACAAACACTCAATGCTGAATGACAAGCAGCTCATCTGACTGGCTAATTTGTAAAGAGAGCGGGGGATTGATAAAGGTTTCCCCTTCTCTTTGAATGCCGATCAGAAGAGTGCGTTCCTTTAAAAGTGTGACGGCCAACTCTCCGAAAGCAGCACCAATCCAGTCTTTTTCGGGTGTTACTGGTTTTAGAAATCCGCCGTTTGCCGGGTCCATCAGGTTCATTAAAGAAGAAGAGACGCCTTCTTGCTGAATGCTGTTCAGCATAACAGAGCTTGCATGTTTATTTGTTTGAATGATTTCATCTGCTCCTGCTCGTTCAGCATTTACGACTTGATCGTTTGTCAAAATTTCCACAATGCAATGCAGAGATGGATTGCTGCCTTTTATTGCTACGAGAGTCAGAATAGAATTCATATCTGCATGCATTTCATTTTTGTTTTGATCGGATGTAATTAAAGCAGTCGCCGCGTCTTTAATATTTGCTTTTTTTAACGTTTCGTCTTTGTACGGTGCTCCTTGGATAAAGTGAACTCTTTTCTCTGAGTAAGGATTAGCTCCCAGAGATTCATCAACAAGAACGATATGCCGTGAGAAGGAGAGCGTATGTAAATGATCAATAATCTCTTTTGTGCGCTCATTCCAGCCGACAATTACTAAATGGTTTTTATTCGTGTACATGGCCTTTCCCTCCCGTAAAGAATTTTGCAAGGTGACAGCAGAGGCGGCGAGATTGATGAAATAAGCGGATAAAAAGCCTGCTCCTGCGAAAATGAGCCCGATTCCGAGAATCCGGCCAGTTGTTGTTTTTGGGGCATAATCCCCAAAACCCACTGTTGAAGCGGTGACCACTGCCCACCAAATGCCCTCAAATACAGTCGGGAATGTAGCCGGCTCAATAATATGAACTGCTGTGCCGAAGAGTGTAATGAAAAAGACGGCAATAATAAAAATTCTAAGCAGAATAGGTGATTCAACGAATCTGTAATAGAGAGACTGCAGCATCCGGGCATCCTCCTTTTGAATTTAGAATATTCTTTCTTTTGTGAGGGGTCTTGCTATTTTGAGTGAAATCCATATAATAGTGAATATAGCAATGAACGGGGCATTAGCTCAGCTGGGAGAGCGCTACACTGGCAGTGTAGAGGTCAGCGGTTCGAGCCCGCTATGCTCCATTACTTAAACCCTTGCACAGCAAGGGTTTTTCTTATGTCTAAAAATAGTGAACCAAACAAAAATCAGCAAATGGGGTCCGATTGGGGACCGATTTTTTTAACCTTGCTTTTTTTGGTCTAAAAATAGCCCATCTAATTTGTCTGCAGCTTCTTGATCTGCTTTTTTTAATGCATGTCCATAAGTGTCCATGGTGATTCGTATATCAGCATGGCCGAGACGTTCTGAGATAATTTTTGCGTGTACACCTTGGTTAATCAATAAAGTAGCTGACGTGTGCCGCAGATCATGCAAACGGATATAACGGACACCAACTCGTTCTGTAAATCGCCGCCACCAGGTAGAAGGGGTTGTTGGATAAAAATGAGTCCCATCAATATTACAGAAGAGCCACTCATGTTCTTTTTCTACCCACCTATCTCCGGCTTTCAACCTCTCTTTTTTCAAATGAGTAATGTATTGTTTTAACTCTGCATTGACAGAAGCAGGCAAAGAAATTAGTCGTTCTGACGCTGCGCTCTTAGTGCTCTTGATAACAGGCTTTCCATTTTTCCCTCGAACAATAGCCTGATCGATAAAAATTTCTTGTTTCTCTGTATCAATTTTAGATAATTCTATGCCTAATAATTCACTTCTCCTTAATCCGGCAGCCAGAGCAAGTGAGAGAAATACACGCCAGTGCAAGGGAGCGCTTTGTGCTGCAATAAATAACTCCCGAACTTCATCTTCGTCATAGACATCAGCCCGTCTTTTTTTCTCTCCCTTTTTCGCTCTTGGTTTCTTGATTGCGGCCACTGGATTCTCTTTAATCTTCTTCCAATCCACTGCCCGTTGAAAAACATCACGAAGAATCCGGTAAAGATATTGTTTGCTGCCGGTAGAAAGCTCTCCTTGTCCGTTCACTCGTTTGGCTTCCGTTAGAAATTTCATTACATGGATCGGTTTGACATCACTTAGCCGCATAGAACCGAAAAACGGAAGAATGTGATTTTTAAGATACATACGATAACTTTCTAAAGTTTGCTCGCCAAGTTCCTTAACACCGTGGTGCTTTTGCCACTCATCTACAAAATCGGAGAAGAGCATTTTTTCCGGTGTAATGTATTCTCCGCTTTCTATTTCAGTAACAAACTTCGCAAGCTCCTTTCTAGCCTCCGTAATTCCCTTGCATTTCACTGTTTTTCGTCTTTTAATCCTGTTGCCCTCATGATCATATCCAAGCTCTACAGTGAGCCGATAGGAGCCTTTCCCGCGCTTCTCGATACTAGCCATGTGATTACCTCCCTTTGTTTTCTATCATTTCGGCTTTAATTGTATTATTCAATCCTGATGCAACTACAAAAGAGTAGCTGCATCTTCCATGAACAGCCGCCTGAAATACAGCTTTCAAATCTAGCTAAAACCAAGAATATACGTTCTGTTTATTGGTAAAAAAATTAATCCTTCTCATTGTTATCAACTGAAGCAGCATAATCGCTAAGCTTCCTAGGAATAGGATTGCCAGGGAATTCTCCATAGAGTTCACCATCTTTCATGTATACTCTTTCGAAAACAGGAATTCTAATTAATTCATGTTTAACAGAATTTTTTAAAGCTTTTTGTCTCGATTTTTCAGCTCGTTTGATTTCGAATTCAGAAAGCATATTATCAGTCCTCTATAAAATAATTTGGCTCTTCAGTTTCTGTATTGTCGAGATACCATTCTATGTAAAGGGAGTCATCGCTGGACATAAGACAAATCTTTTTTATCTCTTCTTCGGATAAATCCTGGATACCATTAATGTGAAAACCTTGAAACTCATCGGAAATATCAATAATTTCAGTAGGGTTATCTACTTTGCCTATGAGATAACATAAAGAAACCTTAAAAAAATCAGTCAGTTTTGATACTTGAGAAATATCGGGAATTCGCTTGCCTTGTTCATAGGCTTCTAAAGCATCCCTGCTCAAATTCACTTTTTGAGAAAGTTCTATCAACGAAAGTTTCTTTTGAAGTCTTAAGTCCTTTAAACGTTCTGCAAAAATAGACATTTTAAAACACCTCTTGATTATTTTTTTGATCGATAGCTTCAACTTGATAATGACAATTGAGATCAAAAACTCTCTCATAGAATAAAGAGCTCTCTTTCTGCAATATCCAGCGTTCAAGCCTCTGAACGGCAAACTCATATTCAACATTAAATGTTTTTGAAATCACTTCAATGACTTCACTTTTTCTCCAAGGGAATGACATGTGTTCCAACATGAAAGTAGGAACACAAAAGTGATACATAAAAATTATTTGCTTGCCATTCCTGCATCTTGATAAAAGGAGGAGGGAGAGTTAATTGGCTCCCAAAATGCCTTAACAAGTGTCCCAGTTCATGTCCAAAGTCCTGCCATTGTTTTTGGGAAGATAAACGCCGGTCAATAAGAATTATGGTTTCTTGTGGGGGATATAGAGTTTTACTACTGCTATCAATATATTCGATGTCTACACCTATCCTGCTAGCTATTTTTTTCATGTTCAATTGATCGGGAGTGTAGATATGTATAGATTGATATAAAGAGAAAATATAATCTTCTAACAATGTAGAATGGATCATTGACTTCACCTCAAAAATTGTTTACAAACGTATGTTCTTTGTTAGTTTACAATAAAAACCCCGTCTCATGAAAGATGGGGTAATGGAAAAATTTGTGATAATTAATCTTGAACAATCTTTAAATAATTTTCAATAGATCCTTTATTGATTTTATTAGAAAAAAACATAAATTCTTTGCCTTTACTTGGCTTGGCAATTGAGTAATTAAGGTAATATCTTTCAGGAGAATGGTTGGAATATAAAGATTCAATTTCCTCAGCGATATCATAGGTCAAAATCCAGTAACGATTTTTCATTTGTTTTTTAATCACTTCGGCCAGCTCAACGTGATCAAGGTGTTGATAAAAGTTTGTGTATAGTTCTGGCCCCTTATCATAATAAGGGGGATCAAAAAATGTAAGTGATTTACGAGTAAATTTAATTACTTTTTCTATAAACTCTTTAGCATCATAATTAAAAACCTGAATTTGATCAGACATAGAAGCTATTAGCTCTATACGCTCAATTATTTTTTCTTTATTGAATCGGCAATCTATTTTATTCTTTCCATCTTGATTTTTACCTCCAATCACCCCTGCTTTTATAATGCCAGATCTATTGGTGCGATTTAAAAACAAGGTTGAAAAAGCGAGACTTAGATCATCTGCATTTTCTTTATTTTTTTGAATTTCTTTTTGTTTATACCATTCCTCCATGTTAACTGGCGTGGAGTATATTTTTTCTATTAACTCTTTATGATTTTCAACAATTACTTTCCAAAAGCAGTAAATGCTCTTGTCAACATCATTTATTATTATCTGATCAATATCTTTGTTAACAAGCAAACGGATGGCTACTGCTGCACCACCCGCGAAAGGCTCAATATAAGTTTTAATGTTATTAAGCTGAGCCAAATGTTTTATATACTCATAGGTGCTATCTTTACCACCGGGATACCTTAATGGCGTGAGGGTAGGCCTCGGCATCTTTTATCACCTCTACTTTAGAGTAGCAGAAAAGGACTGACTTGGCCAGAAGCTATTTGTCATTTTTAATTTGATGTGTCCTTAAATATTTTATTGCTTGGTTAAAGCTAGTTATGAACTCTTGTATTTTTTCTGAGTTGTCATTCATCCAATAGGTAATAATTTTAGTTTGTTCAAATACTAGTTTGAACTCCTTAAACCATTCTTTGTAAATCTCTCTTTTTCTTTTTTCAGAATCTCGTTTGAGAAGATCCTTTATAGTTTTTAAGGTTCTATCTCTAATTGCCTGGACAGTAATAATTCCCTGATTGTCTTTCCAGTAGGGATGATCGGTGTTTTTGACTAGTTCTAATAGATACTGATGAATAGTTTCCTCTGGAGAACCGGTACCTGGTAAAACGCACAAGTTCTCATTTTCTGAAATGATTTCTCTGTAAATTTGTGAATTTAATACGTCATTATCAAGTAAGATTAAGACACTCTTAAAATAGGAGTCCTTATTTGGAAGTTTCAGCAAGGTATCGCAACTAATTTGAGCGCAGATTTTATCGAATCGTAAACCTTCAGTGTCAATCTGTTCCGTATTTTTTTTAATATTATCAAAAAAGAAGATAGCTTCCTCGTCTTCGAAATAAATCTTTACATCATGTTTGTTATCTTGATAAAGGTTAAACCTCAGAAACATATCATTCTTTATTTTTAAATATGATGGATTATCCATAACACTTGGCTTGGCAGTATCTTGGACATAAACCACATTGTAGTACAATCTATCGTCTTTTGGATTTTGGTTTGTAGTAATCTGTTTACCCAGTATTTCTTGAATTACAGTTAGCGAATGAGTAGTACAAACAATTTGTAGCTTTAAACTCTTAGAACATTGATCAATTACTCTTATTAAATTTGACTGTGCTGAAGGATGTAAACAAGCATCAATTTCATCAATTACTAAAATCCCGCCATGATAATCCTTTCCTAATTCTCTTTTTAGTTTTTTGAAAGATAAAATAGCTGTTAATATAGTACTTAAACTGTCCTGGCCTAGGGATACTGATTTGTATGAATAATCTTTGAAACTGGGACCTAGAGATCTCTTGGTGGAGTATTTTAAGTCTTGTTTCGATACTTTGTCATCTTCTAGTTCCTCGTCACCAATAATTTCTTTAAACCATAGATTTAAATCATGAATATCTTGTTCATCAATATTGCTATGAGTTAGAGAGTAGTGCTCCTCTTTCGATTCACCAATGGGTATAACTCTACTCATTCCAATGTAAAGAGTTGGAATAGGAACTTTAGCGTCTGCACCTATATCGAGAACTTGTGAACCAATTAGTTTTCCCGCAGAATTTGAATTTCTGGGAACTATTCTTAATCTATCGACATTTTGAGAGACAGTGCACATCTTGTATACATCAGTGTTCTTATACAAGTAATCAATAATTACAGAGTATTTTTCATCACTATTTTTGGTGTAATCATGATTACTATCTAAATGAAAGATTTCATTGAACTTACTTTGAAAAACCTTATTAAAGTAACTTTGGTATCCTCTTAATTCAGAAGCATTTGCAATTAATCCTAAAATTGTGGATTTTCCGATACCGTTGTGGCCAGCAATTACAGTAATTCTCTCGGCGATATCAATATCAATATCTTTTAGCTTACGAAACTTTTTAATACGTATTTTTTTTATTAAATTTTTGTTATGAGTAACCATAAAAATCATTCGCTTCCTTTTTATTTAGGTACCTTCAAGATAAACATATAATGAACTGCAGTCATAACGATTAGTTTATAAAAGAAAAACCCTCAAAAGGGCTCTTCTCTCTCATAAACAATAACATCTCTATCAAGCTTTGGGTTTACATTATAAAGAGCTGCAGATACAGCAGGTTTGCCACCTTTAAATTTCATCTTAGTATTTTTGGTTACATCACCTCTAATTAATTACATTAGTTAATTTATTATATTTCTTATAAACAAAAGCAAATTTCATGTTATCTAACTCTTTACTAGATAAGTAATACAAATAATGAAAAAAGTACCATCAAATAGCTAAAATAAAGACACGCTATTGCGTGTTGTCGATGAATAGAAGCAGCTTCTGTTTTTAATTTGTTCAATCCTTGTTTTACAGAGTTCTGTACTTACACCAAACAATTCTGCCATGTGCTGTTCTAAGTCATGCTGGTTAAAGTCAATATATTTAAATAAATGATGAGGAATAGCAGCATATTTTACAAAGTTCTGAGCATCCCACTCTTGTAAATCGCGAAAAGCCTTAGGCATAATACTTTGCTGGCCGCAATGCCTCAATATGTGGCAGAGTTCATGGAAAAACATTTCTCGCTGCTTTTCTTGTGTTGCTCTACAGTCGATTGTAATTCCCAGATAGTTGCCGACTATTTCAAAAAAAGATGGACGTGGTTTCCTATGCAGAAAGATTCTTAATTTCTTAGCAATAAACTCTTCATCAATTTGACTAGGATGGAAAATTTCTAATTTTATGTAAAGTTGAGTAACCCAATCTTCAAGAGGGGTTGTGTGGTAATTACTAAGCACAAAAACACTCCTTGCACAAGTTAGTCATCGAAATCGGATTCGTTTCGTTCCTTGGCTTTATGGGCCACCCATTCAAAGTGTTTTCTAATTTCCTCAACATCTTCCCGAGAAAGTTGCTTCCACTGTTCTATGTCAAAGAAGCCAAAGCTTTCTATCCCGTATTCTTTTACCATTCGGTTAATTTCTGCTAATGAATTGAACTCTTCATTACTAGGTTTAGGGTTATCTGATCTGCCTAGGAGGTAATCGCTGGAGCAATCAAAAATCTCAGCCAATTTCTTTACATCATCATAGTCTGGGTTAGTATATCTTCTTTCCCAATTAGAGATGACCTGTGGAGACACATTCACTTTGTCGGCTAATTCTTTTTGAGTTAGTCCACTCTTTTTTCGTAATTCACGGATTCTATTATTGATAGCCATAAAAAGGACTCCTTTCAATAAAATATTATCACCGACTAACGGAATATGATATAAAACTAACCGTTTTTGAGATTTATTTAATAGAAGTGGTTGACACTAACGGAATATGTTAGTATATTGTATGTAACGAGAAACGTTAGTTAAAGAAATGGAGGTGATTAAATGGTTAATACCAACGTTGCTAAAATAAGAGAAGCGAAAGGAGTGACCAAGACTCATATCGCTAAATCTCTGGGCTTGTCACTACAAGGTTATAGATATTTAGAATCTGGCGAAACTAAACTTGATGTAGAGAGACTTAAAATCATTGCGATTATATTAGATGTCGATGTTGCTGTTTTTTTTAATGATGAACTAACGGAATCGGTTATAAAAAGTATGCAGTTAAATAAAAAAGCTATCTAAGGAGTGATCAACTTGAATCAACTAGTCTTTATCGAAAACGGCCAGCCAGTGACAGATAGCCTAACGGTCGCGGAAGTCTTTGAAAAAAGACACGATGTTGTGTTGCGAGATATCCGAAACCTGGACTGCAGCCCTGAATTTAATCTCCACAATTTTGCGGAGATCGATTACACCGATGATCGTAACCGCACTTATAAAAAGTTTCTCATTAAAAAAGATGGACTTGCCTTCCTTGTGATGGGTTACACCGGCAAGAAGGCTGCTGAGTATAAGGAGGCCTACATCCAAGAGTTTAACCGGATGGAGCAACAGCTTCGAAGTAAAGTTCATGTACTCGATGACCGTACAGCATTGATCCAGTCAATGAAACTTACAGTGGAGACGGCCGAGAAACAGAACGAAATGCAGAATCTCCTTAACACTCATCAATCAAAGATCAACCAACTTGAAGAAAAAATCGAAGAGCAAATAACGCTCACATCCGGCGAGCAGAGACGTTTGCAAAAAGCGGTCGCTTCAAAAGTGTACGAGCTTTGTGACGATCCTGC
This sequence comes from Pseudobacillus badius, assembly GCF_002189605.1. Lineage (NCBI taxonomy): Bacteria > Bacillati > Bacillota > Bacilli > Caryophanales > Bacillaceae > Pseudobacillus > Pseudobacillus badius. The sequence continues at coordinate 13,640 of NZ_MWMM01000015.1, forward strand.
TGAGCGGTCAAGATTGTTCCGTGAAGTATATCGGGAAATTAAAGATCGGTTTGGCGTTGCCAGCTACAAGGATGTAAAGCAGAAAGAGCTTCAATCAGCTATTCGGTACATCGAAAACTGGATTCCAAGGAGGGTTAGCTAAATGATTTACAAACTTAGACGAATAGCCACCGCGGCAACGGCGGCTATCGCTAACAGAAAATGTTCCATTTGCAAAGAACGATTAGGAGTGCTTCATTGCGAAAATGATGATTGGATTTGTGAGACATGCGGCCAAATTATAAGTGAATTAGGTAATGAACTAACTTAAAATGACTCGCCGTCCCAAATATTTCTAAAAGTAAGGGCCTCGTATTTTAAAGCCTTAAGAACAGCCGGTGATGCATTTCTTTCAACGTGTAATTTGGAATTTTTGATATTAAGCACGCATACAACCGTGTTTTCTGGACACTCATGCTCTCTAGTTGAGGTAACCATTAAATTCAAGATTGGTTTAATATTTCTCTCCGTTATTTTTTCGGTGTTTCCTTTGAAAAACAATTTCACTAAGTGAGGAACACCATCAATTATCAACCCTAGTTCAGGAGTTGAACGAACAACGATTTGATCGCTGTAATTCCAGTGTGATTTTGGTGGATCAAACCAAGAGATTTCTTTGTTCCTGACAAACTTTTTAAAAGATCTAATTGCCTCTTTGTATGAGTTCACTTTTCGCTCATGAACACTTAGAGGAAGATTGTCGAGTAAATCGAAACTTAATCCATTTTCACAACAATATCTAATCTGTTCTCGCAACTGTTTCCAGTGATCCTTAGCAGGATGATAGTCACCTTGATTTTTAATTTCTGTTACCTTATTTATCTTTGCGCTCATCGTTTGTTTAACAGTGAAATCGATAAATTGCGTGAGCCCAATAGTAGGTTTTGATGAACTACTCAATTACAATCACCTCCTTCCTATGAAAATATTACCACAGGAAGGGGAGTCAGATAAGGAGGTTAGCTAATGTCTACTCAACGTCTTACGCCAAAACAAATGGCAGATTATCTCGGTGTCACTAGAGAGACCATTTACCGCATGGTGAGGAAGAACGAAATTCCTCACTTCAAAATCCGTAGCAGAATTTTCTTTTCTAAAGAAACAATTGAAGCTTGGATTCGCGATCAAGAACAACAAGCTATCGGTATGTGATTCTAGCATACTACCAATTTATGTATTTACCAATTAAAGAAAAGATACAGAAGGGGGAGATCAGCTTGGTTTTAAAACAGGCTGCAGAAGTGGGAGAAGCAGTTAAGACGCTTCTCCTGGAAGAGGAGCTTACAGTTGAGCAAATGTCTATGGATTTGAATATTTCTAAACAGTTGGGAAGTCATATTAAGAACGACCGACGACGGATGCAACAGGATGTGGCGAAGGCTTCTATTCAAGCATACGACTGCCCGGCTTATGCAACAGACTTAATTCATGAGTTCTCTGGGGGATACACACCACCCGTTTTGAGAGGGAGGGCAGTTGACTGGGAGAACCGGCTTGCTGTAGAAGACTTTGCTATAAGAGAAGTACAAGAGGTCATCGCCATTTTAGAAAACATAAGACCAATTTTAAACAGAAAACCAGGTGAAACAACCAAAGAAGAAAGAGAGCGGATCGCTCAGGTCACCGATGAAATTTACGATGCAGAAGCTGCTTTAGCTAACCTAAAAATCACTCTAGCAAAAAACTATAATATTTCACTGAAAAAGCGGCATGAAAACAGAAAAGTTGTTTGGAAGGCAAAGGAATGGTTCGCATGAGAGCGCTAGATATAGAAGTTATCATTCAGCGTCTAACAGAGAGAGGTATACCAGTTGAGCGAGTATCAAAGATCCACAGGTTCGAGGATGAAAAACAATCCAATAATGAGGAGCGATCAAAATGTATTTCACTTTATCAGCAAGTCGTTTAATGAAGGCATCTGAAGTAAGAAAGATTTGTAAGGAAATGAGAGATAACCCGGTTTTACTTTTGTCAGTGGACTTTGAAGCTAAAAAACGTTATTTCGCTTCCAAAGAGAAAGCGGCAAGCTAATTAAGGATAGCTTACCGCACAAGGGGTTCAAATCTATTTCATTATAACACGCTATAAACGGATGGGCACGTTTGGTGCTCATCGAGCTGATCGGGAGGGCCTCCTATCTACCTTCATCCCTTCATTTTCCTCCTGGTCGGCTCGATGGACATCATCCGTCAGAAAGAAGGTGAAAAACATGAGAGATCATCCAGTGATTGAACAAATGATGTTGACTGGTTATCCATATCATCTCCATGAAGAAATTCATGAATGTGAAATGTGTGGTAGAGAACTACTTGAAGAAGGCGATACTTGTTGGAATTGTGAAGAAGAATGAAAAAGACCCCTGTGAGCAGCAGGAGTCAGAGGCTTTTCAAAATTGTTTCTTATATTGTACCGAACTATGAAAATTAAATCAAGGGGAGAGAACCTGAGTGGATATTTGTTTAGAAAGTCACTTTATTCGGACGAAGAAGAGGTTCCCGCACATGGATGAGAAAGTCGCGTTGGATTCTGTGTATATAGGCGTTAGTCAAGCAATTGCTAGTGTAGGCACACATGAGGATTTAGAGGAGCTTGTCGTGCAATATAACGCTTTACTATCAGTAATCATGGAGGAGGCCATCTAAATGCCAAAGTTCTTTATTAGCGAGGTTAAAGAAATAGTTATTGAAACAGAAGTAGAAGCGGCAGATGCTCGCACAGCTATTTCTAGATATAAACAACAGGTCGATACAAATACACTCACTATTTCAGAGGAAACTCATATTACTGTGAAAGAAACGAAGGAGGATATCCAGTGAATCAGTTAACGGAACAATTTAATCAGCAGCAACAACCAAGCGTACTTGGACAAGCATCGTCTTCCCGCGAAATGGAAGAAGTTAAGGGGCAGATTTTCATGGCCCGTCAATTCCCTAGAAATGTCTTTCAGTCTGAACAGCGCATTTTAGATGCATGCAAGCGTCCTTCGTTAGCGCAGACAGCCATTTATAGATATCCAAGAGGCGGAGCAATGGTTGAAGGGCCGTCTATCCGACTAGCGGAGGTTTTAGCCCAGAACTGGGGCAATATTGCATTTGGAGTTAAAGAACTTGAACAGCGCGAAGGCGAGTCAGTTGCGATGGCTTATGCTTGGGACTTAGAAACAAACGTACGTCAAGAAAAGGTGTTTACGGTTAAACATTCTCGTAAAGCAAAAGGGAAAATTAATAAGCTGGATGATCCGCGAGATATTTATGAATTGGTCGCTAATAACGGGGCCAGAAGACTCCGGGCATGCATACTCGGCATTATTCCTGGAGACATAGTTGAAACGGCGGTAGAAGAGTGCAACAAGACACTGGCAGGAAATAATAAAGGACCGTTGAAAGATCGTATCGCCAATGCACTGACAGCTTTTAAAAATCAATATAAGGTAACTCAGGAAATGATAGAAACTCGGTTTGGATATAATGCCGATGCTTTCACAGAGGTTGATTATGTGGATTTAATCAAGATCTTCAATTCATTGAAAGACGGGATGAGCAAGGTGGAAGACTGGTTCGATAAGAGCACTCTTAAAAAGAATAAGCAAAGTGATCTAGCTAAGTCGTTTGAAAGCGAGAACAAGGAGACAGCTGCTTCTGAAAAAGAAGAGGCAAAACCAGAAAAAGAGGTGAAGCCAAGTGCCACAGACACAGCAATGGACTTTGACCAGGGAGAACTATCATTCGAACAAAGCTGATCGAGAGTTTTTCTCTGTTTCTCAATTTAAAAGTTTCATAGAGTGCGAGGCAAAAACAATGGCGAAGTTGACAGGGGCTTATAAAGAGCCCCACTCCAACGCCTTGTTGGTAGGTTCTTATGTACACGCAGCATTTGAAAGTGATGAAGCATTCAGCCAATTCGTTGAAGAAAACAACGGAGCTATATTTAAAGCTCGCGGCGGCAAGTATTCGGACTTTGAAACAGCTGACCGGATGATCGAAACATTGAAAGCAGATCCCTTCGCCATGTTTGCTATGGAAGGCGACAAAGAAGAGATTTACACGGCTCATTTATTTGGAGCAGATTGGAAAATCAAAGTGGATAGCATTAACCATGAACGCAAATCATTCAGCGATTTGAAAACCACACAGGACCTTTATAAGCGTTACTGGTCAGTTAAATACGATAATTGGGTTTCTTTTGTGGAGGCATGGGATTATGTGCTCCAGATGGCGCTGTACAGACGGGTTTTACAAGAGGTTACCGGAAACACCTATACACCTTATATCGTTGCTGTAACAAAGGAAAATCCACCGAATAAAGCAGTGCTGCACTTCGATGTAACACGCTTTGATTTCGAGTACGAATACATCGAAATGAAAATGGAACGGCTGATTGACGTGAAGGCTGGAAAAGCAGAGCCGATCCGGTGCGAGAAATGTGATTACTGCCGAATGACTAAGCAACTGAACGACACGATAGAGATTGGCGAGTTGATCTGGCAATGAACATACAAAATTTGTGAAAGGAGGGAGTAAGCGTGAACTACATCAGAGAAATGAACGCATTCTATGATTGGCTCGAAATAAATGAACTGTCACCATCAGCAATTAATTTATGGTACGCACTCATGCACATAAATAATAAGGCTGGATGGGCAGAAACATTTACGGTGGCTGAATCGGTGCTATGCGTCAAAACAGGATTAACAGATCGCACCCTCCGAAAAGTGAGAAATGAATTGAAGCAAAAAGGTCGGATTGACTTTGCCTCCAGAAAAGGAAAAGCACCTACTTATAAGATCATTTCCTTTGAAAGAACGGAAAATAATTCCGAACTTCCTCAAAGGTCGGAAAATATTTCCGCACTTCGTTCCGCAATTAGTGCCGAGGTTAGTTCCGCACCTAGTTCCGGAGTTGGTTCCGCATTAATTAAACTAAATAAAACTAAACAAAAAGATAAAGAAGGTGATGAAGAAAATACGCGCATGTTGGTTAATCCTTTTCATTTTTACGAACAAGAAGGATTTGGCCAGCTTAGTGGATTTGTAGCAGATACGTTAGGGAGCTTGATTGACGATTACGGAGAAGCATTGGTTTTACATGCTATGGCCGAAGCAGTTCTGTATGGAGCCCGCAATCTAAAGTATGTAGAGTCCATTTTGAAGAATCCTAACAAAAAACGAGGTGAAGAGAGTGGCCAGAAAGTTTATCAGCATCGCGGAAGTCATGGCGGACCTGCAAGAAAAGGCAAGTCAACGGATGATGTCTATCGGGAGCTCGAAGAAGCCAGAAGAGCCTGGGGCGGATGAGTATGAGTGCTCTATTTGCAAGGATACGGAACTAATCTACTACCAAAAGGAATCAACGAACGACTTGATGTATACCTTCTCTAAACCTTGTGAATGCCGGGAGCGAAAAGCTTGGAAGCGACGATTTAAACAATCGATGATCCCGGAAGAATTTACTCAAGCGAACTTTGAAAACTATGAAACTACCTCGTCCATTCAGAAAGAAATGTTGGAGTTAACAAAGGAGTATCGATCACTCTTTAAGATTATTAAAAACGGTGACACGAAAGAGAAAGTGATTCCGTCTGATAACTTTGGGTTACTTGCAGTCTTTGGGGAACAGCGAATGAAAGAAATGCCTACTGCAGAACGAGCCGCCTTAAAACAAAAACATAACAATTACGGTATCGGTAAGACTCATTTACAAATTGCTTTGGCTAAGCAGCTGATCAAGGAAGGCTTTAACGTGCTGACAGTATCGGATGTAACCTTCATGGAAGAGCTTATGCAAGCAAAGAAAATGGATGACGGGGGAGAAACGTATAACCACCTCTTAAACGGTGCTTTGTCGGCAGATGTACTCATTTGGGATGACATTGGAAAAGTGAACTGGACAGAGCCGCGCGAGCGAATGTACTACACGATTATTAATGAGCGATACCGTAGGCGAAGACCCATTGTTTTTAACAGTAATGAAGATCGCGGCACTCTTGCTGACAAGATTGGACATGCAGGAGGCAGCCGGCTAATCGGGGAATGTGGAAAATATCTGCTGGATGCAGAAGGAATTGATTGGAGGCTAAAACGATAATGTGTAAATTATGCAACGGCACTTATGTTGATAAAGGCGGCAGTGGTTCTTTAAGGTTTGTCCAGCCTTGTCCGAACTGTGGACCAATGCCAGAGGCGGTTTGGGAGAAACGCCGGGCAGATTTCAAGAAACGGTTTGAAGAAGCTAAGCGTCTGGTTGGAAAGGAAGTCAGTTGATGGCAGTTAAAGGAAAAGCAAAGTACGGAAATAAAAAGGTGGAGCGAGACGGTCATGTTTTTGATAGTCTCGCAGAAGCAAAATACTATGAGCAGTTGAAATGGCTGCAAGCAAACAATCAAATTCTTTTCTTCCGGATTCAGCCGCGCTACTTGCTGCAGGAGGCGTTTAAAAAGAACGGCATCGCTCATCGGAAGATCGAATATGTAGCTGACTTTGAAGTGCATAAGAAGGACGGTAGCATTGAAGTGATTGATATCAAGGGAGTGGAAACAGAAGCATTCCGGATCAAACATAAGCTGTTTGAGTTTAAATATCCTCACACGCTTAGCTTGATTGCTTATAGCTATGATCACAAGCGTTTTATGCCATTAAAAGAATATCAGGCTTATGAGCGGAAGAAAAAGAAACTGAGAGGAGCAAGCAGACATGCTGCAAGGAAAGTGCGTTGATCCAGAGCTCGCTGGCTCTTTTCCTGAAACTGTATATCTTTTTCCGAATGGGACGGCACATTACTATGTTTCTCGTTTCCCGAATGAAGCTGCTCACATAGGATGTTTTCAGAAAGAGAAATTCGAATTGATCGATGACTGGCCTCCTGAACCGCCGGCCATCATTCCAAAGTTAAAGCATGAGCAAGTCTATAAGGCTAAATTGATTTGGTCAACCAAGTGGTATAAAAAAGCCGGAAGAGAGTGGAAGCATTACTATGTGATTGCAAAAGATCATCAAAAGAACTTCACCTTTTTTGAAGATGAACAGTTAACCAAATTGTGTGGTTGTTTTCCAGCTCATTGGTTTACGGATTATCAACCGGTTGAACCAGCCCCTATGGAGGAGTCCTTTGAAATGGAGCTTATTGAAGAAGAGTCGGCTAACTTTGAGCAGATGTCATTGTTTTAAGAAGTCATTCATATAAAACCGAAACTATCGAATAAAAAGGGGTGTTAAGTTTTGAAGGAAATCGAAATTGAGGTATCTGGACAAGCTGAAGAGTTTTATTTGTCCACTACAAAAGGGTGGGTCAAAGTAGCAGGTCATTCAATTGCTGTTGGTGGTTTCAAATTTAGTGCTGTTCCGATCAGTGGTTTTATTCTGGTTTCAGAAGTTGAATCAGGGGCAAAACTTTTCCGCGTACCTGTTTCTGAAGCGATTGAAAGCTATGAAGAAACGATGCTTTTTTTAGAACTGAATGTAGCTGTTCAGATTGTTGCAGTAATTGAAAGAATAGGTCAGGAAAAGATGAGGAACGAGATCAATCGTTTGAAAGCATATTCGCTAAATAAATTTGGCCAGAAGCCTTTCACAACAACAATAGATATCGAAAATCCTAATCCATATTTGCATTAATCAATAGTATGTCGAGAAAGCGAAGGAAGAATAGCGATGAACGAATTAACTCCTAAACAATATATGGAACAATGGCTGGATTTAAGCAGCAAGACTAATCCAAAGCCGCCGCCAGAGGAAATAGAACGTCTCAAGAAAGAATATCGGGCTCAACGTAAGCGGGCAGAGTGGAGACAATGGGCTATGAAGCAGATGGAGGTAGCGAATGAACAAAAAGAAGCGTAAAGCCGGATACTATCTGCTCTTTCGAAAAGAAGAAGGGCAGCGGGTCTGGCTGTATGAACGATTGCAACGTCATGAGCTCAACAGCCGGCTCAGAAACGGCTGGAAGATTTCTGGATAGGGAGGATGAGGAATGAGTAGAGAGATTAAGTTTCGTGCGTGGCATAAAGCGGATGGCAAAATGTACAAGGTTTACGGTTTCAGTCAAGGTAAGTGGTTTCTAAGGGGCAAAACCTTCCCGATGCCATCAGGAGCGGTAGAGGTCATGCAATACACCGGCTTGAAGGACAAAAACGGCGTAGAGATTTATGAAGGGGATATTATTTCCTTTGATTTATATGGCAACGAGGAAACAGAAAAAGGCATAATCATGTGCGATAACGGCTCCTTTGTTGCTAAGACTGGTTACAGTCCTGCTCTTGACGGTACACATCATGGTCACCCTTTAACTTATCAATTAGGGTCACTTATTAGGAATGATAAGGCTGTTGAAGTCATCGGTAACATTTACGAAAATCCGGAGTTGATCGAACGTGATTGAATACCGTTGCATCGATTGCGATAAGTCAGAAATACTGGCGGGCATCGTTCCCATGAAGGCATGCCCCCAGTGCGATTTCTTGGTGGAAACTGTTGAGGAGTAGGAAACATAAGATGCGCAATAGAAAGATCAAGAACATGGATATTGAATTGGATAAAAAAAGCATTAATCAGATTTACTGATTAACACCAAGCGTACTAAGGAAATGTGTTCGCAGATGGTGGCTCTTAACTGAGCATCTCTACATCTTTCTAATTCACTAAGTAAATGATCCAATTCCCTTAAAAAAATCTGACGTTCATTATCACTTACCATAGTGACACTCCTTTTCATAGCAAGAGAGCTATGAAAGGCAAGCTTATCAATAGTACCATTATTTTACAAGCAACAAACCTTTAATATAGAAGAATAATTTTAAGAAGGTTGGCTGATTTATTCGTTTTGATTAGATATATCTATTGCACATTCTATTAAAAATGTGAAGGAGAAAGAGGAATGGCAACACATGATTTAAAAATATGGCCTGAATATTTTCAAGAGGTTCAAAAAGGTAATAAAAACTTTGAAATCAGGAAGAAAGATCGCAATTTCAAGGTAGGGGACACCATATTCTTATGGGAATTTGACCCGAGTAAAAAGAGACTTACAGGCGAATTTTTGGAAGCGACAATTACTTTTATAACTGATTTTGAACAAAAGGAAAACTATGTGGTTTTTGGGATTAAATTATTTAATGCTACTACATAGTACGTGGAAGAAGAAAAACCTGTCTCTGCAACTAAAATACAATTTTCTTGATATTTGGCAACCAGTGAGGAGGTATTTAAATGAGTAAATGCAAGGGTTGCGGTGCAGAAGTTCAATGGATCAAGACTCCTTCCGGAAAAGCAATGCCGCTTGATATGCAAAGACAAACAATTGTTACGTTAGAGGGACAGGTAGTGAGCGGATTTACTTCTCATTTTGCTACATGTCCAAATGATAATAACTTTAGAAAAGGAGCAAATTGATATGTATTTAGTTATTACCACACAGCCAATCACAGGTTATAAAGTCGGAAAGTACGAAACTTTAGATGAAGCAAAGGAAGTCATAAAAGGGTTGGTAGCAGCTGGTCAACGCAATGTAATGATTGCTCAAGAAATCCCGATGAAATTAAAGGTAGAAGTGGAGTTTTAAAAGAAAAAAGCCAGGCTTTCGCCCAGCCAATCAAGGTGTATGTCTTTGTATAGTCAGGTGGTATGAAAGGACCTTGATTACAGATAGTATATCCAAACGATATATATGATATACAAAAAAGACCAGGAAAAATCCCAGTCGTCGAATAAATCATACACTTGGAGGGAGATTGCCAAACTTTCTTTGATCATTATGTCCAATTACAGAAAAAACATACAAAAAAATCCAGAAAAACTCTTGGTTACGCAAGTGTCTTCGTACATTTCGTAGGAGGCACCATCCGGAAAAGTGTACGAAGACGTTAGAGGTTTGCCTAGCTTATTAATCCCTTTTATAGAGTAGATAGAACCGAACATTTACAGTTTATTCAAAAAATAAAAAAGTGTGCAAAAAGCCAGGAAAGCTCCCGGCTCTTTAAAATATCGTTGGTACCTTTATTTTAACAGATCGGGGGCTTCTCTACTATGAAAGAAATCTTGATTGATCCTTCCACAATGAAATTAGAATTGGATATAATGGAAATACCGAGCAGCTGTGTGGTGGTGATCTGTGACGGCAAAGTTAAACTTAGGGAGTTACCGCCGCACGGTGAATATAAAATTGTCACGCATCAGGGGAAAGTAAAGCGGATGAGGCGGGAAGAGGGAGAGGAATTTTAGATGCATAGAGAATTAATACTTTCTTGTGGAGCTACCTTTATATTTTTAATGAATTATAGAATTTTAAATCCTATTCCACCAATGGTTATGACAGGATGCGCAATTTTTGCCGCAATGTTGGTTTTAGCTGATTATTGCAGGTATTATTCTGAATTGCCTCCTTCTGAAAGTAGGGTTTGGAACGGGATGATTCGAATCTCAAATGTTGGTTTTTTGCTGACTATTTATTTATCATTTCCGGTTGCTGTTTTTTTGCCTTTGTTTATAAATGGTAATGAGCAGAGTGTGGCAGATATATTTACCCTATTTGCTTTAGGTCTTACTTTAATTTTAATTTCTTTAAGACAATAATATTAACATTTATATTGTTCTCTCAGCTAACTGAAGGACACTGAACAGACACGGAAATTCGTGTGTTGTTTGGTGTCCTCTTTTATTTTGTAAGGGGGTAAGAGGTATGAATTCTACTTTAAAGGATCAGTTGCAGCGATGGAAGCGGAAAAATCAGGTGGTTGAGGGGAGGAAATCCAAGAGGTCGAAAAAGAAGCTGGCAAAGCGAAAAGAACAACCTGCCAGAAAGCCGGAGTCTTTGTCTGATAGCGATTTAAGGTATTTGATGGGTACAGGCAGACCGACATATAAACGCCACCGTGGATCATTTAGACAACGATAAGGAGGATCAATATGCGAACGCTAATCTTTGAATATAAACAAGCATTAAGAGAACTGAAAAGAATGAAGGCCGCTATTGAAGCTAAAGAAGAATTATCAGAGCTGGACCAACAAGACAAATCGATGATCAACAGCATGATTAGTGAAGTGGAGTTTGCCATTCAGTGGATGGTGTCTGGCCGTAATCCAGATGCCATGCGTGGAGCTGATCGAACAGGGGCATATACACTAGATCCAAAGTTGCTAGAAGCAGTTGTGCCGAATAGAGAAGTCGTGGAAGAACGGAGACTGACAGCAGATGAACAGTGGCTACTGGATGATGTGCTGGCTGATTTAACGAAGCGGGAGAAAGATGTTTTTACTCTTGCAAGGGCGGAAGGTTTGACGCTTGAACATACAGCTGAGTTGCTCGGGATCACTAAGTCATCTGTGCAGACATATTTAGAGCGAGCGAAGCGGAAAATTGAAGATCGAAAAAATGGTAGCCTTTTTCTTGTTTCATAAAAAAGAAATAGGGCTGTGATTAGATCAACATAATTTATTTGTGGTATAATGTGGAAAAGGAGAGTGGTTGATATAGCAAAAAATAGATTGAGTGAAGAAACTAGAAATGCGATGAAATTGGATTTAGGAATTGAGCCGAATAATTCAAGAAACAAATGTAGATCGTGTTACTATCATCCGTATAATGATATTTGTAACAAACATCATATAAGAACTAATGATGATGATTCCTGTAAACATTTCAAAAGAGATACCAAGTTTAAGTTTACGAACGGCGGCAGTATGTCTCCTAGATAAGAAGAAAGCATACTATTTTTGTCGTACGTCTAACATATATATGAGAAGAACAATTTTCGCCATCCTTGCGGTGGCGTTTTTTGTTAAAACAAAAATCCCATCAATTGATGGGATTAAATAATTTTCTTCATGCCACGCTGTCGGCATTCTCTAAGAAATATGCCGTCTTTCATTGAGTTTTTAAACGGTGGCGTTGCCATAATGTTTTACACTGGATGTTTATATACCTGCTCTTATCTCTGTTGCATAGGAAATACATTGTTCTATATACTCTAGTACATCATCGGAAATCGGATATAGCCCTGTTTCCTCAGTGTGCAGTTTTCTGATTTTCCAGAACTTATCCATTAATTTTGTATCTCCTTGAAAGGTGTCATTTGATATGTCCATTAATTCGAGAGCAATTTGATAACCTTCGTCTGATTTCGGTTTAATATTGTGCTTTATACACCATTTAATTCGTCGTAATAAAGAAATATATCGTTGTGTTATCTCTTCATTGCTACTAAGGTTTGGGATTGTCTTTTGCAGGAGTATCTTTTCATCATCTTCAAAATAGTCCATCCATTTTTTAGAGCTATTTTGTGAAGTTTGAACAATTCGGGAGACATGTTCCCAAGACAAACATTCTTCCAAATCGATCATATTAATTAATGAAGCTGTGTTAGAAATGCTGGTTTGAATTTTGGAAAGTTGTTCTTGTAAGTAATTATGATGAGACATCAAGATTTGTTTATAAGAGAGCTTATCTAATAAATCGCGAATATTCTTTAGTGGGAGTGAGAGTGATTTTAGAATAATAATTTTTTCTAATTTGAATAGGTCTTCTTCCGAATAATACCGTCGTCCGTTATCATCCTTATAACTTGGGTTGAGGAGATTAATCTGATCATAATAACGAAGTGTGCGAACGGAAATGTTTCGCTCCTTAGATACTTGACCTGTAGTCCATTGTTTCATTTCATTCCTCCTGAAAATAAAGATTGAAGGTGACGTTGAGTCATCTAATACAGTTAAATTATAACACATGAAGAAAGAGGGAAAGTTAATGAAAACAAATGAAGTGAATTGGAAGGAACAGGATCACTGGGGTTTAAAAGAATTTGTATTATTAATGTTACTTGAATTTGTAGTTGTAATAGGGTGTATTAAATTTGTCGTTTGGCCACTTTATTCTCAATGGCTTGATAATGATCTATATTCAGGGACTTTAATGGGACTAACAATAGCAGTTGTTCTTATTCTAGGCGTATACTTTATTGCTCTCCGTCCAAAAAAACTTTCTTGGAGTGAAGTAGGGATAAGAGCATTTTCTAAAAGCGATTGGAAAGTTATTTTCATACTGACTATTGTCTTAATGGTTGGTGCCACGATAGTTATGGTGCTTACTAGTTTTATTGGAAATACGTATGAAAACAGCAAAACAGAGGCCTTGCAGGAAAATGCAACTCTCTTTAATGTCTTAATTGCTTTTATAGTTGCAGCAATTATCTCACCAATATATGAGGAAATATTCTATCGTGGTTTTTTGTACCGCTGGTTACGTACACGCATAAGTATAGTTGGAGCCATTTTACTAAGTTCATTAATCTTCACAGTTATTCATATTCCAACTTATAATGTTATGCCTGTAAATTTTTTGAGTGGTATAATTTTTGCCTTGGCATATGAACGTACTGGTTCTATTTGGCCTTCGGTCATTATTCACGGTTTGACCAATGGAATTATGGTTTTTCTGACAGTTGCAGGATAGGGAAGGTTTTTATCAGCAGTTGAAATGTCTAAAGCTAATACGTGGTCGCATCTGACTCTTTTTTCGTTCTAAATGGTTAGCTGTATTAAAGTAGTCAGAGAAGATGAATTATTTAAAGCATCCGAATAAACGGGTGCTTTTTTCTTTGCTCTGGATCGGGAGCACTACTTGTGTAACAACATTTTTGTTTCTTTATTATCCATTGATCCCTCTTTATAATGAATTGAGTAGAGGGAGTGAAATAGAATGGATAAGATTGGGAAGCTTTATGGAGCAGTAAATTTTATTAATGAGCGTCTTGAGGAGTTTGAAAGTGAGGTTAATGATTTTGTTATAGCGACTTACGGACCAATCGAAATCTATAGTAGGTTAATAAACGATGAATTCTTTGCTAAAGTGAACATCAAAAATCGTATGCTAGCTTTTAAACGAAGCGAAGGATTAATAACTGTGTTTAAAATTATAAATGATGAAAAAGAAGTTATAGACAGTATTTATCCATCCGTTGAAGATGATGTTTGTATGAGAAGCCAGGGGGGATATTTAGATGATTTAGCTTTAGAACAATATTTTCAAGAAGTTTTTAAAGGGATTTTTAATTAAATTAGCCACTCTAAATGAGGGGCTTTTTCTTTGTTTAGAACAAAAAACACCATAACTGAGGGGATAAAATAAACTTTTTTATACCATAGTCCTGATATCTTACATTATTGCTTTATGAAATGGTTCTGTCAGATTGCTAATTGTATACCATTAGGAATCAAAGAATGAAAAGAAAAACAAGCAATTCAACAACTAATCTCCAAAGATTTGATAAAAGTATTATCATTCAAACATAGAGGGGGAACTAATGATTTAAAAATTTACTCAACTTTTTTTAAAAAAACTATTAAACATTTCAAAAGCCAGTCGATATAAGAAATAGTCAAGGATGATAGTACATAACCAAGGAGTGGATAAGAGTGGGACTAGTTGTAGGAAGAAAGCCAGGAGAGGGATTTGTGGTAATCAGTCCAACTGGTGAAGAAATCAAAATTCATGTTGTTAAGCGCGAAGATGGACTTCTTCGCATTAACATAGATGCCCCAAAAGAGTACCAAATCTTGCGGAGCGAACTTATTGGTGGCACGGATGCTGCCAAAAGTACAAAAACAAACACACGGAGGTAGATTCACATGAGAATCAATCACAACATTGCGGCACTTAACACGTACCGCCAACTAAACAGTGCAAATGGTGCACAAGGTAAATCAATGGAGAAATTATCTTCAGGTCTTCGTATCAACCGTGCAGGAGATGACGCAGCTGGTCTTGCAATCTCTGAAAAAATGCGTGGACAAATTCGTGGATTAGATATGGCTTCTAAGAACTCTCAAGATGGTATTTCTTTAATCCAAACAGCTGAAGGTGCATTAAACGAAACGCATGATATCCTTCAACGTATGCGTGAATTAGCTGTACAAGCAGCAAATGGTACCAATACTACTAATGACCGTGAAGAAATCCAAAAAGAAATCAATCAAATGACATCTGAGATCAACCGTATCGGTAATACTACTGAGTTCAATACTCAGAAATTGTTGAATGGTGATAAGAATGGTGCAGCAGCAGTTACTGCAGTTGCTGGTGAATACAAGGTAACTGTGGGTACAAGTAATATCACTATTGATGGTAAAACTTTCACTTATGATGCCGTGGGTGGTGGAACTACAAACTTTAAGGATGCTGCGGAACTTGCAGCGTTAATTGCTGCAGATACCGACCTAAAAGATAAATATACTGCCTCTAATGATGCTGGCGCTTTAAAATTGGTTCAAAAAGCAGGCAAAGAAACTGCAACTGAACCTACAGTTGCAGGTGGAACGCTTTCTACTACTAAAGCAGGTGTTGAAGGTAAAGCAGCAGGTGCAGGAGAGAGTCTGAAATTCCAAATTGGAGCTAATGAAAACCAAAGCTTAACACTAGATATTTCTGATATGAGAGCAGTAGCTTTAGGTATTTCAACTGATACTAATACAGATGCTAAATTAGCTGTAACAAATGGTACTGATAGCACAGCATCAGAAACAGCACTTAGTGTGTTAACACATGCTGATGCTGCAGCAACTGTAACAAAAATTCAAACAGCAATCGATAAAGTTTCTGCTGAACGTTCTAAACTTGGTGCGAACCAAAACCGTTTAGAGCACACAATCAACAACTTGAGCACATCTTCTGAAAACCTAACTGCTGCGGAATCTCGTATCCGTGACGTAGACATGGCGAAAGAAATGATGAACCAAACTAAGAACTCTATTCTTTCTCAAGCTGCTCAAGCTATGCTTGCTCAAGCTAACCAACAGCCACAAGGCGTTCTTCAATTATTACGTTAATCTTGGCAAAAAAGCCTTCCTTTACAGGGAGGCTTTTTAATTTGTTTTCAAAAGTTCTATTGTTAGTGGGAGGTAGGTGCCATGTAAATGAATTGGGACAAGATAAAACAGGAATATGAATCTACTGACATTACATTAAAAGCATTAGCTGAAAAGCATAATATAAAGCTTGGCACATTGAAGAGTAGAAAGAGCCGGGAGAGTTGGTCGAGGGGATCGCCTAAAAAGGATGCAACCCCAAAACAGAAGGTTGCAACCAAAAAACGAATAGAAGAACCAACACTTGAGCCTGTTGTGGAGTCGGATGAATTAACCGATAGACAGCGGCTTTTTTGTATTTATTATGTGAAAAGCTTTAATCAAACAATGGCAGCTATAAAGGCAGGGTATTCTCCTGACAGAGCACATGTAACAGGGAGTGAATTAGTAAGGAATCGTAAGGTGGCGGAGGAAATAAAGCGTCTGAAAAGCAGGATGACAAGTGAAGTTTTCTTAGATGCAATGGACGTGCTTAATAAGTACATCAAAATAGCCTTCGCTGATATAACCGACTATGCAACGTTTGGTAAAAAAGAGATTCAAGTTATCGGTATGGACGGACCTATTGAAGATGAAGATGGCAACCCAGTTATGCAAGAAGTTAACTATGTAGACTTCAACGAGTCATCCACTGTTGACGGCACAATTATAACTGAAGTAAAACAGGGAAAAGACGGTATATCTATAAAGCTCGCTGATAAGATGAAGGCGCTGGAAATGCTAACAAAATATTTTGATCTTCTATCTGATAATGATAAAAAGCGGCTGCAAGAGGAGAAAATCAAAGCAGAAATCACGAAAAAGCATGCGGAAATCGCTAAAATTCGTGGTGAAGATGATAACGAAGATTATGAAGATGATGGTTTTGAAGCCGCTCTTGATAGCGTGACAGAAGAGGTGTGGGCTGATGAAGACAACGACACAACGGAAGAGTGAACAACTAGAAAAAGAATTAAACGTACTCATTCCAGCTGATCCGAAGCGTAAAAAGAAGCGGGCTCCATTTAAGTTCAAACCGTTTTCAATAAAACAAAAGAAAGTTCTGACCTGGTGGCGTGATAAGTCTCCTTACAAAGACAAGGACGGCATCATCTGTGATGGCTCTGTACGTGCTGGTAAAACCGTTGTTATGTCACTTTCTTACGTTATGTGGGCGATGGATCGCTTTGACGATGAAAACTTAGGAATGGCTGGTAAAACAATCGGCTCTTTTCGTCGTAACGTGATACGTCCACTCAAACGCATGTTAAAGGCTAGGGGCTACAAGGTGAAGGATCATCGAGCGGATAACATGCTAACCATTACCTATAAAGGTCGAACCAATTACTTTTATGTTTTCGGTGGAAAAGATGAGTCCTCACAAGACTTGATTCAAGGTATTACCCTTGCCGGAATGTTCTTCGATGAAGTAGCACTTATGCCGGAGTCATTCGTCTCACAGGCGACCGCTCGTTGCTCAGTTAAAGGGGCAAAATTTTGGTTCAACTGTAACCCTGCTGGACCATACCACTGGTTTAAAGAGAAATGGTTAGATCAGAAGAAAGAAAAGAACATGCTGCATCTCCATTTCACAATGGATGACAATCTTTCGCTTGATGAAGAAACAAAAGAACGCTATCGCCGGATGTATACAGGAGTATTCTATAAACGGTATATTCTTGGTCTATGGGTGCTTGCAGAGGGTGTCATTTACGACATGTTTCATGATGGTGAGGATGGTCATGTTATCGATGAAGTGCCAGGTAATATCGCTGAATACCAAGTGGTTATTGACTATGGAACCAAAAACCCTACTGCTTTTGTTTTACAAGGTATTACCTATGATGAAAACGGCAAGCGGACATATTATGACTTGAAAGAATATTATTACGATGGTCGCAAAGAAGGACGACAAAAAACTGATGAGCAGTATTATAAAGATTTACTTGAGTTTTGCGGCGATAAAACAACGGAAGTGATTATTGATCCATCCGCTGCATCTCTCATAGCTGTAATTGAACAAGATGGAAAACTAAGTGTAACCCCAGCAGTAAACGATGTAGTTGATGGTATTCGCACAGTAGCTTCCACACTTTCTGAAATGCGACATTTCGTACACCGATCATGTAAAAATTTATTAAGAGAGTTTGCATCTTATGTGTGGGATGAAAAAGCGGCCCAACGAGGCGAGGATAAACCAGTGAAGCAATTTGATCACGCCCTTGATGCTATAAGATATGGTATTTTTACACGCGAGTCAGTAGCAGTACCCACTATTCGCAATCCTTTCGATGATTAAAGGAGGTGAGGAACATAAGTAAAAACTTTTGGCTTAACATGAGCTACAAAGCGTCGATGGTCTCTAGCGCCATTATGATGCTTCACAACGGTCAGCCTGCTCAAACCCCTGCTAGGTTCGATAAGCTAGCCAAAGAGGGATTTGAGCGGAATGTGTGGGTCTATCAGTGCGTCATGAAAACAGCTCGTGCCGCTGCTTCTATCCCAATTGTTTTGTATCAAAAGAAGGGAAAAGAGCTCATTGAAATTGAAAAGCATCCGCTTCTCGATCTCTTAAACAAACCGAATAACCATGAATCTGCAATTGACTTCAGAGAAAAGTTAATTGCTTTTTTGTTGTTATCGGGAAACACGTATCAAGAAATGAATGGTCCAAATCGTGGCGCACCAACTGAGTTGTGGACCTGGCGACCTGATCGGGTAACAATCATGCCAGGCGGCGAGTATATCAAGGCATTCAGATATTCAGTAAGTGGTAAAGACGTGGATGCACCATATGAAAAAATTATCCACAGCAAGTTCTTTTCTCCGCTAGATGATTTTTATGGGTTAGGTCCAATACAAGTGGCTAGGCAGACTGTGGACATGGATAATGCTACATCTGAGTGGAATACGTCACTTACGCAAAACTATGCTGCACCTAGTGGGTTTTTAGTGACAGACAAATCATTAGCAGAACCTCAATACAACCGTTTCAAAGCGGCCATGCGCAAAATGTTTGGAGGGGTAAAAAACGCCGGAAAGCCTCATTTACTTGAAGGTGGCCTTCAGTGGCAACAGTTAGGTTTGTCACCTAAAGACATGGATTTCATTCAGTCTCGTAAAATGACGCGGGAAGAAATATGTGCTGTCTTTGGTGTGCCACCTCAGATTATGGGAATACAGGACAGTTCAACTTATAACAACTACAAGGAAGCAAGAGCAGCTTTTTACATGGAAACTGTACTGCCTACGCTGGATAAGATCATCAGCGGGTGGAATCACAAGCTTGCGCCGCTTTTTGGAGAGAATTTGGTTGTCGGTTATGACACTGATCAAATTGAAGCGTTGCAAGAAACCTCAGATACAAAGTGGGCTCGCTTAAAAGACATGAAAGATATCTTATCTATTAATGAAATTCGTCAGGCTTTAGGATATGAGGATATCGAGGGTGGTAATGTACGCTATGTACCGTTAAACGTCTATCCAGAAGGGGAGGACGCTCCAGACAATACACGAAATCAAGAGGAGTCTAGTGCTAGTGGCGATCCGTTGAAGAAAGCACAGGCTTTTTTTATGAAAGCCGCCGCTGAGATTGAAAGCAAGTCATTAGGTGATGAGTATATAGCTGAGTTTGAAAAACAACGTGCGGGATATCAAAAATCCGGTGAACGACTTATCCGCAAACGATTTGAAGCAGAGGGCAAGGCAGTAGTGGCAGCTTATCTGAAAGATGGCGAAAAGGGCTTATTAAAAGAGCTTAAATCACAGGAAAAAGAATGGGTAAAGACCATGACTGCTGTTTATTACGGCACAATGGAGCATTTCGGGCAATGGAATTATGACCGCTTAAAAGCTGAATATGAAGGCAAAGGTACATTCCCGGGTGAAAAGAAATTCTTTCAAAGCCTTTTTACAATGGCCAAAAGGAGAATCAAGAAGTTCATTGGAGAGACAGCTGTTTTTCTTGTAACTAAAATCAGTGAATTTACCCGCGAAACACTACGCATGGAGATTAGCGAAGGTGTAGAGAATGGGGAATCAATTCAACAAATCGCTAAACGTATTGAGAATATATACGGTGATGATTTTGGGCCTAAACGTGCGATGAATATTGCTCGTACAGAGGTTGTTTCTGCATCGAATGCCGGAGCAAGAGAAGGGGCTATTGCCACAGGGCTGGATCTCGAAAAACAATGGGTAACTACCACTGATGGTCGAGAAAGAGGAAGCCATTCTGAATGCAATGGACAAACACGCGATATGGATGAGCCATATGATGTTGGCGGTAGTGAAGGGATGTTTCCTGGTGACCCCAAATTGCCAGCTAAAGAACGCATTAAATGCAGATGTGCCGAAAAACACACACCAAAGGATTGGTGAGAAAGGAGCAAAAGATGAGATCGTTTATTGTAAAGCATCCGGATTTTATTGAAACGAAGTCAGCGGCTGCACCAGTTGATATTGAACAAAAAGCATTAACATTTGAAATCAAAGCTGTAGACGATGAAACAAATATCGTTGAAGGTTATGCTAGCACCTTCGGTGGAGAGCCTGATGCTTATGATGATGTGATTGTAAAAGGAGCCTTTTCTAAAACGATTCAAGAGCGTGGCGATCGTGTGAAATATTTATGGCAGCATGATTGGAACAAACCGATCGGTAAAGTCATCGAGCTTCGAGAGGATGAGATCGGTCTTTACTTTAAGGCAAAGATCAGTGAAACAGCCAAAGGAAAAGAAGCAATGCAACTCATGAAAGACCGGGTCATTGATCGTGTTTCGATTGGCTATAGCACTGTTAAAGCGGAGTATGATAGCGAAACAGGCATCCGCTATTTGAAAGAAATTCGCTTATTCGAAATCAGTGCGGTTACATTCCCTGCTAATGACCGGGCTATTATCACATCAGCCAAGCATGCACCGGAACAAAAGGCAGGTCGTGTGCTATCAAAGCAAAGTGAAAAAGCTGTTCGAAGTGCAGTTGAGGCTATGAAAGCCGCCGTGGAATCACTTGAATCATTATTATCTGCTGTAGAGTCTGATGATCCAGAAGAAGATAACGAAGGTAAAAGCTTTACAGAAGATGAGCAAAAAGAGATTGCTAGTCTTGTTGAGGAAATGAAAAACTTTGCAAACATAGATGGATAGCATGCCAAAAGAATTCGCTCTATCGGATATACACTTTAAGTCTCTTAATAAGAGGCTATTTTTTATGCCACAAAAAACAATTTCAGGAGGAACAACATGGCAAAATTTAAAATGATTCAATCACAAAAGGAACTTTTACGCTTAAATATTCAATTCTTTGGTGACGGAGATGATCCCAAATCTTTAGCTGCTCAAATCCAATCAGGGTTTGAAGAACTTAAAAAAGCGGCAGAAAAACAAGAAACAGAGGTCAAAAAGTTCGGCCAGGCAACACAAGAAACAAAAGATGAAATGAAAAAAATCAATGAGGCAATGAATGAAGCTAAAAAGCGTTTGGATGAGCTTGAGGCAAAAGCAAACCGTGTCTATCAAACTGGACAAGGAAATGGAGAACTAGACAAAGAGGCGAAAGCAAAGAATGCTGCTTTCTATGAATTCATGCGCAAAGGCCGTGCAGATATGAACCCGGATCAACGTAAAGCACTTGTTGCTGATCAAGACGGACAAATCCTTATTCCAGAAGAACTTGACCGGGAAATCCAACGTCAATTGCCTGAGACAGCTATTTTCCGCTCTCTTGTAAATACCCGAAATACGTCGGCTGATCGTATTCGTAAACGCCGTATGAATGAAGTAACAGTCGGATGGGGAAAAATCGAGGTCAATACCAAAACTTTAGCTGACTATGAATCAGAATTAAATCCGGCTGATTACTATATCTACATTGAAAATTTAAATGGATTGACAAAGATCGGTACAGATGAGCTTGAAGATACAGACGTTCAATTGCAACAATACCTTTCTTCCTCATTTGCTCAGGCTGCTGCAGAAGAAGAAGATAAAGCAGTACTCGTTGGGCGTGGCCACACACAAGAAGAACCAGAGGGCATCCTAACTGCAGCTAACGTTGAACGTATTATGTCTGCCAATGTAGGGGCAGTTGAATCAGATGACTTAATCAAGTTAATGTATGCTCTTAAATCAGCACATCGGAAAAATGGTGTCTGGGTAATGCCTTCCTTCATGGAAATGACTATTCGTACATTTAAAAACAGCAATGGAGATTACATTTGGCAGCCGGCATTAACAGCAGGAACACCGAACCAATTATTAGGCTTTGCAACTTACACTCAGGATGACTTCCCTGATTTTGCGGCTGGCGCTGATCAGGTTGTATTTGGGGACTTTAAACGAGGTTATACAATTGCTGATCGCTCTGGTTCTACTATCCAACGTTTAAACGAACTTTATATTGAAGAGGATTTGATTGGATTCAAGTTCAAGAAGCGTGTGGGTGGCGGTGTAGATCGTCCAGAAGCATTTAAAGTATTGAAAATTAAAGCCTAACTTGAAGGGAGGAAGCGGCATCTAGAGATGGATGCCGCGCATTTACATGAAAGTAAAAATGTTACGTAGTGTTGGCAGTGTCAAAGGTGTTCATCAGCCTGGGCACATTGTTGATTTAGAACAAAACATGGCAGTCGCTTGGATTAAAGCGGGTTTAGCTGAAGAAGTAAGAGAAAAAGAATCAAAAGTAAAGCCCTCACATGAAACGAAAATAGTGGCACCGGAGGAAAAGAAAACGGCCAGTCGTTCTGCAAAAAAGAAAACAGATAAGGACGTTACTGAATAACAGTTTTCCTTATTACATGAGGTGAGCACATGCTAGCAGATAATGCATTAACAACCGTTGAAAAGGCACGAAAAACATTAGAGTTAGCTAGTGAAGATAAAGACATCTATGTTATCGATGCCATAAACATGGCTAGTGCTATTATTGAGCGTTACTGCAACCGTCAGTTTAAACGTGACGAATATACTGATTTGATTATTGAATCAACAGATGAGATTATTCTTTCTCAATTTCCCGTACACCGCATTATTAGTGTAAACGGTAAGAGTGTTAAACCTTGTTTATTAGATGAAGAGGCAGGCGTGCTTTATCAGCACATCTCTAGTCGTTCTAAAATCGTTTTTGAAGCAGGCTACACTTTGCCCAAAGACGCCACAATAGATTCGCCAAGAACCCTTCCTCTGGATATAGAAGGTGCGTGTTTAAAGCTCGTGCGTCATTTATATGAAGATGATGAACAAGTAG
This sequence comes from Pseudobacillus badius, assembly GCF_002189605.1. Classification (NCBI taxonomy): domain Bacteria; kingdom Bacillati; phylum Bacillota; class Bacilli; order Caryophanales; family Bacillaceae; genus Pseudobacillus; species Pseudobacillus badius. Next base: position 36,750 of record NZ_MWMM01000015.1, read on the forward strand.
CTGCTATTGATATGGCTGACCTTAAATCTATTGATATGGGAGATATGAAGGTTCAACTCGCTGGAGTGTCCACCGAGTCAATACCGACAGATGTACAGCAGTTGCTTATTTCTTACAGGAAGATGAATCCATGAATACAATATTAAGAAAGAAATTAAAGCAAATCGCCCGAGCGAACATAAAAGATGATGTGATGGTTTTTCGTAACAAACGTGTGCGTGTAGGATTTGAGTGGAAAGAGTGCTTTATTCTTGTCGCAACGAGTAAGGCGCACTTTTATATGGTGGATTCCTCTGATACGAAGCTTCAGTTCATTGAGAGTGGAAAAGAGAGTTCGGAACCTATCATGAAAGGGATGTTTCTAGATAACATTGTGAAAAATGGTGACCGCCTTGTTCCTGTCATTGATGGGAAAGTCGGTGGCTTGGAGGGTGACATGCTCTTAGAAGTTATGGCTAAACCTTTATCACCTTCCATGAAAGGAATCCATTATGAAGCTCCACTGAAGGCGATGGATCTTTCCTATGAAATCGTGGATCTTGAAGGTTCACCTTATTTGGAAATAAAGGGGGGAGAGTATGTTCAGAAGTGAGGTGCGGTTCAAGTCTAATTTGCCTGAAATAATGGCAGAACTTCGAGCACGGTCTCAGCGAAACGTACAAGCAGCCACGCTCCATATGAGAAATGAGCTGATTGATAAGGTCAACAGTGTCGGAACTGGTCAGGAATATCCGATACGACCAGAAACAGGGCGTATCGAGGAAGTAGAGATCATTAACAAGTTAGGAAGGAGCCAAAAAGTAAAAAAAATTATGGATGCTAAAATTCATAAGGCATCTAGTCCTGGAGATCCGCCGGCAGTTCTCCGGGCTCAGTTGAAAACTTCTTTTCAGGTTGAATTTGAAGAGGATGGAGATACGTACCGAGGCTATATTGGCCCTGTAAACGTTCCTTATGCTAAAGCCCTTGAGTTTGGTTTTGTGGGCAAAGACAGGAATGGAAAACAGCACAATCTATTACCACGTCCTTATATGTTTCCAACATATCATGAACAGCGTGAAAATTTGATGGACATTTTGAAAAGAGGAAAGGTTTAATGAGTGCTGAACCGTTGGATATTATTCAGCAGATTATCGAGGTGAATTCGAGTATCACAAACCTATTAGGGACTACTGTATCCGGAGATGGAGAGGTCTATCCCAATGTAGCCCAAGAGGACGTTCCAGATGACATGGAGCGTCCTTATATTGTTTTACGCCTTGAATCTGATGGAATGGAGCAAAATGATTTGCTGGGAAGTGCCCTCGTCTCAGCAGATATTTTTACGGAGGGTGACAGAACATTGGCAAGGCAAATCGCGCGGAACTTAGAGAGGGCTGTTCACAACAAGGTCTACACACCAAGTAATGAGCAGGTGGCAGGGGAAGCGGTGCAAACATTTCGTCGTTTCAAATATGAGCCGCCTCAACCTGATCCGAGTGTGAAATGTGTGAACATTAAAATCTTCCTACGTTATTACCGCGACGATTTACTTGAATAATTTATGAAGGAGGAAACAGCATGTACCAAATGCTAAACGGTGCGCGTCCTGGATCATCTAGGAACTTAATGATTGGCCCGGGGCTTATTACGAAAAACTTTGATTTATCCGTTTTTAAACCGGAAGATCGTTCTACCTGGGGGGAATTGCTGGGGGCAACCAAAGGAGGCAATGAAGTATCAGTCGATACAGAGTGGCACAAAGTAGAAGTTGACGGCGCACTTGGAAGTGTTGAAGGGATGGAATGGTTAACTAAAGCAGAGGCTAAGTTATCAACAAATATTCTTGAAATGACGCCTGAGAACCTACAGTTGAAATTGCCGGCATTTGATATTACGAGTCACGATGAGAATTATAATATAATTCGTCACACAGGTTCTATTGCACCGACTGGTTCTACTACTCTAGCCCTCTTTGGAGCGATCACGGGCAAATCTATCCCTGTTGTCATCGTGCTTGAAAATGCAAGATGCACAGATTCATTTAATTTACCGCTTAACAACGGTAAGGATGATGTGGTGTTAAAAGCGGAATTTGAGGCAAGGTATGCTGAAGAAAATATGACACGTATTCCGTTTTATATTCTGTATCCGAAGGGCGGTTCAAATGTGGTAGCCCCAGTTGCTTCACCAGCACCAGGTACTTATGAGGCACCACAAAGTATTGTATTAACAGCAACAGCCGGCCATGAGATTTATTACACAACAGATGGATCATATCCAACGCCTATTAACGGAACAAAGTACACAGGTCCAATTAATGTGGATGCGACTGTAACAATTAAAGCGGTAGCTGTGAAGGGACAGGATACATCGGCTCCTGTTTCATTTGCTTACACGATTAATCCATAATTTACTCCCCCTAAATAAGGGGGTTTTTCATTTTATCTTTTAGGAGGAATTATACATGGAAGCACTTATTCGTGATGAAAAGAAAGTTGTTGTTAATGGGGAAGAAATCAAGGTCAAAGCTTTGGGCCTTCAGCATTTATTTAAGTTTATCAAGATTCTAAAGCGGGCAGGAGTTGTCAGCTATTTCTTAAAGCTTATGCGAGATTTTCAGGAGGCAGAGCCTTCGGAAGGAGCAGAAACAGATCAAGAGGCAAAAGCTGAGGAAAGACAAGGAAAGCTACTTGGCATTGTCTTTGATTTGGTATTTTCTCTCGTAGAATCAGAAACAGAAATCTACGATCTGATTGCTATGTTAATAGGTAAAGATGAACAAGTAGTAAAAGACCTTCCTCTAGATTCATTTGTGGATATTGTGGAAATGATCTTCACTTCGAAGGACTTAAAGGCTTTTTTCAAGGCAGTCCAGAGAATTCTGGGCAAACAAGATCAAGTAACCAAAGAAGCAGCAACCCCAATGGCCAATCCAATTCGATAAACCCGCTAGAAGATGAAGCGGGTTTCTATAAAGCTATTGATCGTGTGCAGCGTCGTTATAGTTGGACAGATGAATACATCCTTCAATTACCTTACATGAGGCTGAAGCAGTTAATGATCGATTCAGCCCAGTGGGAAGCAGATGAAAACCGAGAGTCCTTCCGGCAGCATGCTTTTGTTGCTTGGCATCACTCAAATTCTATCAATGGTTTATTTGGTGGAGGGAAAACAGAACCTCCTACTTTTATTGAGTTTCTTGATGCTATGGGATTGGGTGAAGGCACAACAGAAGAACCTGACTTCGAAACGGCAGATGAAGTGGTTGAATACATTGATAGCCTATTTGGGAACCAATCAGAAGAATGATAGAGAAAGGAGGTAGAACATGGCTAGTAACGACATTTTAGAGTTATTTGAAATGGTAGGAACTATTGCTGTAGATGTGGCTAAATCGCTTCAAGATTTAAGCCTTTTGGAGCGTAAAGGGCAAGAAACGGCTGATTCACTTCAAAATAAATTTGAAAGAGCTTTTCAAGCAATTGACAGAATGAGCATAGAGCCAGATATTTCGGTTAATAATGATCAGGCACTTCGAGACGTACAAGAATTTAAGCAAATATTTTCGTCTATGCTCAATGACTTGAAAGCCAATGCACAAATTGATTTTGATACGGATCCGGCTGTGCAAGAATTACGCGAGCTAAGCAGGCAGGCTGAATCTCTTGAACAGGCTTTTTCAGGTTCGGAAGGTTCTTTAGAAGTAGATGGAGTGGTTGCCAGACAAACGCTTTTAGAAATGAATCAAAAGGCTTTAAATCTTCGGTCTACCTTATCCGGTCAACAATACAAAGTGAACATAGAAACAGGACAAGCTCAGGCAGCTTTGCAAAAGCTACTTGATATGATTGAGCGAGCAGGTCAGTCATTAGAAAATCTATCAAGACGCTTTGGAAATCTTCATCTTACCCAAACGCTAGATTCTGTAGTGAATCGAGTGATTCGGACCACTTATGACAATGTGGGGGCTAATGGAACGATGGGGCCACAACATACGCCAAGCGGTGACGCTCAATCTAATGGCCCTCCCCCCACTGGCGGTGATTTTCTAACAGAAGCTTCAGCCTTTGCAAGTGCGGGACTAGGAGCAGTTGGGGCGGCTGGGTATCAAGCTGGTCGAAGGGTGAACTTATTTGGACATGATCTTAACCGCACTCAAAAAGCTTTAGAATCCTATCATCGTCGGATGATGCAATACGCGATGCGGTTGAATCCTCAAAACGTCTTGCAGCGTGCGACGATGCGCTTAGACTTTTCCAATCAAATGTTCCCTCACTTTCTTGATTCAAAAAATATGATTCAATTGCAAGCGAGTTTTTCTGCCATTGAATCTGGAATAAAGAATGCTAGAACTCAATTGTCCCAACTAGGATTCGGTCGAACTAAAGCAGAGATCAAGGCCATTGAAGGACAGATGCATTCGATGGCCAATATTCGATTAGATACTTTGAAAGACCAGATAAAGTTAACTGAAAAAGCCTTATCGGATATGAAGAAAAGTGCCAATGCCGATGAATTTAAAGATGAAATGAAGGAAATGGAAGAGGCGCTTGCTAGGTATAAGAATGAGTTAGCTAAAAGTAATCCAGTAGATACAATTGCAAAAGCGAACGGTTATAAGGCTGACAAACTATTCGGTAAGGATGTCATTTACAAACCCTTTTCTAGTGCATTAGATAAAGTAGGCGGTCGAATAGTTGAATTTACAAACAAGGACTTAGCCTACTTGCAAAACAAGACGTATGAAGCATTAGATAAAGCAGCAAAAGCAATTATTGGGCCACAAACGAGCAAAGCAGAGGAAAAAGCTAAGATCGGCCAGCTAATGACCAAATACCAAACATTTGGCACTATGTTAACTGGAACTCTTACACCTGCTGTTCTAGGTTTAGCGGCAGCTTTCGGAATGGTAGGGGCAAATGCTGAAAAAGGTTGGGGGAAATTTGAGGCTCAAACATTGCAAGCGAATGAATCAATGGGCGAGTTCAAAAACCTCATGGCTGATACAGCAGCAGAAACAGGCACATCCATTGATGAGGTTGGGGATCTATTCTCTGTACTTCATAACCAAATGGGGCGAACGAAAGACAATATTCAAGAATCTGCTACGCTCGGTTTAAACTTTGCTAAAGTTTGGGGCGTCGATGCAGTCGATGCTGTTAGTACAGTAGATGAGATTTCTAAAAAGCTTGGTGTATCACAAAAAGAGGCGGCTGATATTTTAGCCTTATCCTTAAAGAAACATCAAGGAGACATTCAGGCAGCGACCAAAGACGTTATGTCTAACGAGCAGGCATGGAAAAAGCAATCTAAAACCATGGTTGATGGCATGTCAGCTTATGAAAAAATGGTTGACGGCATGGAAAATAACGGGGTGGCGAAGTCTGAAAGAGCTTTCCGTAAATTAGGAAATTCCCTATTAGAATTGTGGAAAGCAATAGAACCGACCGTGATTAAAGTGGCTGATGCTATTTCTAGTGCAGCAGACAACATCACAGAATTTCTTAGAAATAATCCTGGGATGGCTAAATTTGTGGCACACTTTGGAGCCTTCGCTGTTATTGTGCTCGGTTTATTAGGGCCTTTGTCGGCGGTAGCTGGTTTTCTATTGATGAACCGTAACTTGTTTCAAGCGTTAGGACAAGCAATAGGTTTTGCTGGCAGAGGTATGGTTGTTATGTCTCCGGCAGCACGGGCACTATATGATAATTTGATGCTAACTCGTAACGCTGTGGCGGGGTTACCGCGTATGTTTCGCTCATTTGTTCCGGCAATTTTATCTTTCTTACGTGGATTGCCGGGCATGGTAAGTGGGTTTATTGTTCAATTTGTTAAAATGAATCCTATTCTTACAGGGATTGCAGCCATATCATGGGTCATCTATAAAAATTGGGATCGATTTGAACCTGTTCTTAAACGTATTTGGAACAGTTTGAAACGGATTGGAAACTCAATTCTTGAAGCTTTTGTAGGACCAGGCAAAACAGGAGCAGAGGGCTTTGGTTTATTAATGGATAAGGTGGCGAAAATAGCGGGAGATGTGCTTTTACCTGCTTTCGAAGCCCTAGCGGATATTCTTGAAGTAGTTGCAGGGGCTATGGAAGGCGGTGGCGGAAAGTTCATCGCTTATGCTGTGGCGGCCACTTTTGCACTCTCAGTAATAGGAAAGCTTATTCCTAGCCTTGGCATCGTCGGAAATCTCTTTGGATTAGTAGGTGGTCGAGCAAAAAAAGGAGGCGCCTTAGTTAAAGGGTTTGGATTGGTGTTTAGTGGTCTACCAGGCATGATTTCTAAGGCTGGTCCTTCTATAGTACGGGCAACAACAGGACTCTTTAGCTTTATTCCTCGTTTGTTTACGGGGCTAGGTGGCACGATTGCCCGTTTTGGTGCTATGTTGGTTCCTTTGCTTAGCAATCCCTTTGTTCTGCTAGGAGCAGCCATTGTAGCAGCCCTTGCAGGTGTAGGTTACCTTATTTATAGCCAATGGGATAAAATTGAATCTTTCTTTAAAAAGATGGATTGGAGTGGCATTGGCAAGGGGATCATTGAAGGATTAATCAAAGGGCTGGAATTTATATTTAATTGGTCGCCGATCGGATTGATTTGGAACTATCTAGTTAAGCCGATTATGGAACTCTTAGAAATAAACAGTCCTTCTAAACTGTTTATCCGTTTTGGACAATGGCTGTTAGAAGGTCTTGCTATTGGTGTTAAAAATGGCTTTAAGTTTCTAACGGGCATATTTGATCCACTTGTCGATTTATTCAAGGGAGATTTTGATTCTTTATTGTCTAAAGTTGCAAATCCTAAAAAGCTAGCAGGGCTTGCTGAAGCTTTTTCTGGATTAACAGGTGGCTTTTCAAATAAGAAGGACAAGAAGGATAACGGGAATGATGAAGCCGAAGATTCAGCTAGTTCACTTGGCATACTCGGTAATGCAATAGGTATGTTTGTTCCTCAGTTAGACGGATTAGGTGACAAGTTTGATGAAGTGATGGAGGTAGTAGGGGCCTCTAAGGAAGTATTCGATCAAACGAAAGAGAAACTTCAGCAATATCCAAATGTGATGAACAAAGTCTCAACAGCAACGGATAAAGTGAAAGGATCAATGGATAAGACAAAAACAAAAGCATCTTCACTTGGCGGAGTCATCAAGTCCTTATCATCCCGTATATTAAGGGCAATTCCACAGTTATTTAGTGGGATCGGCGGTTTAATGGCTCGTCTAGGTCCTATGCTCATTCCATTACTAACAAATCCATTTGTTTTAGCAGGTGCAGCTATTGTAGCGACTATTGTTGGAATTGGCTATTTGATTTATAAAAATTGGGATTCTATAAAAAATGGGACAGTTCGGGCCATTAAACGAGTGGGTTCAGCAATTCAATCAGGAATAAAAGTAATTGGCTCAGGGTTCAAAAGTGCAGGGCGTATAATCGGGAATGTTTTATCTTCAATAGGTCGAGTAGTCACTGGGAGTTTAGCGAGAATTCGCCGATCCTTTAGCTCAGCGGGAGCTTTTATTCGTCAAGTCGCTGTTAGGATATTTGGCTCTATAGGACGAACAATTGCTAATTCTATGAATAGGGCGGCTCGTTTTGTTTCCTCTGCTTGGGCGAAAATTCGTCAGGTATTTAATGCAGGGGCAAATTTTATCAGGCAAAAGGTTGCCAATTCTTTTCGGGCGATTTGGCAAAGCATTTCTACACGGAAGAGACAAGCTGCCAACCTTGTCTCTTCAATTTGGGCCAGAATTAAGAGGATTTTTTCTTCCACTCTTCAATACATTTGGAGAATTGTATCTTCGACGTTCACAAGAATTTACAACAAAATTAAAACAACGCTAACCAATGCCTACATCTTTATCAAGAATATCTTTGGAAAAATCGGCAGGTTCTTTGCTGGCTTAGCTAAAAAAGCATGGAGTTGGGGAGCGAATGTTGTAGACGGTATTGTTAATGGGATTAAAGATAAAGCGGCTGATGCCATTGCCATGATTAAAAAATTGGGTAACGATATTGCTGATGCATTCCAAAAAGCAATGGCTATTTTCTCTCCTTCTAGACGTATGAGAGCTATCGCAAAATGGATTCCAGTTGGAGCAGCTGTAGGGATCGATGATGGAAGGAAGGACGTTATAAAGGCGACTCATAATATGGCTGATGCTATTGAAGATGAATTTAATCCGGATATAGACAATCTTTCTGCCAACAGCACCTTATTCTACGATACAAAAATAAATGAAGATCCATTGGATGCTATGCGTCAAGTGATGCAAACATCTTTGCAGCCAGTTTTTGATGTAGCACCGGTATTTAGGGGCGGAGACGCACGGACAACGATTGATAAAAGCAATAAAGCGCAAATTACTAAAATTGATAAAGTTGAGGTTCATGTACAAAAGCTGCAAAGTGATCAAGATTTCGAAAATATGAAGCAAAGGCTTCAAAATATCGCAACAGATACATTCTTTACACGGGCAACACAAATGGAGTAGGTGATATGAATGGCAAAGTTATATAGGCGTGGCACTAACTTTTATACACAGAGCGGCTCAGTTTTAGTTGGTCCCGGTCCTAATCAATCTTATACTGTTAGGCAAACTTTTGAGCGGCCCGGATGGGTCGCTTTTGATTTTCTTACCAACGTTGCTTTTACAAGCTATGGGGAGATTGGAATGGGAAAGTTCGTTGTAGAGATAAACGGTAGAGCACGGTTTAGTGCTCGGGCCTCTTACACTTGGACACGCCACTATATCTTTGTAGATGAAGGGGAAAATATAATTACCTTCAAAACGGATGCAAACTATCAAAGCGGTGATACAGCCTATATAAGACACTTAGTTTGTACAGTTTTTCATGAGCAAAGTTACATTGATGGTATCGGAAGCATTACACCGCCAAAGCCTTTGCAGGAGATTCAAAGTTTTAATATCCTTGACGGTTATACACGTTATCAACGGACAGGACCTTCTGGTTCAACCATTGAATTTGAGGTTGTTTTAACAAAAACCCAATCGTTTAATCAATTTATGTCGGACATTGATAATTTTACTATTATAAAATATAGCGATGGTGTTTTTGGTGGGGTTATCATCCCCCAAGACACGGAACCAACAAGAAAAGGGCCACTTTATATTGTAAAGTGCCGCATGCATAGTTCGGAAAGGTCAGGAGTAGGAGTAAACGGCATATGAGGTACATCAGTGATAGGCTATTTCAAGCGATAACAAACCAATTTCAGATTGATTCTCACGGCCGACAACCGATGCAATATGTTATGGTTAAAAATCGCTTTTGGGGGCAGCCTACTCCGCCTAATAGTGATTTCAACATTGAGTGGGCTCGGCTGCCGAATGTTATATCTATTGAGCTAGATGAAACGGTTGAAAGTCCAGCTAAATCATTTTCTATTACCTTAGAAAATAAGGATGGCTTATTTTCTCCTGATTATGCAAAAAACAAACGACCTACTAGCTTTGTTTGGCGTGGGAATGCTGATAGTTCATGGTTTAGGCAATTATATCCTAATACAGAAATTCAAATTCATTTAGGATATGGTGATGACATTCAAAAGGTTCTTACGGGCTACATTGACAATGTTAGAATCAATGCTGAAGCACAAACAATTATAATTACTGGACGTTCTAAATATAAAAAAGCGATTACGAATACTATTTTCCCGCCAAAAGGCAGGGAGTTTTTTATAGAAAGAAAAGACATCAATATTTATCATGCTGTGAAAGCCCTCTTGGAGGATGTTGGATTAGAAGTAGAAGGAGCGCCAGTGCGTGTTCCGATTACCGGTGAACTGTATGAAACAGGAGTGAAGCTGGGGAAACGCACGCAAACCTACGATGAAGTTGTGCGAGAAGTAGTTAATAGTTTGTTCCATACGTTAACTGAGAATGCTCATGGGGTGATCCGGTTTCGCCATTTGCCGCAATACTCCCGTTCAGATCCAGCCGACTTTATTGTTGATGATTTTCTGCATATCAAAGAATTAGAATATGAGTTAGATGATGTGGAGCTTTATGGCAGAGCCCTTGTTAAATATGATAAATACGCTAGTTCTTTTATTTCGGGCTATATTGAGCGAGATATTTTGCTTGGACAAAGAAGGGAAATAGAAATTGAAGTTCCTTGGGCTAATACTCCTTCAAAAAGACATTTGGCAGCTAAAACACATTTCACTCAGATGTTATATAAGTGGCGCCGGTCATCAATTGCTATTCCTGCTAATCCAGCCATTGAGCTATGGGATATTGTAGGAATACGCGAGAAGATTTCAACAGCTACACAAAATTATCATGTGCGAGCTATCAGAACCAGCTTTTCAGAAGCTGGTTTTTTTCAGATTTTAGAGGTGTCATCTAACATTGGCTTTTCACCGCAGAAAACACCGCCGCCGCCCTCTGATTATCCTGTGATTACTAGGAAGGCCGGCACCGGTTACTTTACTGTGAGTGGCACAGTTGGAGACCGTATTGCTTTAATTATCAACGGTCAACGGACAGATGAAATTAAACTAGGTACGAGCTTTAATATACCTGCTAACCTTAAGATGGGAACAAACATTATTATCGTTGAAGGGATCTCAGCAGGCCCTAAAGATGGGGTGTCAGCTAATATACGTTTCACAGATTCGGCAGGAACGACCACAACAGTACAAACCGTTAAATACGAGCGCGAAGAGGTGGATGAACCAACAGGGTTTTATAGGGTTAGGCCACGCTCAACATGGGTGATTGAAGGGGTGTCTTGATGAGTGGAGTCATTGTACGTAATTTATATGATCCTGTCCTTTACATGCTTAAACGTCAAAAGCGACGCATTACCGGTAGTGCTGGAATCGGCGGAGACATTAATTTAATTAAACAAGATAATGTTAAAGAAGGCGGACAACTGATCCGGCAAGGAAATTTTCTTGTTGCAGTGGAGGGCGATGAAGTATATAGATATGAGCTTTACTACAATGAGAAAGGGATTTTGCATTACTTTATTGTAATTAATCGAAAAACAGGGAGGATTGAAAAATGGTCGCTTGAATGGGCACCCAATTTTACGATGTTAGTAAGGTACAATTACGATTTAATCTATGATGGAAATGACTCCCCTGATATAGATGAGGATATAGATGAAGATTTATAAAGGAGTGGTTCTGTGTCACAGGGTTTACAAGTTAATTATGTAGGTGGCGGCCGCTTCGATGCACCGTTTTATCCAACAAAACCCACCCCTTATATTAAAGGAGTAAGAATGGAGGTAATTGCAGGCGCACCGGCTGCTATTAACATGCACACTGTAGACCGGGAATCTGAGTTAATCAGCGTAGCAATTGCTTGCTCACGTTATGATGATAAGGATAATTGGGATTTAGCCATTAATGGACGTTTGATCGTCGAAACAGTTTACACGAAGGAGCTCCCAGAGGGGCTTTTTTTTATGGTTGCGCATCAGTTAGTACCGGGGGACAAGATTGAATTGCGATACAAAAATGAATCAGCGCGTGCCAAAAGTGTATGGGTTAATTATCAATTTTTAACAGACTAGGAGTGAGGGTATGCCACATGTCAAAACGATGTTTACAGAGGAAACTCTTCAAACAGATTTCATTGAATTAGCTGTTGCTAATGGTTGGACATTAGTTAAAAGATTTAAGAAAGCCTCTTTTAGATTTGGAGATATTTATTATTCGGGAGTCGGAACAGTATTAGATCCTGCTAGTACAACTATTCGATTAAAACTAGCTGACCATGCACTTATTAAAAATAGCACAAATGATATCTATGGGATAGCTAGGATTTGTGAACCGAAGCTGACTTGGGGGGAGATTCCGGCAGAGTTTAAAACTGGTCAATATCCTAATAGAGAAGCACTTACTGATGATAGCAATCTACGTGAGCAGTTTCACGAATGGCTGTTAACGAAGTGGGATGAAAACAACGTCGATACTTCAAAAATATACTTTTACATGCTGAAAAGCGCCCCAGACATTCCAGAAGATTTTGAAGTGGTGTATCCGACGATGGATAATTTAGGGGCCCGAGATGTGTTGGATATTGAGTTGCTAAGTTATACGCCAATCAAAAAATCTGCCAATGAGACATATGAATTCTCACCTTCTAATGCCCAACATCTAATTATGCAATCGCCTATGGTTCCAGTTTCTACTAGAAATATAGGAACAGCGGATAATGGTTGGCTAACAAATTGGTGGCCTGACTCTAAGGTAAAAGTTGAAGGATTCATTGATGATGAAACAGTGGTGTTGCTTATCCGAGCGGATAGCACAGCGGCTTATAATGAAAACCAAGTGCCGTTAATTCCGATATACTTTGGCTCTTTAATTCCTTTAAATTCTAATGATACTGGTCATGCTTCTCTTTTTGCAGGAAGTGCAACTCCTAATGGGAATTATAAGTATGATTCTAGTACGCCTTTTATCAGTGGTTCATCAATATTGATGCCTTTGCAAAAAAAGTATCCGCAGAATCCCGGGAATGGCATTGATAACATTATTGTAAAGCGCGGCCTTCAAGGGGCGTATTATCAAGCCTATTATTTATCTGCTCATACAGGACCTGAAAAGATGCCACCAAACCGTCAAGATAATACGGGTAGACAGTTTCCGTCTGCATGGAAAAATGCCGGGAATGACGAATATAACTATCCACCAATAAGCTCTTACAGTAATAAAGCTGCAGTAAGCAGAGCTATGGTGATGCATCCAGAGGAAAGACAGCGAGGGTATTTGAAAAATATTATTTTAGCTGAATCTGTAGGACCACGTAACAATACACGCTTAAAAGTCAAAAAGGCGGCATGTCCAAACGTATTTGAGTTCTATAAATATTTCGTTGTTGATGCAGTGTCGCCAATTACTAAGCGTCCAGCAGTCGCTTATCGACCGATGGCAATTGGTATTTTTGAGAAGGAGGAATGATGAATGACAACGCGATGGATTGATGAAAAAATCATGCTACAGCAGTTTCCAACCAGGTTCGCTACTATTCTGAAAGGCGTTGGATGGAGTGAGTTTGCTAAGTATCGAGCGAAGAGTGGAAAACAGTTTGCGGAGGTACGTTTGTTTCAATCTGTTGGATCAGATAAAGCTAGAAGGCAATTCGGGATTATAAATGCATACGATTTGGAAAGCCCTACGTTTTTAGACAATCGCTATGTATCTGATATGTCAAATCTTGCCGTCATCGGCGTTGGCGATGGCAAGCAGACACAGTTTGATCTTCCGTCGGAATATATTTTGCCGGGAACAGAAACGGTCACTGTGAATGATGCACCGGTTGCCAATACAGAATACACAATTGATTCTAAAGGGAAAACGATTACTTTTAAGGAGGCTCCAACTGGGTTAATTAAATCTTCGTATTATTTATCATCTAAAGCTTTTGAACCAACCAATACGTTTGGGATATTTTTGTTTGATTCAGTTACATTTGACTCTACAAGTAAAAATGTCTCTATTGGTACTGGTGACGGTTCAACAAAAACTTTTGAGACTGGTCAAACTAATATTAACCCTGGTTCAGTTACTGTATATATAGATAGACAAGAAGTGGACGACTTATCCTACGTAGTTAATTACACTACAGGAATCATCACATTTCATGAAGCACCGAAATCAGGAGCAATAACAGTAGATTATTCACGCTCATCGGAACCTATCGAAGGAAATGATTACGGTGATTTAACTGTGACAACATCGGGTGTATTAAATACAGCAGAAGGAATGGGAGAACTTGCTTTTTCAGCTGCTAATTTTGCTAAGGTCGCGATTCCTACTGTGATGACTCTCACAAATGAAGCTAACTTTAACGCGTCATTCAGCCGTGATTCGTTATTGCATTTATGGGGGTCTATTAACAAAGACAGACTGGCACTATTTATGCGTGTAGACGCATCTTCTAACACTGATGATGTCTATTACGTGCCGCTTTATCTAGGGCGTGTCAATAACAGTGGAAAAAAACCTCGACAGAATACGGTGCTAATTGGCGGAGCTAAAACGGGATCTACAGGCAAATGGGCGAAAGGTAAAATGATAGGTGGCACGAATGTTGACTATGGAGTGAATACATCAAACGGAAATGAGTTTGTTTCACTTCATCAAACAATCGGTGGGTCGTATTATCAAAAACATTATCTTTCGTTTATTACGCATGATCACTCAATAGATAAAGTAGAATCGGGTGATGGTCCTTCTGTCTATTCAGATAAGTATCATCACTCTTTTATGTACGTAAAGCACCCTTTTGACAAGGAAGTCGGCGTGTTGGATGGGATTTACGCAGTACATCCCAAAGGGCTTGAGCAGGATGCCGAATTAGAAGTTGAAAAAGCGGTAGTCCATGAAGTGATCGGTGTCGGGGATGGTCAGACGAAAGTCTTCCACCTTTACCATCGATGCCAAGAAGCAAGCCCGCAAGTCTACGTTGATTGTATGGAGAAAACTGATTTTGCCTATGATACAGATTATAAAGCAGTGGAGTTCTCTACAGCGCCAGCACCAGGCGTGGAAATTACGGCTTCTTATACAGTACATGAATTGTATCAGTTTAATCTGGCTATGACACCGCAGACGCCAATGAGACTGGAAGAAGCAACCCCTTACAATCCGATCGGCTGGGGCATTTATAAAGAAAATTTATGATGAATGAAATGAGGTGTTAGCATGAAACGTATATATTCTTTTAGAGTCGGCCAACATCCTAAAGCAAAAAAGGTTTATACGTTTTTCGCTAAACACTCCATTTCAAGAAGCAACGAATATCCTTTCAAGGTCTCTATGTCAGAGACTATTGAAGCTACTGTCATTCTTGATAATACTCAACAGCTTTTTTCTGTGATCGTCGAAGTAGAGGATGTTACGTGCTATCCCTTAGATAAAGCAGATATAGTGGAAGCTTATCGAGTAGATGATACAAGTATAAAAGGGTTAAGTGTGTTATCAACGCATGAAATAGCGATTGAAAATGCCAAAGCTGCGCTTGATATTAGCACACAACTCCTACATGATGACTCAGTAGTAAGCAAATCTACAAGTGATACTGTTTTTATTCATGATGATAATTTAATCGCTAATGACTTTTTGAAAGTTGGTCAATATGCAAGTGTTGATGCAATCAGCGTTAGAAACGCACAGAGAGCAATGTTAATAGATCAAGGCCAATCTGTAGAGTTGCGAAATATCCTTGATGTTGATTTGTACGTTAAAGGCGAATCAAAGCACATCATACCGATTTATGATGCAAGAGTTACGTGGAGAGATTCAAGTCACGAACTGCCATTTATGTACGATTCTTCTATGGTTAAACAGACAGCTATCCTTCTTCACTCTGAAGTTATCTATGGTGCGGAGGAAACCGATGTAGCGTCATCACAAGCAGAAACAGTCACTGAGTCATCAGCCATAATGAAGATAGATACTTCTTCTTTGGGTGGAATTCCGTTGCTTGCTGATGTAGTTAAAGATGAGAGATTCATGTTATATGCTTGTACTGCTGATGAAATAAAAATGGATGATTTCGCTAGTTTATTGACTATCAAAGCGGCTCAATTTAGCTCTGATTTACTCTTAGATACCGCAGATATGTTGCTAGCGTCAGAAGTGCTAAAAGATGATCATGAGAAGAGAGGAGCACTTATTTTAACGTCTGCAAAGAGTGCAGGTTTATCTCATTCAGTGGTCAGTGTTTTAGATGTAGAAGATAGATCACTAGATCACCACTTACACACTGAAAAGGATTTATACACTGAAAGTATTGTTATTGGTGATGCTGGCATTCATGGTGAATCTGTTAATGTTACAACTATGATGGATCTCGATGGTGACATAATTAAAAATAACACTATAGACGCAGCGAATTTACTACTTAACGACATTGATTACACATCCAATGAAGTTCAGGTTCATTGCGTTAACGACTATGATTCGGAAGAAGTGAACATTGACATAGAAACAGTTGGCTCTTCAGGTGATAGCTTTAATCATCATGAGGATACTCAAATAGCCGGATTAGTTAAAGTTGATACTACAGTTGATAAAGGTGGGATGAAGGACGCTCTTTTACATGATGCAACTTCCTCTACCAAGTTAGATGCACCAATCGATTCAGAAATTACAATAATCGATGGTAATAATCAATACGCAATTGATGCTGACGAAATTAAAGAGACTTTATCAAAGGCGCATATTGTTGACTGGGAGGCGAAAGATCACGAAGAGCAGCCATTTGATGGATCAGACTATATTTTTATTACATCCAATGTTTGCATTGCTGATGATTTTGCATCGTTAAGATCCGATGTAAAAGCTGCCGTTTTGGATATTGCTGATATTAGATTGATTGAGCATGACATAATTGCTTCTACTGCAAGTCCAGATCATTCAAATACTGAATTTTTGATCGAAGCAAGTGGCGTTAATTTTGTTGAAGGATCAAGTAAGGTGGACCTGCAAGCTGAAGAAATCACAAATATTCAAGTAACCTCGGAAGCTATTGAATCAGCTGATGTAATGCTTGATAAAAGTTTTGTTTCAACTTCAACTGTCGAAACTTCCACTTTATCTATTGATAACTCGACAGCATTGCCATTGGTTTTCGCAGAAACAATAGATATAACAGGGACTACGAACAAGCTGGAAATGGGTGTTGTTATAAATGATCCTGATAACATTTCTAGCGAAGCGGTCTTATTCACTGAACTAAACAGCCCTAATAGTATCGTAGTCAACGCTGTTCACCATACAGATCTAATAGTTGATGATGTAATAAAATCCGCACCTGTTATTGGAACAGAAGCTATCAAGCTGACTGAAGCTGAATGGTTAACGGATTTACCAGCTTACGTAATTGATGCAGCCACAAGCGATAAAGTCGAAGAAATAGAAAACAAAAAACGCATATGGCTCATATCAGCTAGAGCTAACTGGTATAGTAAATGGTTTAACAAGAAAACTCGATAGGAGGGGGAATATGCGTATATATCAGTATTCAAGTGGGCTGATATTAGATGAACAATTTAATTCGCTTGGCCCTGAATGGAGTAGTACTGATCCAGCTAACACAACAATCGAAAATGGTTCTCTCCAGCTGACACACTCATTTTTGCGAGATGTGTCTTTTTTGCGTGAAATACCAGCCGGAGCTGGAGCTTTTGAAGCGGTTGTTAACTACACGCCTACAGCTGTCAATGATAGAGCGGGATTGATACTCTTTAAATCGTCAATTGAGACAGCGGAGCTGCTGGAAAGTGAAGATGCGAATCAATCAAAGCTTGAAAATATCAAAGTAATAAAAAATGATGATGTTTTCGACCTTTACATGAAAAGGAATGGTTCCTTTGAGTTTATTGATTCGGTCACCTACTCTTTTTCCAAAATCGGATTCGTCGTTAAACAGGGTAGTGGGAGTGGCTTTGTACCGTTTAGAGTTGACCAGTTTATTATCACTAAAAATGACAGGTTAGAAGTGGTTAATTTATATGAGGGGTTCAAGGTAGAGCTAACAATAGATTCCACTCTTTTAAGGGCAACGGCAGATATTACGGGCAAAGTTACATTCGCTCTGCCACATTTAATTACATCTGGAACGTTAAAAATATACGATCAACAATCGAATTTAATAGGCGAAATAACAACGGAGTTTGTTGGTGGTGATGTTTACTATTATGGCTCTTTTTTAGAACTGAGAAAAGATGGTGTGTCACTTTCCGACTTGAACCCTAATGACATAGGAAATATAGCTACTGGCAAGCTGGAAGAAAAATTGGAGGTTTATAACCCTACTGCTACAGAATTGGACGATGTAAAAATACAAGTCAAGCAGTACTCAGGGGACAACGGTTATCAGTGGATTGATGTTGCATCTGATATATATGGTACACCCGGTTCATACAGCGATATGTTGACTATAGAAAATCTGCCTGGACAGACATCTAGCTTTTTTTGGATAAAGGTAGAAAAACAAGAAGAGATAATGGATGAAGAAATATTTTTCTCTATTGAAATTGATCATTAAAAGGGTGATGACATGACAAAAGCAAACCTCTATTTAAATTTGCCTGGTATCAATCAAGTTATCTTTGTTCAGAGTCGTTATCTGTTACCTCAACAAGGTCGAAAGTCAACACTTTATGTAGTGGAAAAGGATGAGTTAAATGGTCAACAACCTACCATATATCACTATAACGGTTCTGAATACGTCATGATGAGCGGTGGTTCTGGTAGCGGAGAAATGCAAGGTTATCAACAGCTAACAAAACTAGGAGTCGTTGCTTCACCTTCTAATCCTAGAAGGTATGATATGACAATCATCTATACCACTAATTTTTTAAGGGCTCCCGTTGAGGTCTTACGATTAACAGCTGGAGAACAGGATGTTATTAAAACAGAAATTGGATTTGATAACTCGGATGCATCTGATTTTATAAGTACAAAGTTAATTGAATTCGATGGAGCTATGAAGTTGAAAATGAATTACATGGAGCCGCTAATACAAGACCTTTCATGGGCAGAAACGGGAACGCTTTTAAGAAAGAGAATGGACTTAAGTCAATTTAAAAAAGTTAAAGCGATGAGAGTGAGATAATAAACGACCATAGTAAAGAAACAGTATATAAGTGTTTTAGAAAGGTGGGGTTTTATGCCAGTACCAGCGACTACAGGTCAGCTGCAAACAAATGTAAAAGATATGGAAGTTGGTGATTATATTAAAGCTAAGTATGCTGTTCCTCAATCAGCAGGAACTTTTAGCAGGTATTTTACAGGCTCTCCTATAAATATTACTAACGCCACAGGTTCAGATGAACTTCCTATTACTGGAATGTCTTCAATTTCTGATATTGGAGGAAAAGCTTCAGCTTATTTTTACCTTATAAAAGTAGCAAAGGGATTACTTGTTAGTGATCGTGTTTGTCAACATTCTATATCGTGGGGTACTTTAAATAGCAATAAATATGTTCAAGGGACACCCCATAATCAAGAAAGCGTCATTCCCCTCATGACAAGTAACACTTCTCCTAGTGGAGTGGCAAGTGCAAGTAGTGCATCTATAGGTTTTGAGGAATACCGAGCTTTTGAAAGAAATACTTTCGACACATCAATGTGGTTTACAAATATAACCCCAACATCTAGTACGCCGCAATGGTTGGCTTATGATTTCACTATTAATAAATCCATAAGGGGTTATTCATTAAGAGCTAGAAGTAATGAAATGACTAACCAAAGTCCAAAAGATTGGACTTTTGAAGGATGGGATGGAACTAAGTGGATTGTTTTGCAAACTATTTTCAACCAAACAGGTTGGACTAAAAACGAAAAAAGAATATATATTTTACCTAATCCAAAGAACTATTCCAAATATAGGATTAACATCACCTCTAACAACGGAGGAATAGGCGTCTGTATCAATGAATTTGAAATGTTCGAAACGGCAGGCATTATTCGCTCCCTTACAGGAGGAGTAGCTTATGCTGATGCGAATGGGAATAAAGCTACTACTGATCAAGGATACGGTGGGTGGCCGACTAACAATGAATGGGATCGTTACATTGTTAATTTTCCAAAAGATAAGATCCAAACAGGAAAAACATTGGATGATGTGTTTCATTGTTTGTCTGCAGGAACTTGGTGTCAGGACACTCCTGTAAGTAATTCAACCTCTAGAGTATTCAGAGGAGGTTGGGATGTAAGCTCGCAAAAAAACAACTCATTTTCATCAACATCAAGTAGTCAGTCTTCAGGTAGTTGGGGCTTCCGTCCAGTATTCGCTTATAAAGAATAATAAAGAAAGGGGGAGTGGACAATGGCTACTATTGGACAACCTTTAACTGCTCCAGAAGCAGGGTGGAAAAGATATGATGATACACACCCTGCTATTAAATATATAACAAATAACCGAACATATTTGGGTACTAGTTCTTCATCCAGTTACAACGGAACAACTTCAACTATTTACAATTTACATGATAGAATTGCATTCAAATTTGACGGCACTAAAATTAGATTAATTGTGCTTATTAATCCTTCACGCTCTAGAAATATAACAGTGAAAATTAATAATGTAGCCGAGGGAACACTTGATTTATATAATAAAGACACAAGCATTTCTCAAGTTCTCATTTTTGAAAAAACTAACCTTCCCAGAGGAACACATACTGTCGAGTTGATAAAAAATGATGAAACAAATGGGTTTTCTTTGGATGCAATTGACATCGACTCTACAGGTCGTCTCCTCCACCCAGATGAGGTCACCACTATTAAAGACCTTGAAGTAGGAAAACGCATACGCTGTCATTATCAAGCTGCTGTTAACACCACTGGAGTCTTCTCTGGCTTAGGAGAAGAAATAAGTGACTTTATTTCTGCTTCTAGTAGCGCTGCACCTAATGGAGATTTCTATTTTATTATGGTTGACGAAGGCAATGATATGAAAAAATTAATTGCTGATAGAAATGTACAGCACAGTATCAGTTGGAATACTTTAAATAGTTCAGGAGTTTCTTCAGGAAGTGGTCTACCTATTGATTTAGGTGTAGCTGGAGTCAACTTCAATTGTCGTTTATTGACAGGCGGAATATCTTCAACTGATAAAGATAACGAATGGGACGAATACATTGTCCGTTCTAATTTAAGAGGGTCTATTGTAGCAGAAGATAATCATGTTTGGAATTGGAATGGAATTTACTCTTGGACAAGTTCTACAAAGGAAACCACAGCAGCCCAAAGAGTGAACAGAGGTTACACTGTAACTGGCTATACATGGGATGTGACAGATTTAGTTGCGGTAACAAGGGGCTTCCGTCCTGTCCTAGAAATCGAAGCCTCATTATTAAATAGGGTATTCATCTTTTCAAACGGGAACTATATGAGATGGGATGATACAACTAAGAATTGGGATGTTATTTCAGCCACTTTACCAACTAAACAGCAATTTATTGATCAAGGTATGGATGCTCTTCCTGACTGGTCAGCCTTAAGTCAATTGACAGGTGACATAGAAATTGTTACATGGGCAGAGGAAGAAAATGCGCAAAGAGATATTGAAATGACTGCTATTCCTCAAGATCAAATTGTATTGCCAACTAAAGATATTAATATTCGATCGGTTGAAAACATTGATTCTTTTACGTTACATGTCATGCAAGAGGGGCAAGGAGTGATTAAAACAGCCGTTTCGTTTGATAGTGGGTTAACATGGTATACTCGATCTTCTGGAATGTGGGTTGAGATGGGTTTAAATAACATAAAGACAGAGGGGATGACGCCGGTTGTATTGAATGCTATTACATCATCTGAATGGGCGGCTTTACGAGGTACTAGCAGCACGGTTAGATTTGCTTACCATCTTTCAGTTGAGGATGTGACAGATCTTGCAACTGTGAATGACCTGGTTAGTCAAATGGACATGAAAGGTACATGGAGAAAAGCGGTGCATGGCACTGACTATGATTATGAATATCCGAATAATGACCAGCTGACTGTAACCATTTATCAGAGTGGAGATTATAAGATAAATTATTAAAACGCTGCTGAATAGTAGGCGTTATTTTTTAATACTTTTTGACGGGCTGCGGCTCGTCTTTTTATTATTGGGGGAATGAGGTGCTTTATGACAATTGAAGTGGGTGTATTGATTGCGGGATTATCATTGTTGGTGGCTTATTTGGGCTACCAGTTAAACAAACAAAAAGCAATCGAGAATGAAGGGCGTGAGAGTGCAGAGGTTAAGTCTGAACTTCGGTACATTCGTACTGGGGTTGATGATATAAAGATCGATATTAAGGCAAATGAAAAGCAGATGATCGCATTAGGAGAGCGTGTCACTCGCGTGGAAGAAAGCTCAAAACAGGCACATAAAAGAATTGACAACATAGAAAAGGAGAATTTGAAATGAATAAAATCGATAACGGAACGATCGTGCGGACGGTCGTTCTTTTTGTTGCGCTGGTAAATCAATTGTTAGCAGCATGTGGATACAGTCCCTTACCTTTTGACGATCAACAGGTAGAAAAGTTTGTATCATCTTTAATTACTATTGCTGCTTCTATTTGGGCTTGGTGGAAAAATAACAACATTACACGAAAGGCACGCCGTAATGAAGAAATGCTCAAGCGGGAGGGATCGAAATGAGTTGGACTCCGACATATCATAAACGTAATCTTGGTAATCTTGCAGACCTAGCTCCGAACACAAAAGCGGCTGCCATGAAGTGGTATCAATACTGTATTGATAATAAAATCGATGTGTTGATTTATGAAACCATTCGTACGGAAGCACAGCAACGGGAGAATGTGAGAAATGGCGCTTCCAAGACCATGAAGTCGTATCACCTAGTAGGACAAGCGCTTGATTTTGTGCCTATGAAAAATGGGAAACCCCTATGGGCAAGATCAGAGTATGGGAAGCGGCCGTTTATCGATGCGATTAAATACGCAGAGAGACTCGGCTTTGAATCAGGTTACCGATGGGGATGGGATGCACCACATCTGCAATACAATTATAAAGGTTATGGCACAGATAAATATCTGACTGCTACTGCAGCCGTGCCAGTTAATACATTAAGCAAAGATGAAGTAAAAGCATTGCAGGAAAAACTGGCTAAGCTGGGCTTAGATACAAACGGTGTTGACGGCATTTACGGCAAAGGAACGACTAATGCTGTTATGATTCTCCAACGCCGGACAGGGCTTGCAGTTGATGGAATTGTAGGGAAAGCAACTCTGGCGAAGATCGATCAGTTAATCAAAGAAAAAGGACTAGTCGGTACTCCTGGTAAGTTCCGTGTTTACACCGGTGTATTTAGCAGTCATGAAAAAGCAGAAGCTGCCGCCAAAGAAATCGGCTTTAATGCCTTCGCGAAAGACCTACGGGTATGGACTGGCATCTTTACATCGCTGGAAGCAGCAGAAGAGGCTTGTGCTTATATCAGCGGGAAACACGGGTACAATCCTAAAATAAGAAAAGAATAGATAACAGCAAATTCCCTGTCCGTTTGGATAGGGTTTTTTCATTTTACACACTCATTCAGAAGCATCGCTGATTGCGATTCTTATTACTTGTTCGGTTTTAGGGTTATATTTAATCTCTACCAGAGCCCTAAATTCTCTGCCGTTCTCTTTTAACCACAGCTTAAATTTTTCTGTAGAATGATCCGGGCTATTGTATCTGCCAACATGGAGATAATCAATAACTGCCGCATTCGGATATTTTTGTTTGGCCTTTTGTACAGAGAGTATTCCCCATTTTGCATAAGAAGGTGCTTGGTCTTCTGCATATGCTATATTATCTAGGCTAACTTGGACTGAAGCTAAATCTATAGGAATCAATACAATACAACACAATAAGCTAAGAAATAATTTAGATATGTTAAAATTCCTTTTAGGATAGCTTTTGTAAGTTTATCGATATTATTCATAGTTCTTGCCTGGATGCTAATAGTTTGGTTTAATCGGCAAATCAAACAGAAATAAAGGAAGTCCCTATCCTTGCGGATGGTGGCTTTTTTATTTGTTTCTGTGTAGAGCATTTGTTCTTATTTTTATCAAAAATGGAATAAGCGTTCCATACAATGGACGTATAGAAAAAATAAGGAGGATACATAATGGCTAAAACAAAGAAGCAGGCTAAACTACAACGCCCGGCTCGTGATGAATTTGAGTTAGAGGAAATCGCATATCAACTAACGGAAGCATTCAATGAAAAAACAGAAGTGGTATTATCTGTTTGGAAAGAAGATGAGCCAATCCAAGGGAAAGTTACAAAAATGGATGGTCAAACAAAACTTATCCATGTGGAAGAGAAATATGGAGTTGTTAGGAAGATACCATTTATAGATATACTTGCAGTAATTTCTGTGAGTGTGTAGTCATTCTCGTTTGGTTTAATCCCTCTATAGTAGACAGCAAAAAGAAAGTAAATTAATCTGTCTACTATAGGGGGATCGTATTAGTTAGATAGGGGATTTTTCATGGGTAATAAGAATTTATTTATGAGTACATAGAAACGATTAATTCATCAATAAAAGTTGGCTTGTGATACCGGGAAATAGGGAGGAACAAGGATTTGATCCAGGAAGTTCTACATATTAAGAAGAGTGCAGAATTGGAGAATCTCTTAAAAAGCCATGTTGTTTTTGTCCATAAAGAAGACGATCAAAAAGAGATTAAAATCAAATTGCACCATTGGCAAGATTATGCTATTTATGAATTTGTTGATGCAACAAAAAGTGGAATTTGTCCTATTGAAGACTTATGGAAGTTTGTTAAGGCTATTAAAAATAACCGGGGCTAGAAAGCCCCTGTCCTTGTGGATGGGGGCTTTTTTGTTTCGCGATGACAAAGTTAAGTGGTGAGAAATCATTGCTTATTTCCACCCCGAATTTTCAATTTGCAATATAAAATGATATGAAACAATATAAAATAGTATAAAACAGTATAAAATGATATGATACAATATAAGAATAGAAGTTTGACAGTTTCTCTTTGACGGTGGTGATGGATTGGAGAACTCTGTACTAGATATAATTAAACAAGATGAATACCGCAGTTTAGATTATTCTATAGACACAGTGGGCACCCTTATCCATGAAGTTATAAAGCTACATAAACAGTTTTCCGAGAAATTCATCGAATTAAACGGCGCTCTCTGTTTGAATTTTAAGAAAACATTAGTTAGAGATGTTGTGGAGCAGGTGGATGATAGTGACACTTTTGTAATTAATCAAGAGTTTCACTCCCTTCTCAATACTTATTTGAGAAAAATCGATCAGCTGATAATTGATATCGATTTAGAATACACCTATAATAAATTCGATTTTCGGTTAAGGGTTAAACAGCTGGAATCAATTATTTATAAGTTGTGCCATTATAACTCTGGTAAAGAAGAAAGCGGAAGATTACCTTTAAACAAATGTTTGAATGACCTTCTAGGTTTTCGTATTATGATGCCGGGCTTTCAACATGGATGCGAATCTTTCTCCAAAATGTGTCAGCATATAGAGAAGTTTTATAAAATAAAGTATAGAAATTCTTCTAAAGGAGATTATAAAGCTACACACGTATACTTTTATGGGGGTAGTAATAAAAATTTTCCTTGGGAGTTGCAAATATGGTTACCTGAAGATTATATGGGTAATTATGAATCACATGCCAAACATAAACAAGAATACATAAAATCTGCAAAAATACATAAGCAAGCTTTAAGAAGTCAAGGAGGTGTTTGAGGTGGCTTTTCATTTTGTTGCTATAATGAGTCATTATCACAGAGGGGCTAGAATTGGATGGCATTACTCTGCACCCGACAAATTGGATAAAGAATTAATTAACACTTTCTTTACTAAGGTGAAAAAGAAGTGCGGAGATGTTCATTTTGGAATTCATAAACTGTCTACAGAATCCCTTTCATGGGATTCTGTAGTTGATAAAGATGAGTTTTTTGCTGATGTGATAGCTACTAAGGAGATGGATACTTTTATTGATTATGTTTCAAGGGATCAAAAGTTATCAGCTCATGACGTAGCCAAGTTTTTGTTGACTATTATTCCTTCTTCTCATTTAAAGCTTCAAAAGTTATTGTATTATTGTTATGCTACTTTCTTAGAAAGAACGGGTGAACGTCTTTTTGAAGAGCCGATTGTAGCTTATAAATATGGACCAGTAATTGAAAGTGTTTTCCAAGATTTTAAAATACATGGTTCTTCTATTATAGATTACCAAGAAGATGGGGAGTTCGTGCTCTCAACTGAGAAAAATGCAGTTACGCCGTCGTTTATTAAAATTGTTAACTCAGAGCATGGGATAGTGGTTATAGATTGTATTTTAGATGTCTTGAACACCTATGGAGAGTTAGATCCTTTCGAGTTAGTTGAAAAGACTCATCAAGAAGGAGGACCTTGGCATAGGGTGTATAAGCCTGGTGAAAATTGCGTTCTTACAGACGATTTAATCATTCAGTATCATCAATATGCAAAGTAACCTCATTCAAAAAAGCCTTTCTCATTTGAGAAGGCTTTTTCTGTTGTATAGATTATTTAAGGCTACAGCTGAATTTGTATTTTGATAAGCAGTTAATTTTCTCTATTGGGGGCTATGGGGACCAAATGGGGACCAAATCGGTATATATTTGGTCTAATCAAGTATAAAAGAAAGAAGAGGGAGAGCGGGGAAACCTTTATATAATAAGGATTTGTATGAATACAATATTATATGATTTTACCCGCTCACCACACTGGCAGTGTAGAGGTCAGCGGTTCGAGCCCGCTATGCTCCATTACGTTTACATTAAAGAGCCTGCAGACAAACTTGTCTGCAGGCTCTTTATGTGTTGGAATGCCCGGCATCACTTATCCTGCAAGAAACATAATCGTAATAATAATAGCTGATAAAATAAGTCCTCCGGCCATTCGTGTCCATTGGGTTGTCATCTCATTCTCCTCTCCCTATCTATTACCGAAAACTTCCTTGCTATATTATTCCCTTTTTCCAGAAAACTATGCGTGCTTTTCTAAAAGAAGAACGATTTTGCTAATTTCGTTCATTCGCTAGAAATATGAGAGTAGAAGCTTTAAAATGATAAGTGGCTTATAGCTTTTATTATGCATCCAGATAGACTAAAGGAGGACGTCTATGGACAGTCCAAAGATTAACCCTTATGCTGTATTGATTATCGGAGTTTTTTTCGTTTCTACCTCAGCTATATTTGTTAAGTTGTCGGCAGCCGATGCCGGTGTTATCGCATTTTATCGTTTACTCTTTACTGTATTGCTTATGCTTCCTTTATTTCTGTTTAAATACTCCGGGGAGTTAAAGGAGATTTCAAAAAGAGACTGGCTTTTCTCTCTTGTAGCCGGCATTTTTTTAGCCTTTCACTTTATCCTGTGGTTTGAGTCGCTCAACTATACTTCTGTAGCAAGCTCTACTGTGCTAGTCACATTGCAGCCGCTATTTGCTTTTGCTGGCACGTATTTTATTTTTAAAGAAAAGTTTACTCTTGGCGCATTAATTGGCGGTCTAGTAGCAGTAGCGGGAAGCTTTATTATTGGATGGGGAGATTTTCAGGTAAGCGGACAGGCGCTTTACGGAGATGCGCTTGCCTTGGCTGCTTGTGCGCTGATTACCGGTTATTTGCTTTTTGGACAAATTATCCGAAAGCGGATGTCACTAATAACTTATACATTCATTGTCTATTTTAATTGTACCGTTGTGTTATTTTTATATGTGGTAATTAAGAAAGAGGCTTTCTATCCTTATCCTGCAAAAGAGTGGATATACTTCTTTTTATTAGCGGTCCTGTCAAACTTACTGGGCCATACTTTATTCAATTGGTCTATTAAATACATCAGCACCTCATCTGTATCGATGGCTATACTGCTAGAACCGATCGGCGCCAGTATCCTTGCTTGGTGGCTATTAAAAGAAAAACTGTCAGCTGCACAAATAGCAGGGGGCACTGTTGTGCTGTTAGGTCTTTTATTGTTTGCGGCTGATCCAAAAAAGCTAAAGGAGATTTTAGCGAAACGCAAACAGCATATTCACTCATAAACAAGAGGCCCTGCAGGCTTCTTGTTTTTTTTTGTGTACTGACGCTTTGAAGACAAACTTTGATTATTGGCAAGGAATAGTGTTTTACATGAGTGAATGGTCAACCAGTATGTTTATATTGGCTTTATAAAAAGAATAGACGAAAGGGATGTTCAAGCAAGCACAAAGGGTGATAGAATAGACAATATTAGATGTGCAAAAAAAATCTATGTTTTTTTAAAAAAGTACTTGTTATCTATAAAATATCGTGATATATTATTACTTGTCCGAAAGACAGAAACGAAAAAGTTAGATAAAAAAACTTTTTGACAGGACAAAGCGAGTGTGCTATTGTTGAAAAGCACTTCAAAATTGATCTTTGAAAACTGAACAAAAACATGCCAGTAAGTTAATTCTTATTTTTAAAACATGAGCAAGTCAAACATCTTTTTGGAGAGTTTGATCCTGGCTCAGGACGAACGCTGGCGGCGTGCCTAATACATGCAAGTCGAGCGGACTTGACGGAAGCTTGCTTCCG
>NZ_MWMM01000016.1:0-59834 GCF_002189605.1 Pseudobacillus badius
ATCGAGGACTTAACCAAAACGCCGTATGGCGTAAAGCAACAAACCATGGCATGGTATTGCCGGTTACTGACACATATTATCCAGTTTTGAAAGAACAATTTCTTTCCATTTTATACAGTCTGGTGGCGATAGCGAAGAGGTCACACCCGTTCCCATCCCGAACACGGAAGTTAAGCTCTTCAGCGCCAATGGTAGTGAGGGGCTTCCCCTTGTGAGAGTAGGACGTTGCCAGGCAACAAAAAAAGAACAGCAGAAGCTGTTCTTTTTTTGTGTTTCACTGCTCTTTTAAAATTTTGTCGAAATGTCGATAGATGGACGAATAAGGCGATTTGTTTGTTGAATTTTTGTACTTTCCTTTCAATAGTTATAAATGGCGAGCAGTTTCCTTTTTTAGGTTTATTTTATGTAAACTTGTGGAATATAGAAATATATTTTTAAAGGGATTAAATTTCTTGAAAACAGTCAAAAATGAAGATCAAGTACATACATTAAAATTGCAAATGGATCAGGTTTTCATGTATAATTAACGTCAAATATAGTCAAAGTCAGAAATGGAGGAGGTTTGATGCGTAATATATCTGATATTATCGAGGACTATTTAAAGAGAGTTCTTGAAATGAGTGGAAGTGAAATTGTAGAAATTAAGAGAAATGAAGTAGCTGAAAAATTTCAATGCGTTCCCTCGCAGATTAATTACGTAATCAATACACGCTTTACCATTGAAAAAGGATATGTGGTAGAGAGCAAGAGAGGGGGCGGGGGATACATCCGCATTATAAAGGTAAAGGTGCATGACCAGTATGATTTAATCGAACAGCTTGTTTCGCTGGTAGGCAACCAAATTTCACAGTCAGCGGCAGAAAATTTAATTTATCGCTTGGTGGAAGAAGAAGTGATTTCAGAGCGTGAGGCAAAAATTATGATCAGTGTCATGGATCGCTCTGTATTATATATTGATCTTCCGGAAAGAGATGAGCTTCGGGCGAGAATGATTACTTCTATGCTAATGGCCTTGAAATATAAATAATCTATAAGGGAGGTGGTTCTCTTTGATATGTCAAAGTTGTAAAGAGAGACCTGCTTCACTTCATTTCACGAAAACAGTAAATGGTGAAAAGACGGAATTTCATTTGTGTGAAAAGTGCGCACAGGAAAAGGGAGAGCAATACATGTTTAACCAGCACTTTGATTTTTCTATCGGTGACTTGCTTGGGGGGTTATTTAATCTCAATACGCCTTTCTCATCACAGCCTGCTCAGTATCCACAGCAAAAGGTGCTAAAGTGCGGCAACTGCCAAACCACTTTCCAGCAGTTTGTTAACCAAGGAAAGTTTGGCTGTGCGCAATGTTATGAAGCTTTCCAAGATCAACTCACTCCGATATTAAAAAGGTTACAGAATGGAAATACGGTGCACACTGGTAAAATACCGGCCAGAATCGGCGGCACCCTTCATTTGAAAAAGGAAATAGCTGAATTAAAGGCTAAGCTTCAGCAGGCAATTGGGCAGGAAGAGTTTGAATCAGCAGCCGATATTCGCGACCAAATCCGCTCTCTCGAAAAAAAAGTGCTTTCTGAAGGAGGAGAGTCGTGATGTCTCTAGAAAGGTTTATTAATCAGGCTGTTAGCTCATGGATGAGTAATGAAGGTCCCCATTCAGACATTGTTCTAAGCTCAAGAGTGCGCCTGGCCAGAAATCTAGCTGATTATCACTTTCCTCTATTTTTAAAAGCAAATGAGGCAAAGGATATGACTGTCCAGATTAGTGAAGGAGTGCAGGACGGATATCAGCTTGAGCGATTGGAGATGGAACAATTATCGCCATTGCAAAAGCGGGTGCTTGTAGAAAAGCATTTAATTAGCCCTTACTTAGCTGACAACGCTGCTTATGGAGCGGTTCTTCTTTCAGAGTCAGAAGATATCAGTATCATGATTAATGAAGAAGATCATATTCGCATTCAATGTCTTGCTCCTGGCTTGCAGTTGAAGGAAGTGCTAGAAAAAGCGAATGAGCTGGATGATGCGATTGAGGGAAAGGTGAAGTACGCTTTTGATGAACAGAGGGGGTACTTGACAAGTTGCCCGACAAATGTAGGCACGGGCTTGCGGGCTTCCGTCATGATTCATTTGCCCGGCTTGGTGTTAACACAGCAGCTTAGCCGGATCATACCAGCAATCAGCCAGCTTGGATTTGTCGTCAGAGGTATATATGGTGAAGGCAGCGAGGCTTTAGGAAATATTTTTCAGATATCTAACCAGTTAACCCTTGGTAAGTCAGAGGCGGATATAGTGGACGATCTGATCAGCATTGTTCATCAGATTATCGCCCATGAGAAATCAGCAAGAGAAGTCTTAGCCAACACATCGTCTATCCGTTTGGAGGATAAAGTATTCCGCTCTTATGGTGTATTAACGAATAGCCGGATTATTGAAACAAAGGAAGCAGCTCAGTGTTTGTCAGATGTAAGATTAGGGATTGATATTGGTTATATTCGCAATATTTCCAGAAGTATTTTAAATGAATTGATGATCTTAACACAGCCAGGCTTCCTGCAGCAATATGCCGGCGGACCGCTCCACCCTGAAGAAAGGGATATCCGGCGTGCAGCATTAATTAGAGAGCGGCTACAGTTAGAAGAAAATTGTTGATGTAAAGGAGATGGATGGATATGATGTTTGGTCGTTTTACGGAAAGAGCACAAAAAGTATTAGCGCTTGCACAAGAAGAAGCACTTCGCCTGGGGCATAGCAATATTGGTACAGAGCATATTTTATTAGGCTTAGTTCGCGAAGGAGAAGGCATTGCAGCAAAGGCGCTTTATGGTCTTGGACTCAGCGCAGAGAAAATTCAAGAAGAAGTCGAGAATTTAATCGGCAGAGGAGAAGGAAGCTCGCAAACAGTTCATTACACTCCTCGCGCAAAAAAAGTAACAGAATTATCGATGGATGAAGCAAGAAAGCTTGGTCATTCATACGTTGGCACAGAACATATATTGCTTGGGTTAATCCGTGAAGGGGAAGGAGTAGCCGCCCGTGTTCTGAGCAATTTAGGTGTAAGCCTGAACAAAGCCCGTCAGCAAGTGCTTCAGCTTCTAGGCAACAATGAAACAAATGGTCATCAAAGCGGATCTACATCCAATGCCAATACGCCTACACTGGACGGATTAGCGCGTGATTTAACTGTGATTGCCAGAGAAGGCAGCTTAGATCCCGTTATCGGCCGCAGCAAAGAAATACAGCGTGTAATCGAAGTTCTCAGCAGAAGAACGAAAAACAACCCTGTCTTAATCGGTGAGCCCGGTGTCGGGAAAACGGCCATTGCCGAAGGGCTGGCGCAGCAAATTGTGAATAATGAGGTGCCGGAAACACTCCGAAATAAACGGGTGATGACGCTCGACATGGGAACGGTGGTAGCCGGTACAAAATATCGCGGCGAATTCGAAGATCGCTTGAAGAAGGTAATGGATGAGATTCGCCAGGCTGGCAATATTATTTTATTTATCGACGAGCTGCACACATTAATTGGAGCAGGCGGTGCTGAAGGAGCAATTGATGCCTCCAATATCCTGAAGCCGTCACTTGCTCGCGGTGAACTGCAATGCATTGGTGCCACAACTCTTGATGAATATCGGAAATACATTGAAAAAGATGCTGCTCTTGAACGCCGCTTCCAGCCGATCCAAGTAGATGAGCCGACGACCGACGAGTCTATTCAGATTTTGAAAGGGTTAAGGGATCGCTATGAAGCCCACCATCGTGTATCTATTACGGACGAGGCGATTGAAGCAGCGGTGAAAATGTCTGACCGCTATATTTCTGACCGCTTCTTGCCGGATAAAGCAATTGATTTAATTGACGAAGCGGGTTCAAAGGTTCGCTTGCGCTCGTTCACTACTCCTCCTAACTTAAAGGAGTTGGAGGTAAAACTTGAAGGCATCCGTAAGGAAAAGGATGCCGCGGTGCAAAGCCAGGAGTTTGAGAAAGCGGCTTCCCTGCGTGATGCTGAGCAAAAGCTTCGGGAAGAGCTGGAGAAAACAAAGAATAACTGGAAAGAAAAGCAAGGAAAAGAAAACAGCGAGGTTACGGTAGAGGATATTGCCAAAGTTGTATCCAGCTGGACAGGAATCCCGGTTTCCAAATTGGCGCAAACAGAGACAGAAAGACTGCTCAAACTAGAAGAAATCCTGCATTCCCGCTTAATTGGCCAGGAAGAAGCGGTGAAAGCAGTGTCCAAAGCTGTCCGCCGCGCAAGAGCAGGGTTGAAAGATCCAAGACGTCCAATCGGTTCTTTCATCTTCCTTGGCCCTACAGGGGTCGGTAAAACAGAACTGGCTAAAGCACTGGCAGAATCAATGTTCGGTGATGAGGATGCCATGATCCGCATCGACATGTCTGAATATATGGAGAAACATTCGACCTCTCGTCTGGTCGGCTCGCCTCCAGGCTATGTCGGCTATGATGAGGGCGGTCAGCTGACTGAGAAAGTCCGCCGCAAGCCTTATTCTGTTATCTTGCTTGATGAAATTGAAAAGGCTCATCCGGATGTATTCAACATTTTGCTGCAAGTTTTGGAAGACGGCCGGTTAACAGACTCGAAAGGCCGTACGGTAGACTTCCGCAATACCGTGCTCATCATGACGTCAAATGTTGGAGCTGACTCTTTGCGCCGCAATAAGTTTGTCGGATTCAACATTCAAGATGACGAGCAGGACTTCAAAGATATGAAGGGCAAAGTAATGGAAGAATTAAAGCGGGCATTCCGTCCGGAGTTCATCAACCGTATTGATGAAATCATTGTTTTCCATGCTTTAGAGAAAAAGCATTTGAAAGAAATCGTTACGTTAATGGCGGATCAGTTGACGAGCCGCTTGAAAGAACAAGATATCATTGTTGACTTATCTGAGCGTGCGAAAGAAAAAATTGCCGATGAAGGCTATGATCCAGAGTATGGAGCCCGTCCTCTGCGCCGCGCTTTGCAAAAGCAAGTGGAAGACCGTTTATCGGAAGAGCTGCTGAAGGGCAAGGTGCTGGCAGGCCAGCAAGTGCTGGTGGATGTAGAAGACGGTGAATTCGTTGTAAAAACTAAAGAACCATCGACGGCGGCGAAATAAAGAGGCTGTCCTATCAATGCCCGGCTCCTCCTTGAACGGTTGCTATGGATATGCAACGCTGGAGGGGCCTGGCTTTTTGTTGTTGAAGCAGCTATTAATAAGTAATGAGGATCATGTAAAAAGGTGGAGTGAGCATGGCTAAGAAAAAGACAAAATTTATTTGCCAGTCCTGCGGCTATGAGTCGGCAAAATGGATGGGGCGCTGTCCGGGCTGCGGAGAATGGAACCAGATGGTCGAAGAGGTCGCTATTACGGGGACACCGAAACGGACCTTTATGCATTCCGAAACAACATCTGTTTCCAAACCGGCGAAACTCTCGAGCGTGGAGACTGTTCAAGAGCCGCGGGTAAAAACCAAGTTAAAAGAATTTAACCGGGTGCTCGGCGGCGGCGTGGTTCCGGGTTCGCTCGTTTTGATTGGCGGAGATCCCGGGATTGGGAAATCCACCTTGCTTTTGCAGGTTTCTGCCCAGCTGGCAGCAAATAAAAGCAGGGTATTATACATTTCCGGCGAAGAATCTGTTAAGCAGACGAAATTACGGGCAGAAAGATTAGCGATAAAGGAAGAAGAGCTCTTTATCTACTCGGAAACTAACTTGCAGCTCATTCATACCGCTATTGAGCAGCTCGCACCTTCCTTTGTGATTATCGACTCGATCCAAACTGTTTATCACCCGGAGGTCACTTCTGCTCCTGGCAGCGTTTCGCAGGTGAGGGAGTGTACGGCCGAGTTAATGAGAATAGCAAAAATGAACGGCATTGCGATCTTTATTGTGGGGCATGTAACCAAGGAAGGCTCAATTGCCGGACCCAGATTATTGGAGCATATGGTGGACACTGTGTTATATTTTGAAGGAGAGCGTCACCACACGTACCGGATTTTAAGAGCGGTAAAAAACCGTTTCGGGTCCACGAATGAAATGGGAATCTTTGAGATGAAGGAGGAAGGGCTAGAGGAAGTGGAAAACCCATCGGAGATTTTTCTCGAAGAACGTTCCCAAGGCTCATCAGGTTCGACAGTGGTTGCTTCTATGGAAGGAACGAGGCCGGTGCTTGTCGAGGTTCAGGCGCTTGTTTCGCCAACGGTTTTTGGAAATCCGCGGCGCATGGCTACCGGCATCGATCATAACCGGGTCACGCTCTTAATGGCGGTTCTTGAAAAGCGGGTTGGCCTGCTGCTGCAAAACCAGGATGCTTACTTGAAGGTAGCTGGAGGTGTGAAGCTTGATGAACCGGCGATTGACTTGGCTATTGCCATCAGCATTGCTTCAAGCTTCCGCGATGAACCGACCAATCCAACTGATTGTATAATTGGTGAAGTCGGGCTGACCGGAGAGGTAAGGAGGGTGTCAAGAATAGAGCAAAGAGTCTTTGAGGCGGCTAAGCTCGGATTTACGAGAGTCATTCTGCCCGCAAATAATCTTGGCGGCTGGAAAGTTCCACCGGGAGTGAAAACGATTGGTGTCTCTACGGTGAATGAAGCACTTCAAGCTGTATTTGGCAAATAATTTTTGCAGACCAGCCTGCACAGCTGGCTGCAGGCTTTTAGGCATTTTTTTGAAAAAAACGGTTGTATGTGGAAAAATGTGTTTATAATGATAATAGGGAGGTGAAGTCAGGATGTTGAAGCGTCTCGTGCAGGCGGGGTTTATTATTTTAGGGGGAACACTTGGCATTATTCTTATTCCGGACTTATTAAAGCTTATTCATTTAGACCATTTAACTTTAATTAATAATCCGTACGTCGCAGCTATTTTAGGAGCCATCATTTTTTATGTGCTGACATTTTGGGTCGTGGATTATATTATTGATTTTGTTAAATGGATGGAGGATCGAATCGTTACAGCGCCGTTGACCGACATTCTTTCTGGAAGCTTAGGGTTGATTTTAGGTTTGATTGTTGCATTTTTGGCAGGGAATACACTGAATTCGATAGAAATACCGATCGTCAATACCGTAGCTCCGATTTTTCTGACTATCTTATTAGGGTATCTTGGTTTCCAGGTTGGTTTTAAAAAACGTGACGAGATTACCGGTTTGTTTACAATTAACCGAAACAGCCGAAAGAAAGAGGCAGAGGCGGCGGACAGTCCTCCTGCGGCACAGCAGTCATACAAAATCCTCGATACGAGCGTCATTATTGACGGTCGGATTGCTGATATTTGTCAAACAGGCTTTTTGGAAGGCTGCTTGATTATTCCGCAATTTGTGCTGGAAGAACTGCAGCATATTGCTGACTCTTCTGACACGCTGAAACGCACGAAGGGCCGAAGAGGGCTCGATATATTAAATCGCATCCAAAAAGAAATACCGGTGGAAGTAGAGATTATTGAACGGGATTTCGAAGATGTACAGGAAGTGGATAGCAAGCTTGTCAAATTGGCAAAAGAAATGAATGGCATCGTCGTCACAAATGACTTTAACTTAAACAAAGTATGCGAGCTGCAAAAAGTACAAGTTCTCAATATTAATGACTTGGCCAATGCAGTGAAGCCGCTTGTGATCCCTGGGGAAGAAATGAAGGTGCTTGTCATTAAAGACGGGAAAGAACAGCGGCAGGGAATTGCTTATTTGGATGACGGCACGATGATTGTAGTAGAAGAAGGCCGTGATTATATCGGCAAGCAAATCGATGTGATCGTAACGAGCGTGCTGCAAACGTCAGCCGGCCGAATGATCTTTGCTAAGCCGAAGCTAATCGAAAAAGCGCTTTAAAGGAGCAGGAGACATGAATTATCAAGTGGTTATTCCAGCGGCTGGCCGGGGGACAAGAATGAAGGCAGATAAAAACAAATTGCTGCTTTTGCTGAAGGGGCGCCCGGTAATTATTCACACGCTGGAGGTTTTTGAGAAAGACCCTAATTGCAGCGGAATTATCCTCGTTGTTCAGCCGGAGGAAGCCTCGCTTTTTTCGAACTTAGTGAATGAGTACGATGTCTCGAAAGTGAAAAAACTGGCCCATGGCGGCAGTGAACGGCAAGAAAGTGTGTATAACGGGTTAAAGGAAGCGGACCCTTCAGCGGTTGTTCTTGTGCATGATGGGGCAAGACCTTTTATTACAACGCCAATCATTACCCGTCTAGTTGAAAAAGCAGCGGAAGAGGGAGCAGCCATTGCGGCTGTTCCTGTGAAGGATACAATTAAGCGGGTCGAAAAAGGAAAGGTTGTCGAGACAGTTGAACGCTCGAGCTTGTGGTCGGTTCAGACGCCACAAGCTTTTCGCATGCCGCTGATTATGCAGGCTCATGAAAAAGCACAGGCGGATCAGTACGTTGGCACCGATGAAGCCTCTCTTGTTGAAAGAGCGGGCAGATGTGTGCAAATTGTAGAAGGGGACTATGATAATATAAAGCTGACGACCCCTGAAGATCTTATATTTGCAGAGGCAATTATTCAAAAAAGAAAATCATTATAGAGGCTGAAGGAGAAAAGGTATGTTTCGAATTGGACAAGGCTTTGATGTACATGAATTTGCAGAAAACCGCCCGCTGATTATCGGCGGTGTGACGATTCCTCATGAGAAGGGACTAATCGGGCATTCAGATGCTGACGTTTTGCTGCACACAGTGGCAGACGCTCTTCTCGGCGCGATCGGCGAAGGAGATATTGGCCGGCATTTTCCGGATACGGACCCGGCATTTAAAGATGCCGATTCGGCAGTTTTGCTCCAGCATGTATGGAAGTTAGTGAAAGAAAAAGGCTATACGCTTGGCAACGCCGATTGCACGATTATGGCACAGCGGCCTAAAATGGCGCCTTATATCGGACAAATGAGAGAGCGGATTGCAGAGCTGCTGGAAGCGGATGCTTCACAAGTGAATGTGAAAGCAACCACGACAGAAAAATTAGGCTTTGTCGGCAGAGAAGAAGGAATTGCCGCACAAGCGGTTGTTCTGTTAACAGCAAAAGAAAATGAATCCTCTTCCTTCTAGTAAAAGCCGGTGGTAAAATAAAAAAAGTTACAGGAACGATTGGAGGAGGAACAAATCATGGCAAACGAAATCCGCGTGCGTTACGCGCCGAGTCCAACAGGCCATCTGCATATCGGCAATGCGCGTACAGCGCTTTTTAATTATTTATTCGCCCGCAGCAAAGGCGGAAAGTTTATTATCCGAATCGAGGACACTGATCAGAAGCGAAACATCGCAGGCGGCGAAGAAAGCCAGCTGAAGTATTTAAAATGGCTCGGAATTGACTGGGATGAAAGTGTCGACAAAGAAGGAGAATTCGGTCCTTACCGCCAGTCTGAGAGAAATGACATCTACAAAAAATATTATGATCAATTAGTAGAAGAAGGAAAAGCATATAAATGCTATTGCACGGAAGAGGAACTGGAAGCTGAACGGGAAGCGCAGCAGGCAGAAGGAAAAGACATGGCTGGGTACTCTGGAAAGTGCCGTCACCTCACTCCGGAAGAAAGAGCGGCCAAAGAAGCGGAAGGCCGGAAGCCGAGTATTCGGATTAAGGTTCCTGCCGGGGAAATGCTGACATTTAATGATATGGTAAAAGGCGAAGTGTCTTTTGAATCGGAGGGCATTAGCGATTACGTGATCGTAAAGAAGGATGGAACGCCTACATATAACTTTGCGGTAGCCATTGATGATCATTTAATGAAGATGACGCATGTACTGCGCGGAGACGATCATATTTCCAACACGCCTAAACAGCTGCTTATTTACAATGCGCTTGGCTGGGAGCCTCCAACCTTTGGCCATATGACATTGATTGTCAATGAAAGCCGCAAAAAGCTGAGCAAGCGTGATGAGTCCATTATTCAATTTATTGAGCAATATAAAGAACTTGGCTATTTGCCGGAAGCATTATTTAATTTTATTGCTCTGCTAGGCTGGTCTCCTGCCGGCGAAGAGGAAATCTTCTCGAAAGAAGAATTCATTGAAATGTTTGATGCAAGCCGCTTGTCTAAGTCCCCGGCTTTGTTTGATCAGCAAAAGCTCTCATGGATGAACAATCAATACATGAAAAAAGTAGATTTAGACCGGGTAGTAGAGTTGGCTGCTCCTCACCTTGTAAAGGCAGGATGGATCGCGGCTGAGCGTTCTCCTGAGGAAGAAGAGTGGGTGCGTGAGCTGATTGGGCTTTATCAAGAGAAGATGAGCTTTGGCGCACAAATCGCCGAGATGGCTGAGCTGTTTTTCAAAGAAGACGTCAGCTATGAGGAGGAAGCGAAAGCTGTGCTTGCAGAAGAACAAGTTCCGGAAGTCATGGCTTCTTTCCTTGAGAAAGTCGAAGCAATGGACAACTGGCAGGCGGATGAAATTAAGCAGGCTATGAAGGCTGTTCAAAAGGAAACTGGGCATAAGGGGAAAAAGCTCTTCATGCCAATCCGTGCCGCTGTGACTGGCCAAACGCACGGACCTGATTTGCCGAAAGCGATTGAACTGCTCGGGAAGGAAAAAGTTGCCGAGCGCCTGCGCAAGATCCATAGTTAACATTTTTGCGAAAATGTAATATAGTAAATGTACAGTTTATTTATAAATGAACGTTGATGAGGAGAAGTAAGTAATTGAAGCTTTACAGAGAGAACCGTCACCGGCTGCGAACGGTTTAAGCCACTCAATTATTGAAATGCCCCTCTGAGTCTGTTGCCGAAAGGAATGCGAGTAGGCAGCAGCGGGAACACCCGTTACCAGTTTAGAGTTGGATGAACAGGCTGATGCTTGTTTTTCAAACAGAGTGGAACCGCGTCAATTAAAACGTCTCTGTCTATACAGAGGCGTTTTTTATTTTGTTTTCATACAAAGGGGGATAGCAATGGGGTTGTTTAAGTTACTGAAGGAAGACATTGATACTATTTTTGAGCAGGACCCGGCGGCCCGCAGTTATGTGGAGGTTATTCTAACTTATTCAGGACTGCATGCCATTTGGGGCCATCGTTTGGCGCACGGATTTTACAAAAGGAAATTTTTCTTTCTCGCTCGTCTGATCTCCCAAATCAGCCGCTTTTTCACCGGCATCGAAATCCATCCAGGCGCTCAAATCGGCCGGCGGCTTTTTATCGATCATGGAATGGGAGTAGTGATCGGAGAAACGTGTGAAATCGGCGACAATGTGACATTATATCAAGGCGTGACACTCGGAGGAACCGGCAAGGAAAAAGGCAAGCGGCATCCAACGGTCAAGGACAATGCTTTAATTGCCTCTGGTGCGAAGGTGCTTGGCTCCATTACCATTGGAGAAAACTCTAAAATCGGGGCAGGCTCTGTTGTTTTAAGGGATGTGCCCCCAAATTCAACCGTTGTTGGCATTCCAGGAAAAATCGTGATCCGCGACGGGAAAAAGGTCCAGAAGGATTTGAACCATCATGACTTGCCGGATCCGATTGCCGATCGTCTTTCCTTTATGGAGAAGGAAATTGCCAGACTGCAGCAGGAGCTTCAGGAAGCGAAGAAAGGAGAACAGTTAAATGGCCATTCGCGTTTATAATACATTGACGAGACAGAAAGAGGAGTTTATCCCCCTTGAAGAGGGAAAAATAAAAATGTATGTATGCGGTCCAACTGTATACAATTATATTCACATCGGAAATGCCCGGCCGGCGATTGTCTTCGACACGGTTCGCCGGTATTTTCAATACAGCGGCTATGATGTGACGTATGTTTCCAACTTCACGGATGTTGATGATAAATTGATCAAAGCAGCCAATGAGCTGGGCGAAGAAGTTCCGGCGATTGCGGAACGCTTCATTCACGCATATTTTGAAGACACTGAAGCGCTTGGCTGCCAGAAGGCGGATATGCATCCGCGTGTAACTGAAAATATTGATACGATTATTGAATTCATTGAGACACTGGTTGAGAAAGGTTACGCTTATGCCTCTGAAGGAGATGTGTATTACCGTACGCGCAAGTTTGCAGGTTACGGGAAGCTTTCTCATCAATCAGTAGATGAGCTGAAGGTCGGTGCCAGAATTGGTGTAGGCGAAAAGAAAGAGGATGAGCTGGACTTTGCCTTGTGGAAAGCAGCCAAGGATGGCGAGATTTACTGGGAAAGCCCATGGGGAAGAGGGCGTCCGGGCTGGCATATTGAATGCTCAGCTATGGCAAGGAAGTATTTAGGCGACACCATTGACATACATGCCGGCGGCCAAGACTTGACGTTCCCGCACCATGAGAATGAAATTGCCCAATCAGAGGCGCTGACTGAAAAGCCATTTGCCCGTTATTGGCTGCATAACGGCTACATTAACATTGATAACGAAAAAATGTCGAAATCCCTCGGCAATTTTGTTCTGGTACACGACATTATTCAACACGTTGATCCGCAGGTCCTGCGCTTTTTCATGCTATCTGTTCATTACAGACATCCGATTAACTATAACGAAGAGCTGCTTGAAAATGCGAAAACGGCGCTGGATCGCCTAAGAACAGCTTATGAAAATTTAAAACACCGCAAGCAGTTAAGCGCCAATTTAACGGATAATGATGAGCAGTGGCTGGAGAAAATAAAAGAGCTGCATCAGACGTTCAAGAAGGAAATGGATGATGATTTTAACACAGCGAATGCGATCTCCGTTTTGTTCGAGCTTTCCAAGCAGGCGAATTATTATTTGATGGAGAAAAACACATCGGAAACAGTCATTGATGCCTTTTTAAAGGAATTCGAAGATTTATTCTTTGTGCTCGGATTAAAGCTGGAGGCGGAAGAAGCCCTGTTAGATGAAGAGGTTGAATCACTGATTGAACAGCGGATTCAAGCAAGAAAAGACCGTAATTTTCAGCTGGCTGACGAAATTCGTGATAAGCTGAAAGCAATGAATATTATTTTGGAAGATACGCCGCAAGGCACGCGGTGGAAAAGAGGATAAGTATGCTGGAGTTTAAACCGTTGAAGGAAGCCGCGCAAATGAATAGTCTCGCTTTGGCCTATATGGGGGATGCGATTTACGAAGTGTATGTCCGCCGTCATTTGCTGGAGCTGGGGAAAGTGAAGCCGAATCAGCTTCATAGAGAAGCGACCCGGTACGTATCGGCAAAAGCCCAGGCGAGCTTTTTATACCGCATGATTGAGAGCGGCTTTTTGTCAGAGGCCGAGCTTGCTGTTGTAAAAAGGGGCAGAAATGCCAAATCAGGAACTGTTCCGAAAAACACCGATATTCAAACTTATCGGCATAGCACCGCCTTTGAAGCGTTGATTGGCCTGTTGTTTTTAACAGGAGAGGAACAGCGGCTGACGGAAATAATCGACTTTTGTCTGCCGCAGGAAAATCAGTAAGAAAGGGGGAGAACCTGGATGTCCAAAGAATTTATTGCAGGCCGTAATCCTGTGCTTGAAGCGTTAAGGTCCGATCGTGAAATTAATAAGATCTGGATAGCGGAAGGAGCACAGAAAGGGCCTGTTCAGCAAATTATCAAAAAAGCAAAAGAGAAAAATGTCCTTGTTCAATTTGTGCCTAAACAAAAAATTGACCAGATGAGTGAGGAGAATCACCAAGGGGTCGTTGCTTCCGTTGCGGCATATGACTATGCGGAACTTGATGATTTATTCGCGAAGGCAGAAAAGAGCGGGGAAGAGCCGTTTTTCCTTCTTCTTGATGAAATCGAAGATCCCCATAATCTCGGATCCATTATGAGAACAGCTGATGCAGTAGGCGTGCATGGCATCATTATTCCAAAGCGGCGGGCTGTCGGCTTGACGGCTGCTGTGGCTAAAGCGTCGACCGGAGCCATTGAATACATCCCGGTTGTCCGGGTGACGAATTTGGCGCGGACAATTGATG
This sequence comes from Pseudobacillus badius, assembly GCF_002189605.1. Taxonomy (NCBI): domain Bacteria; kingdom Bacillati; phylum Bacillota; class Bacilli; order Caryophanales; family Bacillaceae; genus Pseudobacillus; species Pseudobacillus badius. The sequence continues at coordinate 13,847 of NZ_MWMM01000016.1, forward strand.
AGCTCAAGGAGCGAGGAGTATGGATTGCCGGTACAGACGCCAAAGGAGCGGAGGACTACAGACGGTTTGATGGAAAGATGCCGCTTGGACTTGTGATTGGCAGTGAAGGAAAAGGAATGGGACGCTTGATTCGAGATAAATGCGATTTTCTGATCCAGCTGCCAATGGCCGGCCGCGTCACCTCTCTTAACGCTTCGGTGGCTGCAGGTATCCTTATGTACGAAGTGTATAGAAGGCGGCATCCTTTAGGGGAATAACAATGAACATCCTCATAGTTGACGGCTATAACATTATTGGCGCTTGGCCGGAACTTCAAAAGCTGAAAAAGTATGATCTTGCTTCTGCCCGTGACCGCCTGATTCAGCTGATGGCTGAATACCAGGGGTTCACGGGCAGCCGGGTCATTGTCGTGTTTGATGCCCATTATGTCAAAGGCACAGAGAAGAAATACCGGGATTCAAAAGTCGAGGTCATTTTCACCCGGGAAAACGAATCGGCGGATGAGCGGATTGAAAAGCTGGCGATCGAATTAAATAATATAAAAAATCAAGTTTTTGTAGCGACCTCCGATTTTACAGAACAGTGGGTGATTTTTGGGCAAGGAGCCTTGCGTCTCTCTGCTAGAGAATTGCTTACAGAGCTGGAAGTTACAAGCAAAAAGATCGGCAAAAGCGTGAAGAAATTCCATGAAAAAAAACCCAATTCGAAAATTCCTCTTACAGACGAAGTGGCAGAAATTTTCGAAAAGTGGCGCCGCGGCGAGAAATGAAACGTTGACGTTCGAAAAATTCGTGCTGTATAATGTTGCTATCTATGGCTTTGCAGGCGGAGGGGATGTGTGTGGGTTTGAACCGTTCAAGCAATACAACATTGGAAACGCTTCAAGATGAGCAACTCATAGAACTAGTTCACAATGGAAACAGCGATGCCCTGGATTACTTGATTCACAAGTATAAAAATTTTGTCCGGGCAAAAGCACGTTCCTACTTTTTGATTGGAGCCGACAGAGAGGATATTGTCCAAGAGGGGATGATCGGGCTTTACAAAGCAATCCGGGATTATAAAGAGGACAAGCTGACAACGTTTAAGGCTTTCGCTGAGCTTTGTATCACAAGACAAATTATCACTGCCATTAAAACAGCCACAAGACAAAAACATATTCCGTTAAATTCCTACATTTCACTCGATAAACCAATTTACGATGAAGAATCCGACCGGACGTTAATGGATGTCATCACCGGCGCAAAAATTATGAATCCGGAAGAGTTGATTATCAATCGCGAGCAGTTTAATAGTATTGAAGACAAAATGAATGAGTTATTGAGCGATCTGGAGCGGAAAGTGCTCGCCCTGTATTTGGACGGGCAATCCTATCAGGAAATTTCGGAAGAGCTTAACCGTCATGTCAAATCGATTGATAATGCGCTGCAGCGTGTGAAGCGAAAACTCGAGCGCTATCTGGAGTTTAGAGAGATCACATTGTAGGCAATGACTTGACTAGTTCCGCTGATAATGTTATTTTTTACAATTGAGATAGATAAGGTGGATTCACAATGACAAAAAAGAGAATATTAGCTTGTTCCGAGTGCGGTTCAAGAAACTATTCCGCTCACAGCAAAGCCAACAGTGAAGAACGCCTGGAAATCAAGAAGTTTTGCCGCACTTGCAACGGCCACACGATCCATAAACAAACGAAATAACGATTGGAAGCGGCCGCTTAAACCAGGCTGGCATCTGCAGCCGGCCAATAATTAATCATCTTTGGAGAAAAGTTGATTTCACCTTTGGAGGGTTCGAAATGTCGAGCATAACACAATTTTTCCGCAACGTCGGTTCGGAAATTAGAAAAGTCAGCTGGCCGAAGAAAAAAGAGCTGACGGGATATACAATCACTGTTATTACAACTGTGTTCTTTTTGGCCATCTTTTTCGCGGTAGTTGATTTAGGTATCTCATCAATTGTACGATGGGTTTTGTCTCTATAATTTTCAACTTTGCCGCTTCGTTTTGAATATACTGTTTTTTGATATGGTATAATGAAACATCATAGAGAAGAAAAAAAGCCCGCTTCAACGGGTTTTTTCATTTGCTTTTCAAAAGTAAAGGAGGGAAGGACGCTTTAGTCCCTTTCTATGGAGAAGAATTGGTACGTTGTACACACATATTCAGGATATGAGAATAAAGTAAAAGCTAACCTGGAAAAACGCGTGGAATCCATGGGTATGCAAGATAAAATCTTTCGTGTCATTGTTCCGGAAGAGGAAGAAACTGATGTGAAAAACGGTAAAAAGAAAGTAACAAAGAGGAAGGTATTCCCAGGTTACGTTCTGGTAGAAATTGTGATGACGGATGACTCTTGGTATGTTGTCCGCAATACGCCGGGCGTTACCGGGTTTGTAGGCTCCTCTGGCCACGGATCAAAGCCGACCCCGCTCTTGCCGGATGAGGTCAAGAACATTCTGAAGCAAATGGGCATGGATGAAAAACGCAAGGACGTAGACTTCGAGGTAAACGAAACGGTTATCGTTAATGAAGGGCCATTTGCCAACTTTGAAGGAACAGTGGAAGAAATCGACTTTGACAAAGCAAAACTCAAAGTGCTTGTGAACATGTTTGGCCGTGAAACTCCGGTCGAGCTTGATTTTAACCAAGTGAATAAATTATAATGGAAAACGTCTTGAAATATTGAGTAAATAATGATAATATTTTTAAGTCAGTATGTCTTTAAAGACAGACTAATTTTAATTGACCATCTTTAATTATAGTTAAAGATGTTATTGAGTGGGAGGGGAAACCCCCAAATACCACATCACGGACTTAAGGAGGTGTGTCTCGTGGCTAAAAAAGTTATTAAAGTTGTTAAGTTGCAAATCCCTGCAGGCAAAGCAAACCCTGCGCCGCCGGTTGGTCCTGCACTTGGTCAAGCTGGTGTAAACATCATGGGATTCTGTAAGGAGTTTAATGCACGTACAGCGGATCAAGCTGGTTTGATCATTCCAGTTGAAATTTCGGTTTTTGAAGACCGTTCATTTACATTCATCACAAAAACTCCGCCGGCTGCTGTACTTCTTAAGAAAGCAGCAGGTATTGAGTCTGGTTCCGGTGAACCAAACCGCAATAAAGTTGCGACAGTAAAACGCGATAAAGTTCGCGAAATCGCTGAAACAAAAATGCCTGACCTTAACGCAGCTAGCGTTGAAGCAGCTATGCGCATGGTTGAAGGTACTGCCCGCAGCATGGGTATTGTGATTGAAGACTAATCGTCTGTAGATGTTGTTCAAGGGTTGCGCTGTGAATGTATTTTATCATTACTTCACACGCAACCTTTATTCGTGGGAGGTTATTCCGCTAAAACCACATAAGGAGGAAGTTTTAAATGGCTAAAAAAGGTAAAAAGTTTCAAGAAGCAGCGAAGCTTGTTGATCGTACGGCAGCTTATGCTCTTGACGAAGCAGTTGAATTAGTAAAGAAAACAAACTTTGCGAAGTTTGATGCAACAGTAGAAGCAGCTTTCCGTCTTGGCGTAGATCCGAAGAAAGCTGACCAGCAAATCCGCGGAGCAGTTGTGCTTCCAAACGGAACTGGTAAAACACAAAAAGTTTTAGTATTTGCAAAAGGTGAAAAAGCGAAAGAAGCAGAAGCAGCTGGAGCTGATTATGTAGGAGATGCTGACTACATCAACAAAATCCAACAAGGTTGGTTTGAGTTCGATGTTATCGTAGCTACTCCTGACATGATGGGTGAAGTTGGTAAGCTTGGACGCGTGCTTGGACCTAAAGGTCTTATGCCAAACCCTAAAACAGGCACAGTAACTTTCGATGTAACGAAAGCTGTTCAAGAAATCAAAGCTGGTAAAGTAGAATACCGCGTTGATAAAGCTGGAAACATCCACGTTCCGATTGGTAAAGTTTCTTTCGACAACCAAAAGTTAATCGAAAACTTTAACACAATCTTCGAAACAATGCTGAAAGCCAAACCGTCAGCTGCAAAAGGCACATACATGAAGAACGTTACCATCACTTCAACAATGGGTCCTGGCGTTAAAGTAGATCCTTCTTCTGTAGCTGTTGCAAAATAAATTGACAACAAAAGCCGAATTTGATATAATTCGTTTTGTTGCAAAATAATTGAACATTTATACCGTAGACAGCAGGTGCTGAAAAGCTTAATTCCCCGCCGAGGTAATACGAATATATAGAGTGTAGCTGTATGCTGTGCTTTTCGTAACCTCCACGTCTATCGGACATGTGGAGGTTTTTTACTTTCATCTAAGGTATGAATGGACAAGCAAAGCAGCAAACCATTTGTTTGCTGAGAAATCTACAGGAGGTGTAAAAGATGAGCAGTGTAATTGAGCAAAAGAAACAGTTAGTAAGCGATATTGCTGATAAATTCAAAGGCAGTGCATCTACAGTTATCGTAGACTACCGCGGATTAACAGTAAGCCAAGTAACTGAACTTCGTAAACAGCTTCGTGAAGCTGGCGTTGAATTTAAAGTATACAAAAATACTTTAACTCGCCGTGCGGCTGAAGCTGCTGAGATTTCTGGCCTAGAAGAATTCTTAACTGGCCCGAATGCGATTGCATTCAGTGCAGAAGATGTAATTGCACCAGCAAAAATTCTTAACAGCTTTGCGAAAGAAAACGAAGCGTTAGAAATCAAAGCAGGTGTATTAGAAGGAAACGTTGTAACGGTAGAAGAAGTGAAAGCTCTTGCTGAACTTCCATCCCGCGAAGGCCTTCTTTCTATGCTACTCAGCGTGTTGCAAGCTCCTATGCGCAACTTCGCTCTTGCAGCAAAAGCTGTTGCCGATCAAAAAGAAGAACAAGGCGCGTAAGCTGATTTTTTCAGAAGCCGCGTAAACGAATAAAAACAGAAAGCAAACATAAGGAGGAAACTTTAAAATGACTAAAGAACAAATCATTGATGCGATTAAAGAAATGTCCGTTCTTGAATTGAACGACCTAGTAAAAGCTATTGAAGAAGAATTTGGTGTAACTGCAGCTGCTCCAGTAGCAGTAGCAGGCGGAGCTGCTGGCGGAGACGCTGCAGCTGAAAAAACTGAGTTTGACGTTGTGCTTACTGATGCAGGCGCTCAAAAAATCAAAGTTATTAAAGTTGTTCGTGAAGTCACAGGTCTTGGACTTAAAGAAGCAAAAGAACTTGTTGACAACACTCCGAAACCAGTTAAAGAAGGAGCTTCTAAAGAAGAAGCTGAAGAAATCAAAGCTAAACTTGAAGAAGTTGGCGCTGGCGTAGAAGTTAAGTAATTAAGCACGGATGATGACAAAGCCCGCTGGATCCAGCGGGCTTTTATTTGTGAGCAGGCACTAATCCCTCAAGGTCATTTGCCGGTCCGGCTGTATGACCGAAACATGCTTTTTCCTCTTCGTGTCTTATATTTGCCGGAGTTAACAAGGCACTTCCGCTTTTTCTAATAAATTATCAGAATGGAGGGACACGCATGACCAACCATTATTTTTCTCAAACACCTGATAGCGAGAGTGAGCCAAGGTTTTGGGAGTATTCTTTAAAAGGCCGAAAATTCCGCTTCAAAACAGATGCGGGGGTTTTTTCAAAAAAAGAAGTGGACTTCGGTTCGCGTCTCTTGATTGAAACATTCAAGCTTCCTGAAACGGAAGGTCCTATTCTTGATGCCGGCTGCGGGTACGGGCCGATTGGTCTTTCTATTGCCCATGCTTTTCCTGATCGAACCGTTCACATGATTGATGTGAATCAGCGGGCTCTTTCTTTAGCGAAAGACAATGCGGGCCTTAACCAGATTCAGAATGTGAAGATTTATGAGAGTGACCGTCTGGAAGGGGTGGAAGAGCACGGTTTTGCTGCTGTCCTAACGAATCCGCCGATCCGGGCAGGGAAGAAGGTCGTCTTTGACTTTTTTCATCAAAGCTACGAAAGGCTGGCTGAGGGCGGAACGTTATGGGTTGTTATTCAAAAGAAGCAAGGCGCGCCTTCTGCTGTGAAAGAAATTGAATCGCTGTTTGGAAATGTGGAGCTGGTAGACCGCTCAAAGGGATATTATATTATCAAGGCGGAAAAGCGTTGACTCGCAAATAGCTCTATGTTATTATTGTAAAATGCCAGAATAATAATTGTGACCATTTTTGCTATAAATTCTTTTAGGTTGTATAATTATTGGTTGAAATGGCTACGATGCTAAAATAATAGTTCATCACGCGTAAAATGAGGTTTTCTTTGAAAAAACCTTTTTCTTTTTGTCTTACAGCAAGGCTGGCTGCCCTGCTATAAGAAGTATATAGGCAACTAAAACGCTTGATTTGAGGGGTGAATCAGTTGGTAGGTCAACTAGTTCAGTACGGACGACACCGCCAGCGCAGAAGCTATGCGCGCATTAGTGAAGTTTTAGAATTACCAAATCTCATTGAAATTCAAACATCCTCCTATCAGTGGTTTCTTGATGAGGGCTTGAGAGAAATGTTTCAGGATATTTCTCCTATTGAAGATTTTACTGGTAATCTTGCATTGGAATTTATCGATTACAGTCTCGGAGAACCGAAATATCCGGTGGATGAGTCTAAGGAGCGCGATGTAACTTATTCTGCTCCGCTTCGAGTCAAAGTCCGTCTTTTAAATAAAGAGACTGGAGAAGTGAAGGATCAGGAAGTATTCATGGGCGACTTCCCGCTTATGACTGAAACAGGAACATTTATTATCAATGGAGCAGAGCGCGTTATCGTCTCCCAGCTTGTTCGTTCTCCAAGTGTTTACTACAGCGGAAAAATGGACAAAAACGGAAAGCGCGGTTTTACTGCTACCGTTATTCCGAACCGCGGGGCTTGGTTGGAATATGAAACAGATGCAAAGGATATTGTATATGTTCGTATCGACCGCACACGCAAATTGCCAGTGACTGTATTGCTGCGTGCTCTCGGGTTTGGCTCTGATCAAGAAATCATTGACCTTATAGGTGATAACGAGTACATCCGCAATACTCTGGAAAAAGACAATACGGAAAGCACCGAAAAAGCACTTATTGAAATTTATGAGCGCTTGCGTCCGGGCGAGCCTCCGACAGTCGAAAATGCCAAGAGCTTGCTGATTTCCCGTTTCTTTGATCCAAAGCGCTATGATCTAGCGAGTGTTGGGCGCTACAAAATGAACAAAAAGCTCCACACGAAAAATCGCTTGTTTGGACAGCGTTTAGCTGAAACTTTAGCAGATCCAGAAACTGGTGAAATCATTGCGGAAAAAGGCACACTTCTTGACCGCCGTGCACTCGATAAGATTATACCGAACCTGGAAAATGGTGTCGGCTTTAAGGTTTATCGCCAATCCGGCGGGGTAGTGGAAGAGGATATCGTTGTCCAATCCATTAAGATTTATGCCCCGAACAGTGAAGATGAAAAAGTGATTAATATCATCGGGAATGGTTTCCCTGATGTGAATGTCAAACATATTACACCAGCTGATATCATTTCATCCATCGGCTATTTCTTTAACCTGCTGTATGGTGTGGGCGACACAGATGATATTGACCATCTTGGTAACCGCCGCCTTCGTTCTGTCGGCGAATTGCTCCAAAATCAATTCCGTATCGGATTGTCCCGTATGGAGCGTGTTGTTCGCGAACGGATGTCCATCCAGGATACGAATACGATCACACCGCAGCAATTGATTAACATCCGTCCGGTGATTGCTTCAATCAAGGAGTTCTTTGGAAGCTCCCAGCTTTCACAGTTCATGGATCAGACGAATCCGCTGGCTGAATTGACGCATAAGCGCCGTCTGTCGGCCCTTGGACCTGGTGGATTAACGAGGGAGCGCGCCGGCTTTGAAGTCCGTGACGTTCACTATTCCCACTATGGCCGCATGTGTCCAATTGAGACGCCGGAGGGACCAAACATCGGGCTGATCAACTCACTTTCCACTTATGCGAAGGTGAACCGTTTCGGCTTTATTGAAACACCTTACCGGAAAGTAGATCCTGATACTGGCCGGGTAACCGACCGGATCGACTACTTAACAGCGGATGAAGAGGATAACTATGTAGTCGCTCAAGCGAATGTTCGTCTGAATGAAGACGGTTCGTTTGCCGACGAAGAAGTAGTAGCCCGCTTCCGAAGCGAGAACACCGTCGTTAAACGTGAGCGTGTGGATTACATGGACGTTTCTCCGAAGCAGGTTGTATCGGCTGCGACAGCATGTATCCCGTTCTTGGAAAACGATGACTCCAACCGTGCATTGATGGGTGCGAACATGCAGCGGCAAGCTGTGCCTTTGATGCAGCCGGAAGCGCCAATTGTCGGTACTGGAATGGAATACGTTTCAGGAAAAGACTCTGGAGCTGCCGTCATTTGTAAACGGGCTGGAATCGTTGAGCACGTAGAGGCTAGAGAGATCTGGGTCCGCCGCGTAGAAGAGGTGGATGGAAAAGAAATCAAAGGGGATCTTGATAAGTACCGTCTCCTGAAATTCATCCGCTCTAACCAAGGTACATGTTACAACCAGCGTCCGATTGTCAGCGTAGGTGACCGTGTGACAAAAGGAGAAATTCTTGCGGACGGTCCATCCATGGAGAAAGGTGAACTTGCCTTGGGCCGAAATGTTATGGTCGGCTTTATGACATGGGATGGTTACAACTATGAAGATGCCATCATCATGAGTGAAAGACTTGTGAAAGATGATGTTTATACATCGATTCATATTGAAGAATATGAATCAGAGTCACGTGATACAAAGCTTGGACCGGAAGAAATCACCCGCGATATTCCAAACGTCGGAGAGGATGCGCTTCGCAACCTTGATGAACGCGGAATTATCCGCATCGGAGCCGAGGTAAAAGACGGCGATCTTCTCGTCGGAAAAGTAACGCCAAAAGGTGTCACAGAGCTGACGGCAGAAGAGCGGCTTTTACATGCGATCTTCGGGGAAAAGGCGCGTGAAGTGCGCGATACATCCTTGCGTGTGCCGCACGGCGGGGGCGGAATCGTCCTTGATGTGAAGGTGTTTAACCGTGAAGATGGCGACGAATTGCCACCGGGCGTAAATCAGCTTGTTCGCGTATACATTGTTCAAAAACGTAAAATCTCTGAAGGAGATAAAATGGCCGGACGCCACGGAAACAAAGGGGTTATCTCCCGGATCTTGCCGGAAGAAGACATGCCTTTCCTTCCAGATGGCACACCGATCGACATTATGTTAAACCCATTAGGGGTACCTTCACGGATGAACATCGGACAGGTAATGGAGCTCCATTTAGGTATGGCAGCCCGTTATTTAGGAATGCATGTAGCAACCCCTGTATTCGATGGAGCAACGGAAGACGATGTATGGGAAACAATTGAAGAATCCGGCATGTCCCGTGATGCGAAAACCGTTCTTTATGACGGACGCAGCGGAGAGCCGTTCGATAATCGTGTATCTGTCGGTATCATGTATATGATCAAACTTGCTCACATGGTTGACGATAAACTTCATGCCCGTTCAACAGGTCCTTACTCTCTTGTTACCCAGCAGCCGCTTGGAGGAAAAGCTCAATTCGGCGGTCAGCGTTTCGGAGAGATGGAGGTATGGGCGCTTGAAGCTTATGGTGCTGCTTATACACTTCAAGAAATTCTTACTGTCAAATCCGATGATATTGTTGGTCGTGTGAAGACATATGAAGCGATTGTCAAAGGTGAAAATGTTCCAGAGCCAGGCGTTCCGGAATCATTTAAAGTCTTGATCAAAGAGCTTCAAAGTTTAGGAATGGACGTTAAGATTATGTCCGGCGACGATCAGGAAATTGAAATGCGGGATTTGGAGGACGAGGATGACATTCAGCAGGCGGATACATTAAACATCGCTCCTGAAGAAAACCTGTCCGAAAAAGTAAGTTCAACGGATTAATTTATTAGCAGGCCGGGGAATTTCATCAGCTTTCTCCGGCTGTCTTTCATAGATAGCAGTTTAAGCATACTCGTTAGAACCTGTAGACTGAAAGGGAGGTAGGCCCCTTGCTAGATGTAAACAATTTTGAATACATGAAAATCGGTCTGGCGTCACCGGATAAGATTAGATCTTGGTCATACGGTGAAGTGAAAAAACCGGAAACGATTAACTATCGTACATTAAAACCAGAAAAAGACGGATTGTTTTGTGAGCGTATTTTCGGACCTACGAAAGACTGGGAATGTCATTGTGGGAAGTATAAGAGAGTACGCTACAAAGGCGTTGTCTGTGACCGCTGCGGCGTGGAAGTGACAAAAGCGAAAGTCCGCCGCGAACGCATGGGCCACATTGAATTGGCAGCTCCTGTTTCGCACATCTGGTACTTTAAAGGCATTCCAAGCCGCATGGGACTTGTGCTCGACATGTCTCCGCGTGCTCTAGAAGAAGTGATTTACTTTGCTTCTTACGTTGTTACTGAAGCTGGAGATACAGCGCTTGAAAAGAAACAGCTTCTCTCTGAGAAAGAATACCGTGCATATCGCGAAAAATACGGCAACAAGTTCCAAGCGTCAATGGGTGCTGAAGCGATTAAAAAACTTCTTCAGGACATCGATCTTGAAAAAGAAGTAGACTTTTTGAAAGAAGAGTTAAAAAGTGCACAGGGCCAGCGCCGTACAAGAGCAATCAAGCGCCTGGAAGTCATTGAAGCATTCCGTCATTCCGGAAATCACCCGAGCTGGATGATTCTCGACGTGCTTCCTGTTATTCCGCCGGAACTGCGTCCAATGGTACAGCTTGATGGCGGCCGGTTCGCAACTTCTGATTTGAACGATTTATACCGCCGGGTGATTAACCGGAACAACCGCTTAAAGCGCCTGCTGGACCTTGGAGCTCCAAGCATTATCGTTCAAAACGAAAAACGGATGCTTCAAGAAGCGGTAGATGCCTTAATCGATAATGGCCGCCGCGGCCGTCCGGTGACAGGACCAGGTAACCGTCCATTAAAATCACTTTCACATATGCTGAAAGGAAAACAAGGCCGTTTCCGCCAAAACTTGTTAGGAAAGCGTGTGGACTATTCCGGCCGTTCCGTTATCGTTGTAGGACCGAACTTGAAAATGTACCAGTGCGGCCTTCCGAAAGAGATGGCATTAGAATTGTTCAAGCCGTTCGTTATGAAGGAATTGGTTGAAAAAGGTCTTGCTCATAATATTAAAAGCGCAAAACGCAAAATTGAACGCGTACAGCCGGAAGTATGGGACGTGCTTGAAGAGGTCATTAAAGAGCACCCTGTTCTTCTAAACCGGGCACCGACTCTTCACCGTCTAGGTATTCAGGCATTTGAACCTACGCTGGTAGAAGGGCGTGCGATCCGTCTTCATCCGCTCGTTTGTACAGCGTACAACGCGGACTTTGACGGTGACCAGATGGCTGTTCACGTACCGTTGTCAGCAGAAGCGCAGGCTGAGGCCCGGATGCTGATGTTGGCAGCTCAAAATATCTTGAACCCGAAAGATGGTAAACCGGTTGTTACGCCGTCTCAGGACATGGTATTAGGTAACTATTACTTGACGCTTGAGCGCGAAGACGCAATCGGCGAAGGCATGATTTTTAAAGATGTAGATGAAGCGTTAATTGCCTATCAAAATGGTTATGTACATCTTCATACACGAGTAGCAGTCGCTGCTTCTGCTTTAAATAATCAAACATTTACCGAAGAACAAAACAAAAAGCTGTTAATTACTACAGTCGGAAAGATGATTTTCAATGAGATTCTTCCGGATACCTTCCCATACATCAATGAGCCGACAAACACGAACCTGGTCGTGAAAACACCAGAAAAGTATTTTGTCGAGCCAACAGAAAATGTTAAAGAACATATCCAAAAACAAGAGCTGATTGCTCCGTTTAAGAAGAAAATTCTTGGAAACATCATTGCGGAAGTGTTCAAGCGTTTCAAAATTACCGAAACGTCCAAGATGCTTGACCGCATGAAAGACTTAGGCTTTAAACATTCGACAAAAGCCGGTATTACAGTAGGTGTCGCCGACATCGTCGTATTGGGTGAGAAAGAACAAATCCTTAAAGAAGCACAAGCAAAAGTGGATAACGTCCTGAAGCAGTTCAGACGCGGTTTAATCACTGAGGAAGAACGCTATGATCGCGTAATTTCTGTCTGGAGTGCAGCGAAAGATACGATCCAAGGCAAATTGATGGCTTCATTAGATAAGCGCAACCCAATCTTTATGATGAGTGACTCAGGTGCCCGTGGTAACGCATCTAACTTTACGCAGCTTGCAGGTATGCGCGGTCTCATGGCCAACCCGGCTGGCCGGATTATTGAACTTCCGATCAAGTCAAGTTTCCGTGAAGGCTTAACCGTATTGGAATACTTTATCTCCACACATGGAGCGCGTAAAGGTCTGGCAGATACAGCTCTTAAAACAGCTGACTCGGGTTACTTAACTCGCCGTCTCGTTGATGTGGCGCAGGATGTTATTGTTCGTGAAGATGATTGTGGAACAGACCGCGGTCTGCTCATTCGTTCCATTAAAGAAGGCACAGAGATTATTGAACCATTAGAAGAGCGTCTCGTTGGCCGTTATGCAAGAAGAACGATTGCTCATCCTGAAACAGGGGAAGTAATCGCGCGGGAAAACGATCTGATTGATGAGGATATGGCTAGTGTCATCGTCAATGCGGGCATTGAGGAAGTGTGGATTCGATCTGCCTTTACTTGTAATACCCGCCACGGCGTATGTAAAAAATGTTACGGCCGCAACCTGGCGACCGGTCAACAAGTGGAAGTCGGCGAAGCAGTCGGCATCATCGCTGCTCAATCCATCGGTGAGCCTGGTACGCAGTTAACGATGCGTACGTTCCATACAGGCGGGGTAGCCGGGGACGATATTACCCAAGGTTTGCCGCGTATTCAGGAATTGTTCGAAGCGCGTAACCCGAAAGGTCAAGCGGTTATCTCCGAAATTGATGGTGTGGTTACAGCCATTAATGAAGGCCGCGACCGCCAGCAAGAGATCGTTGTCCAAAGCGATGTAGAAAGCCGCACATATACGGCTCCTTACACAGCTCGCTTGAAAGTGGCTGTCAATGATCAAGTTACCCGCGGCCAAGAGCTGACGGAAGGTTCTATCGATCCGAAAGAATACTTGAAGATCACCGATGTGGCTTCTGTTCAAGAATACTTGCTGCGCGAAGTACAGAAAGTATACCGGATGCAAGGGGTAGAAATCGGCGATAAGCATATTGAAGTTATGGTACGGCAGATGCTTCGCAAAGTGCGCGTAATTGATGCGGGTGAAACCGATGTGCTGCCAGGAAGCCTGCTTGAAATCCATCAATTCAGAGATGCCAATGAGCAAGCATTGCTTGAAGGTAAATTGCCGGCAACAGGAAGACCTGTTCTTCTCGGTATTACAAAAGCATCCTTGGAGACAGATTCATTCTTGTCTGCGGCGTCCTTCCAGGAAACAACTCGTGTCCTGACCGATGCTGCTATCAAGGGCAAGCGCGACGAATTGTTAGGATTGAAAGAAAACGTGATTATCGGAAAACTTGTTCCAGCTGGAACAGGTATGCAGCGGTACCGCAATTCAGAGCCGATCTTAGCGGCACCTGAAGAGTCTGTTACAGTAGAATGATAACGCACGCTAAATGAGGGGGGAGCGATCCTCTTCTCTTTAGCTGATTATTGGCCGGAGCCTGCTTCTTTGGCTCCGGCATAATAATTTATTTTCACAGTTGACATTTAAAAACATGAGTGATAATATAATCAAGGTGCTCCTATGAACCTTGTTACTTTGGAGGATGTTCACATGTCTTATGATAAAGTAGCGAAGGCGCAACACTTAGCGATAGGAACAAAACAAACAGTAAGAGCTCTTGAGAGAGATCAAGCCCAGCAAGTAATGATCGCTGCTGATGCCAGCCCCTTTTTGCGAAAAAAGGTGGAAGATCTGGCGAAACAAAAAGCAGTGCCGTTTACTTATGTGGATTCTATGCTGAAATTAGGAAAAGCATGCGGGATTGATGTCAAGGCAGCTGCTGTTGCTATTATTAATGAATAATGTTTTTGCATGAAAGTGCAAAGACTTTGTTTTTAATTAAAAATGGTCCACCTGGATGTGTGGGCTTAAGAAAAAGGAAGGGAGGATTTATATATGCCTACTATTAACCAGTTAGTGCGTAAACCTCGTAAATCAAAAATTTCTAAATCCAAATCACCAGCACTTAATAAAGGCTATAACAGCTTCAAAAAAGCGCAAACGGATATTAATTCACCACAAAAACGCGGAGTTTGTACTCGTGTTGGTACAATGACTCCTAAAAAGCCTAACTCAGCTTTGCGTAAATATGCACGTGTTCGCTTGAGCAACGGCATTGAAGTGAATGCTTATATTCCTGGTATTGGACACAACCTTCAAGAGCACAGCGTTGTGCTGATTCGCGGAGGAAGAGTAAAGGATTTACCAGGGGTTCGTTACCACATTGTCCGCGGTGCGCTTGATACTGCCGGCGTAGAAACTCGTCGTCAAGGCCGTTCTAAATACGGAATGAAGCGTCCGAAAGAAGCTAAAAAATAAAACCATTAACTATACTAAAGGAATTACATGAAAGGAGGATTTTACATGCCACGTAAAGGTCCTGTAGCGAAGAGAGATGTACTGCCAGATCCAATGTACAACTCCAAATTAGTTACTCGTCTCATCAACAAAATGATGATCGACGGTAAAAGAGGTAAATCACAAGCTATTCTTTACGCATCATTCGATCTTATCCGTGAACGTACGGGCAAAGATCCAATGGAAGTATTTGATCAAGCAATTAAAAACATCATGCCAGTATTAGAGGTTAGAGCACGCCGTGTAGGTGGTGCAAACTACCAAGTACCAGTTGAGGTTCGTCCTGAACGCCGTACAACTCTTGGTCTTCGCTGGTTAGTTAACTATTCTCGTCTTCGCGGTGAGAAAACAATGGAAGAGCGCCTTGCAGGCGAGATCCTTGATGCAGCTAACAACACTGGTGCTTCAGTTAAGAAGCGCGAAGATACTCACAAAATGGCAGAAGCAAACAAAGCATTTGCTCACTACCGCTGGTAAGATTACTTTTAAAATCATCTTAACTTAAGGAAGGAGAAAGACATACATGGCAAGAGAGTTCTCCTTAGAAAACACTCGGAATATCGGCATCATGGCTCACATCGATGCCGGTAAAACGACGACTACCGAGCGTATTCTCTACTATACAGGCCGTATCCATAAAATTGGTGAGACTCACGAAGGTGCGTCTCAAATGGACTGGATGGAGCAAGAACAAGAGCGCGGTATCACAATCACTTCTGCTGCGACAACTGCTCAGTGGAAAGGCCATCGTGTAAACATCATCGACACACCAGGACACGTAGACTTCACTGTTGAGGTTGAACGTTCCCTTCGTGTACTTGATGGTGCAGTAACTGTACTTGATGCCCAATCCGGAGTTGAGCCGCAAACAGAAACAGTTTGGCGCCAAGCAACTACATATGGCGTTCCGCGTATCGTATTTGTTAACAAAATGGATAAGATCGGTGCAGACTTCCTTTATTCTGTCGGCACAATCAATGACCGTTTGATGGCAAATGCACATCCAATTCAACTTCCGATCGGTGCCGAAGATGAATTCCGCGGCATTATCGACCTAGTTGAAATGAAAGCAACTTTCTACGGAAACGACCTTGGAACTGAAATCGAAGTAGGGGATATCCCTGAAGATATGCAAGACCAAGCAGAAGAGTACCGTGAAAAGTTAATCGAAGCGATTGCTGAATTCGATGAAGACATCATGGAAAAATACCTTGGCGGCGAAGAAGTAACAATTCCAGAAATCAAAGCCGCTATCCGTAAAGGTACAATCAACGTTGAGTTCTTCCCTGTACTTTGCGGAACAGCATTCAAAAACAAAGGTGTTCAATTAATGTTGGATGCAGTTATCGACTATCTTCCAGCTCCAACAGATGTACCAAACATTAAAGGTACTCTGCCAGACAGCGATGAAGAAGTTACTCGTCCTTCATCAGACGATGCACCATTCTCAGCTCTTGCATTTAA
Source organism: Pseudobacillus badius (assembly GCF_002189605.1). NCBI lineage: Bacteria > Bacillati > Bacillota > Bacilli > Caryophanales > Bacillaceae > Pseudobacillus > Pseudobacillus badius. Next base: position 29,864 of record NZ_MWMM01000016.1, read on the forward strand.
AGTTATGACTGACCCTTATGTAGGTAAGTTAACATTCTTCCGTGTGTACTCTGGTATTTTAAATTCAGGCTCATACGTACAAAACTCTACAAAAGGCAAGCGCGAGCGTGTCGGTCGTATCCTGCAAATGCATGCGAACTCCCGTGAAGAAATCTCTGAAGTGCATGCAGGCGATATCGCTGCAGCAGTTGGTTTGAAAGATACAGCTACTGGGGACACTCTTTGTGATGAGAAGCATCTCGTTATTTTAGAGTCTATGGAATTCCCAGAGCCGGTTATCTCTTTATCAGTTGAGCCGAAATCAAAAGGCGACCAAGATAAAATGACAACTGCTCTGCAAAAACTTCAAGAGGAAGATCCTACTTTCCGCGCAGAAACAAACCCTGAAACAGGGCAAGTTGTTATCTCCGGTATGGGTGAGCTTCACTTGGATATCATCGTAGACCGTATGCGTCGCGAATTTAAAGTAGAAGCAAACGTGGGTGCTCCACAAGTAGCTTACCGCGAAACTTTCCGTTCTTCTGCACAAGTAGAAGGTAAGTTTGCCCGCCAATCCGGTGGACGCGGACAATATGGTCACGTTTGGATCGAATTCACACCTAACGAAGAAGGCGCTGGTTTCGAATTTGAAAACGGCATCGTTGGTGGGGTTGTTCCGCGTGAATACATTCCGGCTGTTCAAGCTGGTCTTGAAGATGCATTGCAAAACGGTGTACTTGCCGGCTATCAATTGATCGACATTAAAGCAAGACTGTTTGACGGTTCTTACCATGATGTTGACTCCAGTGAGATGGCGTTTAAAATTGCTGCATCTATGGCATTGAAAAATGCGGCTTCTAAATGTAATCCGGTTCTTCTTGAGCCAATGATGAAAGTAGAAGTTGTTATTCCTGATGAATACCTTGGAGATATCATGGGCGACATCACTTCCCGCCGCGGACGCGTGGAAGGTATGGAAGCTCGCGGTAACGCTCAAGTAGTAAAAGCGTTCGTTCCACTTTCTGAAATGTTCGGTTATGCTACTTCCCTGCGTTCTAATACACAAGGTCGCGGAACTTATTCTATGCACTTTGACCACTACGAAGAAGTGCCGAAATCAGTTTCTGAAGAAATCATCAAGAAAAATAAAGGTGAATAATTGATTTATACTCTTTAATGAAGTATAAATACAATGTAAGCTTTGGTATCTTTGAAGACGGAATTAAGTTCCGCCTTCAAAGTCCCTATATAAATTAATTAATTTGACAATTCAAAGGAGGATTTCCTAATGGCTAAGGAAAAATTCGACCGTTCCAAAACACATGCGAATATCGGTACAATTGGTCACGTTGACCATGGTAAAACAACTTTAACAGCAGCAATCACAACTGTTCTTGCTAAAAAAGGCGGAAGTGAAGCACGTGGTTACGACCAAATCGACAACGCTCCAGAAGAGCGCGAGCGCGGTATCACAATCAACACTTCTCACGTTGAATATGAAACTGACAAACGTCACTATGCACACGTTGACTGCCCAGGACATGCTGACTACGTTAAAAACATGATCACTGGAGCTGCTCAAATGGACGGCGGTATCCTAGTAGTATCTGCTGCTGACGGCCCAATGCCACAAACTCGTGAGCACATCCTTCTTTCTCGTAACGTAGGTGTACCTTACCTAGTTGTATTCTTAAACAAATGCGACATGGTAGACGACGAAGAGCTTCTTGAGCTTGTTGAAATGGAAGTTCGTGACCTTCTTTCTGAGTACGATTTCCCTGGAGATGACGTACCAGTAATCAAAGGTTCTGCTCTTAAAGCTCTTGAAGGCGAAGCACAATGGGAAGAAAAAATCATCGAGCTTATGGACGCTGTTGATGAGTACGTTCCAACTCCAGAGCGCGACACTGACAAACCATTCATGATGCCTGTTGAGGACGTATTCTCAATCACTGGCCGTGGTACAGTTGCAACTGGCCGTGTAGAGCGTGGACAAGTTAAAGTCGGTGACGAAGTTGAAATCATCGGTTTAGCTGAAGAAGCTAAGAAAACAACTGTAACAGGTGTAGAAATGTTCCGTAAGCTTCTTGACTATGCAGAAGCTGGCGACAACATCGGTGCTCTTCTTCGTGGTGTAGCACGTGAAGACATCCAACGTGGACAAGTACTTGCTAAGCCAGGTTCAATCACTCCACACACTAAATTCAAAGCTGAAGTTTACGTATTGTCTAAAGAAGAGGGTGGACGTCACACTCCATTCTTCTCTAACTACCGTCCTCAGTTCTACTTCCGTACAACTGATGTAACTGGTGTCGTTAATCTTCCTGAAGGCGTAGAAATGGTTATGCCTGGAGACAACATCGAAATGAACGTAGAACTTATCTCTCCAATCGCGATCGAAGAAGGAACTCGTTTCTCTATTCGTGAAGGTGGACGTACTGTAGGTTCAGGCGTTGTATCTACAATCGAAAAATAATAACAGCTTGAAGAAAGCAGGCGGAAAAACCGCCTGCTTTTTTATTTGCTTCTTTCTGCTATTGATATACAGAGACAATGCGTGTATAATAGTAAAGGTGTGCTAGAGAAGAAATATAGTAAATATAGTTGCACACATCGAAAACTTCGTGTATAATCAATAACGTTGGTTTTTGACAGCGATGATGCAGAAGGTTGCTGACACACCCGGCCGCTTTGCCATGGCGAGTGTCGTCAGGATATTTCTGCGGAGAATGTCTATTAGCAAATAGGCGGAAAAGGAGGGAAAATAATGGCAAAAGAAAAAATTCGTATTCGTTTGAAGGCATATGACCACAGAATTTTAGATCAATCAGCAGAAAAGATCGTTGAAACAGCAAAACGTTCTGGTGCTAACGTATCGGGTCCGATCCCGTTGCCAACAGAAAAATCTGTTTACACAATCTTACGTGCGGTTCATAAGTACAAAGATTCTCGTGAGCAATTCGAGATGCGTACACATAAACGTTTAATCGACATCGTGAATCCAACACCACAAACTGTTGATTCATTAATGCGTTTAGACCTGCCATCAGGCGTTGACATTGAAATTAAACTTTAATTACTATAAAAAATTATTAATTCAGGAGGTGTGACTCATGACCAAAGGAATCTTAGGAAGAAAAATCGGTATGACTCAAGTATTTGCTGAAAACGGTGAACTAATTCCAGTTACTGTGATCGAAGCAGCTGCAAACGTTGTACTGCAAAAGAAAACGATCGAAGGCGATGGCTATGAAGCTATTCAGTTAGGTTTTGATGACAAGCGTGAAAAGCTTGCAAACAAACCAGCTAAAGGTCACGTTGCAAAAGCTAACACTGCACCTAAGCGCTTCATTCGTGAGTTCCGTAACTTCGGTGAAGAAGTAGAGGTTGGTCAAGAGGTTAAAGTAGATATTTTCGCTGAAGGAGATATCATCGACGTAACAGGAGTATCAAAAGGTAAAGGTTTCCAAGGTGCAATCAAACGCCACGGACAAAGCCGCGGACCTATGTCCCACGGTTCCCGTTACCACCGTCGCCCAGGTTCTATGGGACCAGTTGCTCCTAACCGCGTATTCAAAAACAAATTGCTTCCAGGCCGTATGGGTGGCGAACAAATCACTATCCAAAACCTGCAAGTAGTGAAAGTTGACGCAGAGCGCAACGTAATTTTGGTTAAAGGAAATGTTCCTGGACCGAAAAAATCCCTAGTGAAAATTCAAAGTGCGGTAAAAGTAAAATAATCAACTTTTTCTAGAAAGGAGGAAACAAGAATGCCGAAAGTTACATTATTAAACCAAAACGGAGCTGAAGTTGGTGAAATCGAACTGAACGATTCCGTTTTCGGTATTGAACCTAATCAACATGTTTTATTCGAAGCAGTAATGATGCAACGCGCATCTTTACGCCAAGGAACTAGCAAAGTGAAAAATCGTTCTGAAGTACGTGGCGGCGGCCGCAAACCGTGGCGTCAAAAAGGTACTGGACGTGCTCGTCAAGGATCTATTCGTTCTCCACAATGGCGCGGAGGCGGAACAGTATTCGGACCTGTTCCACGCAGCTACAGCTACAAATTACCGAAAAAAGTTCGTCGCTTAGCGATTAAATCTGCCCTTTCTTCTAAAGTTGCAGAGCAAAACATCATTGTTTTAGAAGCTCTATCTTTCGATGCTCCAAAAACAAAAGAATTCGCAAGCGTATTGAAAAATCTTTCTGTGAACAGCAAAGCGCTAATCGTAACAGAAGCTTTAAATGAAAATGTTGCATTGTCTGCACGCAACATCCCAGGCGTGACAGTAGTAGATGCAAACGGCGTTAGTGTTTTAGATGTTCTTGGACACGAAAAACTAATCATCACTAAAGCAGCTGTTGAAAAAGTAGAGGAGGTGCTTGCATAATGGATGCTCGCGATATCATTAAGCGCCCCGTCATTACAGAACATTCAACTGAAATTATGGCTGATAAAAAATATACGTTTGAAGTTGATGTGAAAGCTAACAAAACTCAAGTTAAAGATGCGATTGAAGAAATCTTTGGCGTGAAAGTAGCAAAAGTAAACATCATGAACTACAAAGGTAAGTTCAAGCGTATGGGTCGTTATGCAGGTTATACAAACAAACGCCGTAAAGCGGTTGTTACATTAACTCAAGACAGCAAAGAAATCGAACTATTTGAAGTTTAATTCAACAATATAAGAAGAGGAGGGAAATGACATGGCGATTAAAAAGTATAAACCAACTACCAACGGCCGTCGTAACATGACGTCACTTGATTTTGCAGAGCTTACAACTGATAAGCCGGAAAAATCGTTGTTGGCGCCTCTTAAAAAGAAAGGCGGCCGTAACAACCAAGGTAGAACTACTGTTCGTCATCAAGGTGGCGGCCATAAGCGTCAATACCGTATTATCGACTTCAAACGCGATAAAGATGGTATACCTGGACGCGTTGCCACAATCGAGTATGATCCAAACCGCTCAGCAAACATTGCGTTAATCAACTATGTTGACGGTGAAAAACGCTACATTCTAGCACCTAAGAACTTAAAAGTCGGAATGGAAGTTATGTCCGGACCGGAAGCAGATATCAAAGTAGGTAATGCTCTTCCTTTAGTTAACATTCCTGTAGGTACAGTTGTTCACAACATCGAATTAAAGCCTGGCAAAGGCGGACAATTGGTGCGTTCAGCTGGTACATCTGCACAAGTGTTAGGTAAAGAAGGAAAATACGTTCTTGTTCGTTTGAACTCTGGTGAAGTTCGCATGATCCTTGCTACTTGCCGTGCAACTGTCGGCCAAGTGGGCAACGAGCAGCATGAACTTGTAAACATCGGTAAAGCAGGTCGTTCTCGCTGGTTAGGCAAGAAGCCAACTGTACGCGGATCTGTAATGAACCCGAATGACCATCCACACGGTGGTGGTGAAGGACGTTCTCCAATCGGACGTAAATCACCAGTTACACCATGGGGCAAACCAACTCTTGGTTACAAAACTCGTAAGAAGAAAAACAAAAGCGACAAGTTTATCGTACGTCGTCGTAAAAAATAACGTAATTGCACTACGGTTCCTTTCGCGAACCGTAGACCAATTGCGAAGGGAGGTACCAAAATGGGCCGTAGCTTGAAAAAAGGACCTTTTGTTGATGATCATCTATTCAATAAAATTGAAAAATTAAATGAAGCTGATAAGAAACAAGTGGTAAAAACTTGGTCTCGCCGTTCAACAATCTTCCCTGCTTTTATCGGTCACACAATCGCTGTATACGATGGCCGTAAGCATGTTCCTGTTTATGTAACAGAAGATATGGTAGGACACAAACTTGGCGAGTTTGCGCCAACGCGCACGTATAAAGGTCACGCTAGTGACGATAAAAAAACAAGACGCTAATGAGAGGAGGGTATCCCAATGGAAGCAAAAGCTGTTGTAAGAACAGTTCGTATTGCTCCTCGTAAAGCACGTTTAGTGATTGATCTGATTCGAGGAAAGCAAGTAGGGGAAGCGGTAGCTATTTTGCGTCATACACCAAAAGCTGCATCTCCGGTCGTTGAAAAACTACTTAACTCTGCGATTGCTAATGCAGAACATAACTATGACATGGACATTAACAACCTTGTTGTTAAACAAGCATTTGTTGACGAGGGTCCGACTTTAAAACGTTTCCGTCCACGTGCAATGGGACGCGCAAGCGCAATTAATAAACGTACAAGCCACATCACAATCGTGGTATCAGAAAAGAAGGAGGGATAATTCGTGGGTCAAAAAGTACATCCTAATGGTTTACGTGTCGGTATCATCCGTGACTGGGATTCAAAATGGTATGCAGAGAAAGATTACGCAAACCTTTTGCATGAAGATCTTAAAGTTCGTGAATATATCGAAAACCGCTTAAAAGATGCTTCTGTATCTCGAATTGAAATTGAGCGTGCTGCTAACCGCATCAACATTACTGTTCATACAGCTAAGCCTGGTATGGTTATCGGTAAAGGTGGATCTGAGGTTGAAGCACTTCGCAAGTCTTTAAATCAACTAACAGGCAAACGAGTTCATATTAACATCGTTGAGATTAAAAGAGCTGATTTAGATGCTAAGCTTGTAGCTGAAAACATCGCTCGCCAATTAGAAAACCGTGTATCTTTCCGTCGTGCGCAAAAGCAAGCGATCCAACGCACAATCCGCGCTGGTGCAAAAGGAATCAAAACACAAGTTTCTGGACGTCTTGGCGGCGCTGATATCGCTCGTGCTGAACATTACAGTGAAGGAACAGTTCCACTTCATACACTTCGTGCGGACATTGACTATGCGCATGTTGAAGCTGACACTACTTATGGTAAGCTTGGCGTGAAAGTATGGATTTATCGTGGAGAGGTTCTTCCTACGAAGAAGAAGTCTGAGGAAGGAGGAAAATAATCATGTTATTGCCTAAACGCGTAAAATACCGTCGTGTACACCGTGGAAAAATGCGCGGTCAAGCAAAAGGCGGTACAGAAGTAGCATTTGGCGAATATGGTCTTCAAGCTATTGAAGCTTCATGGATCACAAACCGTCAAATCGAAGCTGCCCGTATTGCGATGACTCGTTACATGAAACGTGGCGGTAAAGTATGGATCAAAATTTTCCCACACAAGCCTTACACTGCAAAACCTCTTGAAGTTCGGATGGGTTCCGGTAAAGGTGCTCCTGAAGGATGGGTCGCTGTAGTAAAACCAGGGAAAATCATGTTTGAAATTGCTGGTGTATCTGAAGAGGTAGCTCGTGAAGCACTTCGTCTGGCATCACACAAGTTGCCAGTTAAATGTAAAATTGTAAAACGAGAAGAAATTGGTGGTGAATCAAATGAAGGCTAATGAGATTATTGAATTAACCACTGCCGAAATTGAGCAAAAACTTAAGTCTTTAAAAGAAGAGCTCTTTAATCTTCGTTTCCAATTAGCGACTGGTCAACTTGAAAACACTGCTCGCATCCGTGAAGTACGCAAAGCGATCGCTCGTATGAAAACTGTTATTCGTCAAAGAGAGATCGATGTTAACAATCGATAATTGAGAGGAGGTTTGCACAATGAGTGAACGTAACCAACGTAAAGTTTATACTGGACGTGTTGTGTCTGACAAAATGGACAAAACTGTGACTGTTCTCGTAGAAACTTACAAAAAGCACTCACTTTACGGCAAACGCGTTAAGTACTCTAAAAAATTCAAAGCTCATGATGAGCTGAATGAAGCAAAAATCGGTGATGTTGTCCGCATCATGGAAACTCGCCCATTATCTGCTACGAAACGCTTCCGTTTAGTTGAAGTTGTAGAAAAAGCAGTTATTATCTAATTCATTATTGTTCGGATAGAAAGTGAATCCGAAGGGAGGTAACATAAATGATCCAACAAGAATCTCGTTTAAAAGTAGCTGACAACTCAGGAGCTCGTGAAGTGTTAACGATCAAAGTTCTTGGTGGCTCTGGCCGTAAAACTGCAAATGTCGGAGACATCATCGTCTGCACGGTGAAACAAGCAACACCAGGCGGCGTTGTCAAGAAGGGTGACGTAGTAAAAGCTGTTATCGTACGTACAAAACGTGGAATGCGCCGTAACGATGGATCTTATATCCGTTTCGATGAAAATGCGTGCGTAATCATTAAAGATGACAAGAGCCCTCGTGGAACTCGTATCTTTGGCCCGGTTGCACGTGAATTGCGTGACAGCAACTTTATGAAAATTGTTTCTCTTGCTCCGGAAGTAATCTAAATGAAAGCAATTTTATCAACTTGGCCATTCAAGGAGGTGCGATGAAATGAATGTTAAAAAAGGCGATAAAGTAATGGTCATCACGGGCAAAGACAAAGGAAAAACAGGCATCGTGCTTGCAGCTTTTCCTAAAAAAGACCGTGTGCTTGTAGAAGGCATTAATATCGTGAAGAAGCATGCGAAACCTTCACAAGTAAATCCGCAAGGCGGAATTATTAGCCAGGAGGCACCTATTCACGTTTCTAACGTTATGCTTTTAGACCCGAAAACAAACGAGCCTACTCGCGTAGGATTCAAAGTGGTTGACGGCAAAAAAGTACGTGTAGCAAAAAAATCTGGTGAAACTTTAGATAAATAATAAGTCTGTTAATGAAGGGAGGTACACTATATGAACCGCCTTAAAGCAAAGTTTAATGAGGAAATTACACCTGCTTTAATGAATAAATTCAATTACAAATCAATTATGCAAGTACCGAAAGTTGAAAAGATCGTAGTTAATATGGGGGTAGGCGATGCTGTTCAAAACGCGAAAGCACTTGACACAGCTGTTGAAGAATTAGCCTTGATCACTGGTCAAAAGCCAATGATTACACGCGCTAAGAATTCGATTGCGGGCTTCCGCCTTCGTGAAGGTATGCCTATCGGAGCGAAAGTAACATTACGCGGTGAGCGTATGTACGAATTCCTTGATAAATTAATCGCTGTATCACTTCCACGTGTACGTGACTTCCGTGGTGTTTCTAAAAAAGCATTCGACGGACGCGGCAACTACACACTTGGTGTGAAAGAGCAATTGATCTTCCCTGAAATTGATTACGATAAAGTAAGCAAAATCCGCGGTATGGATATCGTAATTGTAACAACTGCGAACACTGACGAAGAGGCTCGCGAATTGTTAACTCAAATTGGAATGCCGTTCCAAAAGTAATCTCTATAAAAAGGGAGGCGAAAATGTGGCTAAAAAATCAATGATTGCGAAGCAAAAACGCACACCTAAATTTAAGGTGCAAGAGTATACACGCTGCGAACGTTGTGGGCGTCCACACTCTGTATACCGCAAATTTAAGCTTTGCCGTATTTGTTTCCGTGAACTTGCATATAAAGGACAAATTCCTGGTGTTAAAAAAGCTAGCTGGTAATACCCAGAATTGGGAAGGAGGTAAATAGAATGGTTATGACAGATCCAATTGCAGATTTGTTGACTCGCATTCGCAATGCGAACATGGTACGTCACGAGAAATTAGAAGTGCCTGCTTCTAACATCAAGAAGGAGATCGCTGAAATTTTAAAGCGTGAAGGTTTCGTACGCGACGTAGAATTTATCGAAGACAACAAGCAAGGCGTAATCCGTATTTTCTTAAAATATGGTGCGAACAATGAGCGTGTTATTACTGGCTTGAAACGTATCAGCAAACCTGGTTTGCGCGTATACGCGAAAGCTGACGAAATGCCAAGAGTACTTAACGGTTTAGGTATTGCTCTTGTATCCACATCTAACGGTGTGTTAACTGATAAAGAAGCCCGCGCTAAACAAGTAGGCGGCGAAGTATTAGCATACGTTTGGTAATATTCTCGTAATGAATGGAGGTGCAACAATATGTCTCGTGTAGGGAAAAAACCTATTGAGCTTCCAGAAGGCGTAACAGTAACAAACGACAACAACACAGTTACTGTAAAAGGCCCAAAAGGTGAGCTTGTAAGAACATTTAACAAAGATATGAAAATTGAGATTGAAGGCAATGTGATCACAGTCGTTCGTCCTTCAGAATCTAAAGAACACCGTACAATCCATGGTACGACTCGTGCGCTTTTATCAAACATGGTTGAAGGTGTATCTAAAGGTTTCGAAAAATCTCTTGAATTGATCGGTGTTGGATACCGTGCACAAAAACAAGGAAACAAACTTGTTCTTAATGTCGGTTACTCTCATCCGGTTGAAATGGAACCAGAAGATGGCTTAGAAGTTGAAGTTCCTTCTAACACAAAAGTAATTGTTAAAGGAATCAGCAAAGAGCGTGTAGGAGCTTTCGCTGCAAACGTTCGCGCAACTCGTCCGCCAGAGCCTTATAAAGGCAAAGGGATCCGTTATGAAGGCGAACACGTACGCCGCAAAGAAGGTAAGACAGGTAAGTAATGTCGCTTAAGTAAACGAAAGGAGTGACCACAATGATTACGAAGCAAGATAAGAATAAAACGCGTAAAAAGAGACATGCTCGTGTACGCGCGAAAATCAGCGGTACAGCAGCTCGTCCACGCTTAAATATCTTCCGTTCTAATCAGCACTTGTATGCTCAAGTGATCGATGATGCGAACGGTGTAACGCTTGCCAGTGCTTCTACAATCGAAAAAGATTTCGGTCTAGAAAAAACAGGCAACGCTGAAGCAGCTGCCAAAGTTGGCGAACTAGTTGCTAAAAGAGCGAGCGAAAAAGGAATCAAATCCGTAGTATTTGACCGCGGAGGTTACTTATATCATGGCCGCGTAAAAGCTTTAGCAGAAGCAGCGCGCGAAAATGGACTGGAATTCTAATAAAGAAGGAGGGACAAATTAATGCGTCGCATTGATCCAAATAAACTTGAACTTGAAGAACGCGTAGTTACGGTCAATCGTGTAGCAAAAGTAGTAAAGGGCGGACGTCGTTTCCGTTTTACTGCGCTTGTGGTTGTCGGTGACAAAAACGGACACGTAGGCTTTGGTACTGGTAAAGCACAAGAAGTACCTGATGCTATCCGCAAAGCAATCGAAGATGCAAAGAAAAACCTGGTTACTATTCCGATCGTTGGAACAACAATTCCACACCAAGTAATTGGCCGTTTTGGCGGTGGCGAAATTCTCTTGAAGCCTGCTTCTGAAGGTACGGGAGTTATCGCTGGCGGACCGGTTCGTGCGGTACTTGAACTTGGCGGTGTAGAAAACATTCTTTCTAAATCACATGGTTCAAACACACCAATCAACATGGTACGCGCTACTATTGAAGGAATTAAGCAATTGAAGCGTGCAGAGGATGTTGCTAAATTACGCGGAAAATCAGTAGAAGAACTGTTAGGATAAGGAGGGATTTACAATGGCTGAAAAATTATCAATTACCCTCACTCGCAGCTTGATCGGTCGTCCGAAAGATCAACGTGAAACAGTTAAAGCTCTTGGCCTCCGCAAAATGCACCAAACAGTGGAGCACCAAGATAACGCAGCAATCCGAGGTATGATTAATAAAGTATCTCACTTAGTAACTGTCAACGAACAATAATTTTTATCTAGAGAATAAGGAGGTGCACGAACATGAAACTTCATGAATTAAAACCTGCTGAAGGTTCTCGTAAAGCTCGCAATCGTGTTGGACGTGGTCCAGGTTCTGGTAACGGCAAAACTGCTGGTAAAGGACATAAAGGACAAAAAGCTCGTTCCGGCGGTGGTGTACGTCTTGGATTTGAAGGGGGACAAACTCCTTTATTCCGTCGTTTGCCGAAACGCGGTTTCACTAACATCAACAGAAAAGAGTATGCGATCGTTAACCTTGATGCATTAAATCGCTTTGATGAAGGCACAGAAGTCACACCAGAGCTTCTTATCGAAACTGGTGTTGTCAGCAGTGAAAAAGCAGGAATCAAAATTCTTGCTAAAGGCAACGTTGAGAAAAAATTGACTGTAAAAGCTCATAAATTCTCTTCTGCTGCTCAAGAAGCAATTGAAGCTGCCGGCGGTAAGACTGAGGTGATTTAATGTTTCGCACAATCTCCAATTTTATGCGTGTGGGTGATATAAGAAGAAAAATTATATTCACCCTCCTTATGTTAATCATTTTCCGTATCGGCACATTTATTCCAGTTCCGTATGTGGATGCAAATGTACTGAAGATGCAGGAGCAGGCAGGATTAATTGGTTTCCTTAATACCTTTGGGGGAGGGGCACTCAAAAACTTCTCCATCCTTGCTATGGGAATTATGCCTTATATCACTGCTTCCATCATCGTTCAGCTATTGCAAATGGACGTGGTTCCGAAGTTCACGGAATGGTCAAAGCAAGGGGAGGTTGGCCGGCGCAAGCTCTCTCAATTCACTAGATATTTCACAGTTGTTCTTGGATTTATCCAGGCGCTCGGAATGTCTTACGGCTTCAACCGTTTATACGGCGGAATGCTGATTGAAAGCAACAGCGTAGGCGCTTATCTCCTTATTGCACTCGTATTAACAGCGGGTACGGCTTTTCTTATGTGGCTTGGGGAGTTAATAACTTCTAAAGGTGTCGGCAACGGAATTTCGGTTATTATCTTTGCCGGAATTGTTGCAGGGATCCCAAATGCGATAAATCAAATTTATGCACAGCAAATTGAGGGAGCTGGCGAGCAGCTGTTCCTGAAAATTGTCGTGCTATTATTGATTGCCTTGGCTGTTCTGGCCATTGTCGTTGGAGTCATCTTCTTCCAGCAGGCATTGCGTAAGATTCCAATTCAATATGCCAAGCGCGTAACAGGAGAAGGCGGAATGGGTGCACGGGGAGCTCAGTCCACACATTTACCGTTAAAAGTAAATGCTGCTGGAGTTATTCCTGTCATTTTTGCTGTAGCCTTCCTGGTTACACCGCAAACACTAGCGTCTTTCTTCGGTTCGAATGAAGTGACGACGACAATTCAAAACATCTTTGATTATCAAAAGCCAGTAGGAATGGTCATTTATATCGCATTGATCGTTGCATTTACGTATTTCTATGCGTTTATTCAAGTCAATCCGGAGCAATTAGCCGATAATTTGAAGAAACAAGGTGGATACATTCCGGGCATTCGTCCTGGGAAAAACACGCAGGACTATCTGACAAGCGTTTTATACCGACTAACATTTGTTGGAGCAATATTCCTGTCTGTCATCTCCATCCTTCCTGTATTCTTTATTAAATTTGCAGGTCTTCCACCAGCTGCACAAATTGGCGGCACGAGCTTGCTGATCGTAGTTGGAGTTGCATTGGAAACAATGAAGCAATTGGAAGCCCAGCTTGTCAAACGCCATTACAAAGGCTTTATTAAATAAAGGCAAGCTGTTGCACGTCTCGAATCAGACTGAGGGGGGTATACAAATGAATCTAGTATTAATGGGGCTGCCAGGTGCCGGAAAAGGCACGCAGGCCGAACGAATTGTTGAAAAATATGACATTCCGCATATTTCTACAGGTGATATGTTCCGCGCAGCTATGAAAGAAGGCACGGAATTAGGGCTGAAAGCCAAATCCTTTATGGATGCAGGCGCGCTCGTTCCTGATGAAGTAACGATCGGAATTGTTCGCGAAAGATTGAGCAAGCCAGATTGTCAAAACGGCTTTCTTCTTGATGGTTTTCCGAGAACTGTTGCCCAAGCGGAAGCGCTTGAAGGCATCCTGGAAGCTCTTGGAAATAAAATCGATTATGTAATCAACGTAGATGTTGATAAAGATATTCTTATGGCACGTTTAACAGGTCGCCGTATTTGCAAAAGCTGCGGAGCTACTTACCATCTCGTATTTAATCCGCCAGCTGCTGAAGGCAAATGCGACCGTTGCGGCGGGGAACTTTATCAGCGTGCAGATGACAATGAAGAAACTGTTCAAAACCGTCTGGATGTCAATTTAAAACAAACTGAACCATTACTAGATTTCTACCGGCAAAAAGGTTATTTAAAAGACATCAACGGCCAGCAGGAAATCGGCAAAGTCTTTGAAGACATTGATCAGCTTCTGAAAGGCTTAACTGAATGATCATTTGCAAAACCCCTCGAGAGATAGAGATTATGAGAGAAGCAGGACGGATTGTGGCTTTGACACACAGGGAACTGCAGAGATTTATCTCTCCCGGTATAAGCACGAAGCAGTTAGATGAAATTGCAGAGAAATTTATTAGGCAGCATGATGCAATTCCTTCTTTTAAAGGGTATAATGGTTTTCGTGGCAGCATTTGTGCATCTGTTAACGAAGAGCTCGTCCACGGGATTCCTGGAGACCGAATTTTAAAGGATGGGGACATCATCAGTCTGGACATTGGCGCTGACTATCGGGGGTACCATGGTGATTCTGCCTGGACTTACCCTGTTGGCACCATTTCTTCTGATGTCCAGCAGCTGTTGAAAGTGACTGAGGAATCGCTCTTTGTTGGTTTAGAGGAAGCGAAGCCGGGTGAACGTCTTTCAAACATCTCCCATGCGATTCAAACATATGTAGAATCTCACGGCTTTTCAATAGTGCGCGAGTATGTAGGACACGGGATTGGTCAAAACTTACATGAGGACCCGCAAATTCCTCATTATGGTCCTCCTGGAAAAGGTCCAAAGCTCAAACCTGGAATGGTGCTTGCAATCGAACCGATGGTGAATGCTGGAAGCCGCTATGTAAAAACACTTGGAGATAACTGGACAGTTGTTACCCAAGACGGGAAAATGTGCGCTCATTTTGAGCATACAGTTGCAATTACCGAAACAGGTTTTGAGATTTTAACTAAAGCCTAACACATATGTGCTTCTCCAGAGGTTGGTTCACATAAGTCTAATAACCAGGGCCGCTTGATTTGCAGCGAGTTCTGTATGAAAAGAGAAGGGAGAGTAAAGAATGGCGAAAGACGATGTAATTGAAATTGAAGGTACTGTAGTTGAAACTTTGCCGAACGCTATGTTTAAGGTAGAATTAGAAAATGGCCATACGATCCTTGCCCATGTATCTGGAAAGATCCGTATGCATTTTATCCGTATTCTGCCTGGAGATAAGGTAACTGTTGAACTTTCTCCTTACGACTTAACTCGCGGCCGTATTACTTACCGCTATAAATAACTTATGCACTCCGGACTATAAGGAGGTTGGAAAAAATGAAAGTTAGACCATCAGTAAAGCCAATCTGTGAGAAATGTAAAGTCATTCGCAGACGCGGCAAAGTAATGGTTATTTGTGAAAACCCTAAACATAAACAAAAACAAGGTTAATTTGAATAGGAGGTGCACATTCATATGGCACGTGTAGCAGGTGTTGATATTCCACGCGACAAGCGTGTAGTTATCTCATTAACTTACATCTACGGTATTGGCAGACCAACTGCCCAAAAAATCCTGGCTGAAGCCGGTGTTTCTGAAGACACTCGTGTGCGTGATCTGACAGAAGACGAATTAAACAAAATTCGTGAGATCATCGATAAATTGAAAGTTGAGGGTGACCTTCGTCGTGAGATCTCTCTTAACATCAAACGTTTAATGGAGATCGGTTCTTACCGTGGTATCCGTCATCGTCGCGGTTTACCAGTTCGCGGACAAAACACGAAGAACAATGCGCGTACGCGTAAAGGTCCTCGTAAAACTGTAGCTAACAAGAAAAAATAATTGGTAAAGGAGGTCAATGTTAGACATGGCTCGTAAACAACAATCTCGTAAGCGTCGTGTGAAAAAGAATATCGAATTAGGTATTGCGCACATTCGCTCAACATTCAACAATACAATCGTAACAATTACAGACGTTCATGGTAATGCTCTTGCTTGGTCTAGTGCAGGTGCCCTTGGATTTAGAGGCTCTCGTAAGTCTACTCCATTCGCGGCTCAAATGGCTGCTGAAACAGCTGCAAAAGCATCAATGGAACATGGTATGAAATCTCTTGAAGTAACAGTTAAAGGTCCTGGTTCTGGCCGTGAAGCTGCGATCCGCGCTTTGCAAGCTGCAGGTCTTGAAGTAACTGCTATTAAAGACGTTACTCCTGTTCCTCACAACGGATGCCGCCCTCCAAAACGTCGCCGTGTTTAATTTTCCTGTATAATAATTATATCTTTGGCAATAATGGGATATAATTGAATGTTGCGCTCGTTACAGGACTACTAAACCAGTTGTGGTGCACAGTCGGGAACGTAAACATGGGGAAATTTCGGTTATAAGGTTCAGGCCGGAGTTTCGACGTATTGAAGGAGGTATAATTGAATGATCGAAATTGAAAAGCCAAAAATTGAAACGGTCGAGATCAGCGATGATGCCACTCATGGCAAATTCGTCGTGGAACCACTTGAGCGTGGGTATGGTACAACTTTGGGTAACTCCTTACGTCGCATACTATTATCCTCACTTCCAGGTGCTGCAGTCACATCTATCCAGATTGATGGAGTATTGCATGAGTTCTCAACAATTGAAGGTGTCGTGGAAGACGTTACATCTATCATCTTAAACATTAAGAAACTGGCGCTCAAAATCTACTCAGATGAAGAGAAAACGCTGGAAATAGATGTACAAGGAAGCGGCGTAGTAACTGCTGCTGACATTACACATGACAGCGATGTGGAAATCTTAAACCCTGATTTGCATATTGCTACTTTAGGAGAGAACGCTCATTTCCGCATGCGTCTCACTGCACAGCGCGGAAGAGGATATAATCCAGCTGATCAGAACAAAAAGGAAGATCATCCAATTGGTGTCATTCCAGTTGACTCCATCTACACTCCGGTTGCCCGTGTAAACTATCAAGTGGAAAGCACTCGCGTGGGGCAGTTAACGAACTATGATAAACTCTCATTGGATGTGTGGACTGATGGCAGCATCGGCCCGAAAGAAGCGATTTCTTTAGGCGCCAAAATCTTAACTGAACACTTAAACATCTTTGTCGGCTTAACAGACGAAGCTCAGAATGCAGAAATTATGGTAGAAAAAGAAGAAGACCAAAAAGAAAAAGTTCTTGAAATGACTATTGAAGAACTTGATCTGTCCGTCCGTTCTTACAACTGCTTAAAGCGTGCTGGCATCAATACGGTGCAAGAGCTTGCTAATAAGAGTGAAGAAGATATGATGAAGGTCCGAAATCTTGGCCGTAAGTCACTTGAAGAAGTGAAAGCAAAGCTGGATGAGCTCGGATTAGGTCTGAAAAAAGAAGATTAAACATCGAATAAAAGTAAAATTCAACAAAGGAGGGTATCTTCATGGCTTACAGAAAGCTAGGACGTACAAGCGCTCAGCGTAAAGCGATGCTTCGTGATTTGACAACTGATTTAATTATCAGCGAGCGTATTGAAACAACTGAAGCACGTGCAAAAGAGCTTCGCTCAGTTGTCGAGAAAATGATTACACTTGGTAAACGCGGTGATTTACACGCACGCCGCCAAGCAGCTGCTTTCCTTCGCAACGAAGTAGCATCAACAATTGAAGTTGAAGGCAAAGACGGCAAGAAAAAAGAAAAACCAGTTTACGCATTGCAAAAGCTTTTCTCTGATGTCGCTCCTCGTTACAACGAGCGTCAAGGCGGTTACACGCGCATCATGAAAATCGGTCCTCGTCGTGGTGACGGTGCACCAATGGTTATTATTGAGCTTGTGTAATTTTCGATAAAACCACCACAAGGGCAGAACCATCCAGCGCGGCTGTGTTTTGCCCTTTTCTCGTAATTTTCGTTAAAGACTGAATCATTTGAAGCTTGAGCGTTACGATGAGCATTCTCTTAGGTGACTCGTCTAGCTCATGCACCCCTTCCGCTCTTAACTTGTTTAAGAGGCCGCTTTATGGGCAGGATCTTTTTCCTTGGAACGGGGTGCGGGCTTTTTTTGTATTCAGAATGTTTTGACCGTCTATTCAGCTAGGAAAAGAGGGGAACCATGAAAGAGAGTATTATTTCGATCAATCGCGTCCACTTTCGTTATCCGGAGCAAACAGAACACGCTCTAAAAGACATTACATTCCAGGTAGCAAAAGGTGAATGGCTGGCCATTGTCGGTCATAACGGCTCAGGGAAGTCCACGCTGGCGAAGATGCTGAACGGCCTCCATTATCCGCAAGAAGGCGAAGTAACGATCTGTGATTTTCCTCTGAAAGACGAGTTTGTCTGGGATATACGCAGACGTCTTGGCATGGTGTTTCAAAACCCTGATAATCAGTTTGTCGGCACAACAGTACAGGATGATGTGGCTTTTGGGTTAGAAAATAATGGAGTGCCGCATGAAGTGATGGTTGAACGAGTGGAAAAATCGCTTCAGCGCGTGGGCATGCTTGATTTTCTGAATCAAGAGCCGCACCATCTGTCCGGCGGGCAAAAACAGCGGGTAGCGATCGCCGGAGTGATTGCTCTCCAGCCCGATATTATTTTATTAGATGAAGCAACCTCGATGCTCGATCCGCGCGGAAGGGAAGAGGTGCTTCAAACCGTCCGCCAGTTGAAGGACGAACAGGACCTAACAGTCATTTCTATTACGCACGATTTGGAGGAAGCTTCCCGTGCGGATCGCATCATTGTATTGAATAAAGGATCGGTTTACCGGGAAGGAACTCCAGAAGAGATTTTTCAGATGAATGAGGAATTAGTGGAACTTGGCTTGGATGTTCCTTTTCCAGTCAAATTGAGCGGAGTCCTTCGTTCGCAAGACTTTGAGATTGCAAGCAATTATTTAACAGAAGAAGAGCTGGTGAGAGAGCTATGGACATCCAACTTCAAGAAGTAGAATATCGCTATGCAGCAGGAACACCGTTTGAGCGTCTGGCGATTCAGGACGTCAGCTTTGCCATCCCAGCGGGGGCCTTCTTAGCGGTAGTCGGCCACACGGGCTCTGGAAAATCAACGATCATTCAGCATCTCAATGCTCTGCTGCAGCCTACGAAAGGGCAAGTGGTTATTGGTGATCGGGTCATTGCAGCCGGAAAGAAAGAGAAGAACTTAAAATCCGTCCGCAAAAAAGTAGGGACGGTCTTTCAATTTCCTGAACATCAATTATTTGAAGAAACCGTAGAAAAGGATATTTGCTACGGGCCGGTTAATTTCGGCGTGCCCGAGGCAGAAGCGAAGGAACGCGCCCGGCGTTTAATTGGCCAGGTCGGGCTTCCTGAGGAAGTGCTGCAAAAGTCTCCTTTTGATTTATCGGGAGGACAAATGAGGCGGGTAGCTATTGCCGGTGTGCTGGCTATGGAGCCGGAGGTGCTTGTGCTTGATGAGCCGACAGCAGGCTTGGATCCCCGTGGCCGAAAAGAGATTATGGAGATGTTTTATACGCTTCATCGAGAGCGGGGGCTGTCGACGATCTTGGTGACCCACAGCATGGAGGATGCGGCATTGTACGCGGACGAAATGATCATTATGCACCAGGGAAAAGTCTGTAAGCAAGGAAAGCCGCGGGAGCTGTTTTCCCACCCGGAAGAGCTTGCTGCTTTTGGCCTGAGCGTTCCGGAGGTCGTTCGGTTCCAGCAAAGCTTTGAGGCCTTGTCTGGCATCACGCTGGAGAAAACGTGCCTGACGATTGAAGAGCTGGCTGAAGAGCTGGCGCGTGCGAAAGAGCGGGGTGGCGCCAAATGATGGAGAAAATGATTTTCGGCCGTTATTTGCCGCTGCAATCGGTCGTTCACCGGCTTGATCCGCGGGCAAAGCTGCTGTTTATATTCGGGTTTGTGATCGTTGTTTTTTTGGCGAACAATGCCCTTTCTTATGGATTATTAGCCGTTTTTACGCTCGTATTCATTTATTTATCAAAAATTAACGTTCGCTTTCTTCTCGCTGGGCTGAAGCCGGTTATTTGGCTTATTGCTTTCACGTTTTTATTGCATATCTTTTTAACAAGAGAAGGCGATTTATTGTTTGAAGCGGGCTTTTTAAAGGTTTATGAGGGAGGAGTCCGGCAAGGCGCCTTTATCTCCTTGCGCTTCTTGCTATTAATCTTTGTTACTTCTTTGCTGACGCTGACTACCTCTCCTATATCCATTACAGACGGGCTGGAAAGCTTGCTGAAGCCTTTTAAAAAGCTGAAACTGCCCGTGCATGAGCTGGCATTGATGATGTCGATTTCTCTGCGCTTCATCCCGACTTTGATGGATGAGACGGATAAAATTATGAAGGCGCAAATGGCCAGGGGCGCAGACTTTTCCAGCGGCCCGATCAAAGAGCGGGTGAAAGCAGTGATTCCTTTGTTAATTCCTCTGTTCGTCAGCGCGTTTAAGCGGGCCGAGGAGCTGGCCGTGGCGATGGAAGCGCGCGGCTATAAAGGAGGAGAAGGACGGACGAAATACCGGCTGCTGCACTGGCAGGGAAGGGACACGGCTGCTCTTATTATATTAGTCGTGCTGGCTGCCCTGCTATGGTGGACAAGAAGTTAATGGAGTGATGATATGCCGCGAGTGAAATGTACAATAGCTTATGATGGCGCACGTTTTTCCGGCTACCAGATTCAGCCGAACAGCCGCACGGTGCAAGAAGAGCTGGAAAAGGCGCTGTCTGTGATTCATAAAGGACTGGATGTGAAGGTGACAGCGTCGGGCCGGACGGATGCCGGTGTTCACGCGAAAGGACAGGTCATTCATTTTGATACACCTCTCGCTATTCCGGCTCTTCGCTGGCCATCAGCCTTGAACAGCCGCCTTCCGGAAGACATAGCAGTGAAGCAGGCGGAAATCGTGGCAGAATCCTTTCACGCGCGTTTTTCAGCTGTCGGCAAGGAATACCGCTATAAAATTTATCAAGAGGCTGTCCGCGATCCGTTTCACCGCTTCTATGCCTGTCACTCGCCGCTGGAATTAGACCAGGCGCTGATGCAGAAAGCGGCGCGCTCGCTTATCGGAACCTATGACTTTACAAGCTTTTGTTCGGCGAAAACAGAAGTTGAGGACAAGGTGAGGACCATTACCAAACTGGAGGTTATCCAGCATGGCAAAGAAATGGAGCTCCAGGTGGCCGGGAGCGGGTTTTTATACAATATGGTCCGGATTATCGCCGGCACACTAATGGAAGTGGGCAGGGGAAGGATCGCCCCCGATCGTATGCCGGACATTCTTGCCGGCCGTGACCGTTCCTTGGCAGGAAAGACGGCTCCGGCAGAAGGCCTGTATTTGTGGGAAGTATTCTATTAGCCTTTCCAGCCGGCCGCTGCCATGGCAACTAGCCCGGGTGTCACATTTTTTCTTGACATTGACTCCTGGAAGTTATATTATATCCTATGGTACGTTATTTAACCCCACGATAAGCCCCGGAAACTTATTCGTGATATAAATAAAATACAATGAACAATGAAACAATGAATTCAATTTAGGAGGGCAAATACCAATGCGTACGACTTATATGGCGAAAGCAAGCGAAATCGAACGTAAATGGTACGTAGTTGATGCTGCAGGCCAAACACTAGGCCGCCTTGCTAGCGAAGTTGCGTCTATTTTACGTGGTAAACATAAACCAACATTTACACCACATGTTGACACTGGTGATCATGTGATTATCATCAACGCAGAAAAAATCGAATTAACAGGCAACAAATTAGCGGACAAAATTTACTACCGCCACAGCATGTATCCAGGCGGTTTGAAAACTCGTACAGCTAATGAAATGCGCACAAACTACCCTGAAAGAATGCTTGAGCTTGCTATCAAAGGCATGCTTCCAAAAGGTTCTTTAGGACGTCAAATGGCTAAAAAATTACATGTATACGCTGGTTCTGAACATAAGCACCAAGCTCAACAACCGGAAGTTTACGAACTTCGCGGCTAATTATTAAGAGGAGGTTATTATCTTGGCACAAGTTCAATATATCGGAACAGGCCGCCGCAAGAGCTCTGTTGCTCGTGTGCGCCTAGTACCTGGAGACGGAAAAATCGTCATCAATGGACGTGACGTAGAAGACTATATCCCATTCGAAGCATTACGTACAGTAATCAAGCAGCCGCTTGTAGCAACTGAAACAGCTGGCAGCTACGATGTACTTGTTAATGTAAACGGTGGCGGCTACACTGGACAAGCGGGAGCGATCCGTCACGGCATCGCGCGTGCGCTTCTTCATGTAGACCCTGAATACCGCGCTGTTTTAAAACGTGCTGGCTACCTAACTCGTGATGCCCGCATGAAAGAACGTAAAAAATACGGTCTTAAAGCAGCTCGTCGTGCACCTCAGTTCTCAAAACGTTAATTTTGGCGTTTTCAAAGGCTCTCAACCATTTTGGTTGGGGGTCTTTTTTGATTTATACTACTAAAGCACCAATAGGAGGCTGTGATTCAGCAGGCATATCAAACGAAAAACAAGCAGGGAGACCAAACTCCCTGCTTGTTCTTATAGAGTACCTCGGCAAGCTTCTGCGCATTTCATGCAGGCTTCCGCACATCGCTGGCAATGGTCATGATGGTGCTTCTTGCATTCGTTTCCGCAGGCTTCACAAATGTCTGCGCATAGTTTCGTAAGGCTGGAAATGAATGGAGAATTACGCGCGATTGCGGCTTCCAAGAAGCCGCAGATGTCTGCGCACTCACGGTCCAGACGGATGCATGCAGTCATCATGCTGACATCCTTTTCCTTTAAGCAAGCGTCAAAGCAGCGGTTGCAGGCTTCCATGCATTCATGCAGTGCTTGTAATAGTCCGCTATACTGTTCAGTTGCCATGTATATTCCCTCCTATGCTGTTTATTGCCTTCGGTACTCACGCTTCCCGTTTAGTTGCTATTTAAACGCAAAAATGAAAACTCCATAAAAATTGCACAAATTCGATGGCTTGTCGGAAAACAAAGCTGTTAAAGAGGTTTTCCGAGGAAATAATCAAACGGTACGCTGATGGGAAGAGGACTTGGTTATAATGTTAACTAGGCGAGCACTTGCTGAAGCAGAGGTTCAGGAAGAGGAAAGGATTGTGACTGGAGGGATCAGACATGAAATATGTTATTGTTGGCGGCGATGCTGCTGGGATGAGTGCTGCGATGGAAATTGTCCGGCACGATGAAAAGGCTGAAATCATTACATTGGAAAAAGGGTTTATTTATTCCTATGGACAATGCGGGTTGCCTTATGTGATTGATGGCCGAATTGAAAGCACCGACCGTGTGATTGCCCGGTCTGTGGAAGCATTCCGTGAAAAATATGGAGTAGATGCCCGGGTCGGCCATCTGGTGACCGGGATCGATAGTGAAAGCAAAACGGTGCATGGAACAGTACTGCCGGAAAGTACATCGTTCCAGCTATCCTACGATAAATTATTAATTGCGACAGGAGCCGCTCCTGTCCAGCCGAATTGGCCTGGTGTGCACTTAGAGGGTATACAGCATTTCAAAACCATTCCAGATACCAATCAATTAGTCGAGCGATTGCCCGGTGTTAAGAAGGTATGTGTGATTGGCGGCGGCTATATCGGTTTGGAAGTAGCTGAAGCGTTGGTTTGCGCAGGGAAGCAAGTAAGGCTGATCCATAGAGGTGAGCGGGTAGCTAAGGTATTCGATGAAGAGATCGCGGCCGCCATTCAAGAAAAAGCGGCAGAAAAGGGAATAGCTCTTCATTTAAATGAGAAAGTAACCGGTTTTTTAGGAGAAAAGCGAGTAGAGAAGGTGCAGACGGACAAGGGAGAGTATCAGGCGGATCTTGTGGTGATTGCTATTGGGATAAAGCCTGCCACGCAGTTTTTAGATCATACAGGCATTCATCGTTTGAATAACGGAGCGATCTTGACAAACAGGCAGATGGAGACATCCATCAAAGATATATATGCGGCGGGAGATTGTGCGGCGCATTTTCATCGCTTGAAGGGGCGATATGATTATATCCCTCTTGGAACGACGGCAAATAAGCAAGGGCGAATTGCCGGGCTCTCCATGTGCGGAATGCAGGCCCAATTTCAAGGGGTTGTCGGGACCTCCATTTTAAAGTTTTTTGATTTGGCGGCAGCGAGAACCGGTCTTCATGCCAACGAGCTGGAACTGCTTGATTATTCTTATGAACAATATACTTTTGAAGGCTACCATATTGCCGGATATTACCCTGGGAAGGAGAAAATAAAGCTAACCCTTTATTATGATCCGAGGAATAGACGGCTGTTAGGGGCTCAGGCGATTGGAGGAGAAGGAGTGGATAAGCGGATTGATGTCGCTGCGACAGCTTTATATGCTGAAATGACCATTGATGAATTGCTGGATCTTGATCTCGCCTATGCCCCGCCATTTAATGGAGTGTGGGACCCGCTGCAGCAAGCCGCTCGGCGCCTGCAGCCTTAAAGAGATCATTCCAAAAAGACCGCCCGTTTGCTAAATGGGCGGTTCTATTATAGAAAGACAAAAGATATGCTAGGGATATAAACACCAAAAGAGAGTGGATGAAAAGGTTGTTTCCTGTATGGAGTAACAGTGAAGGAGCCGATGCCGATGTTTGATCCGCGAAAACTATCTGTGAAGCTGATCCCGCCTGCTGCGTCTGAACAGCCGGTAGACGGGAGAAAATATACGCTCACCCATTCAGATGTGACTGCTCAATTATTTTTGGACATTGGGTACGTATATAACTATAAAGCCGTCAATTGGAAAATGAGAGATGAAGTACTGGCAGAATGGAAAAAAGATCGCGAGGGCAGACTCCGTCTAGCGGGAAAAGCCTATGTAGACGGAGGAGAATTCAGCAAGGAAGAAGCGGGTGCCCGGTTTAACATTTTCCAGAGGGAGATGAGTACGGCGCTAAAGGGCATCGTATATGGCGATTGGTCATTTTACAGCAGCTATCCGGCTTTGCTGAATGCCCCGATCTTTATCCATTATGAATCTGCTTATCCGTCCTATAACCGCATTTTTTATTATGGGACCCCGCGCCAATACCTTGCTCAAATTTCTCAAGGCTCGTGATCAGCTAAGCTTTGATCTTCTGGATCAAGGCTTTTTTTGTATGAAGGTGGACCTGTTCGTTCGTGAATATGAAAGCCGGGAACAGGAGACGCTAAGAATAATTCAACAGCAGAGAAGAGAGGTGATGAGATGGCAAAGCGCAAAGCAGAGAGAAATGCGGTCGAAAAATATGCAAAAACTCCGAAGAAGAACATTGAGGAAGCAGATTATTCGGTGGAATTTGCTGACGGCGAAGATCCAATGAAAGGGGCAAACCGCAACTCAAATCTCGGTCGCAAAGGAAGAGGCAGCGAATAAGCAAGGGAGCGGACTATCCTCTTTTTTGTGGACGTACTCATAATTCCCCCACTTGTCCCATATGATGTCAACAGGAGAGGAAAAGGGGGAGTTGGATGAGAGGATGGAAGAGGTGGATTGCTTTTTTGGTGAGCGGTGCCATCCTTATTTGTGTCATTCAATTTTTTAAAGATCATAATATGTCCTGGAAGCCTTGGAATATGCCGCTTTCGGGGCAAATCATTTATTTAGATGCCGGGCATGGCGGACCAGACGGCGGAGCGGGAGACAAGGAAGCGCTTGAAAAGGATATTGCTTTGGCCGTCACCGAGAAAGTCCGTGATTATTTGCAGGGGCAAGGGGCCATTGTTCTTATGACAAGGGAGAAGGATGTCGATCTTGCCCCCTCGGATATGCGGTCATACCGTTCGCGAAAAACAGAAGACTTGAAAAAACGCCTGCAATTGGTGAATGAATCAGAAGCGGATTTGTTTGTCAGCGTTCATTTAAATGCGATTCCTTCTCCGCGCTGGAGAGGAGCACAAACGTTTTATGCCCCTCATATGAAGGAGAATAAAAAATTAGCCAAGGCTCTCCAAGCTGAGCTTGTCTTAAATCTTGAAAATACGACAAGAGAAGCAAAAGCCATTAACCATGTGTACTTGCTGAAGTACGCCAAAAAGCCGGGAGCGCTTGTAGAGGTCGGTTTTCTCTCCAATCCGGCAGAAAAGCAGGACTTGATGACGGAAGAATATCAGGAAAAAGTGGCCGCCTCTATTTATAAAGGAATCATGAATTATCTCGATGATAAAGAGGGATAAGGGCAGGAGCGCCCTGCCCTTTTTTTGGTGGGCGGTTATGGTATACTGTAAGAGAAATGAAAGAGATAAAGGATGGTGGATAATGTGGTAACGCCAGAGCAAGTAAGGGATATTTTAAGTCAAATGAATGACCCTTTTTTACATACAACCTTGGCAGAGACAAATGGCATCGTGGATATTAACGTAAAAGAAGAGAAGCAGCATGTTAGTGTGAAAGTAGCCATTGCCAAGACAGGGACAGCTGAACAGCTGCAATTCCAAATGCAAATCGTAGAGGCATTGAAAGCGGCGGGTGCCCAAACGGTCGGCATTCGCTTTACCGAGCTTCCGGAAGAAGTGCTTGCCAACTATCGCGGATCGGCGGGAAGCCAAGATCATAGCTTGCTTTCACCGGAAAGCAACACAACGTTTATCGCCATCGCGAGCGGAAAAGGCGGCGTAGGAAAATCAACAGTTTCCGTCAATCTGGCGGTTGCTCTCGCCCGCTTAGGAAAAAAAGTGGGGCTTGTCGACGCGGATATTTACGGATTCAGCGTGCCTGATATGATGGGAATTACACAGCGTCCGGTCGTGCGCGGAGATAAGATTGTTCCTGTTGACCGCTTTGGCGTTAAAGTGATTTCCATGGGCTTCTTCGTGGAAGATAATGCACCTGTAATTTGGCGCGGACCGATGCTTGGGAAAATGCTGAATAACTTCTTTGAGGAAGTAGAATGGGGAGAGCTGGACTATCTGCTGCTTGATTTGCCGCCAGGAACAGGCGATGTAGCGCTTGATGTGCATTCCATGATTCCTCATTCAAAAGAGATTATCGTTTCCACACCGCATCCGACAGCCGCCTTTGTTGCTGCCCGGGCTGGAGCGATGGCGCTGCGCACGGATCATGAAGTGATCGGCGTAATTGAAAACATGGCTTATTTCGAAAGCAAAAAGACCGGGGAAAAAGAATATGTTTTCGGACGCGGCGGCGGAGATAAGCTGGCGGAAGAGCTGCATACAGAAGTACTGGGACGGCTTCCGCTCGAGCAGCCGGATTGGAACGAAGAAGAGTTTGCTCCTTCCGTCTACGCGGAAGACCATAAACTCGGTAAGATCTATCAAGAAATTGCTGAAAATGTTATTAATAAATTAGGTTAAAAAGAACAGCCGGTGAGAGGTGCTCCCGGCTGCTTTCTTAGTTTAAGCACCACTGCCTTGTTTATTTCCTTGCTTCTTTTCTTTGTCACCGCCTGCTGTTTCTTCCGCTGCGGCTTTCAGCAAAATGTCCTGTATTTTTGCTTTATATAAAGGACTGTCGAAGGTCTCGTTCATTACTTTTTGCAAGTGCTCGCGGTATTCTTTGCTCTTCAGCAGTTTTGTGACCGTTTTTTGGTATTCAGGGTCCTCCATAATGCTAAGCATCATGGCTTGGTATTGAGGGTCTTTCATGAGGGATTTTAATAATTCTTCATGCTCCTTCCTCATTCCTTTGGCCACGGCGCTGGCGAAGGCCGGATCTTTAAAAGCATCCTTCCAGAATTTCTCTCCTTTTTCAGAGACAAGCGTACTTTCAATCGTTTGGGTAACCATTTTTTGATCCATGACGAGCTGCTGCTTTACTTTCTCATCCTTCATCATTTCTTGAACGGCTTTTTTGCCGTCATCTGTTTTTAATATGTCAACAACCATTTTCTTGGTCGCTTCATAATCCATTTGGGAGTTTCCGGCATCAACCGCGCCCCCTCCGCAAGCTGCTAAGGAAAAAACAAGAAGGAGGAGCGGCAAGATAGGTTTCCACATAAAAGAAGCTCCTTTCTAGCCTTTTCTTATTGTTAATATGAGCAGTCAAAAAGAAATTATACAGCTGCAGCGGAGTGCCTGGATTTTTTTTATCTTCATTGTTACAATCAAAAGAGCATAATATATAGTTGGGGGATAACAAGGTGACAATCCGGAATTGGATCAGGTTTTTTGTACATACACTATTGATCGGCGGGGTAGCAGCCAGCGTTCTTGGCTTTTTTATCCGCTGGGATGAATTATCGCCGTTAATCAGTTCAGGCGGCTGGAAAGATATTTTTTCGATTTTAACATGGCATGTATTTGTAGGATTTACCTTTAGTGTCATCAGCCAAATGGGCTTTTTTGCTTACTTGACTGTGCATCAATTCGGAGCGGGCTTGTTTCGGTCGTTTTGGAACAGTGTGCAATTAGTGATCATTGCGTTTGTGTTATTCGATCTTGTTTATTTTCGCTTTCAAGCGTTTGCCGATAAAGGGGAGTCGATCGTTCCTTACCTGGGGGTAGCGCTGCTTCTTCTTTTGATCAGCTTGGGCGTTGCTTTTTTCAAAGCGAAGCAATCAAATAAACGAGTGTTTATTTCGGCTTTGTTTTTTATGATCGTCATTACAGTGCTTGAGTGGCTGCCGGTTCTTCAAGCAAACAATACGAAATGGCTGTACATTATGTTGTTTACCTTAGTGCCATGCAATGCCTTTCAATTGCTGGCTTTGCCGAAATATAATCAACGTTCATCACAAAAAAGCGGAGCTTAACGGCTCCGCTTTTTTGTGATTGCTTTCAGCTAAGGAATCAGCTTTGTTTCCACTTCACCATTGGCAATGAGCTCAGAGACTGTGACCAGCTTGCCGGCTGATCGTGTCGTTTCAACAATTTGAGGAAGAGCTGCATTGGTTTGCTTGGCTGAGTCCGAAGCATGCATAAAGAGGATATCTCCGTTTTTTGCTTCCTTCACTTTAGATAAAATAAGGGAAGTGCCCGGATTTCTCCAATCGTTCGTATCTACGCTCCAATGGACATACGTTAAATTCATTTCATCCGCTATTTTCAGCACTTGCTTATTAAAGTGGCCGGTCGGTGCCCGCATTAACTTGATTTTTTCAATTTGTAATTTCTTAAATACTTCCTGTGCTTTCAGCAAATCCTTTTTAACCTCTTCTTTTTCCATTGATGTGTAATCGACATAATTGTAGCCAAGCAGGCCGATTTCAAAATGGTGCTTCTCCATTTTTTTTACAAGATCAGGATGGCGCTCTGCCCACGAACCGGACAAGAAAAAAGTAGCTTTGACTTTGTGGCGGATGAGCGTTTGTAAAATTTTTTCAGCTTTTTCATCCCCCCAGCCGATATCGAACGTTAGAGCAATCCCATTTTCCCCCTTGTAAATGGCTTTGGGAGATTCTTTCTCTAAAAAAACGGGAATACTTAAAAGATTTTGGGTAAACAATAAAAGAGCTGTGAAAAAAGAAAGTGAAACGAGCAACAAGAACTGTTTGGTTTTTTTTATGTGCAAACTATAAAAGAACGTCATGCTCTCCCTCCGCTAAAATCATCTTATTCAACTTTATGAGCATGTACACAAATAATATGACAAACAAATAGATTTGCCGAATAGCATAGTAGTATGACAATGACTAAAAAGAAAAATGGGTGATGAGATGTTGGCATTATTAATTAACGAAGAAGAAAAAAAGGAAATTTATTATTTGATTAAACGGGAAATGGACGAAATTTTATTTGACCTGGGAGATTCGCGAATAGATGAGTCTGTAAAAAGTTCTATGAGAAAAAAATATACGAAGCTATTTAAACTATTTAAAAGAGTAGCGGATGAAAAAGAATGCATGAAATACCTGGCATATAGATTGTCAGCTGAAAACACGCAATCATCGGCTTCTTCCTCTGACGCGTGAGCAAGCAGTTTCAAGAATGTAAAGCAAAAGAGTTTTCGTTCTCCCAGGCCTATCTGTTTAAGGAGAGAAAACAAATTGAGGCCAAAGAAAGAATAGGGAACCAATCGCGATCGAGATGTTCTAAAAGACAGTTAGGGCCGATCTTACAAGGCAAAGGGACTGTCTTTTTTTTGTTGGATTGTCGGCGGTTTTAACTAAAAAAAATATAAATAAAATAAGTTGTTGACATAAATGATTCATTCATGTTAAATTATTTATTGTCGCTGAAAACAAAGCGGCTGATTAAAAAAATAAAATTAACTGTTGACTTTCAAATCGCAAAGGTGATATGATAGCAAAGTCGCTGTTAACGACAAAAGAAAAATTGATCTTTGAAAACTGAACAAAAACATGCCAGTAAGTTAATTCTTATTTTTAAAACATGAGCAAGTCAAACCATCTTTTTGGAGAGTTTGA